>DAISIM010000004.1:0-143480 GCA_036821995.1 Bryobacteraceae bacterium
CTGGTTCGGGACCAGGAGGCCGGAGGTTCGAATCCTCTCGCCCCGACCATTTATCCCGTTGCAATTATTCGGACTTTTCACGGCCGAGGGCTTCACGCTCTCGGTCGTTTCGCTTTCACTATGCCCAATTCTATGCCCACCCCTCGCTTTCTCGATGGCGGCCTTGATCGTATCGGCCTGTGGATGCACGTAGCGCCGCGTTGTTGAGAAGTCGCTGTGGCCGGCGAGATAGGCGAGAGTGTATGGGTCCATGAACGCGGCCCAGCGCGTCAGGCAGGTGTGGCGGAAGGTGTAGAGCGTGAAGAGTTCAACCTTCGAAGCGGCGAGCGCCTTCTTGTGCTGCTTCTTCAGCGTGGACTTCTCAATGTGGCCCGTGGCGGTCGGCGCGGGGAACACCCATTCGGACGTCGCGTCTGTTTGCCGCATGTCGAGCTGCGCGGCCACACGCTGCGTCATCGGGATCGTGCGGCGCGCGTTTTCCGTTTTGCCGTAGAGGATGTGCAACGCGCCATCCCAAACATCCTCCCAGCGCATCTGTAAGCATTCCTCCGGGCGTAAGGCGCAATCCAGCAGAATCGTCGAGACGTCGCGAAGCAGGAAGCTTTGCGCGGACGCCGCGGCCAGATAGCGGTCCTCCTCGTTGGAGCTGAGGACGCGTTCACGATGGTTCTCGCCGCTCAGCATCTCTACCTTGGGCAACAGCTTCTCCACCTTGCCCCATTCGACAGCGAGCTTCAGCATCCGCCGCAAGACTTCCAGTTGCCGGTTGATGCTGGCGATAGCGAGTCCGGCCTGGCGGCGCTTGGCGATGAACGAGGCGATCTTGTCGCCGGTGATCGCGTCGAGCAGCGAGTTCGCCAGCGGCTCGAACTCCCGCAGGTTCTTGAGGCCGATCCGGTAGTACTCGAGCGTCTTGGCCTTGCTGGCAAAACGCGATTCCACAAACGGCGCGAAATCGTTGTCGATGAACTTGCGCAACGTCGGTACGGGCTTCTTGTCGCGAATGCCAACTTCCGCTTTCGCCAGGCCTGCCTTGTGCGCGGCCTCGATCTGTTCAGCGACGCGCTTGTTCGACTGCTTCGTGCTCTAGCGAATCTGGCGTCCGCGCCAGGTGAACTTGTACCACCAGTTCTTCGAGCCATTTTGCTTGTAGACGGACATCGGGATTGCTCCCAGAATTCGTCTGCGGCGTACGAGGTTCAACGGATTTCTGCGTCGCTGGCGAAGATCGATGAACCGGTTGTGATCGTGTTTGATCCTTTACCACGCGTCGCGCGGCGCGGTTATTCTTATCGGCCATCCGCCAAATGGCGGATTCGCATGCCCAAGTTTCCGCCAGGCAAGAGGCTGAGTTCATGGCAGATGGCCTTGAAATCCACGAACCTCATCCGCCGTTGCTTTATGTTCCACTACCCAGATCATTGCCGCGAAACCGCTGCCCCTTCGGGTGGGAAAACGGCATGGGAGGTCTTGAGACGTCTTTGCGCGCCAACGGACGCCTTTCGACGTCTCTCGGCGACACAGCAGTTGGGGGAGACGCGGTAGTGGAATATAAAGGGTTGTCTGCCAACCGGCCGCGAATATCGCCTTATCCAGCTTCGTTTGAATACGATGTGCTGTCATCCACGAAAGCGGTCGGTGGTGCCACTTGTCATACGCGCCGACGGGTTCAGCGAGTAAAGAAGTGCCGCGATATCGACGGCAGGTAGTAGGCCTGATCTCGAAGTTCGGCCGGATCGGAAAGTGCCCACACATAAAGCACGGCCTCCACGACATCACCGATGGCCGAGCCTTGCGACACGATCAGCAATCCCGGGCTGGACTTGCCCGCCGCCAGGTGGTCGCGAAAGTGGTCGATCATCGTTCGCCGATCATGAGAGACCAGGACTCGGCCTTCTGCTGCCGCACGATCCAGCAACACCGGATCGGGAACACCGTCCAGGCCAGCCTCCTGGGCAGACACGAAATCAACGGTCGGCTCGCGCCGCCGGACGGCCTTGACGATTCCGAATTTGAGGTCGTTGTCAGCCTGGAACCGGATGCTCAAGAACGCCGCTCGCCTTGGGCGGCCTCGGCCTTCGCGCGTTGGATCTTGGCCCAAAGCGTCGGGTTGGCCTGTTCCAGCGGGATGGCGTTCCCCTCGAACTCACGTTCGGTGTCCACGAGGTACTTGTCGATCTCGGCTTGGTGGTCCAGGTAGAAGGCGATTGCTCCGTAGATCTGAGCGCGCTTCAGCGACGGGAAGTCTTCCTGAATCGCTTCCGGCGATTGCCCTTCGTTGAACGAGTACACCACGGAATCCAACGAAATGCGCGTCCCGGCTACGTAGTAGCCTCCGTGGCGCTGTTCGATGTATTCGTTGTGCATGGCTTGCTCCTTTTTGATTATACGGCACCCCGACGGGCTCACACGCTGGAAGCGAAACCGAGGACGACGAAAGAACAACAGGGCGGTTTCACCGTCAGCCTGACCGCGAGTAAGGGAATTGCGGCTTCAAAACGTAGATAATAGGTTCTAGTGGCAAAGAAATCGGGAAACGGCGAAACCAAACAAGTTCGGCGCGAGCGAAGATTCCCAGCTCTAAGCTTTGAAGACGCACTGGCGCTCGCGCTGGCGATTCAAGATCATGCGTCGGGGCAGCGAGTTAGGCGGTTGACTCTATTCGAGAAAATGGACCAATCGCCAGACAGCAAGCCGAGCCGCCGACTGATCACCGCTTCTGGGCAATATGGACTCAGCAAGGGCGGTTACAACGCGGAGTTCCTCGAACTGACTCCCGAGGGTTCCACGGCAAGTGATCCAGATGTAGCCGCCACGAAACAGCTTCAAGCTCGATTCAAGCTCGCGATCGAAAGTCAAACCCCTTTCGCTTTCCTCTACGAGAAAGTGAAGGGCAATAAGTTGCCTGCGAAAGAGGTTCTCGCCGATAGCCTGAAGGAATCGGGTTTAATCGAGGGTGACGACACCGCTGAGTGCATTGATACTTTTGTCGTTAACGCAAAGTTCTTAGGCTTGCTGCGCACGATTGCGGGATCGGAACGACTCATCTCGATCGATCAACTTCTTGATGAGACGCCAAGCACAACGGCAACACCCCCTGAATCCACCATGGTCAAGTCTGGCGGGGCTGGGAAAGAGCCGCCTGCCAGCAAGCCGGCTGACTCAGCCGGTGGCGGACCAGACTTTACTAGTGTCTGCTTTTACGTCACGCCGATAGGGGCGGACGGGAGCGAACATCGCAAGCACTCTGATTTCATGATGGAATTCATAATTGGACCTGCCGTCAAGGAACTTGGACTCACGCTTGTCCGCGCGGACCAACTGGCCAAGCCCGGAATGATTGGGAAGCAGATCATTGAGCATATTCTGAAGGCCAAACTTGTAGTCGCAGATCTATCGTTCCACAACCCGAACGTCTTCTACGAACTCTGCCCGCGGCACACTACCCGATTGCCTACGGTGCTCGTGAAAAGGAGTGTGGATTCGATTCCCTTTGACCTGAATCAATACCGTACGATATCGGTGGACACCCAAGACCCATATTCGCTGGTTCCAAAGATTCAGACCTACGTGGCCGAAGTGGCCAACCAGGTGCGCCGTTCACTTGATGACGCAGAGTCCGGCGACAACCCAATCTCTCTCTACTACCCAAGCGCGAAACTCTCTTGGGAAACAAAGTAACGATGCCCAAAACTATGCCCACCCCCCGCATCTACGCGTTACTACCGGCTTCGACGCTCCAACCGCCCACCCGCCGCAAGAGCTAGAAAACAAGACCCCATCGCAACCCCGAGCAATCCAGCCCAATCACTCCTCCTCCCCCGAATCCTGGTTCGGGACCAGGAGGCCGGAGGTTCGAATCCTCTCGCCCCGACCATTCTTTCCCTTGTGCATTCATTTACTTGCTGTCCCGCGCGCGGAGGGCCATGGTTTGGGCTTGCTTCGCCTGCGCCCGAGCCCTCTGCCGGAGACGATCGTTCTCTGGATGACGGGGATGCCGTTCCGCCCATGCCATCACGTAGCGGGATGCTTCCAAGGGTTCGCCCAGATGGTCCATGACAACCGATAGCCCAAGCTCCGGAAAGCTGCCGTGATGGGGATCAACCCGGAGGAGTGTTTCCAGAAGTGGCTTAGCCTCCAGATATCGCTCCATCAGCAACATGACCTGGGCCCGCTGCGCCAGAGCGGACGGATGATCCGGGCGAATCTTGAGCGCCTGATTGGAGTAGCGTTGGGCCAGATCGAGATTGCCCTGGGTGATGTGCACGCGGCTGAGGTTCAGATTGGCCTCAAACGACCCAGAATCGCTCTCGAACGCACGCTGGAAGTGGCTGGTGGCCTCCGACAACTCTCCATGGGCCAGCGCGATGGCACCCAGATTGTTCCATGCCAACACGCTGCCAGGCTGGATCTCAAGGAGTTCCCACAACATAGCCTCGGCCTCCTGGATGGAGCCTGCTTCCATCTGTGCCTCAAAGCGCTCAACCAATTCCAGTACCTGGCGTTCGTTTGCCAGTGCAGCCGCTGAGATCGTTTTCGTGGCCTGATTCAAGTCCTTCGCGAACACCGCATCGGACCTGTGAAACACCACCCGGGTGCGCTGCTGCCGGGCTGGTTCAGGTAGTTGCACGGTGCGAGCCAGGACGTAGCCTGAGGCAAACTGAATCTCCACGAACACATATCCCGTTGGAGGTAACTGGAAGCGTGTGACCGCGCCCATCGGTTCCGCCCGGGTACCGTAGTGAGCGGATTGCAACGACACCACCGCTACTCGATAGGGCTCACGGGCATCGCGCACATCCACTTCCAATAGGGTGCCGGCGGCATGAAGCGAAGCACCCCAAATCAGTGAGTAAATGAAGAACAAATAGACAAAGAACGAGCGCATAGATACACCTCGGGCGTTGGATTCCGGTGACCCCAAAGGGTAACCGCTGAGCATGTGGAACTTCGCCATCAGGATGTGGCGGCACCGGGCATTCCGGGGCCATCATCTCTGCCACATTCGAGGTGGACCAGCTTCAGAGTGGCTTCTGCAGGGAAGGAAGAGCGACGCGTGCGGTGGCGTGCAAAGGGAAACAGGCGCCGCCACTCACCAGGCGTCAAGGGATGGCGATCAGTGGCATCCGCGACAATCGAACATTTCTGACACTTTCAGAATACCGATTGCGGTAGCTCAAGAAAACTCAAAGAATTGATACAGTGAATACCAACTTTCGATAGCGCTAGTGTGAAGGAATACGCTGGCTGATGCCGATAAATAAGCTTTCAGAACAAATTTCAATACTATCCATTCGCATAGCGCCAGGCGGGACTTCGTTCTGACATCAAACGGCTGTGCATCCACCACATCGGTCGCTGCATCCGCTGCCGTGCCGCGCCAGGCCCTTCTATACTCGGTAGGAGATGCTGTTGCGGATTCTGGCGGCGCTAGGCGCCTTGGTGGCGGCGGTGCTGCTGTATGTTTATGGGCTTGGGACATCCGGCCTATTGGGTCCGGATGAGCCGCGCTATGCGGATATCGCACGCGCCATGTTCACGACGGGCGATTGGGTGACGCCCCGCCTGTTTGGCGAGGCCTGGTTTGAGAAACCGGCACTCCTGTATTGGATAGGGGCCATGGGTTTTGCGCTAGGGGCTGGGGACTCCCTGGCACCCCGGCTATTGATGCCTTTGTTGGGCGTAGGCTTTCTTGGCTTCTTCTACCACCGGCTGCGAAGCTCTTTGGGCGCGGACACCGCCTTGGCAGCCACGCTCATCCTGGCCACCAGCGCCGGTTGGATCGGATTCAGCCACGCCGCGGTCACCGATCTTCCCCTAACCGTCTTCTTCAGCGCCGGCATGCTACTGGCGATCCCTTGGGCACTGGACGCGGACCGTCGACTGCTTCCCTGGGCGGCAGCCTGCTTTGCCGTTGCCTCGCTCGCCAAAGGGCTGGTTCCGCTGGTGTTGGCCGCACCTTTGGCCCTTTTCGGGTTCCGGCGCGTGCTGGACTGGCTGCGCCCTCAGCCCGTTCTTGCTTTCTGCCTGGTGAGCCTTCCCTGGTATCTGGCCTGCTATTGGCAAAATGGTTGGCCTTTTATTGACGAGTTCTTCCTGGAACACCACGTAGGACGTTTTTTTCGCGAGGACTTGCAGCACGTGCAACCAGCGTGGTTCTACATTCCCGTCCTCGCTGGACTGCTGATGCCATGGACAGCACTGGTAGCGGGCTTCGCTTCCCGTACACTGCGCCATGACCGAGCCTTCTGGAAGAGCCGCCACCTGCATTTCTTCGCGGCGTGGTTAGGTGTAGGACTCGTATTCTTTTCGGCGTCTACAAACAAGCTGCCGGGATACCTGCTGCCGCTGCTTCCAGCTGCTGCGGCCTTGCTGGGAATGGCGCTTAGCCGGATACCCCGCGCCCCGATCCTGCTGGCCTTGGCGGCGATCCTCGCGTCTGTCTTTGCCCTGGCGGGAGGCCTTCTCCCCGAGGCACTCAGCGTAGGACTTCGCCGCAGCACCATCACCCACATTCCCTGGGGCTTTGCCATTCCATCGATGGTCATCGCCGTTGCGGTTTTCGTCAGCGAAGTCAGACTTCGCCGCACCACTTCCCTGGCGCTACTAGCCGGGTTGATGGCCCTCAATGTAGGCATGATGAAATGGCACGCGCTGCCATCCATTCGAGGGTCGGCGTCGGTTGTGGGACTTTGGAGCGAGTTACAGCCACAGGCAGATGCAATCTGCATCGAGTGGGTCCACCGCGCCACGGAGTATGGACTGCGCTATTACTCCCATGGACGCATTCCGATGTGCTCCGCCGGAGCAAGGCCGCTGCAACTGGTTGAGTTGGAGAGCCGCCTCCCCGAGTTGAGGCCCGCGCCGCTGCCGGAAACACCTCCTGCCGCCCTGCTGCCATAGAAGCTCCTGCTAACGTAGAACGTATGGAGCGGCTGCCATTCCTGGCTACCATCGGCACCGAAGCCTACGACGGCATTGGACCGCTGCCGGTGTGCGCCGTCCTGCACGATATCCGCAGCATGTACAACGTAGGCGCCATCCTGCGCACTGCCGACGCCGCCGCCCTCTCTCGTGTTTACGTCAGCGGGATTTCTCCGCTACCCAGCCAGCCCGGCGTCGCCAAAACCGCCCTCGGCGCGGAACAGACGGTTGCCTGGCAGCAGGTGGCCTGCCCCTTGGCGCTGCTTTCTGATCTGCGCCAGCGCGGCTTCGAGATCGCTGCTCTGGAAACCACTCCGCACGCTGTGGATCTGTTTGACTGGCAGCCCCGGTTCCCCGTCTGTCTGCTGTTGGGCAACGAGGTGGACGGGCTGCCGGAAGAAATTCAGGCAACCTCAGACGTCTGCGTGCGCATCCCCATGCTAGGCATGAAGCACTCCCTGAACGTCTCCACGGCGGCTGGGGTAGTGATGTACGAACTGCTGCGAAAATACCGCTTCCTGCGAGAAGCTGCAGAGGGAAAACGAAGCATTCATGACACGCTCTACCCATCGCCCCAACACCCCCTCCCCTTGGAAACGATTCCCTCGCCCTCCACATAGCCGCTGGGCATTGCGGCTGCTTGCCGCTGCGCTGCTTCTGGTGTCTCTGGGAGGGCTGCTGCTGGCGCAGTTCACCCTCTTCCCGGCAGTGCGCGCTCTGAACGAAATGGTAGCGGCGGGCGACAATCTGCAGGTGGAAGCGGGCATGCGGATGCTGGCCAAGGGAGGGAACGCCGTGGATGCCGGCGTAGCGACTACGCTAACCGCCGCCGTCGTAGAGCAAAGCCGATTCGGACTGGGTGGCGAGGCGCCGTTCATTATCAAGATGAAGGATCGGGCACCCGTCGTCGTAAGCGGTATTGGAACCGCCCCAGCCCTTGCCACCGTCCCCTTCTTTCAGCAGCGCAAGCCCGAGGTGTGGGAAACCGATGAAGAGGAGGCCGACATCCTGGCCCCCATCCCGGCCCATGGCATCACCTCAGCGCCTGTGCCCGGGGTGGTGGATGGCATGCTTCTGGCGTTGAAGGACTACGGCACCCTCAGTTTCGCCGATATCGCTGAACCAGCCATCGCCCACGCCGAAGCATCGCCGGCTGGTGTTGAGTTCGGCTACATGTTGCAGGCCGAATGGCGAGTGATGAGGCACTGGCCCACGTCCAAGGCCTTCTTCTATCCCAGGAGTAATGTCACCCGGACCGGCGAAATCTTCCGCATGCCTGAACTGGCCGCCACTCTGCGGGCCATGGTGGCCGCCGAAAAGAACGCCAAGGGCACCCGTGAGCAGAAGATCCAAGCCGTCCGCGACTACTTCTACCGCGGGGACATCGCCCGCAAGATAGATGCATTCACCCGGAAAGCTGGCGGACCTCTACGCTACGCTGACCTCGCGGGCTTCCAGGCCAACTTCGACCATCCCCGCGTCTATCGCTTCATGGGTTACGAAGTGCTAAAGCCGGGCTTCTTCACACAAGGTCCCGTCACTTTGCAGACACTGGCCATTCTGGAGAACTTTGACCTCCGCGCCATGGGGCACAACTCGGCCGAATACATCCACACCCTTACTGAGGCATTCAAACTGGCCTTCGCGGATCGCGACTGCTACTACGGCGATCCGAAGTTTTCGAAGATTCCGGAGGATATTCTCCTCAGCAAAGAGTACGGCCAGCGGCGAGCAGCCATGATCAACCCGTCCCTGGCGTCGATGGAAAGCCAGCCAGGCGAGATTGGCGTTCCGCCCGTATTCCCCGTGTCGCGCGGCAAGAGCTACGACCGCGACACCACCTGCGTGAATGTTGTGGATCGTTGGGGGAATGCGTTCACGGCTACGCCCAGCGGCGCGTGGCTTCCCTCTGTGATTGTGGAGGGCACGGGCATTCCCCTAAGCAATCGCCTGCAGAGCTTTGTGATGGCCCCGGGCCACAACAATCGCATCGAGGCTGGCAAGCGTCCGCGCGTCACCCTCTCTCCCACCATGGTGCTGAAGGATGGAGAACTGGTGATGGTTCTTTCCACTCCGGGCGGGGATAATCAGGACCAGAGCCTGTTGCAAGTGATGCTGAATGTATTGGTGTTCGGCATGGATGCGCAGTCCGCCATGGAGGCTCCGCGCTTCCAGAGCAAGCACTACTACACCAGTTTTGCAGGCAATGAGTTTGAGCGCGGCAGGCTTTACGTAGAAAACCGCATTCGTCCGCAGATCCTCAACCGATTGCGTCAGATGGGGCACCTTGTTCAGGTGCAGGGGCCATTGTCCAATGGGGCGTCACCCACCATGATCCGGCGCACGAACGGGCTGCTGGAAGGCGGGGCGGACCCGCGGCGCAGCCGTTTTGTCCACGGACGCTAGCGGGAGCTAAGCATCGTTGGCCCTACCACCACCTGTTGCCCCTCTTCCAAGGCACCCGACACCGCGGCTAGCGAGGCGTTGGTGAGTTCTACCTGCACCGGAACACGGCTGGTTCCCGTCCCCGACTTAAGCACGACGTAAGCCTGGTCGCCCTCATAAACGATTGCCGCGCGCGGCACCAGAAGAGCATTTTCCCGTGACCGCACTTCGACATCGGCATAGGCCGAAAGATCAGGAATCACCCGAGGATCCGGGCGGTCAATGACAACCTTGATGGGGATATTGCGGATGTAGTAGTTCTCGCGCCAACCGCCTGAGGCCAAGGCACCCAGCGCCGAGACCGAACCGCTCATCTTCATATCAGGGAACGCATCAAATCCAATTTCCGCGGTCTGCCCCAGGGCGAAACTCTCACTCTCAGACTGGTTCACCACTGCGTCCACCACCATCACAGACGTATCCACAATCTTCATGAAGCCGCGTCCAGGACGAACCTGTTCCCCTTCGCTCACCTGGCGCATCTCGCCGCCTGTGAAGTTGGATTGCAGCACCACCAGTCCAGCCCGGGGCGCGCGAACCGTGTAACGAGCAAGGTTACCCTCAAGATCCACCAGATCCTGCTTTTCGTCGGCAACATCGAGTTCCAAAATGCGAATGTCGGCCTGTTGGGAAGTCCTTCGCAGTTCGATGTCCTTCTGCAACTGTTTGTACCGGGCTTCGGTTTCCTCATGTGCCAGCTTCAGGATCTCGCTCTCAATCTCGCTTTTTACTTCCGCCGTCTGTAAGTCCAGGGCCGCCTTATCAAAATTCGCCTTGGCGACACGCAGCGTCTGCTGGAAGGTCTCCCATTCAACTGCAAGATCCGCCTTCTTCTTGGCAAGGTTGGCTTCCGCCACTTCTACCAGGGCGCGTTGGTCGTCAAGGCTATCTTGCAACGTGGTGGCGTCGAACTCTGCAATCACATCGCCCTGCTTTACGATGGATCCGGCAGGCGCCAGCTTGATGATCGTGAGGGAACGGTCAGAGCCTCGGCCGCGCACTTCCGGCGCACTGATGTTGGCGAAGTTCACCGCAGCCGTTTGGCCTCCGGCACGGATCGACTTCACGATCTTGCCGCGCAGTACGGGCGCGGTGTCCATCGACGCGATGCCGGCCGCTGGATCGGCCACGGGTGTAGTCTGCCGCAGTGCAAGCCACCCAATGGCTGCGCTCACCAAAACCAGCACTACCAGCACTCCCAGCCATCGGCGGCTAGGCTTCACTGGAGGAGCAGGCGGAGGCGCCACGACGGGCTGGGGACCGGGCAGTTTTCCCGGTTGGGCATTGGGTTGGGTCAATGCGGACATTCCAATCACTCCATTTGCAGGGTCTTAGCGTTGGGGCGTTCCTTAAGCATTGGCGCAAGTTGTGCGCAGCAGGTTACCATGTCGGTGCCTATACTGCCCATGCGCATCTCGATCTACTACTACGGTAAAGTGCGGGATCGTAACCTGCAAGCGGTCTGTGAGGAGTACCGGAAGCGATGCCAGCGCTACGCGCGCGTCGATCTCGTGGAACTGAAGCCCAAACAAGAGTCCTGGGATCAACCCAGCGCCATGGTTGTTCTGCTAAGCCCGGAGGGCCAGGCCCTCGATACACCCTCGTTCGCGGAAATGATGGAGCAGGCAAGGTTCGCGGCGCGCGATGTACATTTCGTCATCGGCCCTACGGAGGGTCACCCCGTTGAGTGGAAGCAGCGCGCCGGGCGCTTGTTATCGCTGTCCTCGCTCACCTTCCCGCACGAACTCGCCCGCGCCATGCTGTGTGAACAAATCTACCGCGCCCTCACTCTGTTGGCCGGACATCCGTACTCCCGTTAGAACGTACGCAGCAGCTGACGGTAAGCCTCGAGCTTCAAAATGGAGATTCAATTTCCATTGTGACTCATTGCTTCATCAACAGTTAGCATCTACCAGATCCTCCACGAGAGAGGCAAGGCAACACGGATGCTACGTATCCGTAAGCGATTCCTCACAAGTAGTCGCAAGCCCGACTGAGCCTGCGCTAGAAGCTATAGGTTGCTTCAATGAAGCCAAACTGCGCGTTCTTGCCGTCTGGGTAGATTGCCCGTGTCACTCCCTGCCCCACCGCCTTGCCGTAGTAGAAGTTCATTGCCAGCCCCTTGCTTACCTTCACATCCACGCTTACGTCAAAGAGATTGGCAAACCGTCGCTCCCCATTGCTGGGGCGGCCAACATAGCCGAAGCTCCAGGGCTGGAACACACCCCCGCCCAGGTACCAAAGGTCATTGCGGGAACTGAGGTTCAGCACGTGCGCCTCGCTGCTGATGCTCACCCGCGAGTGAGGTCGCAGAACCAAGCTGGCCATGATGTCCTCACTATTGATCCAGTCAAAGAATGGGAAGCGGGCGTAGGGTCTAGGAGTGGGAAGCAGCTGAAAGAATGTGGAATGCCGTCCGTCGTTAGGATCGTTGTCGCCAGTGGAGCGGAAATAGCCGCCCCGCAGCCAGGGTTTGAGTGTGGGGATGCCTTTCGGCTGCCACCCCGCCTCCACATTGATGGCTCCCGCCAGTTGGGACTGCGTGCCCCAGGACCCTGTTTGTCCAAGCCCCCAAAGCAGGAAATCCAGGGTACCGCCGCTGGTTTCGCGAGCATGCAGCATGTGCCCTCCGTAGCTCCCAATCTGGATCCGCTCACGGTCTTGCGCTCGCACGGCAAGAGGACGGTTATCGGTCTTCAGGACATTGCGCCAATCGGTGTAATACATGCTCAAGACCCTGATTTCCGTGGCCTTGGAGGCGTTTCCGTACTGCTTGGTGTAGGCTCCGTATCCAAAGGCAACTTGATTCCAGCCCCAACCATCCACCTGGAAAACGCCGCGCGTCGGAGTGGCCCCAATCACGGTGAGGTTTGAGGAAGGCGTGTCGTAGGTGTAGTACGCACCATCGAAGCTGCGGCCAACGTGGGTCCAGGCAAAGGATCCCAAAATGCGCTGCAGGATGCGAGTGCGCTTTACAGCCGCCAGAGTGGCATTCTTGGGCATCATCTCCGTACCGTCGATGAAGTCAAATCGCCCCAGCCGGATCGCGTGCCGCTCTGACTGTCCCAAATGGTGCAGATGCAGATAGGCTTGCTTAACAAACAGCATGCCCACGTTCCGGTTCCGCTGGTTGGCGGCATAGTACGTGGCGCCCAGGCCAAGCTGCCCGCGCGCTCCGGGTTGCTGCGCGTCCTCCGGCAAACCAAGCAACGTAGGAGCAGCCAGTTCGGCCATCCACCCAACATGCTTGTTTGTCTGGCGGAAGTTCAGCTTCAGGATGTTGCCGGAGAACGCATACCGGCTCTCCTCGCCTGCCCCAAACCAATCCCACATCTCAAAGCGGGTGCGCATGCTTCCGTGGATCTCCACCGGAGACGGCTTGGGCACTTCCGCGGCTGGCGTCGCCGTCGAAGGCGTTGCTGCCCCTCCCGCTCCCGCGGAGCCCAGGCCTCCCGCTGATGCCTGGCTGCCTTGGTCTGACGCCACCAATGGCGTAGCCAACAGGAGCACGCCACCCAGCACGAGCAGGAACCACGACAGGGCACAAGTTCCCTGTTTCATGGCGACCATGTTCCACTGCAGAGGGTAAGGGGATGGGTTGATCACTGGCGTCACCTTATCGCGAAAGTAGTTGCAAGTTCAGGGCTCGCCCCCAGCAGACACCGCCCACCGGGCAGTCCGAGCAATTAGGACGACCTGGTCCGAAACGATAGTATTGCAGCCAGATTGCCGGTACCACTGTGACGAAAGTCACACGATACCGGGAAAGTCGGTCTCGGCAATTCCTGCCACGACTGGACTAGCCCAGCCCAGCGCCCCCTCCAAACCAGCAACTCTACCAGAGCAGCAACACAGCTAGACCACTGCGATCGCTAGCCTACCAGCGCTGCCAGCCGTGAGACGGATTCCCGAAGCGATGCCGCCTGGCTATCCATTTCTTGCGAAGCCGCCGAACCTTGCTCTGCCGCCGCGGCGGTGGTTTGCGCGACGCGCTCTAGTTCCAGCATCGAGTGACTTACCTGGCCCAGCCCCTGCACCTGCTCGCGTCCTGCAGCGGAAACCTGCTCCACCAGATCCCTGATCTCACCGGCGCCGCCATAGACCTTCAGGATCGAGCCGGCCAGAGATTCGATCTTCGCCTTGCCATTACGCGCATTGGCAACCGACAACTCAATCAGTTGGGCCGTGTCCCGCGCCGCCTGGGCAGAACGTTGGGCCAAGCTTCGAACCTCATCCGCAACCACCGCGAAGCCCTGTCCGCTATCGCCCGCACGTGCCGCTTCCACCGCTGCGTTTAGCGCCAGGATATTGGTCTGAAAGGCGATCTCATCAATCACGCGGATGATTTTCGCGATGTTTCCGCTTTGTTCGTGGATGGATTGGATGGCATCGATGCCATCCTTGAGCAGGCCCTTCGTCAGCTCCATCTGGTCAGCTGTACTCCTCGCCGTTGTGGAGGCGATACTGGCGTTGGCACTGTTCTGCTCCGCCATGGAGTGTATTTCGCGATTGGCAGCACTGATTTCCTCCAGCGTCGCACTTTGCTCAGTAGCGGCCTGCGAAAGGGATTCACTGGAGGAGGCAATCTGCCGCGCCGCCTGCATCAACTGCTGCGCGCTGGAGTCCATCTCTCTCACTGTCTGGCTAAGCACTTGGTTAATTCCCCACGTCAGGAACCACCCGGCTCCAGCCGCAAGCAGGATCATCCCAATCGCCATCCCGGCGACGGTCACCAAGGTAGTTTGCAGGCGGCCTACAGAGTTTTGGATGCTCGCATTCGTGAGGTTTTCAGCAAGTTGCTGCACCTCGGCTGCATTATTCACAAGCTGGCCCCCAGTGCTAGCCCATTGCGAAATAATCGGAGCCATTTCCTCAGCAGTTAACCCGTTGCTCACGCCGTCCAGAACACGCCCCAAGTCTGTCTCGTACTTGGCCATTTGCTGCCCCATGCGCTGCGCAGGCGGCACCACGTCCTCCAGCAACGGGCTGGCCAGCACCGCACGTTCCATCTGCGGGATGATCTGCTTGGCTTCCGCCAACCGCTCCAGACCCGCTGCTTTGGCCCCTGCCTTCTGGATGGTTGCGTGGTAAATCAAATGGATACGGGCATTCAGGATGTGGCGTTCAAGGGCCGTCGCCTGGCGGATTACGGGAAGGTAATCCTGTTCAATTGCGGCAACCTCTATCGACACCCCTCGCATCACATGAACGGTTAGCCCTCCCAGCGTCGCCATCAGCAGCACCACAAGCGTGACACCCACCGCAACCCGGCGACCGATTGACCATCCAGTAGTAGTTTGTTTCATTTCTTAGATCCCATCCAATGGCATTCATTCAGAAGCACTCGAGATCACATCGGCCAAGTGAACGGTTCTCTTTAGGCAACACACCCTGCGATCGGGGCAGAAGCTGCTGGAATCGCCATAAAAAGAATAATCAGGTAAAACACTCTGCTTTCGAGCCGGTTTGTGACTAAAGTCACACCAGAGGCGCAAACATACCCGATACACTGTCTGCAGCAATGGGCCGAAATCGCAGCACCAAGGCATTTGGCTACCGCCGTCACCCGTTGCGCCAGGCGGGATAAAGCGATAGAACGTTGAAGACGGTGATGGACGACCTTCAGGACAACTCGAAAAGCAGGTGGCTGCCAGCCATCCATCCCCTATGGTGGTCTGCCTTAGCGGTTAGCGTCGGCCTGGCTCTGGGCGTTGGACTCTTCACCTTTGGCTATGCCCAAGGCGCGTCCTACATGACCAACGATCCCAATGCCTGTGCAAACTGCCATGTCATGCGGGAACAGTATGCTGGCTGGATGAAGAGCAGCCATGGCAATGTGGCGGTTTGCAACGACTGCCACAGCCCCGCCGGTCTCGTGCCCAAGTATTACACCAAGGCCCGCAATGGATTTTTCCACTCGCTGGCCTTCACCACTGGCGAGTTTCCTGACCACATCCGCATTAACGCCTTTAACTACGGAGTGACCAAGAACGCCTGCGTGAAGTGCCACCAGCAGATTGTGAGTGCGATGGAAGGCGTCCATCAAGAGGGCGTCGATTGCATTCAGTGCCACCACCAGGTGGGTCATCAGTAGGCAGTAGTAGGGCCACCGGGCGAATCCCAGTAACCCGGAGCCCCGTAACCAGGAGCAATAGCATGAGCGAAGCAAACCAGAGCAAAGGGAAGACCGGCAGCCTAAGCCGGATGCTGATTACCACGGTCGGCCTCACCGCCTTGGTTACGCTGGCACTAAGCGCCCTGCTGGTGAACATCTTCGAGCGGAAGCAAGAGGCCCGCAATCCCTTCGTCCGGGTGGTTGAGATCGATGACAACACTGGCGACCCCGCCATTTGGGGGAAGAACTTCCCCTTACACTACGATGCCTACAAGCGCACCGTTGATATGGAGCGAACGCGCTATGGCGGATCAGAAGCGGTACCCGTCGCCCCTCCCAACGCCACCGAACAGGTGGTGATGACCCAAAGCAAGATTCATGAGGACCCCAGGCTGGCAGCCATGTGGGCGGGCTATGCCTTCAGTGTGGATTTTCGAGAAGAGCGGGGCCATGCCTACATGCTCTTTGACCAGCGCAGCACAAGGCGCGTCACCGAATTCAACCAGCCGGGCACCTGCCTGAACTGCCACGCTTCCACCTACCTCATCTATAAGAAGCTGGGTGACGGCGACATCATGAAGGGTTTCGACGCCATGAATCAGCTCCCGTATGTGGAGGCCACGAAGTTGGCGGAACATCCGGTCTCGTGTATTGACTGCCACGATGCCAATACCATGGCGCTACGCGTTACCCGCCCCGCCTTCATTGAAGGGATGGCCAACTACAAAAAGAGCCAAGGCATCGAAAACTACGATGTCAACACCATGGCCAGCGCCCAGGAAATGCGCACCTTCGTTTGCGGCCAGTGCCATGTCGAGTACTACTTCAAAGGTACCGAAAAGCGCCTCACCTATCCTTGGCACAAGGGGCTGAAGGTAGAAAACATGCTGGCCTATTATGACGAAGTGGAGTTCAAGGATTGGACCCACAAGGAATCAGGCGCACCCACCCTCAAGGCACAGCATCCTGAGTTTGAGCTCTATAGCCAGGGCGTCCACGCACGAAGCGGCGTCTCCTGCGCGGATTGCCACATGCCCTATAAGCGTGAAGGCGGCATGAAGATCTCCGACCATCACGTCCGTAGCCCCATGCTGAACATCAACCGGGCATGCCAGGGCTGCCATCGCTTCCCTGAGCAGGAAATGAAGGATCGCGTGGAGGAAATCCAAACCCGCTTCTTCAACGCTCGCAATCTGGCCATGGACGCGCTGATGGAACTGATTACCGACATCAAGGCAGCCCAGGCAGGCGGAGCCACCGATGCCAACCTTAAGGCGGCTCGCGACTTCCAGCGCAAGGCCCAGTTCTACCTGGACTTCGTAGAAGCTGAAAACAGTACGGGGTTCCATGCCCCGCAGGAGGCCATGCGCATCCTCGCGGAGAGCATCGACTTCTCGCGCAAAGGCCAGAACTCACTCAAGGGCATGACGCCTCGTCAGGTTGCAGGGGTTGAGTCAGCCCCCGTTGTGAAAGCTTCGGCACGGCAATAGCGGCTTCACCGGAGTCATCAAGCAAAAAGCCCGCGGCTCCGTCGCCGCGGGCTTAGTTTTCAGGAGAGTGGCCACGGGGATACGAGGCAGAGTCCATCGCGGCCCTAGGCAACCGGCTGGTCAACAACCTCTACCCGCTTCGGATCCAGGTAAACAGTTTTCTGCTCGCGGTAGGCCTTCACACCCATCACCACGGCGGCCTGAACCCTCACGCCCAGTTCACCGTCAAACGCGGGCGTAGCGCCAGTCCGCACGCAGCGCATGAAGTTCTCATGGAAGCTTTCGCCTTCCACGGCCTCGCAGCGCAGAATCTCGCGCGCATTGGCTTTGCGCTGCCTCGCATTCAGGAAGTCCTGGAAGAACGCTAGCCGGGCCGCGGGGTCGTCCTTCAGTGCGGGCTTACGCCGCACCTCGTCCTCAAAGGCCGCCTTGATATCGTTCTCGCCCAGCAGCGCCGCCATCGTCTCTTCCTGACGAGCCCGCGGCATTCGTACCAGCTGCGGAGCCGTCCCGCCTGTCTGCACCGTCTCCCATTTACCCTCGATGCCGGCCTTCTCCACCTTTGCACGGAAGCTTTCCGCGTACGGCGCCTCGGGTTCAATCAGCAGGTAGCCCGGCCGCACCTGGCTACCACCCAGGAAGCGAATATTCGCCTCGTTGCCACGCACGACAATCGGCAACTCGAGTGAGTTGGCCAGTGACCCGCCCACCAGCATGGAATGCCGGTTTTCAAAATCAAGGGTCAGTAGCATGGTATCCGGCACCTCAATCGCGCTGGTGGGATGCACGTAGTGTCCACCTGCCGCCGTCACCTTCACCGGAAATCCACGTCCCGTCACATGCATCAGTGGAGCCAGATGATGGAAGTAGAGGTCCGTCATGATGCCGCCGCCATAGTCCCAAAAGCGCCGCCAGCGGAAATACCGTTCCTTGCTGAACGCGACCCGGTGCTTCGACGGGCCCAGCCAGCGTTCCCAGTCCAGGTTGTCCGGCCCGGCCCCGTCGTCAATGGCGTATTCCCACGCAGGCTCAATCGAATTGCGGCTGCGGCTGGTCTGGCTCCACAGCAACTTGCCCAGCACGCCGCCATCAACGGCCTGCTTAGCCGGTTTCCATAAGGTGTGCGCCATGTGCTCACTATCAACGGCCAGCACCCGTCCGGTTTCTTTCGAAACCCGCACCATCTCCTTGGCCTCTTCCAGCGTAAGCGCCATGGGCTTTTCCACATCCACATGCTTGCCAGCGCGCATCGCATCGATGGCCATCTTGGAGTGCCAGTGGTCAGGCGTGGAGATGATCACCGCCTCCACGTTAGGGTCAGCGAGTAGATCCTCGTAGTTGTGATAGCTCTTGGCACGCGTAACGGACACCGCGCGGTCTACTCTGGGCGCGAAAATGTCGCTCACCGCCACGATCTGGACTTTATCCGGAATCGCCAGCAAGCCTTGAACGTGTTGCCCAAACCCATTCATCCCAAGGCCGATGATGCCCACCTGCACCTTGTCATTGGCGCCTCTGGCCCGGTTCGTTGCACCAGTGGCCTGTTGTGCGCGCAATCCGCCGCCAGAGATTGCCGTCAGGGAAGTCGTCTTCAGAAAGTCGCGTCTTTGCATCAAAGCCCCTTGCCCAGTTCGTTTCGTAGCCATGCTACATCATTCCGGATCACCGGCAAACGGTCGCCCTGCTGCACCACATGCTCAACACACACTGGAATGTGAAGCTGCTGCTTGCGTAGGAACGAGATAATCCGCGTCAAACCGGCATCGCCCGTCCCCAGCGGCACCTGTGGACCCATATCCCTTTTGCGATCCTTGAAGTGCAGCGCAAAGGTGCGCTCTTGATTTGCCTCCAGGAATGGCACACAGTCAAAGCCGGCAGCCGCGAAATGGCCAGTATCAAAAGTGATTCCCATCCAGCTTGAGCGGCCCTTCAATGCCTGAGCGTAGTCCTCGGCCGTGGCCAGTTCGTCTGGCTTCTGCTGAGCATGGTTATGCAGCCCCACGCGAATGCGATGCTTCCGCGCGGCGGCATCCAACCGCGGACTCACCGCGATGTTGCCTGAACTGGTAATCAACCCGGTCCCCAAAGCACGCGCCATCAGAAATGCCCGGTCAATCTCCTCATCTGTCCAGTCACTGCGCATGCTCACGTCATAAGACAGCAGGCTAAGCCCCGCTCCCTCGATCTTCTGCCTGAGTTCCTCAAAGTGAGTCAGGCTCACGTTCAATCGCCATGCGCGCAGCTTTTCGCGGTCGCGGTGAATCGGCGGCGGCTCGGCGTGCCCCCGAAAGAGCTCGATGCCCCGTGCGCCAGATGCCACCACCGCCTCCAGCATCTGCTGAAACGGGCGGTCATTGAAGCAGAAGCTTTGTACCCCCAAGGGGATGCCACCCACGGAAAGTTTGGGCTGCTGCGGGTAGCCACACTGAAGGCCAGCTGCCCCGGCCATTGCCGCCTTTTGAAGAAAACGTCGTCGATCCATTCGCATGTGCTTTCTAGAATACAAAGCGGATGCCCATCTGCATCGTCCGGTTGCCGAAGCGATTGAGGATCCTCCCGAAGTCCACGCTGCGCATTGTCGTGTTGGGGTTGTTGAGATTGTTGTTGTTGAAGGCGTTGTAGAATTCCGCACGGTACTGGAAGAACTTGCCCTCGCCCACCGGGAAGTTCTTCAACAAGGCATAGTCCGCCACCCACTGGCCTGGACCCCATAGCGCATTGCGGCCCAGGTTTCCGAAGGTGTTCTGGATGGCCGGGTTGGTAAACACGGATGTATCGAAGTAACGCGCCATTTGCTGATCGCGCGAGCCTGAGATATACGTAATCGGGCCAGTCACGTTCGGCCGGTCGCCATTCTGCCCATCCCGGTTCCAATCTTCGCCGATGATGGCGTTGATGCGGCTACCCGATTGGATATTGAGGGAGCCGGACATTTGCCAGTTGCCCAGCAAGCGCCCCGCAATCGACTGCGAGTTGGCGAAGAACGGGAGGTCGTAAACAAAGAAAGCGCGCGTCGTGTGACGGTTGCCAAACTCACCCTTCTCTCCATCCACATTCAACGGATTCGCCGGACGGTCGCCACCCTGCCCTCGGTCCTCCGCTTCCACAGCCAAGCTCTTGCCATACACATACGTGAATCGGGTTACCAGACCCTTGAAGCGCCGGACGTTGGCTGAGAACTGGAACGAGTCATGCCAACTCCGGGTGCGAGCCTGCAGGATCTCCACCAGTCCAAAACCGGGGATGGGGCGGCGCTGTTCAACATTCTGCAGAGTGGCGTTCGGCGCCCATTGGGGCAGATTGCCATCCCATACCTGGAAGAAGCCAAGGCCACGATTCGCCACATAGCCGGTGGTTACGGAAATACCACGAACCACTTCGCGCTCAACGTTCAGCGTCCACTGCATCGTATACGGGGTGCGCCAGCCTGGGTCGTAGCCGAGCAATTGCACGATTCGATTCGGATAGTTGAAGTCATTCGGGCTGAGGCTGAAGGGAGTAGGCGGGGCCGTATAGCGAATCGTGCGGCTGGTGGTCCAAGGATCCACGAGGTTGAGCGTTTCGCCGCCGGCGGCTTGCGGATCCCAGGGAATTCGCTCAGAGTTCCACATTGGGATGTTCATCGCGTTAAAGGCATAGTACATGCCGGCACCCGCGCGCACCGCCGTCTTGCCATCGCCAGTCACGTCCCATGCCAGGCCAAGGCGTGGCGCGAAGTTGTTTCGGTCCTGCCGGACGAAGCCCATGGGAATGCCCGCGTCTCCCTGGAAGGCTACGTTGACGGGCGCATTCGGATACTGGTTAGACTGGTGGCCCAGAACAAATGCGGACGCCCGGCCGTTCACCTCCCGTGAGGGCTGATAGAACTCGTAGCGCAAACCGGGGCTGAGGGTGAGACGCGGCGTGATTCGCCACTCGTCCTGGACGAAGAAATAGTGGGACCAGTTCTGGATATCGTAGTCGCGCGTTCCTGACTGCTGGAATGCCGAGGAGCGGCCCATCAGGAAGTCCGCCGCGGCATATCCGAATACCCCAATGCCAGTGGGATTGCCCACAGCGGGGCGCGACGAACTCCGGCCATCAAAGGTAAACCCAGCACGGTCACTGGGATTGAATTGGCGTACGCCGGAACGCTGGCTCTCCACACCGAACTTGATGTTGTGGTTGCCCCGAATCATCGACAGCGTGCCGCCGATGCGGTAGTTGTTCTGGTCAAACACGCTCAGGTTGCCAGGGCTGGCAACAAAGCCATCCGCAATCTGGAGGCGTGGGAGATAGCGGCCGGAACGCGACGATCCAAGCGGAAAGTTCGCGCCCAAGTCCTCAAGCGCCTGTCCCTGCACCGCCTGATTATCGCGGTCAGAGATGTGCTGCGCCATGGCAAAGCGAAACTGCGCGATTGTGGAGGGGTTCACAGTCCAAAGGTGTTTCGCGGATAGGGTGTTCTGCCGGTTGGTGAGTGACATTGGAGCCCACGTGGGAATCTGGTTTCCGCCGTCGGTAAAGGAGTCACCAATTCCCCATGTGCGCATGTAGCTCACGCTTAGCTGGTGATTCTCTGTGAAGTTGTGGTCCACTTTGCCCAGTGCTTCCTGGTTGTTCACGGTATTCGTGAAGTCGTACAGCAAGCGTTCCCCCAGATTGGCCACCGTGGGCAGTAGGGCGGACAACCGCCCTGCTACGGGATCCAGCAGCGCTGTGGGAATCCGATTACCCGCCAGAGGCGCACCGGTGTCCGGATTGTATAGCTGTCTGGTGAACTGGGAGAAGTCCCCACTCCGCATTGCCTGTGTAGGAACCTGGCGATCGTTCTGGAAGCCAGGTGACTTTTCACGGTAGAGCATGAATGACCCGAAGAAGAAGGTCTTGTTTCGAATCACTGGACCACCCAGCACTCCGCCAAGCTGCCGTTGGTCGTCCACTGGGCGGGCCACACCGGATCGGTTGCGGTCCCACGTATTGGCATTCAGATTCTCGTTGCGGAAGAAGAAGAATCCTGCGCCGTGAAACTGGTTCGTGCCAGACTTAGTAACGACGTTGAAGATGCCACCTGGCTGCTTGCCAAACTCTGCTGAGGTGCTGGCAGTAGAGACCTGCACTTCCTGTACCGCTTCGGGATTGGGAAATTGCAGGGCGGTATTTCGGAACGTGCCTGTGTTGTCTGACCCATCCATATAGAAGACGTTCGCGCTACGGCGAAGTCCATTAACATTTGCGGCAGACCCCTCAATGTTCGTCACCTGCGATCCCGTCCGGATGAGGTTCACTCCAGGCGCCATCGCGGCCAGCGTGAGCGGGTTTCGGGAAGCGCTTGGAAGTTCGATCACATACTTGCGCTCCACGTTGGTGTTAACGTTCGCACTGGCCGTCTCAATCGCCACTGGTGAAGCCTGTACCTCCACCATTTCCGAGACGGAACCCAGTTCTAGGCGAAGGTTCACCTGGGTCGTGCGATTGATCTCCACACGGATTCCACTGATGGTGTAAGTTTGGAAGCCGGTCATGGACGCGCGGATGCTGTAGGTGCCCGGCGGGATGAGGTTGAAGGTATACAGCCCCTCCTGGTTGGACGCCTGGCGGTAGGCGGTGCCGGTATCGGAATTGGTGAGTTCGATCTGCACGTCCGCCATGCGGGCTGATGAGGAATCAGTCACCTCCCCACGCACAGCGCCAGCAGTTTCCTGGGCAGCCAGCGGCACCATCGCAAGTAGAAGAAGAATCGCGAACGATGCCAGTGAACTGGCGCCTTTGCGGCATAACAGAGAACAACCAACGCAGAACAATTGAATTCGGTTCACGAGACGAATACCTCCACTTGCAAAAGGGCGTGGTCAAGCCAAGGATGTTTGACCACAAACCACAAAAAAAGATTTACCGGTCTTGACGCTAGCGCTGGCTAGCCGAATGAGCGCTGGAAGCGGGCCGCAACATCTCTCTCACCTGGGACGCCAAGGTTTCGGTGGCTTTGAGCGCAGAGGCATCACCAGGATCGCCCACCGCAAACACCTTCAACATTTCCGCATGCAGGCTGCGGGCGCTTTCGTAGAGGGCAGATGTACTTTCTACACCGGCGGGCATAGCGGGAGTATCAGCCTTTCCTGAATCAAGGCCGGATTGCACGAAGAACTGGTGGAGATCGGCTAACGCCAACCAATAGTGGCGAAGGTTTCGGGCACGAATATCCTCAAGTCGCCGCCGCTCAGAGGGTGCCATCTTCCCCAACAGCTCAGGTCCATAGCGCGCCTGAACGGCAGCCATCCGACGGGCAGTTGAGACCACATTTCCAGACAGGCGAATGGCCCGGTTGCAAAAATCCCGCAGTTCTTCCTTAGAGAGTGACGGGTGATTGGCGATGAGAAAGGCGGTCGCCAGAGGATCACCATCCTCACCGATTCTTATCCGCGCAGGATCGCCGAGGGGTGGCAGGGGGGCATTCTCGGCCACCTGAACCTCGTACCGCAGGTAGGGCGAATGGGCAGTAAGCGGCAATATGGCATCCCTGAGGGTGTCGTACTGTTCGATCGTGGCCACTCTACCCTGGACGATCACCGCATCGCTGGCGAGCGCCAGATCCACAGCGAACTCAGGCCCTTCAATCGCACTCAACACCAGGACGGCCTCTTCGGCATCCAGTGCGGCAGCCAACACGTGTTGCTGGGTATCATCCACGACGACGGGATGGGAGGGCTGCGGAGACCGCCGCCGGGCACGAGCCAAATCAAGTGATCGCAGGCCGGATGGAAGGAAATCCGTCTCGTACAAAACGGAAGTGGCCACCGGCAGCGCGGGCGCCCAATCTACCTGCACATGGATGGTCTGCCCCTCACCATTGGCTTCGGATGACTGAATGCGGATCCATTCACGCAGGACTTCCCCGCTCACAGGGTTGCCTTCCAAACAATCATCAATCGCCATCCTGTCCTGGCGATACTGCACGCACACCCATGGGCGGTCGTCCCACACGCTTTGGCTCACTGTGCTCCCTGGCAATGCTGTGAGATCTGCAAAGCGCCTGGTTGGCAAATGGGAGTGGAAGACCATCGCCTGCACCCACTGAAATACGGCCCCCTCAAACTTAGAGAGATCCGACCCGGAGGTACTGGCCGCGAACGCGCTTAGTCCGCTAGCGGGACCCCGGCTTAGCTGCGTTAGGCGGCCCCAGCGTTGCTGCTGGTAAACGTAAACAAATCGCGGATCCGGGCCAGGCTGCCAGGCAGCATACTGCACCCGGCCCTGGCTGGGTCGCATGCGGAGGTGATAATCCCTTGCCTTGCCATGATTCAGAGATTCCAGCATCCAACGCCGGCTGCTCGCGGGCTGGTCAAGAATAGAAACACGAATCTCATGCGAACTACTCCAGGCACCCGTCGCGGTACGGCGCAGGCTCTCGGCTTGTTCCCATGTGGCGAACTGGAGAGACAGCGCGGTTCGCCGGGATTGGGGGATCTCCGCAAGCGTATCCGGAATCACCAGGTTCCGAAAGGGGCCGGTGCCAAGCACGAGGGCCGTCAGCAACACCAGTGCAGCGGATACCGAAGCACCTACCCTAAAGGTGAAGAAACCTGGTTGCGGTATTGCTTTTTGTAGGAATGCACCATCATCCTGGCTGCCCTGTCGCTCCTGATGCAGGCGGGCCATCAGACGCTGGCGCGCCAAATGCTGATGATCGTCAGAGGGCCAGGACGGCTTCTGTACCTCGCCCACCACTCTATTGATCGTTCGCTCAATTGCAGCGGCCTCGCTCCGGCATTTCCAGCACTGCTGCAAATGACGCTGGACCTCGCGGCTGGTCTCGCCATCACATTCGCCGTCAAGGTAAGAAACCAGCACGTTCGAAGTGGGGTGCTTGATCAGTTTCATCCGCGCCCCCCGTCTTCGGCCTCTAGTGGTTCCTGTTGCGCGGCCGGAAGATGCGATTCAACGTCAGCAGGACTGGTGACTGCTTGCAGTTTCGCAATTGCGCGCGCCAGCAGCGTCCCAACCGATGTGGTGGCGATTCCCAACTTCTGCCCGATCTCGCTGTAGGTGAGAGACTCAGCACGCAGCAGAATCACCTCCGCCTCGCGTGGGGTGAGGTGGGAAAATAAGCGCTGGAGATTGTCCCAAATCAGCGAGACTTCATCTGCCGGTGGCGCTACCAGCGGGCTGGCGAGGTCATCCATCGCAATCGGTACCCGCCCTGCACGCTGGGCAGCCCACGCCCGTTGTGCCTGGTGCCGGACTGCTGCCAGGGTGTAGGCCTTTGGGCAGTCCACGCTTCGTCCGGCACTGAGTGCCCGGTAGTAACTCACGAAGGCTTCCTGGACGAAGTCTTCCGCGACAGGCAAGGATCCGGCCAGTCGTACCGCGTACCGCAAGAGGGGGCGGTACCACTCGGCGAACAACTCGTCCATGCATTCACTTGCCCGTTTCGACGTCACGGTAAAGATCCGTCTCGAACCGCGCAAAGGCCGGCCGGAGACCTCACCCTCCAGACACGCAGTGTCCGGTGAACGGCGGTTTGTCCACAAGCGTGCGCAATATTTTTCGCATGGCGCGCTTGCCCTCACCCGGGCAGACCTTCATACCAACGGTGATCACGTCGAAGATCAGGACGCGGCCGGCCATGCACTCCTCCCTCAACCTTGACAGGAAGTAGCGCGCACGACGACATGGCTGGAAACGACGCCGAGTTCCATGCAAGTGCCCAACCACTTCTGTTTCCCGATAGAATCACGGCATGCCTCGCCTGTTGCACCTGCTGCTACTTGCCGGACTATGCCTCAACGCGCAGAATGCCACTACCGCCGGACGTTTTCATGTGCAGCATCCAACGCTGTTGAACCTTGGGTTCGAATGGGCGATTGAGGGCGACACAAACCGCAATGCCAGCGTCTCCGTCCAGTTCCGCGCAGAGGGCGCACGCGCCTGGAAAGACGCACTTCCTCTGGTGCGTGTCGGCGGCGAACGCGTTTTTCGTGAACGCGAGGGACTCGAATACACAGTGCCACATGGCTTTGCGGGGTCCATCCTAAATCTGCAACCAGGCACCGCCTACGAGTGCCGCTTGGTGATGAGCGACCCCGACGGTGTCACCGGCCAAAGCACTCAAACCGTGACTGTGCGCACCCGCACGGAACCCCAGCCCTACGCCGGCGGTCGTACCCTCCATGTGTATCCACCAGACTACTTCGGCCCCCGGCAGGAGCCAAGCTTCACCGGCATCCTGGAAGCCTACTATGGCGCCGGACTGGGTGACTGGAGTGTAGTTTGGGAGCGCCGGGCGCAACCGGGGGATGTGCTGCTGCTGCACGCCGGACTATACCGCCCTGAGCGTTGGAATTACGTGGACCCCATGGCCACACCATTTGACGGCAGCATGTCGCTAACGCTGAAGGGCACGCCGGATAAGCCCATCACCATCAAGTCCGCGGGGGATGGCGAAGTGGTGATTGACGGCGATGGCAACCACCGCCTTTTCGACGTGATGGCTTCGCGGTATCACATCTTCGACGGGATCACCTTTCGCAATACGGACGTCGCCATTTTCGCAGGGCAGAAGGAAGTGACCGGAGCAGTAGGGCTGGCAGTGAAGAATTGCCGCTTTGAGCATGTCGGCTTCGGGATATGGACCGAGTGCGCGGGCTCCAGCGACTTCTATATCGCCGACAACCTATTTCTGGGCCGGGAGGACCGCTTCCGGCTGGTAGGCTGGGGCGGCGTGCCCAGGCAGCCGAATGGCCCTTCCTGGACTGTGCCTCTCTACGGGTCCCACCGCCTGACAAGCTACTACGCCATCAAGGTCTACGGCCCCGGCCACGTGATTGCGCACAACGCCATCGCATATTTCCATGACGGCATCGGAATCTCCACCTACGGCACTCCGGAAGATGACCCCGAACGCCGCGCATCGTCCATCGACATCTATAACAACGACATTCACCTCTGCAACGACGATTTCATTGAAACTGATGGAGGCGTCCACAACATCCGGGTATTCCAGAACCGGGGTGTGAACGCGGCGCAGGGCGGCTACAGTTCCCAACCCGTGTTTGGAGGGCCAGCCTATTTCTACCGCAACGTCCTTTACCACGTGCCCACCGGAGTTGCGTTCAAATTCTCAGCCAAACCGGCGGGACTCTTCGTTTGGCACAATACCATCATCGGCGAGCATCGCGCGGGCGACACCTCCAGCAACATGCACTTCCGCAACAACCTCTTCCTGGGTCGCGATACGCCGGGGGTGGGCATCCTCACCCTTGGCAATGCCAGCTCCACGAACAGTACGGACTACAACGGCTACAGGCCCAACCGTGAGGTGAGTGACCAGTACCGCATCTTCTACCCGCCGCCAGGACCCAATGTCTACAGCGCTCCGAAGGAACAGTGGCGCAGCTTCTCCACCTTGGCGGAGCTCCAGAGGGCCACCGGGCAGGAGACGCACTCCATCGAAGTGGACTTCGACATCTTCGAAAACCTGCGCCCGCCAGACCCCGCGCAGCGGTACAGGGTTTACCACGCGATGGACCTGGATTTCACGCTGAAGCCACAAAGCAAGCCGGTGGATGCCGGCCAGCGAATCGTTACTGTGAACGACGACTTTGCGGGTGATGGCCCAGACCTGGGAGCTCTGGAGTCTGGCAAAGCCGCACCACACTACGGTCCTCGCTGGCTGACCTGGCAACCTTTCTATCGGTAATCTGTCAGCGCTTTGGGCGAGTACGCAGGGTAGCGACTGTCCATGAAGGAGGGCGGGCTGCGCGCTTTCAGATGGTGGGCACCAACAACCATGCCGCCATTGTGGGGATGCTGGCTGGCGTTTCGTTTCTGCAGGCGCTGGGCGAGGCGGCAGTCTATGCCCGCATGCACCGGCTTGCCCAGATGATGTATCACTAAGCAGCCCGGCGGCCCGCGTTTGCCATGGTGAGCCCGGCCGATCATCGCCTGTACGGGTCGCTGGTTTGCGTGGACCTGCAAGCCTCCGCCGAGAAGCAGCAACGGCTTTGGGAGGAAGCGCAGCGGCGGAAGATGTGGCTGCTGGGAGGTGAGCGCCTGCGGCTATCCGCGCACATTCATACCAGGCCATCCGATATCGCCACTTTCTTCGCGCTTTCGGATGAAATGTTGGCCTGAGTTGCTCTGCAACCAGCGGATGCCAAAAGGCAATCACGACGCCTGTGGACTCCCTTTCGAGCGCAGCGGTTGCGTTGCGGAGGCAGGGGCTAATTCACCCAGCGGTCGTCGCGCCCGTCGCGTTTACGCATGTAGACCTGGAACTTTCGCTTGGCACGCCGCAGTTTGTACGCCTGGTACTCCTGCGTCAGGTAGGCGACCAATCCAGTACCCCGCCTGCGCATCTGCAGGTAGCCGAAGCCAAAGAGCATGCCGCCCAAATGCGCCAGATGGCTGATACCGCTGCCTGACTGGAAAGCGCTGAAGAAGGCGATCGCCCCGATGATGGCAACGAAATATTTGGCCGGCAGCGGGAACAAAAACATGAACAGGATCGTCCGATTCGGGTAGAGCATGCCATAGGCAAGCAACAACCCGTAAATGGCTCCAGATGCTCCAATTGTGCGGACATCCATAGGGCCGTAAATCGTGCGCATGGCGAAATCCAGAAAGCCCGCGCCGACGCCACAGACGAAGTAGTACTTGAGGAAGAAACGCGAGCCCCAGTCCCGCTCCAGATCGCTACCAAACATCCAGAGCGTCAACATGTTGAAGAGGATGTGGAAGAAGCTAACCGGCGAGTGCAGAAAAAGGTAGGTGACAAACTGCCAGATAGCGCCGTAGTTCCAAACCATGGACGGTGACAGGCCGAACGGCGCAAACACGTCGCCATAGCCGATGGCTTGGGCCAGGAAAGAGAGCAGGAAGATAGCCGTATTGGAGATCAACAGCCACTTCACTGCGGGAGGCACAGGGCCCGGCCCAAAGGAAACGGTGCTGTTGTTACGTCGGTAGGCCATGAGGTTAGGGAGCGAGTACCCTCAGAATAACAGACCACCGCAAGGAGCCTGATGCGCAGACGTACGTTACCTGAAGTCCACATTCCTGGCCTTTGGCAGCAGATTTGGGAGAAATGGCGAGGCGAGGAAACCCGTCCCGTCAGCTTTGGGCGCTCCAGCGACCGTGGGGGCTGGACTGGGCTGGAACTGCCGCTGCTTGTGCTGCGCCACCCTAGATCGAAAGCAGGGCGGCGGGCAGCCTCAATGCTGGAGGATGCTTACCGCCACCTGGCAACGGTGCTTGAGCCGAGTCCCGTGGAAGTATACGCGGAGATGCTACCTCACTTGCCGGGTGCAATTGTGGTGATCCTGAGGGAGCGCGACCCCGGGGGCTGCCTGGGACATGCCCGCCCCCGCGGAATGGAAACAGCAGAGACACGTGCATTGGCCGCGGAGATGAATGCGGAGGTGGGAGAAATTGATCTCGCCTGGGGTCTGATTGTCCAATGGCAACCTCAACCACTGGCCAGCCTGGCACTGGACGCCTGGGCCGCGGACGACGCGGAACGGCGGGAAGACAAGGATTTGCGCGATCGCGTGGCCATGCTAACAGTGCTGTTCCATGAGATGGAGCATCTGGCTTTCCCTGACCGGCCTGAGCAGGAGGTACGGCAGCGTAGTGACCGATTCTACCAGCAGGTGTTGGCTGCTACATTGGCGGACCGGGGCCAGGTTTACGGGATAGAGGCTTCGCCCTCGCCATTTCCATAGCGATTCAGCAGCAGCGCCGCCACTTGCAGCAGCATGGAGATGATTAGCCAGGTCTGCCAGCGGCTGAAGATGCCGTGGCGGATGCCAAAGGCGCCGGCCCATTCGAGGGTAGCGAACAGGCCCCAGGCACCAAGAACGAAGGCGACCAAAGCAGCGGGGGAAAGCAGCGCAGCGGCGGCAAGGGCAACGTTGCGTTTTGACAGGGTTGAGGGTTGGCTCTTCTTTCGTCCCAGACCAAAGCGAATTCGAACGATCATGGGCCTTCCAGACCTTTCAGTGTATCAGTAACTGCGATACAGTGTGGTGTGGAATGCTTGCGTCCCAGGCCCTCTGAAAGGGTAAGCAGGATGGGCCGGTAGGCCCCTTGCGCGCTTACGGCTACGCTGGCAGCAACAGGCACAATCACTCATTGAGGTATCGCACTTATGGCAAGAATCAAGACTGCACTAATCGGCACTGGCTTCATGGGAGCCGTCCATTCAGAGGGCATCCGGCGGCTGGGAAACGTGGAAATCGCATGCGTGGCCGGGCTCACCGAGGAACTGGCCAGCGGCTTCGCCCGGCAGGTCGGCGTTGACCAGTACACCACCGATTACAAGACCATTCTGGCTGACCCCGCCATCCAGGCAGTGCACATCTGCACACCCAACGCGCTGCACTATCCGATCTCGAAGGAGAGCATGGAAGCGGGCAAAGCCGTCCTTTGCGAGAAGCCGCTGGCACTTGACGCCACCCAAGCCGCTGATCTGGTGGATACGGCCAATCGGACAAATGTGGTGAACTGCCTCAACCATAATCTGCGCTACTATCCGATCCCCCAGCAAATCCGAGAGATGATCGCCGCCGGGGAACTGGGCGAGATCCTTTCCGTGCAGGGCACCTACTCCCAGGATTGGCTGCTGTACGATACCGACTACAACTGGCGGATTGAGCGTGCGGATAATGGCGCGCTACGAGCGGTAGGCGACATCGGATCCCATTGGATGGACATGATCCAGCACGTGACAGGGTTGAAGATCACAGCCCTTTGCGCGGACCTGCAAACCTTCCACAAGACGCGCAAAAAGCCCAAGATGGCTATTGACGCCTTTGCCGGCAAGACCTTTACGCCGGATGACTACGATGAGGTTCCAATCGATACCGAGGATTACGGAGCCGTTCTGATTCACCTGGGCGATCGCGCGCGAGGAGCTTTCACTGTTACTCAGGCCGCGGCGGGGTGCAAGAACCGCTTCCAGGTTGAGATCTTTGGCACGAAGCGCGGCGTGATCTGGAATCAGGAAAGACCGAATGAACTGTGGGTGGGTGAACGCAATGAGGCCAACAAACTGCTATTGAAGGACCCCTCCCTGCTGGGCCCGAAGGCGCGCACCTATGCCAGCCTCCCTGGCGGCCACAACGAGGGCTACGGCGACACCCACAAGAACGTCTACCGCGCGTTCTACGCCAGGGTTGCTGACCCCAGCCTGCCCGTGGAGTATCCCACGTTCGAAGACGGACTTCGTGGCATGAAGCTGCTTGAGAAGATCATCGAGAGCCACGACAAGCGGGCCTGGGTGGAAACCGGCATCTAGGCTGTGGCCGTTAGACGTTGATGGGGCGGCATTCCCATGCCGCCCCGCGCCTTTTGCTTGTGCACGCGAGCAGCAGCCGCAAACTGATACAGTGGCTGCAGAGGCAGCGAGACCCACATGATTCCCATTGTCCTGTTCTGCCTGCTGCTTACCGTGATCGCCGCGCTGGCACTGGCACCCCCCACCTTCCTTTCAGACCTCTTTGACGGCGAGAAACGGCGCAAAAAGGATTGGACCGAAGACGAGTAATCCTGGAAGTCGCGTTGGGCTTGGGCGAAATGATACCCGACTTATCCAGAATGCTGGCTGATCACCCCTTGCCCGGACTTTTTTAGGGTATTCTTCTTAGCCCATCCGCCAAACCATCGTCCCCCTGCACCTGACGTCTCAATTCGATCCCATCTGCCTCAACTCTGGCCCGATACGCCGATGAGATGGATAGGGATCACGGTTCACCGCACGCCGCCCTACAAGGCAGCCAAAGCCGCAAGCTATAGGTCCCTCGCACCGACCCGGTGTCAGACCCAGCGCCGTTGAGTTTCCCAGCGGAACGGCGGCGCACATCCACATAACGCAAAAGGAGACATTTATCGTGATCAAGAACCTCTCATTCCTTACACTCGCATTGTTGTTGGCAGTTGCAGTTTGCCCCGCCCAGGACGCCACACGCGTGACTGAAACCGTGCTGATGGCCAACGTAGTGAACAAGGTGAACCCAGAGTATCCGGCTATGGCGCGGCAGATGAAGATAACGGGCACCGTCGAAATTGACGTCTTCGTGGACGCGGCAGGTCAGGTGGAGAAGGTAGAGTCAGTGAAAGGAAACGCAATTCTATTTGTGGCCGCACAGCGCGCCCTGAAGCAATGGAAGTTTAAGCCAGTCGTGGTGGGCGACGCACCAACGAAAGTGGTTGCGCGCATCGGCATCGCTTTCAACTCTTAGACTCCGCGCGCGATGCGCTGGCAGGTGGACGGACGCCGAATCACCCCCGCTACCGCCCACCGGCCAGCAGGCGCGCCACCATCACTGACGCTACATCGACCTCCCGTCTGGCCTTTGTACCGGAAGTTTCAGCCTGCGATACCATGCAGGGAATGAATCGCCGACAGTTTCTTCAGAGCGCGCTGGCCGCCACTACCTTGGGCTCCTGCGCTGCTTCGAATCGCCCTCCCAACATCGTCTTTGTCATGCTTGACGACCTTGGCTATGCCGATTTCGGCAGCTACGGACAGAAGCTCATTCGCACTCCCCGGGCCGACGCCTTCGCCAAGCAAGGTATCCGCTTCACGGATGCATACGCGGGGAGCACTGTTTGCGCTCCGTCACGCTGCGTGCTGATGACGGGCAAACACACCGGACATTCCAGCGTCCGCACAAACGCGGGCACCATGCCGCTAAGACCAGAGGACCGCACGGTTGGCGCCGCGCTACACGAAGCCGGCTACGCCACGGGAGCTTTCGGCAAGTGGGGATTGGGCGACATCCGGACGGACGGAGTTCCCTGGAAGCATGGCTTCGATGAGTTTTATGGCTACCTTCACCAAGTGCACGCGCATAGCTACTACCCGGACTTCCTTTGGGAAAATGACACCCAGACGAAGCTAACTGAGAACCAGGACGGAAAGGGTCAGCAGCACACGGCCGATTTGATTGCCAACCGAACCCTGGACTTCATCCGCCGCCACCGCAACCAGCCATTCTTCTGTTACGCCTGTTGGACCATGCCACACGGCCGCTATGAAATTCCCACCACAGCACCATATGACAACGAACCATGGACGGATGTCGAGAAGACATATGCCTCCATGGTGACAAAGGCCGACGAACACTTCGGCCAGCTGCTGGATTTGCTGGACGAACTCGCCCTGTCCGACAACACCGTCGTATTTCTCACCAGCGACAATGGAGGCGTAAACCCCGAGGTGACCGACCTGCACCGTTTTGAGAGCAACCGGCCGCTGCGCGGTGCCAAGAGCAGCCTGTATGAGGGCGGTATCCGCGTGCCCATGCTGGTGCGCTGGCCCGGCGTGGCTGCGGCCGGAACCGAGAGCGGTCAGCCGTGGAGTTTCCAGGATTTCTTCCCCACCGCGTGCGAACTGGCAGGCGCCCCGGCACCAACTGGATTAGATGGAAGCTCAGTAACCCCGCTGCTTCGCGGCCAGCCGATGGATGCGGAGCGTCCGCTGTATTGGGAATTCTATCCCTTCAACATGAAGCAGCAGGACTATAGCTTAGACCGCATGCAGCAGGCGGTTCGCAAGGGCCGCTGGAAGGCGGTTCGCCCCTCTCCGAATGCACCACTAGAACTCTATGACATGCAGGCCGACATCGGTGAGACGCGCGATGTGGCACAATCGCAACCGGAGGTGGCAGCGGACCTGCTGGCCTGGATGGATGCGCAGCACAGCCCACCGCGCAAGTATGACGGCGTGTTGAGCCTGCAGTTCGCGCGAGAGTGAACGCGGGCAACTCAGAGCAACCGCCGCCCAGTACGCCCAATACTCTTTCGACCCCTTATTCCTGGTTCTTCTATGCGACAGACGATACCTTAGGAGAGGGACAGTCGAGTTCGCTAAGCTAGTGGGGAATTCGCAAGGTACTGATGTTTCAGACTGAGTTTAAGCAGTTAGAGCGCACCGTGCGCACGCTGGCCAATTCCCATTGGCGAAAGCTTGCCATCATGCGGAGCGTAGCCAACAACCCCAAACTGGATGAAGAAATTGATCGACTCTACCGCGCAGTTTCGCCAAGCCGTCTGGAAGGGCTGAGCAAAGACGAGGCCGAGGGATGGTTGAACGCACTGGTTACGCTGGAAGGGCAACTCGCCAAGGTGGAGCAGGCGATCCCATTTGAGCGGAAGTTGCGTCCACTGATGCGCCCGTTTCGGCGGCGATTCCAGAACATCATCCGGCTGAGGAACGCAACTGCATGCGGGATTTCCGTACTTCGCCGCCGCGCCGGGCAGCGCAGCGCCGCCCTGAGGGAACCCGTTCGGTTGGCTTCTACCGACCTGCTGCATGCTGAGGACCTGATCGCAGACCGGGTTCCAGGCTGGAGCGCTGATGGAATGGATCTATATGACTACGTATAAGCGTGGCGATGTAGTTTTGGTTCGCGTTCCCCGCAGTCAAGGAATGGAGGATATGCTGCGTCCGGCTGTGGTGCTGCATCCTGGTCTGGACACGGACCTTGGTATTTCACTGCTGCCCCTCGTGCCACCTGAAAGTGCGAGTTCTCTTGCACTGCCCATAGAGAGCGGCAGCTACGAATCGGCCCGAATGGGGTTGGTAAGTACGCTTGCGCTTGATCCGGACATCGCGCTGGATCTCCCGCGGGCGTTACTCTTCCGCACGCTTGGTCGGTGTCCGTATGAGTTGTTGAATGAGGTGATCCGCCGTCGACGGTCGCTGTTGGCGTCCGCTTCACGAGATTCTGAGGAAGTGCCGCCGGCCGCCCCTCCGTTGAAGTTGCACGTACATGAGCCAGAAGAGGAGGCCGACGCTGAATCCCTTCCCGCTGGAAACAATCCTACGGAACAAGGCAATGACGGAGCACAGGTCGGGGACGCCCGCGCGACTGAGGAGCCAGTCACCCAACCCATGGCAATGCGGGACCGCGAGGATTTCGCCGACCGTTTTCCGGTTGAGCGCGCTCGCTATACCTGCCTGCGCACGCCCCAACCGATTTCCATTAATGGCGACCTCACCAAAGCCGTCTGGCGAGCGGCACCCGTCTCGAATGCCTTCGTCGACATCATCAGCGGGAAACCGGCGTGGTTTGACACACGCGTCCGGCTGCTGTGGGATGACGAACACCTCTACTTCGGTTTCACCGCCGAGGAGACTGACGTCTGGGGCACACTGACTGAGCGCGATTCCAAGATCTACGAGGAAAACGACCTGGAGATCTTTATTGCTGGGCGGGATGCATACTATGAATTTGAGATAAGCGCCTGCAATGTGATTTATGAGGTTTTGTGGATCTGGAAGGATATCCATCAGCCCGGTGGACCTTATTGGGGGCAGGTTGAGTTCAACCCAGCCACTCAGCGAACCTTGACATTGGACGGGGTGGGGGGGCACATTCATCCACGCGGTGAGCGATGGGGATTCCTCGATTGGGATTGCCCGGGTTTACGCCATGCCGTGAAGGTGGACGGGACACTCAATCAGCGCGACGATGTTGACCGGGGTTGGTCAGCCGAAATCGCAATTCCATGGAGCAGCCTGGAGTTACTGGCGGATGGGCGCCAGCTTCCTCCGCGCTCGGGCGATGTTTGGCGCATTGATTGCTCGCGCTTTCAGAAGATCGACCAAGCGGGCGAAACCATCGATCCTTGCGCCGGTTGGACCTGGAACCAGCATCGCCATTACGACTCCCACATTCCGGAAGTGTTTCCCTACATCACCTTTTCAGACGAAGAAGTTCAGGTGGAGCCTGAGGGTGAGGGGGATTGATGGCGGCTTCGATTAGTTCGTGCCGACTTCAAAGTCAAAATGAAGCACCTGTTCCCGGTTGCCCAGCTTGGAATAGAGGGCGATAGCGGGTTGGTCCTCAATGGTGGTGTCTGCTTGTACGAAGATAACGTACGCACCGCGGGCCTCGGCAATCGCCTTCAACTGCAGGATGAGCGCCGTAGCGATTCCCTGGCGGCGAAAATCGCGTGCCACCGCAAGATCGTAGATGTAGATCTCGCTGCGTTCCTGCTCAAACTTGCGTAGTTCGTACGCGGCAATGCCGCCCACCACATTCGGCCCAACAAGTGCCACGAGGGCGATGAAGGAGTCCCCCGAAAGCAAGCGTCGCAGGTAATCCTTGCTAGGAGGCTTGCCGGTGTAGGTTTCCCGGTCGTCAAAGGCGTCGGCGAACAGGGCGGACAGCTGATTGAGGAGCAATATGTCGTTTGAGTCTAGCAACTGAATCAGGTAAGGCGTATTCACTACGTATATCCTTCTAGAGACTTCAACGGATGAGACCGGGAAACAACTCCCGGGTGCCGGTGGTGATTAGTTCTACGCCAATAGCCGTGAGGATCATGCCCATAACACGGGTGGCAATGTTGATGCCGGTTGCGCCCAGCAGGCGGCGGATGGGACTTGCCAGGCGAAGACAGATCCAGATGCTGAATGCTGTCAATAGACAGCTGACAGCTAGCGCGCCCACATCAACGAAATCCTGCGCCCGGTTGGCCGTGACAATCACGAGGCTGATAGCGCCAGGGCCGGCCATCAGGGGAATGGCAAGGGGCACGATGGCAATCGAATCCGCCTCCAGAGCCTCAGCATCTTCCTCCGCGGTATGACGGGTGCGGCCGTGGTTAGCCTTCAGCATATCCAGTGCCATCAGCAGAATCAAAATGCCGCCACCCACGCGGAAAGCGGGAATGCTAATGCCAAACAGCCGCAGCACGGGTTCACCGGCGAACATCGACCCTATAAGGATGATGGCGACGGCAATGGACGCGTTGCGGGCGGTACGTTTCCGTTCATCGCTGCTGGCATGCGGCATCAGCCCAATGAACAGCGGGACTGCGCCGATGGGATCCACGATCGCCATCAGCCCCACCAAATTCCTTGCGTAGTCAGCGTACGATTCCATAACCGGCGTTTGGCTAGGGGTTGCCTGCCTTTATCCAATCCACGTTGAAGTACGCATGCTTGATGCTCTTGCGCGGCTGTCCCGCCGGTATGTGGTTCAGGAACAGACTGTAGGTGAGATGGATGTCGCCATTCGCAGCCTGGATCAGCGAAGGATAGTGGAAGCTGCTGGCCTGCTGCTCCCTGGTGTCAAGCTCCACTTGACGCTTCCACTTCCAGGTTCGCCCCTCGTCGTCTGATAGCGTGACTGCCAGGGAATGGCGGCCGCGCTCAGTATCGTTGTTTACCATCAGCCACTCGCCGCTTTGCAGCACGATCACTTCCACGCTGGTGCCGGAGTTGAAGATGTCAAGATCCCGGGTTGGCGTCCAGCTAAGGCCGTCGTCGGTAGATTCGCTCACCAGGACGCGCTTCGGCGGAGGACCATTGTCGCGGAAGAAACTCAGCAGCGTGCCATCTTTCCGCCGCGCCACCGAAGGCTGCACTGCTCCACCACCCACCATCGGTTGGCTGCCCTGCCAGGTCTTTCCCTCATCATCTGAGAATGCCACCAGAGAGAAATCGTATCCATCTGAGTACAGGGGCAACAGATAGCGGCCCTTCGGCAACTTGCTACTGGGAGGAATAAAGATGGGGTGGTTCCGCGGCATCCATCCCATGCGGCGGTAGTACTTGTCTCCCGCGCGCTGGATGATCTCCGTGAGATACTGCACATGCTTCGGATCAGAGGCCTTGGTGAGTAGCGGCCCCAGCACTTCCCTCACTACTGGTTCAAAGTTGTGAGGATCAAACAGGATGCTGCCGCCGTCATCCCAACGTATTGGATTGCCGGGTGCCGGAAAGCTTTTCGTCACCCGGTACTGCAGCAGCGCGGTGTGCCACTCGTTGGCAATAATTGTGGGCCAGAAAAGCCACAAGCGTTGCTGCGGATCCATCCAGACCATCGGATTACAGTCAGGGAAGTTGGGGACGTCCGCAACCAGGAAGCGCTCACTCCATTTGCCCGTCTGCTTGCTCCATCGGGCGCCTTCGAGCTTCACATCATCGGCGGTGCGCTCGCCGGAGCCGTTGTACCAGACCACCAGCAGGTCTCCACCGGGTAATTCCACCACGGCACTGGAGTGGTTATGCCAGTGCTCCAGCGGAAAGACGAGTTGACTATCGAAGCGGGATGCGGCGCCAAGCGTGGAAACGGCCATGACGAGGGCCAGAAGAAGATTGCGGATAAGCACGCCCCATTGTATCAAGCAGGGGGAGTGGATCCCTTGCACTGGAGGGCGTTGGATGCGGTAGAGGTCTGTCGAATGTCGCTAAAGTTGCAGGCCCTCTTCATCGATACCCGCATGAAAGACGCTAGTCTCGTGGCCGTGCTTGCGGAACACGTCTTGGACGAGGTCGCAGACTGAGGCGTGGCGGCTTTCGTGGATCACCAGGATCGAAGGGCCGGCGCCACTGATGGCACAGCCTAAAAGCCCGTCGGTACGTAACTCCAGTATCTCCTCCAGACCCGGAATCAATGCCGCCCGGTAAGACTGGTGCACTTTGTCCATCAGTGCGGTGGGAAACACGTCACGGTTTCCCGTACAGAGAGCGGCAATCAACAAGGCGGCACGTTGAATATTGAATACCGTATCGTCCTTGCTGTAGTGGGTGGGAAGCACTTCACGGGCGCGTGAGGTAGGCACCTCAAAATCTGGGACGACGATGCTAGCGCCAAAGGTCTCGGGCAGATGCAAACGAATGGCACGCGCTACGCCGGCGTCGTCAATGGCACTGCATACAATGCCGCCAAGCACGGCAGCGGAAACGTTGTCCGGGTGGCCTTCGATGCGGGCTGCCTCATCGAGAATTCGGTGCCGGTCCCAGTTTAGATCCAGCAGCCGAACCGCAAGGACGACTCCTGCCACCAGTGCAGCGGCACTGGATCCCAAGCCCTTGCCGATGGGGATGCCGTTGGTGATTTCGAGTTCCACGGGGGGCAACACGTCCGGCCCGGCAGCCTTGCCGGGCAGTTCGCCTGCAACACGAAGGGCGGTTTGCCAAATCAGGTTGTCCGGGGTGGTGGGAATGCTGGAGGCGTCGGTTCCCGAAACCGAAATGGCGAGTTCGCTGGCCCGCTGGAAACGGCAGTCGAGATAGAGCTGGACAGCCATGCCCAGCGCATCAAAGCCGGGTCCGAGATTGGCGCTGGAAGCGGGTACCCGAAACCGCTCCCAACCCGCCATGTGGCCTGCCATCGGAGGACGCCCGCTTACGCGAGCACCTGCTTTTCGCCGGTTCGACAGGAGGCATAGATGCGCTCAACCACTTCGAGCGCGGCAAAACCCGCCGCCGCGGAGCACTTCGGTTCGCGGCCAGTACGGATGGCGTCACCGAAGTCAAGGAACTGGCGCTCAAAGGGCTCCAGGGAAATCGCCATGGGGTCACTTGCACCCGATGCGACATCCTTGGCCACGGGGGCCGGTTCGCCCTCATCGTTCTGCACATCCCACGCGGTGAGGCGGTCGCCGGTGATGACTGCCGTGCCCTTGGTGCCGTGGAACTCAATGCGCTCACTGTAGCCGGGCCAAAAGGCGGTAGAAGACTGAATGACGCCCGTTGCGCCGTTCTTGTACTTGAGGATTGCGGTGATGACGTCCTCACTTTCAATCTTGTGCAGTGCGCCCAACTGCCAATAGCCGAACAGTTCGGCCACCGGACCGGCAACCCATCGCAGCATATCCACCTGGTGTACGGCCTGGTTGATGAGCGCACCGCCGCCTTCCACGGCCCAACTGCCCTTAATGGGGCGGCTGTAGTATTCCGCGCTGCGGTGCCACTTCACATAGGCATCCGCTTGCAGGAGCTTTCCCAGACGGCCTTCGGCGATGGCCTTGGAAAGGAAGATCATCGAATCGTCAAAGCGGTGCTGGCTGACCACGCTTAGCTGAATTCCACCGGCTTTGGCGGTATCAATCATTTTCTGCGCCGTGGCGGTATCGATGGCCATAGGCTTCTGTAGTTGCACATGCTTGCCGTGCTGTGCCGCTGCTTCAATCGGCTGCAGGCGGAAATCAGGGAAGGTACAGACGTCTACGTAGTCCACTTCTGGATGAGAACAAAGCTCCTGGTAGGTGGGAACAAACTCACATCCATACTGGAGGGCAAACTTGTTGCCGTACTCAACGCTAACGTCGGTGCACACAGTCACCTTGTAGCCGATGTTCTTGTACGCCTGAGCGTGCTTGTGCGAAATAGCGCCCGTGCCGATGATTCCAACGCGCAATGCAGATCTCCTTCAACGAATGGAAGCCTTGTCCGCATGTCCCAAGCCCGTTGCGACGGCTTCGCCTGTTACCAAGGGCCGCAGTACATCCAAACTGGAACGGGACATCAGCTAACTTCTGATGATAGCGTAGCCGCCGGGCTGGGGAGGAAAGTGTGATGTGAGCGCATCGCTGGGGTTGCGGGTGCGAGTTGAGTGCGAGGTCTGGCCAGGGGGCGGCCATCTACGTTTCGTCATTCCGGCTACCATGGGACTGGGCTGCAGGTGAGCGCAGGCCGGGTGGCTAATGAACGATTCGAAATTTGTGGTTCGGGAAGATGGACCGGGAGGAGCACCGCCGATTGCGCTGGCGCCAATGGACGTGGCGGCCTTTGTGGATACCTTCGCGCAAGGTCCGCTGGATGAGCCGGTGCCAGTAACCAGTTGGCGCGAGTTTCAGATGCTGTTTGGTGGGTTCCATGCCACCAGCGAAGCCAGTTACGGGGTATTCCTGTTCTTTGAGAATGGGGGCGAGTTCGCATGGGTGGTTCGCGTGGCGGACCCAGCCGAGAGTGGGCTGGCGCTGGTGGGCGCCGGCGGGGAACGGCAGGCCTCGCCCAGTGCGGTGGCCGATTGCCTTGTGGGAAGCGCAGAGAGAAACACAGGGATGTACTCGTTGCGGACCTTGCAGCGGAAGGTGCCAGGGTTGTTGCTGATTCCTAGGGCGGCGGAGCTTGGCGCGGAAGGAGCGAGGGTCTACGGAGAGGCGCGGCGTTTGTGTGAAGAGATGGGGATGATGCTGCTGATGGATCCGCCCCTACTGGCTGATTCGCCGGCGGAGGTGCGTGCCTGGGTGCTGGCGAACCCGGATCTGGCATCACCCAGCGTGGCCCTATACTTCCCGCGATTGCTGTTCCCGGATGCGCTGCAGCATGGCCGAAACCGGAGTTTTGGCGCCAGCGGCGCGGTGGCGGGGCTGTATTCCTGGCTGGACCAGGAGCGGGGAATCTGGCGGGCTCCGGCAGGGCTGCACGCCGCGCTGGACGCGGTGATGGTGGGGCGTGACGTCACCCAGGAGGAGTTACCGGCGCTGACGGAAGTGGGCATCAACGCCATTCGGGATCTGCCCGGGCACGGAACGGTACTATGGGGCGCCAGGACGCTGCTACGGAGAGACTCCACTGCGCACGGCATTGTCGGAAGCCGCGTTGCAGTGAGTGCCGAGCAGAAATATGTACCGGTGAGGCGATTCCTGGTGTCGGTGGAGCGTAGCCTGAATAGGGACCTGCAATGGGTGGTGTTTGAGCCGAATGACGAACCGCTCTGGGCGCGCGTTCGGGCCGCGGTGGAGACCTTTCTGGATGGGCTATGGCGGCAGGGGGCCTTCCCTGGAGTGAAGGCGGAAGAGGCGTACTTCGTTCGTTGCGACCGGACGACGATGACCACCGCCGATGTTGCCGCGGGGATCGTGGTGGTGCAGGTGGGGGTGGCACCGGTGAAAGCAGGCGAATTTCATGTGCTGCAGGCGGCGCTGCAGACTCATACAGATGCGTAAGGTGGGCGAAGGATGATGTCAGTGCGCGGCCAGTGGCTGGAACAGCGGGCATCCTGGCTTGTACTCCTGGCTGTCACGTTGATTCTGGGGGCGGGCCGATTCTGCCACGTAGGGGTGCTGTGGGTAGATGAAGCCTACGGAATGGCGGCGGCGCAGGCACTGCTGGATGGCAAGGTGCTTTACCGCGACCTATGGTTCGATAAGCCTCCGCTGTACGCGTGGGTGTACTTGCTGGAAGGCGGATTGCCAGGAGCCTGGCTGCGCGTGCTGGGCACGGCGTTCGGGGTATTGTGTTGCTGGCTGAGCCACGGCGTTGCCCGCGCACTGTTCGGCGATTGGGAAGCGCGCGCGGCAGCTCTGCTGATGGCATTCTACCTGGTGTTCGGGAACCCGGCAGCAGTGGTTTCTTTGGCGCCGGATGCACTCACAATCCCTTTCGCGCTGGGGATGGCCTGGCTGGCGGCGCGGGGCCGGGCTGGCTGGGCTGGATGCGTGGCGGGGCTGGCGCTGCTTGCTAACGGGAAGGCGCTTTATCTGCTGCCGGTGGCGGCGGTGTGGTTGTGGCCGCAGTGGAGACAGGTACTGGCTGGATATGTGGCGGGAGCGGCGCTGGGTCCGCTGGCGCTGTGGTGGCAGGGATCACTGGAGGCCTATTGGCAACAGGTTTGGGCCTGGGGAGCGGTGTATGCCCGTCAGTCTCCGCTGGAGCATCCCTACGCAGAGGGAGTGCAGCGGACGGCGAACTGGATGGGCTTTCATGCCGCTCTGGTAATTCCAACGGTGGCGTATTTCCTGCGGCGGCTTGACCGGCAGGCGCAGCCGCTGGCGGTGTGGTTCCTGCTGGCGCTGGCAAGCGTGGCCGGGGGCTGGCGCTTCTACCCGCGATACTACCTGGCTGTGCTACCTGTGGCCGCGGTGCTGGCGGCGCACGGCCTGCGCCTGATTCCCGTTCGGTTGCGGGTGGCGCTGCTAGCACTCACCCTTGTCGTGCCACTGGCGCGCTTTGGCGGGCCACTTGCCCTTGCAGGGCTGGAGGCGATGCAGGGTGTTCCGGCCACCCACCGGGACCTGGCATTATGGGCCGATGCCCGCGAGGCGGCGCAGGTCCTTCGGGCGATGGCAAGGCCGGGCGATACCCTGCTGGTGTGGGGCTACCGTCCGGAATTAAACGCGCTGGCGGGCCTGCCAATGGGAACACGCTTCCTGGACAGCCAACCTCTCACCGGAGTGATTGCAGACCGGCACTTGGTGCGCAGCGACGTCAGCTATCCTGAACTGTCTGCAGCGAACCGGAGGGAACTGGCGGAAACGGCTCCCGATTGGGTGGCAGACGGGCTGGGACCATTGAATCCGGCATTGGCTCCTGCGCGGTATCCGGAGTTGCAGGCATGGATGGACCGCTACCAGCAGGTGGGTGAAACCAAGGGCTTTGTGCTGTACCGCCGACACCGACAGTGAGCCTGATCATGGTGAACTTTCGGGTTTGCAGCTAGGGGAGTTTCCTGTGAGCGTGTCGCTTGTGATGATTTTCGGATTCGGACTGTTGATTGTAGCGCTGGCCGTGAGTGGCCTCATCTACACCATCGTTCGCAGTGTGAAACACACTGAGGCTGCGGGGAAGATTGCTGCGGCGCTTCGGTGGACTCCCGTGGCCAGGGGGGCAGCCGGGCAGGCAGTCTGGTACCAAGGCAAGGCGCAGGGACGCGAGACGGCAGTGCGTGCATTCGCACGGGTGAAGCAGGTGGCGATCGGTGGCGATGGTCCAAGGTGGAGGTCGTCGCAGCGGCTGCAGGTAGCGATGGAGGTAGCCGTGCGCGGTCCTTTGGGTGTGGATGCGCAATGCCTTTTTGGCTCACCGATACCGGAAGGTTTTGAGAGCTGCTTCGTTGGAGCAGGTATGGAACGGCTGCATCCTGAGGTACGGCAGGCGCTACTGCAGTTCGCTCAAGCTGCGGTAAATGGGCAAGGGGGCGGAACGGCAAGGCACATTCACCTCGTGGACCGGGCGGCGATACCTCCGGCGGAGTTGCATCCCGACGTGTTGCGGCAGGCGCGCATCGTGCTGCTGCACGAGAACCCCAACTCGCTGATGGACCTGCAGGCCGTGCAGAAGCTGTTCTATGACCTCGCCACGGTGGCGTACACGGTGGAACGTTCGGTAAATGGAAACTAGGACTGCAGCGGGTATGCAGCCTTCAGCCACGCGAGCGCATCGTCCCGCGAAGCGAACCGGCCTTCAAGCTGCTGGTCTTCGAGATCGTGCAGGATCTGGCCGAAACGGGGGCCTGGCCGATAACCCAGTGCGATGAGATCGTCTCCGTTCAGCAGCGGCGCAGGCCGCAGGCCTTCGTTCGGCAGTGTGGCGAGCAGTTCGCGCGCGTAGTGGTAGTTGCCCAGCTTGCGGTGGCTGGAAAGGCAATCGACTCGATGAAGCTCGAGGTGCTCCTCAAAGTCAGGCAGGCGAAGGAAACGCTTGCGGGTGCTTTCGCGCATGTCCGCCAAGTGCATGAACTTCATGTGGTTGGCAACCAACGCAATGGTCTGCTGGATTTGGTGCTGGGGAAAGCGCAGGCGGGTCATGACGGAGAGGGCGATGCGCTCACCAGCCTCCACGTGGCCGTGGAAGCGGATCCGGTCAGTGATGGTTTGCGTCTCGGGCTTTCCGATGTCATGGAACAGGACACCCAGGGCGAGTGTGATGGAAGGCTGCTGGAGGCCTTCCAGCATCAGCATGGTGTGGGTCCAGACATCGCCTTCTGGGTGAAAGTCAGGGGGTTGCTGAACGCCCTGCATGGCCTTCGCTTCGGGGAGGATTTCGGCCAGCAGATGAAGGCTATCGAGTAGTTCAAGACCACGGCGGGGACCTCCTTCGGTGAGGATGCGGACAAGCTCATCACGAACGCGTTCCTGAGAGATGCGCTGGATGAGGGGTGCCCGGGCTCGGATGGCGGCGGTGGTGGCGGGGTCAAGAGAAAATCCGAAGCGGGCGGCGAAACGGACGGCGCGGAGCATGCGGAGGTGGTCCTCGGCGAATCGCTTGCCGGGATCGCCTACAGCGCGGATAATGCGGTCACGGAGGTCCTGTTGGCCGCCATGAAAGTCCAGTAGTTCGCCGTTAAGGGGGTTCTCGAAGAGCGCGTTCATGGTGAAGTCGCGGCGGGCGGCATCCTGGGCGGGATTGTCGACGAAACTAAGCTCCGCCGGACGGCGGCCATCCTCATAGATGCCCTCCTGTCGAAATGTGGCGATCTGCACTTCCCCGCCCTGTCGCTGTACAAGGATCACGCCAAAGCTGGCACCTACCTCTCGGGATTCAGGGAAGAGTGACAGAATCTGCGGGGGAAGTGCACTGGTGGCGATGTCGTAGTCGCCGGGTACACGGTTCAGCAGCCGATCGCGCACGCATCCGCCAACGAAGTAGGCGAGGTGACCGTGGGCATGCAGAGTGCGCAGGCAATCCAGGGCGAGATCCGCGGAGGCGGCGGAAGCGGGAGGGGAAGCAGCCATAGGAATGCTGAGCTCCAGGCGGCAAAGGCGGAGTGCCACTCAACGAGGAGAGCTAGTCGTCTTCCTCGACGCTGGTAAAATCCGGCTCATCCTCTTCGTCGAGTTCCTCTTCTTCTTCGGCATCGACGGATGCGGCGTCCTCATCAGCAACCCGGCGTTTGGTCTTTTCGTTTTCCTCTTCCAACTGCTTCTTGGTAGGCTTCTTAGGCTCAGGTTGTTCGAAGCGGAAGTCGTGGTCGTGGTAACAGGAACAACAACGCACCTTGGCAGGGTTATCACCTACCAGGGAAACGATATGATGATTTGTTAGCCGCTTGCACTTGACGCAGAAATCGTCAATGATGTCGCCCAATCGATGAGTCATTGCCGGGAACCTATTGCAACTTTCAACGGTAACCCGCAAAGGCGGGAATGGCAAGGGAGAAATGGCACTGCGGCGATACGGTAGGTATTTGCGACCGGCTAGGCTATGGAAATCGGAGGGCGAGGAGTGAAGCCCGCGGAAAGGTTCACATGCGCCGTAATTTGGCACTGGTAGTGCTGCTGCTGGCAGTGGGAGTGGGTGCCTACTGGTTGGGGCAGCGCAACACGGGGGGTGCGGATACAAGCGGAACGAAGCTAACCCCGCCCGCGATGGAGGAAGCCGGGCAAATCCTGCTGGCGGGGGTCGTACGAACTGCTAGCACAGTGGAGGTGTTACCCGACACCAGCGGCACGCTGCAGAGCCTACATGTGCGCAAGGGCGACCCGGTAAAGGAAGGGGACCTCCTTGCGATTGTGCGCAATACCGCATTTGAGGCCATTGAGGAGCGCCTTGCCCGCGAGCATCAGGCTTTGGTGACGCGGGTGGAGGACACTGAGAAGCAATTGGCCCGGGCCGGATTGGACGCGACGCGGCTGAAGAGCGAGGTGGAGAGTTCCGCCAGCCAACTGCGGTTGGTGCAGCAGGAGGCGGAACGCCAGCGCTTGTTGCACGAGCAGGGGGCAACAGCACGAGTGAAGTTCGAACAGGCGCAGGCGGCGAGTGAGACCGCGGAACGGCAGCATCGCGCCCTGGAGGAAGTGCTGCGGACTGCCGAAACCCAATTGGGAACCTTGCAGCAAAGCCTGACGTTGGAGCGCAATCAGTTGGGTGACAAGCAGGCGGAGTGGGAAGCGGCAAAGGGGGATGTCGGACTGGGCGAGGTATTCGCGCCCGTGGAAGGAGTGGTGACGGAGATCCGTGCGGTGGAGGGTGCGGACGTTGGCCCGAACGCTGAGCCGCTGATGGAAATTGCTCCTGTGGATGCGGTGCGCTACGCCGTTGTGACGCCGAATGAGGCGCAGATGCGCCGGATCCGACTTGGACAATCAGCGTTTGTACGGCCGCAATCCCTTAGCGACGTAAGGGAGATTCCAGGAGCTGTGAGCGGTTTCCGAGGGGCAGAAGTGCTGGTCGAGTTTCTGGACGAGGGCAACCGGGTACCGCCGGGCAGCCAAGTGCAAGTGGAGATTGACGCAACGGGCGAGGAGATTGCGGGCATGGAACCGCGATGATGGCGGTGTGGCGCGCGCCAGTGACGACCATGCAAGAGTGATGACCATGCACCAGTGACGATCGCGGTGATGGAGGGTTGGCGTGGGGAGCCTGCGTTACCGTGGCCGCGTAGCGATGAAGCGAAGCAGTGGCGCCGTACCTTGCGGGCCGTTGGACCAATCAGACCGTGCGTCGACACGCTGGCAGACCTGGACGGTAAGCCCGTCGAAGAGCGCCGTGATGTCCTGTTCGCTGTAGCCGCGGGGCACGCCCGTGATGGCGTTGATGTTGGCGTGGGCCACGTCTACATGGTAGGCCTCAAATAGCACTTTGCCCCCGGGACGCAGCGCGGTCTGCAGTCGCTGGGTGTCTGCCCGCTGCAGGTTGTGCATGTACATCAGCAGGATGAGGTCGAAGGCCTCGGAGGAGAGCGAATAGTCCTGCAAGGACTGCTGGAGTGCGCGGACGGAGAGCCGTTCTCGTTGCGCCACATCGTTCACCTGGCGGACAGCCTCGCCGGAGATATCAATGCCTACCACCTCCCAACCCGCTCGCGCCAGGTAGAGCGCATTGCGGCCTTGCCCCATGCCGACATCCAGAGCCCGCCCGGCCTTGGCGCTGCCTACAGATTGGACCAGGAACTCGCTGGGCTGAACGGGCAAGCGGGGATGGCCTTCCCGATAGACGGTATCCCAGCGTTCTACAGTGGATTGACCAGCCGCCGTTTGAGAGGCGCAGAGTGCAGTTGGCAGCAGTGCCGAAAGCAGAGTGCGACGCGAGAGCTTGGATGTGCGATGAGTGGGCATGGGAATAACCTGTACCTGCGGATGATTGCGATGGCCTAGTGCCTGCCGCGACGGCGACCGGCCTTAGGCTTTCCGGACTTGGGGCGTGTTGGGTCACCCTTTGGGGCAATGAGACGCTTGCCGCCTGTCCGCGCAGCTTGCCCGGCGACACCGGCCAACGAGAAGCTGAGGGTCTTTTCGATTTCGTCCACGCGGTCAAGGCGCACCGTGACGGCGTCGCCCACCTTGAACACCGTGCCGGTGCGCTGGCCCACCACACGGCGGGTGGTTTCCTCATACTGGAAACGGTCACCGCCCAGCGCGCCCAGGGGGACCAGCCCTTCGACGAACAGAGATTCCAGTTCTACAAACAGGCCGAAGCGGGTGGTGCTGACAATCAGAGCTGGGAACTCATCGCCCAGCTTCTCCGCCATAAACTTCACTTTCTTCCACTCGATGAGGTCGCGTTCGGCCTCGGCTGCCTGGCGTTCGGTGAAGCTACAATCATCGGCCAGCACGCGCAGAGTCTCCATGCGTTGGGTATCGGGGCGTGGGGTGACGCCGTCAGAGGCAAGTGAGGCAGGTTGGCCATCGCGCAACCAGGCGCGCAGAATGCGATGAACCGCAAGGTCAGGATAGCGGCGGATGGGCGAGGTGAAGTGGGTGTAGCTCTTGGCGGCAAGCGCGAAGTGGCCCACGTTCTCAGCGGCGTACCGGGCCTGCCGCAACGACCGCAGAAGCTGATAGCTAAGGACGCGCTCCTCCGGCCGGCCTTCGATTTGGGCGATCAACTTCTGGTATGCCTGGCTCGTGATGAAGTCAGCCCCCTCATACACCGTAATCTCTTTGCGGACCTTGCGGCCGTCGCGCTTGCGTTCGTAGCGGGCAAAGGTCTTGGCGGCCATGGAGCCAGTGCCGAAGCGCAGGCCGAAGCTCTCAGCCAGTTCCGCGAACTCAGCAACGCGCTTAGGGTCAGGCTTCTCATGGATGCGATAGATGCTGGCAGCACCATGAGATTCCAGTGCGCTGGCGACAGCTTCGTTCGCGGCCAGCATAAACTCCTCGATGATGCGGTTGGCCATTTGGCGCGGCGTACGCACAATGCCGGTCATCTCCCCCAACTCGTCGAAGGTGAACTGGGCTTCGGGGAGATCAAAGTCAATGGAACCGCGTTTGACGCGCTTGCGGTTCAGAAGGAGGGCAAGCTCCTCCATCTGCTGGAAGCGGGCTACCAGCGGGGCGTAGCGCGCGCACTGTTCGGCATCGCCATCCAGGATCTTTTGGACATTGGTGTAGGTCATGCGCTCAGCGCTGCGGATAACGCCCTCAGCAAAGCGCTGTTGGACCACATCGCCCGAGTGATCGATTTCCAGAATTGCGGAGAGGACAAGGCGATCCTCCTGAGGACGAAGGGAACAGAGATTCGTCGAGAGCTCACTGGGGAGCATGGGCACGGCGCGATCAGGGAAATAAACGCTGGTGCCGCGCAACATCGCTTCCTGATCAATGGCGGTTTCGGGCCGCACGTAATGGCTGACGTCGGCGATGTGGACCTGCAACTGCCAGTTGCCGTTGTCGAGCTTCTCCACCAGCACGGCGTCGTCGAAATCACGGGCGGTCTCGCCGTCGATGGTGACAATGGGAAGAGAGCGGAAGTCCTCACGGCGCTGGAGTTCGTCTTCGGGGATGGCGGCGGGGATGGCCTGGGCCTCAGCCAGGACGGTGCGCGGGAAGAGGTGGCGCAGGTGATGCTTGCGGATGATGATTTCCACATCCACGCCAAAGTCGCCGGGCTTACCGAGGATCTCCACCACGCGGCCGACGGGAGGCTCGCCCTTCTCAGGAAAATCGAGGATCTCGACGTTGACGATCATGCCATCCAGGTCTTCGACATTCTCCACTTGGCGCACCGCAGCCCCGATGCGATGCAATTCGCTGTCCTGGGGCGGCTTCTCAAGGCCCTCGGGGATCAGCACCCACTGCCGGATGCGTGAATCATGGGGAACTACATAGTTATGACGCTGGATGCGAAACTCACCCACCACGAAGACGTGAGCCCGCTTAAGAATGCGGACGATTTCCCCGTCGGCTCGGCCGTCGTGCCCGATGCGGGCGATGCGTGCCAGCACGTGGTCGCCGTGCATGGCGTCTTCCAGTGCTTCGGGTGGCAGAAACAGATCACCCTTCAGCCCTTCCACGGGACGGTCACTAAGGACGAAGCCGTAGCCATCACGGTGCATCTGTAGGCGGCCGGTGATGAACTCGCGGCTGGCGCTGGTTAGAGCGTAGCTGCCAGATTTCCACTCAATGAGGTCTCCGCGTTCTACGAGCTGGTTGAGCTTTTCGTCCAGGGTGTCGCGGAGCGCACCTTTTGCGTTTAGCTCCTTCACGAGCTGCTTATAAGTGGCCCGGGCATGCGGCAGTTTCTCGAAGTGGGAAACCAGGGAACTGCGCGTAATCTCAGGGCGTTTGGCCATGCGTTGAGGATAGCAAGGTGGCCCGGATATCGTGCCCTTCGCTATTTCTCAAACTGCAGAATACGGACAAAGCCCTCCCGGCCATCTTGACGAGCGGGCCGGTAGCCGACACGAACCAACTCACCCTTCTGCTTGCCACAGCGGAAGTCGAAGCTGGTTGTGTGTTTGCTGGCACGAGTAATGAGGATGTCGTTGGGATTGTCAATTTCCAGCGCCACCGGTTTGGCATCAGCCACCACCACGATCCGCGGGTTGCCATCGCGGCATTGGAATTCCGTAAGTGCCCCTTCAATCACTTGGCCACCCTGGTCGCGCACGAACACCGCGAGGGTTTGGCCGAGGCGTTCCGCATCGATGTTGACGTCGTTCGAATGGTCAGCCAAGGCTTCTGCTGATGGCTCGTCCTTGGTGAGGCCGACACGATTGGCAAGCTGAGAAGCAGAACGGTGGCGCTCCAAGGCGGCATCAATCGATGCCAGCAGCCTGTCAACTCGCTGACGCTGATCGGCATTCGTGGCAGACTTTCGTGCTTCTGATGCAGCCTGCCTCGCGGCATCGAATCGCTCCTCCTTATAGCTGGCAGTCGCTTTCTGGAAGTGGGCGGCGAATCTGTCTTGCTGGGCTGGACAAACAGTGGCGAGGGATACAAGAAGCCAAACAGTCATGGACAGCCTGCAAAGGGCACGAACGGACATCATGTCTACCTCTCTCCATTACCGCCAGGGGCGGCTAAACACTTCTATGTTTGGAACGATATCATTCACGGGATTCGACGTAAACATTCATGACAAATCAAATACGCAAAATCAAATAGCGGGACAGCGGCTATTGGCGCGCAGTTGGATCCGCCATAGCAGCCAGTGCCTGTGCGCAAGGCAGGTGAATGTGGAACACTGAGCCTTTACCTGGTTCGCTTTCCACTTCGATCGAACCTCCCTGCAATTGGATGAGCTGGCGGGTGATGGCCAGACCTAGTCCGCTGCCGCGCTCCTTTGGGCGGAAGTCAGGGTGGTGGACCTGCTCAAATTCCTCGAAGATGCGTTCGCGTTGGTCAGTGGGGATTCCAATGCCTGTGTCCGCCACGGAGAGGTGAAGGAGGCTGTCGCCTTGCGAGGCGCGCACATGGACCTGCCCACCGGCAGGCGTGAACTTTATGGCGTTGCCAATCAGGTTACTGAGGACTTGGCGCATCCGCTGGCGATCTGCGTGCACTTGCAGACCGGCGGGAACAGACGCAGTGAGCGTCACGTCATGCTCAGCCGCCATGGGAAGAAAGGCAGCGACAGCCTCCTCGACGATTTCAATGAGGGGAAACGATTCAGGGGAGATCTGAACGCGTCCCGCTGCGATACGGGAGAGATCAAGAACATCACTGACGACACGGATAAGGTGCTGCGCACTGGCATCAATGTTGTGCAGGTAACGGTATTGCCGGTGGGTGAGGGGGCCAGCATCGCGCTCCATCAGCAATTCCACAAACCCGCAAATGGTATTTAGCGGGGTGCGCAGTTCGTGGCTCATGTTGGAGAGAAACTTGGTCTTGGCGGCGTTCACTGCCTCAAGTTCAGCGGTGCGCTGACGAAGGTCAAGGTTGGCGGACTGCAGTTGGGCAGTAAGCAGTTCGAGGTCGCGGTTGAGGCCGAGGATGCGCTGCTCCGCAATGCGGCGGTCAGTGATGTCAAACGTAACACCAGCAAGGGCAACGTGAGGGCTGGCGGCGCTTTCCTCAATCGGACGGCCGGCAGTCACCAGCCAGCGGAAGGTATTGCCGGGAAGTTGCACGCGAAATTCATGCTGGAAGGAACTTCCCTGTTGAACAGCCGACTGAAGCGCATGCTGAAGCGCCGGGAGGTCATCATGGGCGACACATCGGAAGAAGGCAGAGTCAACACCTTGGTAGTCCGTAGGGGGAAGATTCAGCATCGCCGAGAGCGTCCGGTTCCAAACGGACTCGCCAAGGTGCGGGCGCCATAGCCAGACACCCATATTGCCCGCTTCCGTCGCGAGACGAAACCGTTCCTCTGACGCGCTTAGAGCTTGCTGGGCCGATCGCTGTTGGGTGACGTCCCGGATAATAGCCACTGCGCCCAGGACTGAGCCATCGGCGGCAAGCAGCGGTGCCGAACTCACGTCGATGGGAACGTCGACGTCGTTCGCGCGACGCAACACACGAAGGCCCTCGTTACGATTTGCCTCGCTGTTGCGAAGCACCTTGAGGGCCACCGGCTCAAGCGATTGGCCGGTGGATTCGTCGAACACTTGCATGCACTCCGCCAAAGGCCTTCCTAGTGGAGATCCGGAATTGATGCCCAGCAAGCGGAGTGCCTCCGGATTTAAGTAGGTGATCCGGCCCTCAGCATCCACACTGATGACACCATCGTGGAGGCCGCCCAGAACGGTTTCCAGATAGCGGGCCTGTTCGGCGGCATGCTGCTCAGCCACCTTGCGCTGCGCAGCCTCCGCGGCAAGGCGGATGGCAGCGTAGGTGGCCCGTTGCTCACTGGCAGCGGCGCGCAGCAGCGCCCGCTGCTGGCGATGGACTGAGTATACGATGAAGGCGGAAACACCAAAGAAAACAGCCAGGCGCACTGAGTTTCCCTGACGCTGCGGGAAGAACAGCGCGTGCGGTCCTGCCGGGAGCCAGTCAAACGCAATGGCGCTGAGAGCCGCCGCTACAACTCCACCGGCAAGGCCTCCCTGGCGGACACCCACGAAAACCGCAACCAGAAACAAGGCGCTGATGAGTTCGCCTTCCAGATACGGCGCAAGCACCAGGGAGGTGGCTAACGCGGCAGCCACCGCCAGCACGCCAATGGCCACACAAAGAGCGGGATGGCGGCGAGGGACCGCCATTTCCGGGGCAAGTTGCGCGTCTGGATGCATGAGAATTTGCAGTATAGCGAAGGCGGATAGCCGGAAGACAGACTGGCGAGGATGGGTCTGTTCTGCCGGTAGAGGCGAGCGTGGCGCGCGGCACCTGGGAAATCACTGACGGATTGACCGTATGCGCACCGTTGTGGTGGACTGGTGGTCAAGATGAACCACATGGACAATTCCCTTTCCCGTCGAGCGATGATGGCTGGTGCGACGGCAGCGGCAGCCTCCGTCCAAGGAGTCATGGCCATGCAGACCGATGGACGCTCGCAAGGAGTTTCGCTGGCGGCATGGAGTTTCAGCCGCAGCTTCTTTCAGGGCAAGTGGAAGCTCTTGGAGATGCCGGGAATCTTGCGCGAGAAGCTGGGAATCCGAGGCTTTGAGCATGTGAACCAATTCTTTGAGAACCCGACGCTGAACTACCTGCAGAAGCTGAACAAGTCCTTTCAGGATGCCGGCGTTGAACAAACCATTCTGATGGTAGACCAGGAAGGGTCTACGGCGGCCGTGGAGGCGGGTGAGCGGAAACAAGCGGCGGTGGCCCATCGGAAGTGGATCGACATTGCTGAGTATCTTGGCTGCCATTCAGTGCGGTGCAATGTCTATGGGGGGCCAGAGAATTGGAAGCAGGATGCCGACCTGGTAAAGCGGGCGGCTGAGACCATGCATGCCATGCTGCGCTATAGCGAGGGAAGTAGACTGAATATCATTGTGGAGAACCACGGTCGGGCGTCGTCTGATCCCGATATCCTGGTGCGTCTGGTGAAGGAAGTGAATCACCCGCGATTCGGGCTTCTGTGTGACTTGGGCAACTGGAATGCCGGCGACGATCGCTACCTTGCAGTGAAGAAGACCTTGCCGCACGCGAAGGGGCTGTCGGTGAAGGGCACCTGGGGAGCTGACCTTGACCCTGCATTCGACGCGGAGAAGCTGGTAAGGACCGCGCTGGACGGTGGGTATCAGGGCTGGTGGGGCTTGGAGGTAACGCCCCGGCGTGACCGCAACGCGCCCGCCCTTAGCGCTGATGAGCAGTTTGCGCTGGAAGCCAAGACCGTATTAGAAGCAAAGGCAATCGTCGAACGCGTGGTGATGGGGAAGCAGGGTTAGCCGGGAGGATGGGTGATGGAGAGCCGATTGTCCAGACGGGAAGTGATGGCCGTAGCGCTGCGCAGCGGCTGTCTGTTGGGTGCAGTTGCGCTTCCGCTCACGGCGCAACGAGGCTTGTATTTTGAAGGCGTGCGTTGGTACTCCGGGCGGCAGGGACGCGAGGAGTCGGCCGAATGGGTTGGCATCTTGCAAATCAACGCGAACACCGAAAAGCTGAGTTTCTTCCACAGGCACTCCACCATGCTGGACATCCCGTTTGCAAACCTCGGAAGCATTGACTACGAGTATGCGCCGCAGCCCGCCGGCGTGGAAATACCCCCAAAGGGTTGGCCGCGCATGAAGAAGAAACAGCCAAAGCATCTGCTAAAGGTGGTGTACCGGGAGGCGCGCCGGGCCCTCAATGTTGAGACAGCGGCTGACAAGAACTTCATGGTGGTGCACACTCTGCTTGAGTTGCCTGAGTCCAGTTACGCCAAGGTGATTGAAGCGCTGGAAGAGGCGACTGGAATGGCCGTCAGAAAGTAGGAGTTTCGTTCGGACGTCAGCAAGCGGCGTTGCCAGCTGGCGCGGGCGGCTAAAGCGCCTTGGCAATTGCATCAGCCAGGCGAACCAGTACCTCTTCTTCCAGCGCTCCGCGGAAATCCTTAATCAATTGGCCCTTGCGATCAATGATGTAGGAAAGCGGAATACCGCCATTGGCTGCATACTCCTGTTGTGTGCGCGGCGGAGCAATCGCGACCGCAAGGCTGAGCTTATGCTGCTGCATATACGGAGAGACAATCTTCCAGCCTTCGCGGTCAACCGAGAGGGCCAGCATCTCAATATCCTTGGAGGAATAGCTTTCGCGTAGCTTCTCCATGGCGGCAATCTGGCGCCGGCAGTGAGGGCACCAAGTAGCCCAGAAGGTCAATAGCAGTACCTTACCGCGGTAATCCTCCAAACGAATACGCTTGCCCAGTTCCGTACGGACCTCAAAGCCCGGCGCTTTCGGCGCGTCGAGAGCGGATAGCACGGGTACGGCGGCGACTCCCAATCCAACAATTCCAAAGCCGGAGATCAGGCAGCGACGCGATACAGGTTCCATGTCCTCAAGATAGCGCAGAGAAGGCCTTGGCGGCTGCGAATCCATTCCAGACAAGCCTCTAAAGGGAAACAACGACGCCAGTCCAACACTTCCCCGCACTGCTCCCAATTACTAGCGCGGGCTGTGCATCGGGGCAAGCCGCCAACAAATCGCCGGACTCCGTCCAGATGGCGCTGCGCCCGGCCGATTGCTGGTTACCGGTGACACCGCTGTAGTTTGCCATCAGGATAGCGATGCCGTGCTGTAGGGCGAACTGTTGCAGTAAGCGGCACTTGGTGGCGTGGCCTGCTTCATCAATCATCACGCTTGCGGCATAGATGCTGGCGCCGCGTTGCGCGGCCCGGGCAGCGTGTTCGGCCATGCTGGCGTCGCGGCAAATGGCAAGCGCTGCGTGCCCTTGCGGAAGTGCGATTAACGGGCCACCAGGGCCAGAAACGAATGGGGGCTGCTCTGAGGAGTGGACATGCTGCTTGCGATAGATTGAGCATTCCCCATTGGCATGGAAAATCAAAGCGCCCATATGCAACTGTCCCTTTGGCTGGGTAAGCGGCGCCCCGGCCACCAAGGTAAGCCGCAACGCAACAGCCGCATCACGCAGCGGCTGCAATCGGTCGTCGTGCACTTCTAGAGCGCACCGTGAAGCCAGAGCGAGCTCATAGCCGGTGAGGGATAGCTCAGGAAACACCACGAACTGCGCGCCATAGCGGTGCGCGCACCGGGCAACCTCCACGTGATGTGCAATATTCGCCGGAATGTCTCCGGGATGGGATTTGGTTTGGGCTGCGGCAATCACCAGACCCATCTTGGAAATCGGGCCGTCTGCCATCGGAGTCAGCGACATTGACAGTAACCCTCTTGGAATGTCAGGCTCTACCACGGCCGGTGGAATTTGCTGCCCGGATGGGTGCTACGACACCGAAAGGGGAGGCATGGGCGCCCTCGCTTACCAAAGTGCCGTCCTCAATCACCAGCAATTGCTGCGCAAAGCGGGCGGCCAGCCGGGGATCACGAATCGTGAAAACGATGCAGGCATGGCGTTCGATCAGCATAGAAACGACCCGCTGAAGGGCGGCCACGCCGTCCTCGTCGAGGTGCGCAGTCGGTTCGTCCAACAACCAGTGGATAGGAAGTTCGCTGTTCGCGTCATGAATCTGCGCTAGAACCCGGGCAAGTTGGACCCTCTTTTGCCCAGCGGCTGGCAGCGACGCGTAGGGCTGCTTGGCCAAGGGGAGCAGGCCAAAGCAATCCATTGCATCTTCCACGATCATCCGGTGGGTTTCGGGTGGACATAACTGGTACCGGGGAATGCGGCCCAAATCCACCACATCGCGCACTGAGAATGGGAAATGGAGCACGCTGCGCTGCGGCAAGGACGCACAGCGCAAGGCTAACTGATTGGCTGGCCACCGCGTTAGCGGCAATCGGTCCAGGAAGATCTCGCCTTGGGTGGGAAGGGCTTCGCGGCGAAGGAGGCGCATGAAGTCGCTCTTCCCGGAACAGGCGCGGCCGGTAAGCACGGTAACCATGCCATCAGGCATCACGGCGTTCAGATCCCACAACAGTACGCGCTCTGCACGAAGGACGGTGACGCCGTGAATCTCAATCATGACAAGGGACCCAAGTGTGGCAAATACGGCATCCACCCGGCAGGCGGCAATCCGGCCGTGGCCGGAATCTGGTTCCGACAGTGACTTGCGTTTTCTGCCTGCAATGATGCTAGCATATCGGACTATTATGGTCCATTACCGTGGCGATTTTTCGGCAGCTGATTCAGCGAGAAGACGCTACGTCCATTCGTGAACGAGGATGCCTTGCTCTCGCAGACGTGGGTATCGGGACCGTCGACATGCAAACCATTTGCTAGCGGAAGGATGACGGAGACCAAACCGCAAGCAGGAAATGGAAACAGGCCCCGAAGTTAGCCTACGGGGCCTGTCGGCGGACGCGGTAGCGCTGCCATGGTGACAGCGCTGCTGAAAGACTCATGAAATGAGTTTCAAGAGGGCGCCTTCAGGAAGTACAACCTGCATCCTGCCACTGCGGGGCACATGGAGACGGATGTCCAGCGCGGTGACGGATTTCGCCTACAAACATATCGGATGAATAGTAAATGCGCATGAGGAGTTAGCGTGGCTCGCCAATAAGTTGCGTCTGCGCTAGAGTGGCGCTATGGCCAGCCAATTGTTCGAAGTGACCTGCCCATGCTGCAAGGCGACGCTGAAAGTCGACCCCGGAACGGAATCAGTGATCAGCCACAAGGAAGCCGTGAAGCCGCCAACCATCAGCGACTTCGAAAAAGCGGTAGCAGACCTGAAGGGCGAATCAGCGCGCCGCGAGGAAGCCTTCCAGCGCTCCATGCAAGCGGAAAAGAAGCAGGCAGACGTGCTGTCGAGGAAGTTTGATGAACTATTGAAGCAGGCAAAGACTGGGCCTAACGACAAACCGGTGCGTGACTTTGATCTGGACTGAGATTCCGCGTAGGGGCTGGCCGCAAGATGCTCCAGCAATGGCAGTGCTCGCCGCTTCCACTTCGCGACGACCTGTTGCATTGAAGCCGTCGATGCGATAAAACATCGGGTCATGAAACGCTTCAGGCTTCCATGGGCAGGCACGTTCGTGCTGATGCTCCTATTCACATTTTCCCTTGCGGCGCAGTCGCAGCTTGCCACCATCACTGGGGTCATCACGGATACATCCGGTTCGGCGATCCCAGGGGCAACCATCACCGCGCAGAACCCCGCAACGGGACGTTTGACAACTGCTCAATCCAACGCAACTGGCTATTTTTTGCTCCGTGACCTGCCGATCGGGGCATACGTGGTAAACGTGGAGGCCCAGGGCTTTCGCGCGTACCAGCGTGAGAACCTCACGCTCACCACAGGCCAGGCGCTTACCCTTGATGTGCGCTTGGAGGTGGGCGCGCTCACTGAGACCGTGATTGTCTCCGACGAGGCGCCTCTGCTGGAGACGCGGACTTCGGATACCTCCCAGCTGGTGGAATCGCGCAGTGTGCAGGACATGCCGTTAGGCGATCGGCGCACGATGAACATCATTAGCATGACTGGCGCCGCCGTCTTCGTGAATTACGACAGTGGCGGCAAGCCGAACTTCTCGCTTGCTGGCGGGCGCACGCAGAGCCAGAACTTCTATATGGATGGCGGAACCATCCAGAATATGCGCTTGGGCATCGGCCAGGTGGATACAGATCCGCCGGTGGAAACCGTAGCCGAAGTGAAGGTGCTGCAGAACAGCTATGCGGCCGAGTTTGGAGGCTCAGCCGGTGGCGTGATTGTCGCCACGACGAAGAGTGGCACCAACCAGATTAAGGGGTCTTTGTACGAGTACCTGCGAAACGACAAACTGGATGCTGCGAATTTCTTCGCGCCATTTCGCGATGGCCAGAAGGTGCGCCCACCCCTGCGCTACAACATCTTCGGGGGCACTGTGGGCGGTCCGGTCTTCATTCCAAAATTTTACGACGGACGCAATAAGACATTCTTCTTCTTTTCGTATGAAGGCAGCCGACGCAATCAGGGCTTCAGCACGCAACAGACTGTGCCTAGCGCCCTCCAGCGTACGGGCGATTTCAGCCAGACGCTGGCTGCAAACGGCAACCTGATTCGCATCTACGATCCGGAATCCAATGTACAGGTGGGCAACTCAGTACAGAGGTCTCAGTATGCGAACAACATGATTCCGCAAAGCCGTATTGACCCAGTGGCAGCGGCGTTCCTGCAATTCTATCCGCTGCCCAATCAGCCGGCTGCGAATCTTTCTGGAGCCAACAACTACGGAACAAACTATTCCCAAATCCTTACACGAGATGCCTTTCTGGTAAAAGGCGATCATCAGTTTTCTGAGAAGGACCGGTTCAGTTTTCGGTATATGTACAATTCCGATAACCTGGACTTCACAAACATCCTTGCGAATATCGCTGCTGAAAGCAACGTCCAGGCCTTACGGCATCAGAACTTCTACTACGGCACATACACTCGGGTAATTAGCCCGTCAACAGTGAATGAGTTCCGGTTTACCTTTGGCGATCGCATCAACCACACGAAGGCATACAGCCTGGGTGGTAACTGGCCTTCTCAGCTTGGTTTGAGGGGCGTTCCCGACGATGCCCTCCCACGCATGAACGTAGCGGGCATGGCCCCTCTGGGCGCAGCCAATCAAGAGCGCAGACAGTTCCCAATCCGGCAATTCCAATGGGTTGACAACGTGTCATTCAATTTTGGGCGGCACAGTATGAAGGCAGGGTTCGAGTATCGGCGGTCCATTAACCAGGAGATTAACCGGCCGTTGGTGTCGGGCCAGTTCACCTTTAACCCGTTATCTACTGGATTGCCTGGAAATACTGCAACTGGCTTCGGATTGGCCTCCATGTTGGCCGGAGCTCCTCTAAACTTTGCCGCGCGCGAAACTCAGTTTCTTGACCGCTATAGCGATTATATCGCCTGGTTCATTCAGGATGAATGGAGTGCGACGCGGACATTGACACTGAATATTGGGATGCGCTGGGAGACTGATACCCCCATTACTGACCGAAATAACCGGATGAACGGGATGGACTTGCAGGCAATCAATCCCGTTTCAGGTACGCCCGGTGTCGTCCGGTTCATGGGTGTAGATGGCTTCCGGACCAAGCCGTACAACACGGATTGGAACAACTTTGGCCCACGCCTTGGCTTTGCATGGCGCCCATTTGGCAGCGAGAAGACGGTGATTCGCGGCGGCGCGGGCGTATTCTTTGCGCATCCGTTCGACGCCGGAGCCCCGGCATCGGCATCCTTGGGCTTTGAGCAGAGCGCATCTATCGCGTCGCCCGACAACGGGATTACCACCCCGTTCTTCCTGCGCGGCGGTGTACCATCTTACGAACTGCAGGCGCCGGTGTTGGACGACAGCTTCGGAGCTGTACGGTTCGGGGTGAACCCCTCGCTTGCGGTAAGCGCATTCGAGGAGGACCGTCGCACGGGCTACAGTATGCAATGGAACTTCACGGTTCAAAGGCAACTGCCAGGCAACGTAATGATTGAGGGCGGCTACCTCGCAAACGCATCCCGGAAGCTTGCCAGCAGCACCATGTCCATCAACCAGGTACTGCCGGAATTGCTTACGCCGCAATCAAACTTCCGAAGTCGCCCCTATCCGCAGTTTACGAACGTCTCCCTACTGTTTCCAACGCTAGGTGTGTCGAACTACCATGCCATGTTGCTACGGGCTGAAAAGCGCTTCTCGTCCGGTTGGAATTTCCTTACCACCTACACGTGGTCAAAGTTCCTGAACAACACGAACGAGGGGGGCTCTGTACTCGGTGCCACGGGCGGGACCTACTCCAACTATTACAACCGCCGCGCCGACTACGGCTACAGCGAGAACGACATTCCGCACCGGGTGACGCTAAGTTCGGTGTACGAACTGCCCTTCGGGCGTGGAAAGCGCTGGCTCACCGACAATCCACTGCGGCATGTTCTGGGTAACTGGAGCATTGGTGGGATCATGAACTGGCAGGCCGCCCCACCCTTCACGGTGACCACTCAGGTGAACTCAGTATTCTCGGCCATTGGCGCCTTGCGCGCAGATGTGTCCAGAGACGCGAACCTCGACCCCGGCGACCGCACTTTGGGCCGCTGGTTTGATACCGATGCGTTCAGCCAACCGGCTCCCGCAACCTTCGGCAACCAGGGTGTAAACCTCTGGCGGGGCGATTCCCTGCTCAAGCTCGACATGAGTGTGCTGCGCAACTTCCCGCTGCCGGGTGAAGGGCGCATGCTCCAGTTCCGCGGCGAGTTCCTGAACCTTCCGAACCATGCCAATTTCGGCATCCCTGGTCGCGTGTTCGGAGCTCCGGGATTTGGCGTAGTGAACAGCGCGGCACCACCGCGCAGCGTCCAACTAGGACTACGGCTGACGTTCTAGCGGCTGCCTGTTCTACCGTTCTACTTGCCCAGGGCGGTTTGCCTTCCTTCGGGAGCGCGAACCGCCCTGGGTTAGGTTGTTTAGAGAACGTTTCTGGCTGCCACTTCACTGAACATCAGGCGCCCGCAGGCTGCTGCATCGTCATGCAGTGCAGCGTGCCCAAGCCCAGCACAAGGTCCCGGCAGTAAATAGGAATGATGCGGTGGCTTGGCATGGCTTTGGCAAGGGTATTCAGGGCGATTCGATCGTTCAGGTCATTGAACACAGGAACCAGCACGATGCCATTGGCAATATAGAAATTGGCATAGCTGGCGGGCAGGCGCTGGCCATCGAAACAGACCGGCTCCGGCATCGGGAGTTTCAGCACCTTGAGGCCTTCCCCGCGCTGGTTGGTGGCCGCTTTCAGTAGACGCAGGTTCTCCGCCAGATTGCCCTGATTGGGGTCGTCGCGGTTGGCTTCGCTGGCAATGACGACGGTGTCTTCGCTCACGAAGCGGGCGAGGTCGTCCACATGACCGTGGGTGTCATCACCGGCGATGCCGTTTCGCAGCCAGATCACCCTCTCGATGCCCAACCACTGCTGGAACACTGCCTCGTAATCCTCACGCGACATGCCCGGATTGCGTTGCTGCACTTCGCTCAACAGGCACTCCTCGGTGGTGAGCATCAAGCCCGCGCCATTCACATCGATACTGCCGCCTTCCAGCACCACGCGCCGGCGTCCATGTCGAGGCTGATGGCGCTTCAGCCGCAGGGCGCTGGCGACGAACGAGGGAACACCGTCGTCGAGCTGCGCGTTGGGATACTTCGCCCACCCGTTGAATACCCAGTCGGTTACGGAAATCTGGCCACGGGGGTTAGCGACAAACAGCGGACAGAAGTCGCGCGTCCAGGATCGATCCGTGGGCACCAGGAAGAACTCAACGTTCTCCATCCGCGCGTGGCTGCGGGCGCAGCATCGTTCGGCCTCGCGCTGCAGCCTGGCGTCCCGGACTAAGATGCGCACCTTCTCAACGTTTGAGAGGTGGCGGACGATGTCACCGTAAATCCAGGGAATGGGGGCGAACTTGCCGGGCCAATCCGTGCGCTCATGAGGCCAGGAAAGCCAGGTTGCCTCATGGGTTTCCCATTCCGCGGGCATACGCAACGGAGAACCCACCTTTTGAGAATCCGCTGGGCTGGCGTGCTTCTGTGTTGGCATCTACTGGTTCCACCGGTTGAGGATGGGTGCATAGGCATCAATGCGCCGGTCACGGAAGAAGGGCCAGTTGCGGCGAACTTCCTCCTGATGACGAGGATCGACATGCGCGATGAGGATTTCCTCCTGGTCTACGGAGGCTTCGGTCAGCACACGCCCAAAGGGATCGCTCACAAAGCTACTGCCCCAAAACTCCAGACCATTGTCAGGCGTGCCCTCAAAGCCAGTACGATTGACTGCCGCTACGTAGATGCCGTTGGCGATGGCGTGGCTGCGCTGGATGGTGATCCAGGCGCTGCGCTGGGCGTCGCCAAACTCAGCCTTCTCATGCGGGTGCCAACCAATGGCGGTGGGATAAAACAGGACGCTCGCGCCGGTTAGTGAGGCGAGGCGCGCCGCTTCGGGATACCACTGGTCCCAGCACACCAGTACCGCAATTCGCCCAAACTTGGTGTCGAAGTGGCGGAAACCCAGGTCGCCCGGGGTGAAGTAAAACTTCTCGTAGTAGAGCGGATCGTCAGGGATGTGCATCTTGCGGTAGATTCCCAGCAGGCTTCCGTCGGCATCCAGGACGGCAGCCGTGTTGTGATAGAGGCCCGCTGCGCGACGCTCAAACAGTGACGCCACCACCACCACTCCGCATTCGCGGGCGACGGCGGCAATCGCCTGGGTGCTCTCACCTGGAATGGGTTCAGCAAGGTCAAACAGCGCGGCGTCTTCGGTGCGGCAGAAATACTGGGAACGGAAAAGCTCCTGCAGGCAGATCACCTGGGCACCCAGGGACGCTGCCTGCCGGATGCGCTCAATCGCTTTCTGGAGGTTTGCGGAGGGCTCCTCCGCACATGTCATTTGCACCAAGCCGATGTGGAAGCCGGTGCCGGTGGGGATTTGCATATTACCATTGTCCTATATGCGATCCCGAAGCTTGCCGCGCAGCCTTGCGCTTTGCCTGATTTTCGTCTCATTGGCGCTCGCGCAGATCACCGAACCAAAGTCGCACTTTGGCTTTACGCCAGGCGATGACTTTAAGCTGGCTGACTACGACCAGATCCGCAGTTATTTTGAATTGCTGGCCAAGCAGAGTGACCGCATGCAGTTAGTGGATATTGGGCAGAGTTCCGAGGGCAGACCCACGGTAATGGCGTACATCTCATCGCCGGCAAACCTGGCGAGACTGGATGAGTATCGCCAGATTCAACAGAAGCTGGCTTTGGCTCAGGTTCCAGAGAACGAGGCCAAGGAGCTTGCAGCTCGGGCGAAGGCGATTGTGTGGATTGACTGCACGATGCACTCCACCGAAGTTACTCCCTCCCAGCACGCCCCGCTGCTGGCCTACCGGCTGTTGACTGAGGATAGTGCCGAGGTGCGGCAGATTCTGGATAAGGTGATTCTGCTGATGGTGCCCGTAACAAACCCTGACGGACTGCAGATGATTACCGCGTGGTACCGGCAGAACGTGGGCACTGAGCACGAGATTGCGCCGTATCCAGGACTCTACCAGAAGTATTCCGGGCACGATAACAACCGCGACTGGTTCATGCTGAATCTACCCGAAACACGGAATGTATCGAAGGTGCTTTATCAGGAATGGTTCCCGCATATCGTCTACAACCAGCATCAGGTGGCGCCGTTTCCAGCCCGAATGTTTGTGCCTCCATACTCTGAGCCACTGAACCCCGCCATCCCGGCCGCAATAGTAGAGGGCATCAGCCTGATTGGCCAATCCATTAAGGAGCGGCTGGCATTGGAGGGCAAGCCCGGGGCAATTTCCTACATCAACTTTGACGGCTGGTGGAATGGGGGAATGCGTACCACCCCGCCCTTTCACAACATGCACGGAATCCTGACTGAGACTGCGGGCTACTACTATGCAACCCCCTATGTGTACGACCCGGCGCGGTTTCCACGAACATTCTCAAACGGCATGCCCACAGACAAGCCCAGCATCTTCTATCCGCAGCCCTGGAAGGGGGGACGATGGAGCCTGGGCGATGCTGTCGGCTACAACCTTACTGCCAGTATGGCCGTGCTGAACCTCGCCGCCAGCCGGCCTGAGCACTGGGCCTTCAAAGCCTGGCGTGTGGCGCAGGACCAGATTGAGGCCGGCAAACGCGGTTCGCCCTATGCCTATGTGATTCCACCCAACCAGTGGGATGCCTCCAATGCGCAGGAGATGATCCGGCGTTTGCAGGCCAATGGCGTGCAAGTACAGCGCGCTAACAATGCGTTTACAGCGGATGCAAGAGAATACCCCGCCGGCAGCTATGTGATTTCAGCGGCGCAGCCCTTCCGTGGATACCTGATGGACCTCTTGGAGCCGCATCAGTACCCCGAGGTGCGTCCGAACGGTGGGCCAGTGCTAACACCGTATGATTCCTCAGGCTATACACTGGCGCTTCAGATGGGCGTGGAAACGATTCGGGTGAATGATCAGTTTCAGGCCAGCCTGACGGCAGTGAATGAGCTACCCGCACCCCAGCCGCTGATGGATCGCCGGCAGAACGCATCCTTTTGGGCAGTGGCCGATTCCCTAAAGGCTGGCAGACCGGTTCGGCTGGCGCGGAACGGCAACTTCGTTATGGAAGGTAGCTCAGAGACGCCGGAGTGGGAATGGCGCAGCCCCCGCGTAGGCATGTATGTCCCATACCGCAGCGATATGGATGGTGGCTGGACGCAATGGACTCTGGACTACTACAGGGTTCCCTTCACAGCACTGCGGAACGAACGCGTGCGGCAGGGCAATCTGTCGGGGCAGTTTGACGCCATCGTGATTGCTTCGCAGTCTACAACGGCAATCCTGCATGGCTATCAGGCGGGCGTACCCACGATTAGCAGCAGCTACATTGATCAGGCGGAGAGCGCATCCAAGAGCCTCATGCGGCCCGAATTTACGGGGGGCATCGGCATGGAAGGCGTGGTGGCACTCCGGGAGTTCGTTCAGCAGGGCGGCACTCTGATTGCGATGGGGGCAGCCACAGAATTGCCCATCTCCATGTTCCCGCTGCCGGTGGAGAACACCGTCCGGGCATCTGGCTTCCGCGCGCCTGGAACCATCGTCAGGTTGGACGTACAGCAGAACGATCCGCTCACAGCGGGGATGCCGGCGAAAGCAATGGCGTTTGTGAATGGGGGCTACGCCTTCGCGCCCACCACTGGGCGAGACCGCAGAACGCCCGCGGCCGAAGTGCGGACCCTCGCCAGATATGCTTCCGCTGACCTGCTGGCTAGTGGATGGCTGCAAGGCGAAAATGCCATTAAGGGACGCGATGCCGTGACGGAAGTCCGGATGGGCAGGGGACGGGTCTTGCTGTTTGGCATCCGCCCTCAGCATCGTGCCCAAACCTTCGGCACCTTCAAGCTGCTGCTAAATGCCATCTACCAGGCAAGCGCCAAGCCAATGAACGCGGCAGAGTAGTTAACGGGATCCGGCGATGACGGCGCTACACCCGTCATTGCCTATCCAATCTGATGGGACGCGGCATGGCCGGCGCCGCGGTGAACGCGCTGGATGCTTCCTCGCCTGAGTCACAGCCGTGGTTTTCGCTTGCAATTTAGAAGCTTTCGGTCTTATACTCGTTAAAAGTAGAGTTCAAGACTAAGTAGTCCGGAATCACTGGTTCACACATCAAGCCACTGGATGCCACGATCAGGCTACCAGCCGCTGCCGCGAAGGGCCGTTTGCTTGCGCACTGGCGGCAAAGGAGTATAGCGATGGCAAAAGGATCGGTTGCGATAAAGTCAGAACGCTGCAAAGGGTGCGCGTTCTGCGTGGAGTTTTGCCCACCGCATGTACTGGCGCTCTCGCCGGTATACAACGCCAAGGGATATCACCCACCCCAGTTGATTGATCCTGACAAGTGTACCGGCTGTGATCTGTGCGGCATGTACTGCCCGGATTTTGCCATTCACGGATTCCGCTTTCCGAAGCCGGCGGCCGATGCCGCACCCACAAACACGGCTGCCGCCTGAGGAGGATCCCGCATGCACGCGGACCCATCTGGTGTGCTTACTGGCACCCATTTCCTGAACGGAGACCAGGCCTGTTGCGAAGGCGCACTGGCGGGCGGCGCTCGCTTTTCGGCCGGCTATCCCATTACCCCCTCCACCGAAATTGTTGAGCGTTTCTCAAAACGGATCCCCACCATCGGCGGCGTATTCATTCAGATGGAGGATGAACTTGCGGCCTCCATCGCCATCCAGGGAGCAGTATGGGCCGGAGCCAAAGCCTTCACGGTCACCTCAGGTCCTGGTTTCTCATTGATGATGGAGCACATCGGTTTGGCGGCGATGACCGAGACCCCCTGCGTGTTTGTGGATGTGCAGCGTGGTGGACCCTCAACGGGCCTCCCCACCCTACCCGCCCAAGGCGACATGATGCAGGCGCGGTTCGGTTCGCATGGAGACTATCCTTGCATTGCGCTTGCACCCAGTTCTCCGCAAGAGTGCTTCACGTTGATGGTGCGGGCAATGAACCTTGCCGAGGAGTTCCGGACACCCGTGTTCCTGATGATGGATGAGGTGGTGGGGCACATGACGGAGCGGGTTCGCATTCCGCGCGCGGAAGAGATTCGCGTGACTCCACGAAAGGTGACCGACAAAGCGCCAGGGGACTTCCAGCCCTATGCGGAGAGCGAGGACCTCGTGCCACCGATGGCGCACGCCGGCCAAGGCTACCAGTTCCACATCACAGGGCTAACACACGATGAACGTGGCTATCCGTCAATGACTCCGGCGACGCAGGCAAAGCTCATTGGCAGACTGCGTGACAAGATCACGCTGGGCCTTGACCACATCACGCAGATCGAAGAGGACAACACAGACGGCGCGGAAGTGGTGGTGGTGAGCTACGGCATCACGATGCGTGTGGCCCAGAGGGCTATCCAACTGGCGCGCGCCGAGGGCATCGACGTGGGCAGCCTGCGCCTGGTTACCGTGTGGCCATTCCCGGAAGAGCGCATCAGGACGCTGGCCAGGCAGGTCAAGGCGCTGGTGGCCCCCGAGCTGAATATGGGACAAGTATCGCTGGAGGTAGAGCGCTGCGCGGGTGGAGCCACGCGGGTGATCCCCGTCCCACATGCCGGTGGGACGGTACACCTGCCGGAGCAGATTCTGGCGGCCATTCGTAAAGGAGCAGGACGATGAGCACCGCTGAGATTCCCGTGGAAACGCCCTTATGCGAGAATCCCGTGGAGCAGTTCCTGCGGACTGACCGGATGCCCCACATCTGGTGCCCGGGCTGCGGGATTGGAACGACGGTGAACTGTTTCGCGCGGGCCCTGCTGAAATCCGGACTGGACCTGCAGAAGGTAGTGGTGGTTAGCGGCATCGGCTGCACGGGCCGCGTTGCGGGCTATGTGAAGCTGGATAGCTTCCACACCACGCATGGACGCGCCATCCCCTTTGCCACGGGACTGAAGCTGGCCAATCCAGAACTCACGGTGGTGGTGTACTCCGGCGATGGCGACCTTACCTCCATTGGAGGCAACCATCTGATTCACGCCGCGCGCAGAAACCTTGACCTGAAGGTGATCTGCGTGAACAACTTAACCTATTCCATGACTGGAGGGCAGGCAGCGGCCACCACCCCCGAGGATTCCATCACCACCACGTCGCCCTATGGCGCCTTCGAACCGGCGATGAACATTCCTCATCTGGTCGCTGCCGCGGGCGCCACCTTTGTCGCCCGATGGACCACCTTCCACGTAGCCCAAACGATGAAGACCATGCAGCGGATGCTGACGCGGAAGGGCTTCTCATTTCTGGAGGTCATCAGCCCTTGTCCCACGCTCTACCAGCGGCGCAATCAGATGGGCGACGGCTTGGATGCGATGAAGCAATACAAGGAAGTGAGCGTCACCAACAACACAGCGAATCTTGCCGAGATCGGCATGACCAAGACTGGCCAGATCACCGTGGGCAACTTCCTGGACATTGAGCGGCCAGACTACCTGGACGCCATGCAGAAGCATCTGCGCAACAGGCTGAACGAACGCTATATCGAACCGGGGGCGACGCAATGCCAGAACTAAGCAACCGGGAGCTTAGCGAGATTCGCATCGCGGGATTCGGCGGACAGGGAGTGATTCTGGCGGCCCAGATCCTGGGCAAGGCGGCGGCAATCTTCGATGGCATTCATGCCACCATGACCCAGAATTTTGGCCCGGAGGCGCGCGGAGGCGCTTGCAGCGCGCAACTGATCGTGGCACAACAGCCCGTTCTCTACCCCTACGTAACGCGAGCGGACATTCTCGTGGCAATGTCGCAGGAAGCCTTCACCAGGTTTGTACCCGAGTTGAAGCCAGGTGGGCTGCTGTTGGTGGAGCGCGATCTGGTGCGGATTGAACAGGACCTGCCGGAGCGTGTGCGCACCTACGGCGTTCCCGCTACCAGGATCGCGGAGAAACTGGGCAAGCGCGTCGTGCAGAACATCGTGATGCTTGGTTTCTTTGGGGCAGTAGCCGATGTGATTAGCCGGGAGGCGTTGGAAAAGGCGGTGTTGAGTTCCGTGCCAGCCTCCATGGCCACGCTAAACAAGGACGCCCTCCAAGCGGGCTACGATGTGGGAAAAGCTTGCCTTGGCAGTCACCTGCCGGCGACGGAGTACGACCACATTCCGGAATATGCGGCTTGGCTGGATTGAGGGAACCGGCTAAATGGGTTTGGCTCCAGCGCTCAGGGACGCCTCGCCCCTGCCTAGGATGCGCCGCAGGTTGCCACCCAGAATCGCGTCCCGGTCACTATCACTGACACCCAAGGTTTCCAGCACTTCCATTTGTTCATCCAGGACTGAGCGGTCCCATCCCGCCGGGAACCCTGTGGAGTTGGTTCCGAAGAGCAGCCTTTGCGGACCAGCCACATCCAGAGCCTTACGGAATACATCCTTCAACGTAATCTCCGACTCCAGAAAACGCACCCAGGTGTTGTGGCTGGACGTGTCGAAGTATACATTCGGACAGAGATGAGCCATCATCAGCGCTTCACGCAAATAGCCAGCGCCGAAGTGCGGAATCACGAAGGGAACCTGCGGATACTGCAGTGCAAGCGCGTGGAGATCCACGGGATTGGAATAGCTCATATCAAAACGCGATGATAGGCCCAACTTGCCGCGAACACCAACCGCAAGCAAGCCACAGTGCACGAACACCACGGCCCCCGGAGTTTCCGATGCTACCCTCACGGCAGCTTCCACACGCGCCTCGCGCAAAGAGAAACGGTGCATAGCGGGCAACAGGCACAAGCCGCGCAATCCGCTATCGAAGGCTTTCCGCAGCAGATCAGCGGCATTGTCCATCATGGGATTGACGAAGAAGTAGCCGAAAAACCGGTCAGGAAAGGCCGCAAGCGCCTCCGCCACTGACGGCTCATCGCCGGGCAATGATGCCAGGAGGGCCGCTTGGGCTACATTGTGCCGATCAAGCTCCTTCACCCAGCGGGCAGCAAATGCCCTGGGTGATTCCTCCGGCAAGTCCCATCCGATTAGCTTGAGAGTACCTGCCACATTTTCTGGGGAAGCACTCACTCCTCGTTGAGCGGTGAGCATCCGGAAATAGTTGTACGAAAAGAAGTGCAGGTGCGCATCGGCGATCGCAAGCCCGGAGTTGCTCATACTTGGCGACATTCCCCTTGGCCTACATTGTATAGCGCGGTGCTTGGGATTGCTCCGAACCAGGGGGGAAAGATCTGCATTCTACGAAACGAACTCACGCCTTCGGCTGGCGTCGCAGGAGCCCTGCTTGCATCGCCAGGTTCACGAGTCCAGCCACATGGTTCACGCCCAGCTTGCGCATGATGCTCTTGCGGTAGGTGCGCACGGTTTCAACACGTAGGTTCAACAGATGGGCGACATCCTTGCTGGTCTTGCCCTCCGCAACCAGTTCCAGCACCTCAAACTCGCGAGGGGAAAGGCCCGTGAGGCCAGGCGCGGTAGGCTTGCGTCGAGCCCCGGCATTCTGCACCCTTGTGAGGACATTTTCGGAAACCTCTGGGGAAAGGTAAATGCCGCCAGCCTCAACGGCACGGAGTGCCAATCGAAGGTCTTCCGAGGATGCTCGCTTCAGGACGAAACCCCTGGCTCCTAGTTGCAGTGCGTGGCTGACCACCACTTCGTCGTCGTTCATGGAGAGTACGACGATCTTGGATTTCGGCGAATGGGCACGAATCGGAGCGATGGCGCTCAACCCGTCACTACGGTCCAGCATCAGGTCCAACACGACAAGGTCCGGCTTGACCTTTGAGGCAAGTGCAACCGCATGTTCCACGTCCCCAGCCTCACCTACCACTTCATAGTCGAGCGTCTGTTGCAGCAGATTTCGGATGCCTTCCCGAAAGATGCGGTGATCATCGACGATGAGTACGCGAGACGTCATAGGGCGAGCAGCAAGACGTGGCTGAGCCATGCCCTTACGCTGCGATGAACGAACCGGTGCGTCCACTCTCTTGCGCCTCTGTAGCCAGCAAACTCTTTTCCTCCTGGCGAAAGCGGCGAGGGTAAACGCAGCCAAGGAGGAGACGACAATCCTCTTTCAGTGACACCGAACGGGGCGACCACTCTGCTAAACCGGGGAAGTTCCCTCCCCAAACTATCAGGAATATATGGCTCCGTCCAAGAGTCTGGAATGGTAAACAGGATTAGAAGTACTAAACGAAAACCCCTAGTACGACAAAACCATTCATCTTGGATCTGAAGATGTATCCTCCTGCGTGAGGATCTGCTGCTCCAATTTGCGCAACTGACGGTTGGCCGCTCGAACTACGTCGATGATGTCATCTAAGCCGGCAGTGATGCGGCCCAGTTCCGCGCTCGCATCCGGACCGATGGCGGGGCCAGTCCGCAACAGTTCCAGTTTCAGACCGATGGACGCAAGGGGGGAGGCGACACTGGAGTGGAAACTGCGGATGATGTCGCGCACCTGTTGGGCGAGAACATCGCAATTGGCACCAGCAACGGCTTGTTCCGGCACCAGACCTGCAGCCTCGGAACGCGACACCATCGGCAAAGCTGTTTCGCGCTTCAGCAGGTCACGACGCGTTGGAGCCTTGGCTTTCCGGCTACCGGTCACCGTTACTTCTCTTGCAATGGACATGGGAAAAAATCCGTGGGCGCGATGATACACGCATCGGCCCGAGCGGACCCTAACGCTTCCTTGCCAGCACCTTGCGCGCGGCCGCCAGCACGTTGGAGGCCCGCATGCCATACTTATCGAGCAATTCGTCTGGAGTACCCGACTCAGCATATCCGGTAAGGCCCACGAATTCCATCACACAGGGCGATTCCTCGGCAACCACCTGGGCCACCCGGACACCAAGACCACCGTCCACCAGATGTTCCTCGGCCACCACGATGGCGCCAGTCTCCGCAGCGGCGCGAGCAATCGCCTGGCGGTCGATGGGCTTGATGGAGTAAAGGTCAAGAACACGGGCCTGAATGCCCTCAGCGTCAAGAGCCTGGGCAGCCAGAATGCACTCGGCCACCATCAGCCCATGAGCCATCAGGGTGACGTCCGTGCCCTCCAGCAGCTCACGCGAGCCACCTACTCGAAAGCCGTCGGTGGAGGTGTATATCACCTTGGCCTTGGGGCGGCCAGCGCGAATAAAGAAGGCGCCAAAGGTATGTGCGGCGAGTTGGACACAGGCAGCCATGGAATGCTCATCCGCAGGCGACAGTACGGTAAAGCCAGGCAGTGAGCAAGCAAGGCCGATGTCTTCGATGCTCATCTGCGAGGGGCCATCTTCACCAATCGAGATGCCGCTATGGGTCCCCACCACCTTCACGTTCAGCCCAGGATAGGCCACCACGGTCCGCAATTGCTCAAAACCTTTGTTAATGACGAAGGCGGAGAAGCTGGATGCAAACGGAATCTTGCCCGCAGCAGCGAGTCCGGCGGCGAGACCTACCATGTTGGCTTCAGCAATCCCGCAGGAGAAAAAGCGCTCAGGGAAGGACTGCGCGAAGAAGTGCGTCATGGTGGACTTGGAGAGGTCAGCATCGCAAACCACCACGTTCGGGTTGCCCTTTCCAATTTCCGCCAGCGCCCGGCCAAAGGCTTCGCGGGTGGCCAAACCGGCTTTCAGTTCATACGTAGTTGAGAGTGGCATACCGTATCCTATTCTGCTTTACCGTGAACGCTAGGCCAATTCCGCCAGGGCCTTCTCCAATTCGTCCGCCGAAGGCGCACTGCCGTGGTACTTGGGGTTGTTCTCCATGAAGGAAACGCCCTTGCCCTTCACCGTGTGGGCAATGATGCAGGTTGGCTTATCTGTGCGGGCGGCAGCATCGTCGAACGCATTCTGGAGAGCCGCAATACTGTGGCCGTCCACTTCCAATGGGTGGTAACCAAAGCTCTCCCATTTGGCGGCGAGCGGCTCAATATCCAGAATGTCCTTCACGAAACCATCCAGTTGGATGCGGTTGTAATCCACGATCGGCACGACGTTGGTGACCTTGTGGAAGGCACCGAACATGGCAGCCTCCCAGATTTGGCCTTCCTGGATTTCGCCATCGCCAAGCACGCAGTAGATACGGCTTGCGCGGCCATCCAGCTTCGCCGCAGCACCCATTCCAAGCGCAAACGAGAGCCCCTGCCCGAGAGAACCCGTGGATGCGTCCAGCATGGGCATGAAGCGCACATCGGGGTGGCCTTGGTACATGCAGCCCATGCGGCGCAAATGATTCAGTTGATCCTTGGGAGTGTAGCCGCATTCGGCCAGCACGGAGTAAAGGACTGGCGCGGCGTGACCTTTGGAGAGGATGAAGTGGTCGCGATCAGCCCAGTCCGGGTTGGCAGGGTCGTGCTGCAACTTGTCGAAGTAGAGCGTCACCAGGATCTCCACGGCCGAAAGCGATCCCCCGGGGTGGCCAGACTTGGCGGCCGTAATCATGGTGACAATGTCACGGCGAACTTCCTTGGCGATCGCTTCTAATTCGGCTACGTTGCTTGTTTTCTTCATCGAAGGCATCCAGTTTCTCAGCCTAACACAGGGCGAAATGGGCGTCGCGGTTGCGCCTACCGTTCCATGACAACCTGGGCTATGTGTGGATGGTGTTCATCGATGAACTGTGCTACACCTAATCCTCATGCAATCGGACGAACAGCAACCCAGCGGCATGCCGGACCCATATCTTGCAGCGCAACCGCCCGCCCAGGGCTATTTGGCTCAACCTGTGGTTCAACCATCCCAGCCTCAATGGGGCGGCCAACCAGCACACACCGCCTATCCTGTCCAGCCCCAGAATCCATTCTCTGCTCCTGCTCAAGCTGCCTACGTGGTTACCGTGGGACTACCCGCGGGACCCTATGCACCGTTTTACAAGCGATTCTTTGCCTTGTTCATTGACGGATTTCTTGTGGGTGCCGTACTGCTTGCATTCGCTCTAGTGGGTGGCACGCTGGCTACGCTCATGGGTATGGTGACCAGCGGTGATCTTGCTGCTGTGGGAGGAATTCTGGGTATTTTGGTGCTTGTGCCGTTGGCGATCCTGACGCCATTGCTGTATCACGTGATGCTGGAGACTGGCCCGAATCAAGCCACGCTGGGCAAGCAGTGGATGGGCTTGAGGGTAGTGAAGCTGGACGGGCAGACGATTTCCAAGGGGCAATGCATCATCCGTTTCGTCGTGCGGATCTTTCTTTCTGGAGCCTTTTTGGGGCTGGGCTACTTCCTGGCCTTGTTCACCCAACACAAGCAGGCGCTGCATGACCTGATTGCGAATACCGTGGTGGTGGAGCGATAGTGCTGCAGTGTACAGCTGAAGTACGGCAATAGACATTCTGCGCTTCCTGTGCAACAGCAATTGTCGCAGGCAGACTGCGTAAACTGTTGAAAATGCAAGACCCCTTAGTTTGGCACGCAACGTGGAAGGGTGGGATGCATGCTTGACCAAACAAACCCATCTCCTTTAAGCGAATTTGTGGAGGCCGCCAAGCGCCAAGGGGCGGGCGACGAGTTCCTCGCCGCACTGCTGTTGCGCCAAGGCTGGTCAGCCGACGAGGTCTATGGAACTCTCGGAAACTACTGGGAATCTGCGACTGGCTTTGCTGTGCCGCGCCGCGGCCCAGCGGCTGAGTCCGCCCGTGAGGCCTTCCTCTACCTACTCTCCTTCCTGGCTCTGGCTGTGTGGGCATCCGCCCTGGGCACGGTGCTGTTTCAACTGGTGAACGTATGGGTTCCCGATGCCGTGCGCATGGGCTACGTGGCTTCAGTGCGCTCCACCATCACCTGGAGCATGGCAGCCATGGCGGTCGCCTTCCCTGTGTACCTGTTGGTGACCCGCACTTTAGCTCGGGATTGCGAAACAAACCCAGACCGGTTGCAGACGGGCGTCCGCAAGTGGCTTACCTATCTCGCCTTACTTGTGACGGCCGGAACCGTCCTGGGAGATCTCATTGGCATTACAGGGTACTTCCTGCTGGGAGAGCTAAGCACGCGATTCATGTTGAAATCCCTAATCGTTCTCATCATATGTGGCGCCATCTTCATGTATTACATGAATTCTGTGCCTGGCGGAGTCAAGCGCTGGAAGCGGTTTGGACGCGCGCAGCAGCGGTGGTTCGCCTGGGGATCCATGGCAGCCGTCACCGGAACCTTTGTGGCGGGGATGGCGGTGGCTGGGAAGCCTGCTGACCAACGGCGTTTGCATGCCGACCAGCAGCGCGTGGAAGACCTTCGGCAGATTGCGCACTCCGTAGAGCAATGGCGGTCAAGTGCCAGGGCAGCGGCCAAGGCGACCGCGGAGACAGACACCCGCGACCCAGGCCTGCCGGCCAGCCTGGAGGACTTGGAGACGCAGCAACACCGCAGGCAGGTAGTTGATCCTGAGACGAAAGAACAGTATCGATACGAGGCATTGACGCCAACCACCTACCGGCTGTGCGCAACCTTCGACACTGCGACTCCGGCTGCGCAGCCCATGCACATCAACCACGGCAGATTCTGGGATCACCCTGAGGGAGCACACTGTTACGTGCTGGACGCGCAGAAGCCAGTCTCCTGGTAGAGGGGTGGTTCGGGCTAGTTATCGTCCTCCACACCGCGGACGATGATGATGGGGTCGGCGGCGTAGATTTTGGTCTCCCCGCCGGCCGAGGTAATCACCAGCACATCGTATTTGAAACTGTCACCATCCTCAATCTCACTCACCCCCTCGGGCTGACGCCAGTTGACTGACTTGATTGAGCGGCGTAGTTCAGCAAAGCCAAGCGCTGCCCCGCGAGCGCTGCCACTGTGTGCATCATAGAACTTGGCACGACGCCGGGAATTGTTCTCGCGCTCCTGAAAGAGAGGAGTTCCTTCAGGGAAGGTGACCTGGGCCAAGGTGATGTTCTCACCGGGGAATCGAAACTTGAAGGTGAGCGTAGCGCGGCGACTCTTGCTGCTGGCCTTCACGGGCCTCTGGTCACAGCTCTCGGTGCAATCAGTGAAGCTGAAGGAAAGCGTGCCCGGGGCTTCGCCGGGGGTGACGATCACGTCGTTATCAGAGCCGGCACGGGTTCCCGGGCGGTTTGCGGTAGACTGCGCGGACAGCGTCACGGCCATCCACAACATCAGGAGAAGCGGCAGTAGCAGCCGGTGCAACATCTGGGGCATTTTCAGTCCTTTGTCTCGATTGGTTGATTGGAACATGGCCATTCGGACGCCCTTTCGTGAGCGTAGCCGGGGATAGGCAATCAAGGGCTGGCAGGGGTCACCAGGATTCTTTGGTATTGGTTGTCATCACGCAGAGTGGCAAGCTCCGGCTCCCGAGCGAGTTCCTCTGGGGGAAAGCCATGGGAGACGGCCAATTTCACGCTTTGCAGGCTTTGGGCACGCCGTCCGGCCAGTTCGTGCACGATGGCTGCCTGGTAATGGAAGGTGGCGTTTCCAACAGAAAGTGGCTGAGCGCGAGAAAGATAGCTGGACGCCTGCGCGTGCAACCCCAGCTTGGCCGCATAAAGAGCAAGACCCAACAACAGTTGACCATCCTTGGTGTGGATGGACAATTGGCGCTCACCCAGCTCAATCGCTTTCCGATACACCGTTTCCGCCTGAGGGCGGGTTTCCGTACGGGCACGCCAGGCATCGCCTAGATTGCCCCAGATCAGGGGATCCTGAGGACTCAACTCGGCTGCCTTCTGATAGGCCTGCGCGGCGTCCGCGTGACGTCCCTGCGCATAATACACCGTGCCCAGGTTCGAGTAGGCTTCCCCAGTTGGCTTGCGTTGCAACGCCTGCTGTAGTTGCGCTTCCGCATCAGACAGCCGGCCGGTGAGATGAAAGACGATGGCGAGATTGCGGTAACCCCACTCATTGTCGGGGGTCTTTTCAATGACCGTCCGAAACATCTGCTCCGCTTCCGGAAAGCGGCCTTCGCGCAGATAGTGCACGCCTAAATCCTTGTAAGGGAGCCAGAAGCTGGGCTGGAGTTCGATGGATTGCCTGTAGGTTTGCTCAGCCTTTGCGGTTTCTCCAGCACCTGAGTAGGCGGCGGCGAGAGCGCGGGAGGCTTGGGCGTCCAGTGGATCGAGGTCCCTGGCGAGCAGTCCTTGGGCGATGGATTCGGGATAGCGGCCGGTGCGATTGAGCAGAACAGACAGGTTGACGCGGGCGGTCGCCAGATTGGGATTGATTTCCAGGGCGCGCTCAGTAGCCTGCTGAGCCTGCGCAAGCCACTGGGGATCCTGCGACAAGCTGTGCCGGGCCAGGAAGACTTCGGCAAGGCCGGCGTGTGCCAAGGCGTATCGCGGCTCGCGGGCGATCGCGCTTTCGAAGGCGGTCTGGGCACGATCCAGATTTCCTGCCAGGTCAAAGCGCTGGACATAACCGCGACCCTGCATGCACAGCTCGTAGGAAGTCACCTGGACACCGTCCGGATGGGCCAACACAGTGGCGGGATATGGCGCGGAAGCACGAAGCATCCCGCTGACAGCCTCCGCCATGCGGGCTTCCAACAGGGGCAACTGGGCCACTGCTACCTGGACCGTGCGGGCCGCTAACTGTCGGGACTGTTCCGCATCGATGAGATTCAGCGTGACGCTTACCTCGTTCTCTCGCCTGCGCAGGCTACCCGTAATGGCGAGGTTCACCGCGAAGAGACGGCGCGCGTCTCGAATGCTGCGCACGCGGTCAGCGCGAACCTCGGATGCGGGTACAACCCAAAGCGGCCGGCCCTCCTGCCCCATCTGCGTGACGACAGACGTAAGGGAATCGCTGAGTGCCTGACAGAAGGCCTCCTGCTCTGGGCTGCCATCCAGATTCTCAAACAGCAGGACGGCTACTTTACGCTCCTTGGGCAGAGCGCTCCAAGGTATTGCGTCCCCCAACCAGTGCTGGATGGGAATGGCGGCCAGAAGCAGCAACAAACAGAGCGCCGCGATACGCAACCAGCGGGTGGATAGACGGAGTTGGGATACTGGCGTATCGCCTCGCGCGGCGGCAACTGTTGCATCGGGGACTACGAAAGTCTGTGTGCCAGCGCTGCTGATCCCTTGCATGGAGGCCGCCAGGTCTCGCAGGGCGTCCTCCACTTCCGCCATGGATTCAGGACGCCGGGAGGGGTCTTTATCCAGGCAACGGAGGATGAGGCGGGACAAGGATTCAGGCAGTTCAGGCTGGAGTTGTAGGGGAGGAGGCGGATCCAGATGCAACAGTGGGTAGAAAGACCCTTCCGGATGGTCAGTCGCAAAGGGACGCTGGCCAACGAAGAGTTCGTACAACAGGACACCAAAGGAAAAGATGTCCGTACGGAAGTTGGCGTCAGCGCCAATAATCTGTTCCGGGGCAAGATAGGCGGCGGTGCCCACCGCGGTTCCCGGCCGGGTGACGCCAACATGGTCGCGTTCCATCTTGGCTAGGCCGAAGTCAGTGAGCTTAGGGCGGTCCTCTGCATCAAAAAGGACGTTACCCGGCTTGATGTCGCGGTGCACGATGCCACGGCGGTGTGCATGGTGAAGGGCTGAGGCGATCTGCTGCGCCCAGCCAATTCGTTTCGTAAGGGGAATGCGTGGAGCGTTCGGGCCGTGGCGGGGGAGCCGTCCAGACAGGGTGCCGCCCGCGAGGTACTCAAATACCAGGAAGAAGCCCTCGCCGCTTTCCTCCAGGCTGAACAGCGTGGCGATGTTGGGATGGCTGACCGAAGAGATGGTACGGGCCTCGCGCTGAAAACGAACCTTGGCATCGGGCGAATCCAGCATTGCGGGAGGCAGAAACTTCAGCGCCACCTCGCGTCCCAGACGGCGATCGCGGCCAAGGTAGACCACGCCCATGCCGCCCTCTCCGGCCTTCGCCAAAATGTCGTAGCCCGAAACGGACTTGCCTATCATCGTTTTCCATCTGCCGCGCGGATTCGGCGAAATCTGGATTGGTTGGCCTTCAGGCAGAACACAAAAATTCTCCGCGGTTGGGCTATTATCACAGATTTTTCAGTCACTTATCTAGTAGAGTGCCGAAACGGATTGGGCAGCGGAAGGGCAAGACCGGCGAAAGACCCCTGCGGGAACACTTGCCGGAAAAACTCTGATTGCGAAGCCGTCGTCACAAGTGTAAACTACAGCAACCTGCCGCGCACGCAGTTCCTTTCGTTTAGCTTGACCCAGAGCCAGTGGTGCGTGCCTGATGCGAGAAATTGGATACTCTATGCCTGTCCCCTACACCGAATACGATGCGATTGCCGCCACCGTGCAGCACTATCTTGACGGTGCCCGTGCCGGCAGCGGAGATCTGATGAAGCCGGCCTTCCACGAGACCGCCACCATCTCAGGCTATCTGGGCCCTGACCTGATTACGGGGCCGATCGCGCAGCTCTATGACTGGGTTGACCAAAACGATGCCGTTCCAGACATGAAGGCGCGCATCACTGCCATGGATGTTGCAGAAACCGTGGCTACCGTCCGTCTGGAAATTGAAGATTGGGGCGGACATCGCTTCACTGACCAATACACCCTATTGAAGCTGGACGGGAGTTGGAAGATCATGAGCAAGGTGTTCCACCTGCATGGCTAATGAGAGGGCTACGGGAAACAGCTTCCTGGATTGGGTGGAGCGGACCGGGAACCGGCTGCCAGACCCGGCCATCCATTTTGTGGCGGCACTGGTGGTGGCTTGGGTAGCGTCGGCATTGTTGGCAGGGGTTTCGTTTGCCGAGATTGATCCACGCACCGGACAGCCCCTGGTGATCCACAACCAATTGACGGGCGCCGCCCTGGTGACCTTTCTCACCAAGATGGTGAGCACCTACACGGGATTTCCGCCGCTAGGCGTGGTGCTGGTGCTGGTGCTGGGTGTGGGCATCGCGGAGCACTCCGGACTCTTCGCCGCCGGGCTGCAACGACTGCTGGACTTCACGCCGCGGAGCCTCCTGTCCCCAGCCCTGGCCACAGCCGCCATCGCCGGGCATATAGTTGCTGATGCAGCCATTGTGGCGCTGGTACCGCTGGGCGGGGCACTGTTCTATGCGGCAGGCCGGCATCCGCTAACCGGCATTTCCGTCGCATTTGCGGGTACCACCGGCGCCTTCGCCATGAACCTTCTGCCGACGGGACTTGACCCTCTCTTACAGGGTTTCACCCAGAGTGCAGCCCAGATTCTGAATCCTGAGCGGCTTGTGAACCCGCTATGCAATCTGTGGGTGATGGCCTTCTTGAGCCCACCAATTATCCTTGCCACCTGGTGGGTGGCTGACCGGATTGTTGAACCGCGGCTGAAGCAGCTTCCCGTCAACGGCGACCCGGAGGGCCTGCCGAAGGTGGAGCCAGTCACCCAAGTGCAGCAGCGGGCACTGTGGCTGGCGCTCGTTGTGGTGCTGATTTTGGCAAGTTTGCTGGTGGCCGCGGTGCTGCCCGCGGATTCGCCCCTACGGGGTCCGGACGGTGGCATCACGGGCAGCCAGAGCCCCCTGATGCAGTCGATTGTGCCGCTGATGCTGCTGTTTCTGCTGGCGCCTGGGTTGGCCTATGGCTACGCCTCAGGGGTCTTCACGAGCCACAAAGACGTCATCAAGGGCATGACGAAGGCCATGTCATCGATGGGCTACTACATGGTGCTGGTGTTCTTCGCCGCACTGTTCATCTACAGCTTTAGCGTGTCGAACCTGGGGGCACTGCTGGCGCTGAAGGGCGGCGCGCTTCTGCAGACACTGGAACTGCCGCCAACGGTGACCGTCCTTGGCATTATCATGATGACGGCCGTCATCAACCTGGTGGTGGGATCCGCGTCGGCCAAGTGGGCCATGCTGGCGCCTATTTTCGTCCCGATGCTGATGACCACGGGCATCTCGCCAGAGCTGACGCAATTCGCGTTCCGGCTGGGAGATGGACCGTCAAACATCGTCACGCCGCTGCTGCCTTACTTTCCGCTGGTGATCGCCTTCAGCCTGCGCTACGTGAAGGGTGTGGGCATTGGCACGCTGATCTCGCTGATGATGCCCTACTCCGTGATCTACTACATCGTTTCGGTTGCCTTGCTATTCGTCTACTGGGGCCTGGGCTTGCCCCTGGGTATCGAGGCAGGCTACGTTTACCCCTAGGCAGCCCGGTGTACTGCGGCCAGATGCAAGCCCGGCGGACGAGTGCAGACCCAATCCTCTTTTTTAGGATGCGATACTCTTTTACTTCGCGCCGCTTTTCGCTACGCTAAGGGAGAGGCCGAAAGTGCACCGATTGGTATGCACCCATCGGCGCGCACCCGGCGCGGGCGCCCTGAATGCACCCGGCGGCCGACCGCGGAAGGAGTAGCAAGATGAACCGTAGCACGGGCAAAGGCATCACCACAGCCACCACGCAGATCCCATTCCGGAAGTTTCCGGGTATCGTCGGCACGGCGGATGGAGCAGGGGCGGCAGTGTGGGCCGAAAGTCACATTACACAGGCGGCTTGTTCCTTCCCGGTCCACCCGGCGCAGGCGATGCAGGAAGCGTTTGACGACCTCAGCGCGGGCGGTGTCCGGAATGTGTTCCAGGAAGCGCTGGAAGTACTGCCGGCGGAATCTCCAACCGATGCGGCCAGCGCCTGCGAAGGCTTTGCGCTTGCCGGCGGACGGGTAACCAGCTTTGTGAGCGGCCAAGCCCTGCCGGCGATGACCGAAGTGCTGACAACCATTGCAGGACGCCGACTGCCAATGGTGTTTCACGTGGGGGCGCGGGCGCTGCAGTCGCAGGGCACGTCCACACTGGCGGGCCACGACGACGTGATGAGCGTGGCGGAAACCGGTTGGGCCATCGTTTTCGCGAAGGACCCACAACAGGTCGTGGACCTGGCGTTGATCTGCCGCCGGGCTGCGGAGTATGCCGAAACCCCTTTCCTGGTGGTGCAGGACGCCTACGCCACCACGCACCAGATTCGCGACGTGCTGCTGCCGGAACCGGAACTCATCCGGTTATTTCTGGGCGAGGCGGAGGAGAAGGTGAAGGACCACTTCAACCCCCGGCGGCCCTCGATGCTGAATCCGGTACAGGACGACGCCTCCTACATGGAAGGACGTCTGGCACAGCGGAAGTTCCTGTCGCGGACGCAGGCGGCGCTTGAGGCGTCGATGGAGGAGTTTGGCCGGTTGACCGGTAGGGTGTATCGCGCTGCGGATGGCTACCGGCTGGAAGATGCTGAGCACTTGATCCTGGGCTGCGGCAGCATGATGGAAGCGGCTGAGCGGGCCGTGGATCAACTGCGTGCGGCGGGCAAGAAGGCAGGAGCGATTTCCCTGCATGCCTTCCGGCCCTGCCCCGATGCGGAATTGGCGGCGCTGCTGAAAGGGCGCCGGACTGTGACCGTCTTTGAGCGGACCGATACGCCGCTGGCTCCGGCAAATCCGGTGACACTGGGCGTACGGCATCTGCTTGCCGCCATGCCTGATGGCGCGCCCGCGGTGTTCAGTGCCGTTGTGGGCCTGGGCACTTTGCGGGTGAATGAGCAAGTCTTCGTGGCAGCGGTGGAAAACGCCGCTGGCAGTGAACCGCAATCGCTGCTTCTGATGGATGCGTTGAATGCCAGTGGTGAGACGGTGGCACTTGCGGATGGACAGGCGACAGGCCTGGTGCTGATGCGTTCTGGAGGCAGTGGGGCCACCGAAGCGATGCGCCTGATCGCCGGCATCACGCGCGCCGTGTACGGCGTGCGGGTGGACGCCGAGGGCTATGTGGGCACTGAGAAGGTGGGAAAGCCCCAACTGTTCAGGATGGCGGCTGGAACACAGGGCCGGCCGTTGGCCGCCCAGACTTTGGCAAAGCTCTGCGTGGTACAGAATAGCGGCTTGCTGCATGCCGTCAATCCGCTGGCACACGTAGCGGATGGTGGTGTTTTGTTTTGCCCCTTCGCCTCGTCCGTGGATATGGTGTGGAGGCTGATGCCTGCTGTGATGAAACGCGAAGTGCAGCAGCGGGATATCCGGTTGGCTGGCCTGGACGGCAAGCGCTATGACGAGTTTCAGCAATCGCTGTTGCCATTTGTGGAGGCTGAGGATCTGCTGGCCCTAGGCGCATGGCTGCGAATCAGCCCCTTCCTGCGGGAGCGTAACCTCACTGAAGACGAAGTGAAGGACTCCATGCTGGGGTACTTTGCCAAGGCTTACCCGGGCATCCGCAATGCCGAGTGCGAGGAGCTTTACGGCTGGGCGAAGGCTATCTACCTGGGCATGCTGCGCTTCGCAACCCCAGCTGAGCCGGTGACGCTGCCCAGCGCAATCAGCCTGCCCGTGCTGGGTGGCGCAACGGCAGCCAATGGTGCACACAGTGAGGACGAGGACAACAACTTCTGCGAACAGATCATTGGCACGGGGGCATGCCCGAATCGCGGGGATGGCTGGCGGGTTGAGCAGCAGGCTCGCGCCCAGGCGGAACCGGCAGCGGCGCTCGTAAGGTCCTTCCGTCATGATGCACCGGCAATTCCTGTGATTGACATGGAGCGCTGCGTGGGCTGTATGGAGTGCGTGGCACTGTGCCCTGATGTGGCCATCCTGGGCCGGGTGGCAGAAGAAAGCGCACTGGCGGTTAAGCTGCAGGGCGTGGACGACGCTACAGAACGGGCGCTGCTTTCCACCCGCTTCGGCCGCACCCGGCGTTATTTTGAGGCGCCAAAAGAACGTGGCGAGCCAGGCGGCATGCTGGGCCTGTTTGTGGATGTGGACCGCTGCAAAGGATGCGGTGAGTGCGTAGAGGCTTGCGGCGACAACCATGCCATCGTGATGGCGCCCAAGACGGAAGTGGACCTCGGTGGCTTTGATCGCGCACTGCAGTTCTATCGCAGCCTGCCCGATACCCCTGCGCAGTATCTGAGTGAACGCAGCCTGGGCGACCTGCTGCTGAGCGAGCGCAGCCAGCTTGCCGTTGGCGGTTCCGGCAGTTGCGCGGGCTGTGGCCAGTCCACCGCCGTGCGGCTGGTGCTGGCCTCCACAGGCTTCCAATTTGGCGCGGAGAACGTGGGCGTAGTGGCCGCCAGCGGCTGCGATAGCGTCTATGGCGCTGTGTTCCCCTACAATCCCTTCCGGGTGCCGTGGACGAATACGCTGTCTGACAATGCGCCAGCGGATGCGTTGGGCATCCGGCGGCGCTGGAATCGTGAAGGGCATCGCGGACGCAAGCTGTGGGTACTTGGCAGCATGGAAAACTTTGGTGGCGCGGGACTGTCCGCGCTAACGGCGCTGCTGGCATCCGGCGAAGACGTGAACGTGTTGGTGCTGGATTCGCAGATCTTCTATACCGACAGCCGGCGGGTACACGCGGCGGGCTATGTGTCAGAGAATCGGGCGACCGCTGCGGAAGCGGTAGCCGGTATGCGTCCATCGCCTGACCTGGCGCAGTTGGCGATGGTTTTCCCGAACGTGTTCGTGGCGCAGACAACGGCGTCACACCTGAACCACTTCCAGCGCTCCATTCGCGGGGCCAATGAATTCCCCGGACCTGCGCTGGTGGTATGCTACGCCACCTGCATGGCCGAGGATGGCGTACCCGAGGATAGTGCCCTTGCGCAGGCAAAGCTGGCGGTGGAATCCCGCGCTTTTCCTTTGCTGCAGTTTGACCCTCGTACGGGCGACACCCTTCGCGAGAGGCTGAACCTGCAAGGCAACCCCGCGCCCAGAGACGATTGGTACACGCCGCGCGGGGACGGCGAGCGTTTGGACTTCGTTGGTTTCGCAGGTACGGAAATGCGGTTTGCACCCTACTTCAACATGGAGGGTGAACCCTTACCGGCGTTGATCGCGGCCAACAGCGACCGGCTGGCGCATTGGCGGCGGCTGCAAGAGATGGCGGGCCTGCGTTAGTTCGCTTCCCTTCCCGCGCCGGACGGGTTCGCCGTTCGGCCCGGGCAATTCTGGAAGCCTATGCCACCGCGGGTTCCAATAGCGTCAGCGCGCCGCTGTTGGCGTCGAACTCCGCTTCTACGCCTACGGGCACCGTGGTGTTGTCGTCCACATGGCCAATCATCAGGCCCCGCGCGCAAGGGATGCCCACCGCTTTGGCGGCGTCGGCAAGTACATGCTCCAGGCTGAAGGTGTTGCCTGTGGCTTCAGCGTCGGTGAATTTGCCGTAGATGAGGCCTGCGGCTTTGGCCAGCTTGCCGGAGATCACCAATTGGGTGAGCATGCGATCAATGCGGTAGGGTGTTTCGTGGACGTCTTCCAAAAACACCAGCCGGCCCGCAAAGTCCGGCTCCCAGGGAGTGCCCATCAGGCAGGACACCAGGGTGAGGTTGCCGCCAATCAGCCGCCCGCGCGCCACCCCAGGATTCATGGGCGTAATGCGGTTTTCGCGATTCACCTTGCCCGGACCCTTCTGGAAGGGGGGCGGCGCGCCGATACGCAGGCGAGCTTGGGGCTGCATCAGCACCCGTTGGAATTCCTGGATGCTGTAATTGGTGAACGGGCTCATGGCCGTTTGACCGTGGTAAGTGATCATTCCGCAACGCTGATGGATGGCGCAGTGCAGAGCGGTGATGTCGCTGTAGCCGATGAGCGGCTTGGGATTGCGCCGGATCATCTCGTAATCCAGCAGGGGAAGGATGCGCATGGCGCCGTAGCCACCGCGAAGGGCCATGATGGCATCCACCTGGGGGTCAGCGAACATGGCATTGAGATCAGCGGCGCGTTCAGCGTCGGTGCCCGCAAGGTATTGGGTACGGCCGAAGACGTGCTTGCCGGACTTCACCCTGAAGCCGAAGCTCTCCACGAGTTCCAGGCCATAGCGTACATCCTCGTCCTCAGCAGCAGGACTGGAGGGGGCGACCACCCCCACAGTGATCCCCGGCCGCAGCCGCTTCGGTTTCAACAACTCCGCCGTCTGCGCCGCCATTGCACCCGAAGCACCCGCGCCGCCCAAGGTGATTCCCGCGTGAACGAATTCCCTACGTTGCATACAGTAAGCGTCGCAGAGTTCAGGGCAGTGGGCAAGACAAGGGCATGGGGCCGGCGCGCCTAGTCCTCGTCTTTGCTGGCCAGCTTGTTGACGACATTGAAGTCCTCTAGCGTAGTCGTGTCGCCGGAGACTGTGTTGCCCACGGCAAGTTCACGTAAGAGGCGGCGCATGATCTTACCGCTGCGGGTCTTTGGCAGGCCCTCAGCGAAACGGATGTCCTTGGGCTTAGCGAAGCTTCCGATCTCCTTGCCCACCCATTGGCGCAGTTCCTCGGTGAGCGCGGCGTGATCCCACTCGCCTTGTTTGAGGGTGACGAAGGCCACCACAGCTTGGCCGGTAAGTTCGTCCGGCTTGCCGATCACGGCCGCCTCGGCCACCGAAGGGTGGCGCACCAATGAGGATTCCAGTTCCATGGTGCTGAGGCGATGGCCGCTGACGTTCATAACGTCATCCACGCGGCCCAGCACCCAGAAGTAGCCGTCCTCATCGCGCCGGGCGGCGTCGCCGGTGAAGTAGATCCCTGGAATACGAGACCAGTAGGCGCTCTCGTAACGTTGGGGGTCCTTCCAAAGGGTGCGCGCCATTCCGGGCCAGGGGCGGCGGATCACCAGATAGCCCTCGCCAGGGCCTTCCAGTGGATTGCCGTCCAAGTCAACCAGATCCGCCTGGATGCCAGGCAAAGGCCGGGTCGCGGAGCCAGGTTTAAGGTCAATGGCCCCTGGTAAGGGCGCGATCATGATTGAGCCGGTTTCGGTCTGCCACCAGGTATCGACAATGGGGCAGCGCCCGCCGCCGATGACGCGGTGATACCACTCCCAGGCAGCGGGATTGATGGGTTCTCCTACGCTTCCCAGCAGGCGCAGGCTTGAAAGATCGTGAGCCTGCGGGAATGCATCGCCCTGGCGCAATAGCGCGCGGATGGCCGTGGGCGAGGTGTAAAGGATGTTCACCTTGTACCTGGCTACGATTTCCCACCAGCGATCCCATTGGGGGAAGTCAGGCGCGCCTTCATAAAGGACGCTGGTGGCACCGGCGGAGAGTGGTCCGTAGACGATGTAGCTATGGCCGGTGACCCAGCCCACGTCGGCGGCACACCAATAGGTGTCGTTGGGCTTCAGGTCAAACACCCACTTCATGGCCATCGTATTCTGCAGCAGATAGCCAGCGGTGCTGTGGAGAATACCCTTCGGCTTACCGGTGGTGCCCGACGTGTACAGGACATAGAGAGGGTGTTCCGCGTCCAATTCCTCGGCGGGGCAATCCACACTGGCGCCGGCGATGAAGTCGTGCCAGTAGACGTCGCGGTCTTCCTTCATGGTGACGGCGGAACCCGTGCGCTGCAGCACCACCACGTGCTTCACGCTAGCGCACCCTTCCTGCATGGCTTCGTCGACAGTATCCTTCAGGCGCACTTCCTTGCCGCGCCGCCAGCCGCCATCGGCTGTGATCACCAGTTCGGCTTCCAGGTCGTCGATGCGGAATCGCAGGGCTTCCGCGGAGAAACCTCCAAAGACCACGCTATGGGTGACTCCCAGGCGCGCGCAGGCCAGCAGGGCGGCTGGCAGTTCCGGCACCATGGGCATGTAAATCACCGCGCGGCCTCCGGGCTGGATGCCCGCACGCTTCATGGCGCTGGTGAACTGGCACACCATGGCATGCAGTTCGCGATAGGTGACATCACGGGTGTCGCCAGGTTCGCCCACGAAGTGGTAGGCCACCCGATCGCCATTACCGGCCTCAATGTGACGGTCAAGACAGTTGTAGCTGGCGTTGATCTTGCCGCCGACAAACCACTTCACGAATGGCGGATGCCACTCAAACACGTGGCTCCATTTCTCGAACCAGTGCAGGTGCTCTTCGGCAAGATTGCCCCAGAAACCCTCGGGATCTTCGGCTGCACGTTGAAACAACTGCTCATAGGCGGCGTAACCGGAAACGTTGGCCTGGGATACAAAACCGGCGTGGGGGGGGTACAGTGCTGTCTCGTCCATGGGTAAATGATTGCGCGTTTGAAGCCGGGAAGGCGTTGTCGCTCTCCGCCGGAAACCTTGAATTCTACCAAATTGCCGCGGCGCACCCTGAAATGGTCAGGTCGTACGGTTGGCGAAAAAATGGCGTCCACAGCGGCAACGCAAACAAGACTGCCATCGAGGCTTCCAATCGACATTGGAACCTGGATGGCAGTCGCAGTAGACGAAATGGGAAAACCAGCCTGCGCGATGGAAGCCAGGCTTCGCTAGCCCTTCAAGGCGAAATAGGCCACCATCAGCACCAGCGAGACGGCAATTACCGTCACGATAATGGTGACGAAGATGATGATCTTGCTGGCGGAGGAGCCTCCGGCGGCAGGTGCCCCGCCAACGGGAACCGGAGCTCCCGCAGGTGCTGCCGGAGCCGCACCGCCTGACGACGCCATCTGCATCGGGTTGCCACTAAAGCCAGCCCCGCTTACGTTTGGACCGCTCACCTGCGGTCCGCTCATGCTGGGGCCAGTCATACCCGATCCGCTTACACTGGGGCCGGACATGTGCGGAGCGCTCATGTGAGGGGCATTCACTTGTGGCGTACTCATGTATGGACCCTGTACCGAGGGCGCGGACATACTGGGGGCAGAGACTCCGGAAGCGCTGATGCTGGGACCTTGCACATAGGGTCCGCTCACGCGCGGGCCCGTCACGCCGGGTACCGGCATCCCCATGCCGCCGCCCGCGGGTGCGGCCGGAGACGAGGCACCCGCACCAGGTGCGGCACCTCCCGGACCTTGCTCCATGGCAAGGCGCAAGTCCTCGCCGGAGATCATGCGAGTATACTCCCCAGGCCCCACCTGCTCCACGGGCCCGATGGGAGCCTGTGTGCTGGCACCCTGCGAAGCGGGCATCTGGAAGAACTGGGTAGCTCCACCAGAGCCAAAGCCAGCGTCGTAAGCGGGGACACTCTGCGGAGCTGCCGGGCTGTCGAAGGCAGAGGCGGGAGTTTCCGGCAACGGAGTGGGTCCCGCATCGCCCCCAGTCGCGGGCGACGGAGTTGGGCCGCCAAAATCGGTTTCCACGTTGGCCGCTCGGAAGTACTCAGTGAACGTAGGCCCACCGGCTGGAGCACCGGCGCCCGGAGGCGCAAAGGGGAGGTCACTGGACGGGGCACTGGGTGGAGGAGCCATTGGGTCGCCAAAGCCTCCGGGACCACTGTCCGGCTCCGGTGGGGTGGGCAAGCCCATGTCCGCTGATTTGAACATCTGCGTAAACTCGCCTGCAGCCACGTTGCCTGCATCAGCCGGCGGCGCGGCGGCGGACTGCGCGGGCGGAGGTACACCTTCAGCCAGATCCGCGGCGGAGAACATCATCGTGAACTCCCCGGGAGCTTCCTTTGCCTCGGCAGCAATCGCGGGCGCTACAGGGGTAACGGGTGCAGCGGGAGTGGCGGGGCTAGCGGCCTGCGCCTTCCGGGCCAACACCTCCTCACGCACCTGCTCCAACTCTCCGGGTTGGAAAAACTTGGTAAATTCGCCCGGGGCACTGGCTGCCGGGGCAGCGGGAGTGGCTGGTGGCTGAGCGAATACAGGAGGAGCGGCCGCTGCGGGAGTCGCCGGAACCGGATCCGGTACCGAATCCTCTGGAGCGGAGGCCATCAGTGGAGCTGTAGCGTCAAGATCCACAGGTCCTGGCGCCGCGAACAACTGCGTAAATCCCCCACCCGGCGGCTCAGTTGGAACTGCCGCTATCGGAGCCGCTGGTGCTTCTGCCGCCTTTGGGGCACCAATAGGAGGTCCGTCCAGGGGCTCTATCATCACAGGCATTTCGTCGGTGGAGACATAAGTCTGTGAGAAGGTGCCGCTGGATGTGGGGGACTTGGGTTTCGGCTCCTCGACGGGCGGCGGATCGTTGAGGCCCGTTTGGAAGGCCAGCGTGAACTCGCCCGGACCGGAATCGGCCACTGGAGTGAAGGGTGGCAATTCTGGAGGTGGCTCAGGAGTGAGAAACGCGGCTGTCTCCGGTGAGGCCTCAAGTGAAGCAGGGACTGCATCTGAGGCAGGCGATTCAAAGGCTGGCGGAGGTAGCGACGGCGCAACCGCGCCAGCATCCGCCGCAGATTGAGACGCAAAATCGTCCGGCGAGAACATGCGCGTGAATTCACCAGGGCCATCCGCTGCGGGAACGAAGGGAACTGTCGCCAGGGGAGGCTGAGGAGACTGGACATCGCTCCTCTCAATCGGAGCTACCGGCCCTGGAGCAGCCGGTGATTCGGAAGCAGCGGGACTGGCGGACATGAACAAACCGGTGAAGTCACCCACGGCAGGCTGAGCGGCCGAAGCGGGGGGCTCAAGATCAGATACTGCAGGTTCAGCGGCAGGGATGGGTGCAACTTTCGGCTCCGCGGGTGCGGACGATTCCAGCGTGGAAGGATCCACCGCCATGTAAAGTTCCGTGAAGGTACCGGGGGAAGAGGCCGCCGCTTCTACTGGTGCAACCGGTTCCACTGGTGCAACGGGTTCCATTGGCGCAACGGGTTCCATTGGCGCAACGGGTTCCATTGGCGCGGTCGCTTCCACTGGAGCTGGCACTTCGGTTGGGGTGCCAAGTGCGCTGGGGTCGAACGCCGCATACATCTCAGTGAAGGCCCCCGGGGCGGGAGCCACAGGTACGCTTGCCACTGGCTCGGCGGCTGCTTGGGCGGGTGCGGGTGCCTCCTGGGGGACAGGGCGCTGGATGTTCGAACTCCCAACCCATCCAACCCGGTTGGGGTCTACCGCGAGATACATTTGCGTAAATGTGCCTCCAGCGGCAGGAACCGCCGGGGGCTCCGGAGGAGCGGGTGGAGCGGGCGGAACCGTTGCTGCGGGCGGAACCGTTGCTGCGGGCGGAACCGTTGCTGCGGGCGGAACCGTGGGTGCAGGCGGAACCGTGGGTGCGGGCGTTGCTGAGGCTACTGGCGCCGCGGGAGCAGCCGGCGCCGGTGCCGCCTGAGGGATCGCTGGCTCCGGGATCGCGGGTGCGGACGGCGCGGGCTGCCCGGATGCCGCCTGCGAGTTGGCGGCGCCAAACAACGCGGTGAACTCACCCATGTCTGCTTCGGCGGCAGTGTTAAGCGCCGCGGCCGCTAGCCCTGAGGGCAAGGCTACCGGAAGAACTTCCGGCTTAGATGCAGGAACCACTGGCTGTTCAACGCAAATCACGCAGGGCGACAAGCCAAAGACTCCGCTTTCCGAATGGAAATGGCCCTCCGCCAACCGGTCAGTGATCCGATTGCTGGGGAACTGTGCCGGAGACTGGCGGTTGTTCAAGGCTCCTGTGTAGAGATACAACACAACGTTTGCGCCGGTAGCACGGTCAGTTCCACGCCACTTCTGGATTTCACCGTCCTCGAGGAGATCCGTTCGGGTGTATTTCGATGCCAGATTCATCAGGTCTTGTGCTCCCTCAATTCCTTTCAATCATGTCATCTAAACCATGGCGCATCAATGGCTGATTGAGGCAAACAGTACGAAATCATGAAATCGAGGCCGATCCTATGGCGGGTCTGGGGAGTGGCCTCAGCGGCCGAAACGCGAATGCGTATATTGGTAAGGACCCCATAATGTTGCCGATGATGAATATCCCGAACCGCCTCCTCCGCCGTATAGGCGTCATCCTTCTATGTCTTGGCCTTGGATACCTGCCGCTGCCCAGCCAGACAGCCGCTTCGAGTGCCGCCCCGGAAGCGCCATCCATTGCGCCGCCAACGTCGCCGGCATCGTGGAACGTGAACCAGATGCTGGAGAGCTATGAGCGCAGTACACAACTCATGGAAAGCACCGGCATTCTGGTGCCGAATCTCTCACGGGCGGCTGAACCGCTGCTGGAGAACGCTCGCCAGTCCGTGGCTAACCTGAACGCGAACGGGCAACACCGCAACCTGGTGTTTGTCCACCGGCTGCTGAAGAACCTGCAAACGTATCTTCAGTTGCTGGATGCCATGGAAAAGCCTTACCCCATGCCGGAAACGGCCGCCCGCCAGATAAGCCAGTTGCGAGACCTCGCGCAGCAGTTTGATGCCTTGCACCTGCACCTGATGGAGCAGAGTGAGGTATCCTTGCGGGGTTCAGACCGCGACAATCTGGCAAGGTATCGCGAAGCCAACCAACGTCTGCCCCGCCCCAACGCCAAGCAGCCCAGGGTCGTGTTTCTAGGTGATTCCATCACCGATAGCTGGCGCCTTGAGGAATACTTTCCGGGCAATGACTTCGTGAACCGCGGCATCAGTGGGCAGATTACCGGCCAAATGCTGGGGAGATTTCAACAGGATGTCATTAACCTGAATCCAGGCGCGGTGGTGATCCTGGCCGGTACAAACGACATTGGGCGCGCGGTTCCACAGCACGTGATCGAGAACAACCTCACCATGATGTTTGACCTTGCCGACAAGCATCGCATCAAGGTGGTTGTGTGCACGTTGCTGCCGGTAAGCGACTATGCCAAAGAACGCGGTCCGCGCTTTGTGCAAACACAACGCCGGCCGCCAGCACGTATCCAAACACTGAATGAGTGGCTTAAGGTGACGGCGCGCGCGCGGCGCTACCGCGTGGTGGATTACCACTTGGTGATGGCTGATGGCGAAGGCTTCCTGAAACAGGATGCCTCTGACGATGGGCTTCACCCAAACGCGACCGGGTATCGCTCAATGTCCACCCATATCCTGTCGGCCATCCGCGACGTTTTGCGCGGGAAATAGACTTAATCGCCGAAAGCAACGAAAGCAGGCTGGCATGACGTCTAATGGAAGTATGGGACGCACCCTATGGCTGGTAGCATTGTTGACCTTCAGCCTATGCGCCGTGGCGCAAACGCTAAGCGTGGTGAAGCTGGAGGAATTCCTCACCTCCTCCATGCAGCTGAAGACCGCCTCCGACAAGGAACTTGCGGGGTACCTGAGTAAGGTGAAGCTCACCTCGCAGTTGCCGTCCGGATTTCTTGTGGAGATGAAGGCACTCGGGATTGGTCCGCGAACCGAAGAGGCGCTGAAGGCGCTTGCGGCGCGGTCAGCTTCCTTGGCACCCGCACCGAAGTTGAAGGTGAAAGAGCGGGTCGCTCCGGCCGTAAGGCCACCGCCCACGGCCGCTGAACAAAAGCGCATTCTTGACTGGATGCGCGACTACGCCACCAACTACGACAAGAATTTGCCAGACTTCATCTGCGTTCAGGTCACCCGCCGCTACATGGACCCCACTGGCATGGAGCTTTGGCAGAAACAGGATTCTGTTACCGCGAAGCTCACCTATTTTGAGAAGCACGAAAATTACGACGTTGTTCTGGTAAACAGCCAGCCGGTTCAGGACGTTTCCATGAAGGATGTGGGAGGCGCAACCAGCAGCGGAGAGTTCGGCACGATGCTGCGCGAGATCTTCAACCCGAAGACCGAAACCAGCTTCCAATGGCTGCGATATGGAACTCTGCGGGGGCGCCTGATGCACGTCTTCTCATATCAGGTGCAACGTGAGCGAAGCGAGTGGACGCTGAAGTACCTGGATCTTGATCCAGTTGTGGCGGGGCACGAAGGCCTCATCTATGTCGATCACGACAGTGAGCTCATCATGCGTATCGCGCGGGAGACCAAGAATATCCCCAGCGGCTATCCACTCTCGAAAGCCTGGACAACACTGGACTACGACTTTACGAAGATTGGTGACCAGGAGTTCGTGTTGCCCTTGCGAGCTGAGGTTCGCATGCGCGCCGCGAAGATCCTCACGAAGAACGAAGTGGAGTTCCGGCTCTACCGGAAGTACGGTGCTGACACCTCCATCACCTTCGACACGGACATGGAAGCGCTTGACCCGAACATGACCCAGGAAGAGCCCGCGCAGCCCGCCCCGGTTCCGGTCCCATAGCCAGATTGCCCGCGCAAACACAACGAGGCCGGCGTTACCTGGCGCCGGCCTCGCATGGTCCAGTTGCCTTGGCGCAGCGCTACTCGTCCTCTTCCTCGACGCCCGACTGGCCAGACTTGGCTTTGGCGATGATCTTTTCTGCTTCCACCTGCGGAACGAAGTCGTAGTGGTCAAACTCCATGCTGAACGAAGCACGGCCTTGTGTGATTGCCGTCAATGCGTTCTGGTAAGTAAGCATCTCGGCCATCGGAACAGAGGCATTGATAATCTGGCTGGTGCCCTTGATGTCCATGCCGGAAACACGTCCTCTGCGGCTATTCAGGTCGCCCATGATGTCGCCTGCATACTCTTGCGGGGCGGTGATGGTGACACTCATGATGGGTTCCAGCAGGGCGGGTTTGGCCACGGCCATCGCCGCCTTGAAGGCCTTGCGACCGGCCAGCTTGAATGCCATTTCAGAGCTGTCCACATCGTGGTAACTGCCGTCGTAAACACTTACCTTGAAATCCACCACTGGAAAGCCGGCCAGGTATCCTTGCGCAGCAGCTTCCAGAATTCCCTTCTCCACGGCTGGAATGTAGGTCTTGGGGATGGCTCCGCCGAAGACATCATTTACAAATTCAAACTGCTTGCCCCGTTCCAGCGGCTCCATACGAATTTTGCAGTCACCGAACTGGCCATGTCCGCCGGTCTGTTTCTTGTGACGTCCCTGGACATCGGCACCACCGCGAATGGTCTCGCGATAGGGAACCTGCGGTTCTTTCAGCGTCAGGTTTACGTTGTATCGCTTGGCTAGCTTGCTAACCACAATCTCCACGTGGGGTTGGCCTGCGCCAGCCAGCAGGAACTGTTGCGTCTGCGGGTCACGGTAGAAGCGCAAGCAGGGATCTTCCTCCAGAATGCGATGGATGGCGTTTCCCATACGGTCTTCATCCTGGCGGCTTTGCGCCTCCACAGCAAAGGAAATGGACGGTTCCGGCAGTTGCACGGGCGGGTAGATGGCGCTTGCGTTCTTCTCGGCCAGCGTGTGTCCAGTAAGGGTGTCGCGCAGCTTGGCCACCGCGCCAATGTCGCCCGCATGCAACTCAGGCACTTCTGACAGTGTCTTGCCGGTAATTGAGCTTAGGTGCGAAAAGCGCTCATCGGTACTGGTGATCTGGTTGAAGAGGTGCTGATCATTCTTCAGCGTGCCGCTCATCAACTTGAAGCAAGTAATGCGGCCGGCAAAGACATCTGCCAGCGTTTTGAAGACAAACACCGACGGGGGCTGGTCGTCCCGCATGGGACGGTTAGCCTCTTCGCCGTTCAGGAGAAGTTTCGGAGCCGGTCTGTGCGCAGGGGAGGGCATATACTCGCCCACTACTGCCAGCACTTCGCTAATCCCAATATTGGGATATGCCGCCGTGCACATCACCGGAAACAGCTTGCGGGCATGAATCGCCTCGCGCAAGCCTACAATCAGATGCTCGGCGCACACCGTGCCCGCCTCGAAGAACTCCTCCATCAATTCTTCATCACCCTCCGCCACCATTTCTACAATGGCTTCGTGCAGTTCCTCGGCTCTGGGCATTAAGTCCGCGGGAATCTCACCCAACTTCCCTACGCCCTTTCCATCCGGCTCAAAGTAATAGGCGCGCATACAAATCAGGTCGATCACGCCCTTGAAGTCGCGCTCGCCACCGATGGGCATCTGCACCGCCACGGCTTCGCGGCCGAAAATCTCGTGCAACTGCTCAAGGCTTTGGTCGAAGTTAGCCCGCTCCTTGTCCAGCTTGTTTACCACGAATCCGGTGGGCAGCTGAAACTCGCTGGTGAAGCCAAAGAAGCGCTCAGTCTGCGGCTGCACGCCGTCCACGCCATCGATCAGAACCAGGGCACAATCCGCGGCAACCAGGACGCTCTTGGCATCGTTCACGAAAAGCGGGTTGCCCGGCGTATCCAGGATGTTGAACTTGTGATTGTTGTACTCAGCAGCAGCGAGGCCAGTGGAAATCGACATTTTCCGCTGGATCTCCTCCTCGTCATAATCCGTCAGCGTGTTTCCCTCATCGGCGCGGGTCAGCCGGCTGGTGACACCCGTCGCGCAGAGAATGCCCGCCGTCAGTGTCGTTTTGCCACTCTGAGAGTGGCCCAATAAGGCGACGTTGCGGATGTGATTGCTGTCGTAAACCTTCACCTGAGTAGACTCCTCGAAATGAATTCGGATGACTTTGTCAGTTTTCCTGGTTGCGATACTAACACAGTCGTAACACCCGTGGCGAGACGCCACGCGGCGGCCCTTCCCGAGGGTGCGCTGCGCGTTGTCCGGAAGCCCCGGCATCCTGGCCAACAGTCCAACGCAAAACGCCCCGGCACGCCAATCAAAGGCATACCGGGGCCGTGTTCGCCAACGCAGAGAGCTTCAATTACCGGGAAACCAGGGGCAGGCGCTTGCGCAACGCCAGCACACCCAGCAGACCCAAGCCACTCAGCACAAGCGCCGAGGGTTCCGGGATTGCGGCTCCGTCTCCCAAACCAACGCTATCTATCCACAGATCAGAAGGAATAATGGTGTCCCCTGCGTCAAGCGAACCAAAAAAGATGGTGTATTGGCCCGATTCCGCAAACAGATAGCTCCCCGTCTGCCACCCGGAAACCTTCACAGAGTCGTCCTGGCCAAACGGCGGGAGCTCGTCTGCGCTCGATAGCCGAAATACCCCGCTACCCCCACCATTCAGCGCATAGCCGAAGAACGAGTAGTCGTTGAACGGAAACGATTCGCTGGAAGCATAGTTCCAGCGGAACGTAAGGTACTGCCCCGCCAGAACATTAATGGTTTGGGAGATCGCTGACCCAACGGTGGGCGCATCCCCATCCGCGATCATACCCAAATCCCCCGATTGCAATCCAAGGTCGGTCTCGAGATCCGCTACGCCAATAGCACCCGAGATGATCCTCGCAGCAGTGCTGCCCGCGTCCGGGTTGATTTGCGGGGGATAATCATTGCCCGCCGAAGCTTGGACAGTTCCAAAGACCGTCCATTCTGCCAAACTACCACCAGCATCTTCAAATCCACCGTTCAGGACATTTCCGAACAGGAGGCTGCAGGTGAGCACCAGCAGCACTACAAAGCGATAGCACGCTTTTGTCCGCATCAAACTTATTTCCTCAAAGTAATGAAAAATCGCCGAACCAAAAAGTGCATTTGCGGTTGCATCTACAGCACAAGTTGGCTTCCAGGCACCTTCGAAGTATTGGTCATAAGATACTGATTGTCAATGACTTACGGCAGTAGTTTGTTGTGCCTTCGCTAGTACGATTGTCGATATATTATAATAGTTTATATCTATTTTTGAAGCGAATTCTAACGTGTATTCTTTCGGAGAAAACTAATCAAGTAACAAACGTTCCATTCCCTTGGACTTAGCAAGGCGGGACAAGTGCGGTATCGGTTATTGGGCGCCAAACGGATTCAGGTACTCTGGGCGCGCAGCAGGCGGTCCCAAATGGCGAGCCAGGAAGCCTCGCCGGGAGGACACTCTACCGCTATGCAATCCAAGCCCATTTCATCGGCCTCATGAAGCGCCCGATAGAGATTGCGAGCAAACCCCTGGGGTGTTGCGGGCAGTTGGATGGCGACAGTAGCTTCACGGGGGTTGCTCCACCAGAGCCACGCCACGCGGCCCGGTGGCAATGCGGAATCAGCCACCAGTAATCGCATTGGAGTGCGCGGGCTGTAGTGGCGGGCGTGGAGTCCTGGGGACGAATGCGGCCCCGGGCCGGGCTGGGGTTGGCGCTCTACGGGCACGCCCAGCACGGCGGCCAGTTGCTGCTGGCTGATGTGGCCGGGGCGAAGCAGCTGGGGCTGCGGGCCCGCCAAAGAAACCACCGTACTTTCCAGCCCCACCTCACTGGGTCCGCCGTCCAGCACCATCTCCACTGCCTCCGCCAGAGACCGGCGGACATGGTGGGGAAGCGTTGGCGAAAGCCCCATAAAGCGGTTTGCGCTGGGTGCGGCCACGGGCAATCCCGCTGCATCCAGCAAAGCCAGCGCCACGGGATGGGCCGGAACGCGAAGACCCACCGTGTCCAAACCCGCGGTCACCCGATAGGGAATCGCTCTGGTCTTCGGAAGCACGATAGTAAGCGGACCCGGCCAGAACACCTCTGCCAGATGCTGGGCTACATCTGGCCAAAAGGCCGCATAACGCCGGGCTTCAGCTAGGGAATGCACGTGGACAATCAAGGGGGACTGCGCGGGCCGGCCCTTGGCACGGTAGATCTTCTCCACCGCCTGCTCATCCAGCGCATTGCCCCCCAAGCCGTAGACGGTTTCCGTTGGAAAGGCCACGAGTCCCCCGCGGCGCAGGATAGCGGCCGCCTGCTGGATTTCCCCGGCGCTGGCCATTGCGGGAGGGTGGGGTAATGGTTCCATGGGTGCTTGGGGATGCTTTCGGGGATCGCTAGGCTAGTTCATCGGTACCGGAGTCGTCTCCCACCACCTTGCCTGTCTTCTTCCATGCAAGGTAGGCGTGGATGAAGGGCTCCAGATTGCCATCCAGAACACTGTCCACATCGCCCACGCCCAGACGGCTGCGAAGGTCCTTCACAAGACGATAGGGAGCCAGCACGTAGTTCCGAATCTGACTGCCAAACTTATTGTCGGCCTTCGAATCTTCCAGCTTGTCGTTCTCTACTTGACGTTTCGCAAGTTCCGCTTCATAGAGCTTGGCCTTCAATTGCTTCATGGCCATATCGCGGTTCTTGTGCTGGCTACGTTCGTTCTGGCACTGCACCACGATATTGGTGGGCAGGTGGGTGATGCGCACTGCGGAATCAGTCCGATTGACGTGCTGGCCTCCGGCGCCGCCGGCCCGGTAAGTGTCTACGCGCAGGTCCTCCGGCCGAATATCGATGCGGATGGTATCGTCGATTTCCGGATAGACGAAGACACTGGCGAACGACGTATGGCGGCGGGCATTGGCATCAAATGGCGAGATGCGCACCAGACGGTGGACCCCCACCTCACTCTGCAACATGCCATAGGAGAATCGGCCGTTCACCTCGAAGGTAGCGCTCTTGATGCCCGCGCCTTCGCCTTCCTGACGGTCAGTGAGGATGGTTTGCAGCCCTTCGCGTTCGGCCCAGCGCAGATACATGCGCAACAGCATCTCGGCCCAGTCCTGGCTCTCTGTGCCTCCAGCGCCGGGATGAATGGTGACGATGGCGTTGCGGTGATCGTGCTCGCCGGAAAGCAGCATGGCAGTTTCAAGCTTATCCACCACGCCGCGCGCGGCCTTCAGTTCGCGCGTGAGTTCCACCTCTACGTCTTCGCCTTCGGCCGCAAGTTCGAAAAAGGCATCCAGGTCACCGATCAAACGGCCAAGCAGTTGATCCTTTGCCAGTTCCTCCTCCAGCCGCTTCCGTGACTGCAGAAGGGCTTGGCTGGTATCCGGGCGATCCCAGAATCCGGGTGCAGCCATTCGCTGCTCTATCTCGTCGAACTCGCGACGCTTGGCGGGAGCGTCAAAGATACCTCCGGATGGCGGAAGCTTGCTGCTTGAGTTCGCTGAACTCCCGTTCGAGTTCTTCAATATGCGTCATATATCCACAGTGTAGCAATCGCCCCGAAGGCCATTACCGCAACGGGCAGTGCGTCAGAACACGGAGGGCGTGCTTTTCTGGAATGGGTGACGGATGTAGAATCAAGGCCTATGCTACGCCGTAACTTCCTTTCGCTTGCTGCCGCAGCGCCCGCGGCCGCGGGCTCATTGCTCGCTGCGCAATCAGCCGCCCAGACAGCGGCTTCGCGGGGATCCCGCCCGCCCAACATTATCTGGATTATGGCCGACGATATGGCGTGGGCCGACGCGGGCTGCTATGGGCAACGGGTGATCCAGACGCCCCACATTGACTCACTGGCCCGGGATGGCATGCGCTTCACCGACGCCTACGCTGGCTGTACCGTGTGCGCCCCGTCTCGTAGTGTGCTGATGACCGGGCAACACACTGGGCACACCCCCGTACGGTCAAATCCTGGCGGCGTGTACCTACTGGACGAGGAAGTTACCGTGGCCGAAGTGCTGCGCCCCGCCGGCTACAAGAATGGCTGCTTCGGCAAATGGGGCCTTGGCGACATTGGCACGCCGGGGGTTCCCTGGAAGCAGGGCTTTGACGAGTTCTACGGCTATCTCCATCAGGCCCACGCTCACTACTTCTACCCACCCTATCTCTACGACAACGATAAGGAAGCTCCGTTTCCGGCGAACAAGGCACTGAAGACCGGCACTCACGTCCACAACAGCATTGAAGACCGCACCGTGGAGTTCATCCGCAAGAATCGCAACAATCCCTTTTTCTGCTACGCAGCCTGGACGCCGCCGCACTGGGAACCCGCCATCCCCTACCCGGACATGGAGCCCTATCGCGACCGATTCCATCCGGAGCACAGCTACACTGATCGCGGTGGACGCCTGAACCCGCAGCCCGAGACCTACGCGGCCTACTGCGGCATGGTTGCCCGTATTGACCACGGGGTAGGCCGCATCTTGCGCCTGCTGAAGGAACTGAACCTGGAGGAGAATACGCTAATCTTCTTCACCTCAGATAACGGCGGTCATTCTCGCGGCGCGTTTGACGCGCGTAATCGGTTGCAGAACTACGGCCCCTTCCGCGGGCACAAGACCACGATGTATGAGGGCGGTCTGCGCGTACCCATGCTGGCCAGGTGGCCCAATCGCATTCCGTCAGGTAAAGTGAGCGACTTCCCTTGGATGTTCATGGACGCCATGCCAACATTTGCGGAAGCGGCAGGAGTTTCCGCACCCCGCAACATCGACGGACACAGCGTGCTGCCCACGCTACGCGGGGACTCGCAGCGGCCACATGACTACCTTTACTGGGAGCTCACCGGGTTTCAACCCAGCGGTTTGCCTCAGTTTGAGTGGAAAGATGTACGCGCCCGCGAGGGCAATCCACCGCAGGCGCTGAGGATGGGAGATTGGAAGCTGGTGCGGCCAAAGCAAGACGCCCCGGCGGAGCTCTACAACTTGCGCCAAGACATCCGGGAATCTCAGGACCAGGCCGCGCGCGAGCCGGAACTGGTGGCGCGACTGGAGAGCATCATTGCTTCTGCGAGAGTTGACCCGCGGCCGCAATCGCAGCCCACGCACCGATGGTTCGGCGCACCGTGGTGGTAGCCGCGCGCTATCGCCCTTGCTCTAATGCGTAGGCCACCGTGGCGAGCTCAAACAAGAGCTTCTGGAACTCCGCCGCAGGGATCTTGGTGTCGCTATGGTCGTACACCAGAACGGTCCGCGCGTCTGGTAGCAGCGAAGGGTCCAAGGCGTTCTCGGGCAGGGCTGCCCGGTCAGCCAGTTGCAGGTTACGCAGGCCCTGCTCAGCCCGGTAGGTAAGCGTCCGGTTGTTGATGCCCGGGGTATGGCCCAGCCGCAGGAAGCGCAACATGGACTCACGCGCGGTGGGACCCAGTCGTTCCATGGCTTGCCCCTGGAACGCCTCCTCGAAATTAACCGCGCCCTGCCGGGCTATCGTCGAGCGAATCGCCACCACACCCAAGGGCCGGGGCACCACCACTTCCATCACCACCCGCAAGACCGCCTGCCTGGTGTAAGCGTGGCTTGGATCCAGATTGCGCAACGAAGTCAAGCGAAATGCCGTCCGGCGGCCTTGGCCCATTCCGCCGTACCAGCAATTCTGCGGATGAGAGGCCGGAACCACTGCGTTCCATCCCAGCGCGCGGCTTAGCTCAAGGCTGGCCAGCGAAGTGCTTCCCGCCTTTTGGATTGCCACGTACAGTAAGCCAAAAATGCCGGCGACGACGGCAACTGAAACAAGCAGGAAGAGAATGACCATGACGGAATCATGAAGTTACCAGACTGGGCACATTGGTAGCCCGCATCCGCGCGGGGTTCCGTATCATGCGGAAACGGGCGTCTATGGCGGATACCCGGCGCGCTAGGCGCTAACCGCCTCACGAACATGGGCAACCGCGGAAATCACGCGCTCGTAATTCATCCGCATGGGACCCAGCACCGCGATCCGGGTGAGTGCGCCATTGGGCATCCGCACACTTGCGCCAATCAGGCTGAAGTCCCCCAGGGAAGGGTGGAGGTCATGAAGCCCAACATGCACCGCGAGGTCCTCTCCATTGGTGGTAAGGAAAAGATCCAGCAACCTCAACACGCGCTGCTTTTCCTCAAGGGTCTGGAACAGGTGCTGCAGTTTCTCTCTGGTGGTATGCAGATCAAGCGCCAACAGGTAGGACGTACCTTCGGTGAACACTTCCGGCCCAGCCTGGATATCCAGCAGACCAAGGCGATAGAGAGTACTTAGGCGGGCAAGAAGCTGATCGTAGAGTGCCCGCTCGTCGGCCAGACGGCGCTCCAATTCAATGCGGGCGTTCAGCAATGACATGCCGCTTAAGTGGTGGTTCACGTAATTGCGAATGCTGGTAAGGTCGTCCTGGGTGAGTCCCTCATCCAATAGAACCACCTTGTTGTGAACGGCCTGGTCTTCAGTCACGACCACAAACAGGACTCGGCCTTCGCCCAGAGTGAGCAATTCTACGTGGCTGAGGATGAGGTCCAGCGCGGGGATGGCCGCTGCAATGCTGAGGTTTCGGGTGAGCCCGGTAAGGATGTGGCAAGTGCGCTCAGCACGTTCCGCCGTGCTGCCTCCCCCCGCGAACTGGTTACGCAATCGCTCCAGTTCGACTGCGGATACTCCCTTGGGCGAAAGCCCATTTACGTATCGTTGGAAAGCCTTTGCCGTTGGGACGCGCCCGGCGGAGGTATGCGGCTGCTCTAAGTAACCATCGTCCACCAGGTCAGCCATCACGTTGCGAACGGTAGCGGCACTCAGGCGGTCGCGCCGCGTGCGCGCAACGGTACGCGATGCCACAGGCTCCCCCGTGGCGATGTACTCGCGTACAATCGCGTGCAGGATCTCCAGGTTTCGTGCGCTGATATCCGTTTGCCGTCTCATCTGTTTTCCACTAACCGCCTAGAAAACGGAGTAGGCCTTTGGATTTAATTATAGAGAAACTGGAGCCCGGAATGAAACCACGGAAATTATAGAAAATGTTTTGGGGGACGATTCCCCGCCGGCTCCGCTAGAACGCGAAGCTAAATTCACCCTGAACCATCAGCCAGCGGTCCTGCGTGCGCATTGGCGGCACCTCACCAAACTGCTCCCCATCCGTACGTCCGCGATAAACCTTCGTGGTAACGCCCACCCACAGGTTACGGCCCCGATTGATGGAACTGCGGAAGCCCACCAGACCGTATCCGCCCCATCCAGCCCGGCGGCTGCAGACGTCGCAAGGAATGCGGAAGAAATCACTAGGCTGGCGGATCACTTCGGAGTACCGCATATAGGCGCCGCCACCACCAGCATAGAACTCATTCCGGCCCGACTCGCCGAATGGCACCACCACCCGTCCGCCGACGGGGAAAAAATATTGGCGATCATTGATCTCCAAGGTGCCAATGTCAGTGCGAGTGAAGGTGCGGATATCCGCCGCCCCGAAAACGGTGTCGAAGCCAATATCGGCCTGAAAATTGCGCGCGAAGCGGTAGCCGAAGTTAAAATTCACAACTGGAGCGGGCGTGAAGGCGTTATCCAGGTCCTGCTGGGGAACCGCCGCCCCAGCACCCAGAGTGAAGTTGTACTTCCCGTAATAGTCCTGGGCGCTCAACGTCGTAGCGGGGCCAATCATCACCAGGATCACGACAAGGAGCCGGGGGAGATGACGGGCCGCAGCCCACGCAGGAGTGAGGAGGGTTGTTTCCATACTGATATCCATACCGACGTATGGCAGAACGATTTGCGGTTCAAAAAGTTCCAGGGACGGCAAGAAAGCGCTAGACTCTGGCGCATCGCGCTTAGGCCTTCTTCTTTTCGAAAAGGCGCTTGCGCAGCAGCAGAAGGCCTCCCAGGAACGCCAACAAGGCAGCCAGCACAACATAGATGGCAAATTCAAATTCGCCGGGTCCGCTGAAACGGTAGTTGCTGAGGAAATAGCCACTCACCAGCAGATACAGCATTACGAGGGTCCAGATCATGTAAAGGAAGCGCTGCGCGCCGTTAAAGGCCAGTACGACGAACAACAGTCCGCCCAATCCCAGCGCAGCCAGTGATCCAACCAACTCAGTGCCGGTCCATGGGGCCATCCCCAACTCCAGGCCAGCCCCGCTGGACGCGTAGCCCACAATGGAAAGTCCCAGCATAAACAGGGAAAGCAAGAGGTGGAAAAGCAGTGAGTAGATGCGAATGAGGAATGAAACTACCTTCACGGGAAGCCTCCGGAACAATGGCAAGCAATCATCTTATCAGGCGTTTAGCGCCAATGGGCAAAACATGGGCCATTTTTTCATGCTAGGGGGCAAAAGAAAAGCGCCTTCGCCCTGGGTTCAGCCAGCCAAGCGCATTTGCGGCTAAATGGTCATCGAAAGGAAGCCGCCATCCACACGTAACACCGTACCTGTGACAAACGAGGATGCACTTGCGGAAGCCAGGTATACGGCTGCCCCCACTAACTCGTGGGCCTCACCGAAGCGGTTCATCGGCGTGTGCCGGAAGATGGAGGCTACACGGTCCTCCGTGAGGATCTTGCGGTTCTGTTCAGCCGGGAAGAAGCCGGGAAGAATGGCGTTCACGCGCACCCGGTGAGGAGCCCATTCTCGCGCCAGGAACTGCGTGATCTGGTTGACTCCCCCTTTTGTCACCCCATAGGTGAACACTTTCGACAATGGTGGCCCTGAGGACGCGGACGAAATGTTGATTACTGACCCGCCCTTGCCGCTATCCACCATCACCTTGCCGAACACCTGGCATGCCAGAAACACACCCTTCAGGTTGATATCCACAATCCGCTGCCATTCCTCCTCGGTGATCTCAAAGAAAGGGGTGGCAGAGTTCACACCGGCTCCGTTCACCAGAATGTCCACGCCGCCAAAGGCATCCAGGATCTGCTGACAGGACGTCTCAATAGCAACTTTGCTGGCGGTGTCGGCACTGATGGCGAGCGCTTTGCGGCCCAGCGCGCGCACCTCACTGGCACGGGCATCGGCCTTCTCCTGACTGCGGCCAATGATGGCGACGTTGGCTCCAGCGGCGGCCAAGCCCAGCGCGATTTCCCCGGCCAGTACGCCGCCTCCCCCAATCACGACAGCGGACTGCCCTTCCAGTGAGAACATCTCGGATAACGACATGAAATCTCCTTACAAATCGCGGACAACGCCGGATGACTGCCCATCACAAGTAAGCCATCCGGTAGCGGGCCATCGTGGGCCCACACGTCAAATGGTCTTGGTCACCTTGCTGAGCGTGCGAGGCGCGTCAGGGTCTAGTCCCTTGTGCTCCGCCAGACACGCCGCGAAAAGCTGGGCGGGCACGATGTAGGGAATAGGGGTGAACAGGTCATCAGGCAATGCGGCGTCATGCACAATGCCGTTCAGTACCAGCTTGCGCTCAGCAACGGCTGTCATCGCCGCATTGGAAGCGTCCGTGATCACAAGCGTCTCGGCATGCAACTCCCGCGCTTTTTCCAGCAAGCCGGTACCGCTATCACTGGCCACACCCGGCGGCGCGAACAGGAAGACCGGAAAGTCACGCTCCAGCATGGCAATGGGTCCATGGTGGAAATCTGCGATAGAGAAGCGCTCCGCAATCACGTAGCAGGTCTCCATCATCTTGAGGGCAAACTCAAAGACGTTGGCATAGTTGATGCCACGCCCCACCACCACGGCATGCTGCATGAAACGGTAGCGGATGGCCTCTTCGAAAACTTGGGGATACAGCGACAAAGCCGTCTCCACACTGGCTGGTATGCGCCGCAGGTGATCCAAGCTCAGCGGAGCACCCAGTGCGTAGGCAAGCAGGTAGAAGGCCATCAGCTGGCCGGTGTAGGTCTTGGTGGCGGCAACGCTTAGTTCCCTGCCCGCCCGCACCAAAATGATTTCTTGTGCAAGCCGGGCCATCGTGCTTTCCGCTTCATTGGTAATGGCCACCGTCTGCGCACCCGCCTTAGCGGCAGATTCCAGCACCATGTTGATGTCGGTGGATTCGCCTGACTGCGACACCGCCACCACAAGTGCATCCTGCAAGCGGAGCTCAGCCCGGTACAGCGTATAGATGGACGGCGCAGCCAGGGAGACAGGAATCCCCGTAGTAATTTCAATCAGATAGCGGGCAAACTGGGCGGCGTTGTCAGATGTGCCGCGCGCCGCAAGCACGATGTACTTCGGCCGTTTTCCGCTTAGCCGCTGCCGCATCGCCTCTACGGATGCGGATTCCGCCTCCAGCGTGCGCTCTAGCGCCGCCGGTTGCTGGCGGATTTCCTCAAGCATTTTGGACATAAGCTTTGAGGATATCAAAGGGGGGCCAGGAACCGGGTAGCCGTTCCGCTATAGAGCTGCGGGGAACTGCCCCTGCGTGTTCCGCTTTGCACCAGCCGGGGCGTAAGCAGAATCAACAATTCGGTATCTTCACGCTGTGTGGTGGTTTGCCGAAACAGTGCGCCGATGCCCGGCAAACGGCTCAATCCCGCCAATCCGCTTAGGCTAATGGCTTCCTCGCGGTTCATGAGGCCCGCAATCACAATTGTCTGGCCAGCCTCCAGCCTCACGCGCGTGTTGGCTTCGCGATTGCTAAACACCGGAATGCCGTTTACGGATTCCCCGGTGAGCAGTTCCACGCTGGTCTCGAAGTCCACCGTCACTTCGTTTCGCCAGACATAGGGTTTGGCCTTCAAGGCAAAGCCTAGCTGCCGGAATTGTACCTGCGGGAAGAAGGCGGAGGCCCCAGGCTCACTGGTTGGGGAGCGAAGAAAGCCCTGCTGCACGACGGGATACTGCTGGCCAAGGTTCAGCGACACTTCGCGGCCGGAACTGGAGCGCATCTGCGCGCGGTAAATGGTGCGGGAATCGGAACGGCTCATGAATGCCACCGCCTCCGCCGCCCCCACTCCAATGCCAACCAAGGGGTTTCCGCCGAATCCCAGATAACTCAGCGCGGCATCCGCCCGGATGCGGTTGTTCAGCCACGTTCGAAACAGCACCGCCGGGAAGTTCGTGGGCCAGTTGATGCCATAACGGGTGAGCGAGCGCCGGTTCACCTCACGCAGTTCCACCTCCATCACGATGTCCTGCGGGGCGTTCATTAGTTCTTGCGCCAGGGTCTCGGCCAACAGCACGCGCGCATAGCGGTCGCGCACCAGCATGATGCGGCGGGAGCCATCAACCATTAGCGCGCGGATCTCCAGCGCCTGCCTAAGGGCATTGGCGATTTCCTGTGCATCCTCCGTCTGCATGGCCAGCGGGATGGGAATGGCCACTGCTGCGGTTGGCTCCAGGCGAGTTTGAGTGTTCTGGTCGTTGGGCGCAATCAGAAGCAAGCGTTCCGTCACCGGGTAGGCCAGGGTATTGGTGCTAAGCTCCAGGGCGCGGATGGCATCCCGATAGGAGGCGCCGGCCAACTCCAGCGGTATGGGCTGCCCATCGCGCAGGGCCTCATCAAACACCGCCTCCAGGCCATAGAGGCGTAAGGTGTCTTCCCAAAGCTTACGAAGGGGAGAGGCTTGGCTTAGCGTCGTGATGGCGTCGAGAGCCTTCAGTTTCAGCGGCGGTAGAGGCTGCCTGGTTTCCTTCAAATCGGCATCCGTGATGATGTCGGACAGCACCTCGTCATCGCCGGAGTCGACTTCACCGGTTGCGGGGTCGTCAGGATCACCAGCAACGGCCGCGGATGCTGCCAGGAGCTTCTGCTGGGCTGCTGCGCTCAGCATCGCCTGGCTTTGCGCAGCAAAACTGCCGTAGGGCTGCAACCGTGCCGCTTCGGCGTACAACGCATGCGCCCGCACGAACTCCCCCTTACGCGCGGCCTGCGCGGCCTGCCGCGCAAGACGGCTGGCATCCGCGCCGCAAAGCAGGGTGGCCACCGTCAATACCAACAGAAACAAGCGCATACATGGAAAGTTCGCCAACATTGGGGTGACGCTTGGCTGCCCGCTTCCGTGCAGGGCAATGTTTCGGTTTGCCAACAGGACCACGAACCCGCCACCATAAACACAATGAGGGCGAAGCGTTCTTCTCTCCGGTCCCCGGCCAGCCGACTGGCGCGGACCCTGGCAGGCTGGGTGGCGGCCTTCGTACTGCTGACGGGCGTCATTCCGCGCGTGCATGCACAGGTCTGGGACACCATTCCCCCCGCCGACATGAAGTCTATCGGCTTGGACGCCTTTGCCGATTCGGAAATTGACCTCCCATTCTACGTCGCCAATTTCCATAAAATCGCTACCGCCGTGGAACCAGAAGATCCCAACCGGGGTTTCATTCGCGCCTCCGTCTGGCAGCCGCCATCGAAAAACAAACCTTACAACGCCCGCGTGATGGAGAACATCCTTTCGCTTGCCTTCTTCTATACACAGAAGCGGCCCTGGAACCCCTGGTATGGCAGCCAGCAATTGCGCCATCGGCTGGAAGCCGCGCTCTCGTTCTGGATTCACATGCAAGGTCCCCAAGGAGAGTTCAGCGAGGACGGCCCCCAGCGGTGGAGCCTTGCCGCCACCGCCTCCGCCACAAAGTTCATGGGCGAAACCCTGCATTACCTGAAGGAGGGTCCGCCCATCAATGAGGACCTACTGAGGCAAGTGGTTCAGGCCCATCGCAATGCCATCCTCTCTGTGCTGTACAACGCGGAGTTCTACGAACAGGGGAAGCGTGCGGCCAGCGACTACAGCGGCGTCTGGGCGGGAGCACTTGCCTATCTGGCGCTTTACCCCGATGAGGAGATGCGCAACACCCTCGGCACGCGGATGCGCTCTGGGATGCACCACTTCCAGAGCCCGTTCGGCTACTTCTACAACGATGGCGGGCCTGACATGGGCGAGGCGTTGCGGACCCATTTCAGCAACCTCCGCATGGCCTGGCACTACGCCCAGGGCAGCGGCATGGAGCCCATGTTCATCGACATGATGAAGGAATTCTACGTGTGGCTGGTGTGGAACGTCTCCATCGAGAAGGATCGCAGCGGGTACTACTTGAACGCCGCAATCAACACGCGCGGAACCCGCAGCTATCTGTCAATGGACGATGGCATGCCCTATCGCAACGGATTGCCCCTGGCGGAAACCGTCCGCCTCGGCCGCGCCTTTCAATTGGACGAAACCGCCCGCGCCAAGTGGATATCGGATGAGCGCAAGCGCCTTGCGCAAATCTGGCCCAACCTGCCGGACCTGGAGATCGACAACCCAGACGGGTACAATCCCGAAACCTTTCTCCATCGCCGCCACCGCATGGGCGTCGTCACTCAGGATCTCTTCCGGGAAGCCCTCACGGCTCTGCCCTGCGCGGACTCGCATCCCTTCAACCATGTGAAGCAGGTAAGCGATACCAACTCGATGTTCTACTACGCCAACCGCCCGGGCGCTTACTATGTGATCTTCGCGGGGGGCGAGAGCGTGCACCCAAGGCAATCGCTGGGCATCACGCTCATTCGCTCGCACAGCGACGGCACCGTACTGCTTAGCCAGGCCGGCAACGCGACGCTTGCTTGGGGAACGCGCCCGGGTGTCTCCGAGGACGTATACGAGAGCACCCGCATCTTCCCCGCCTTCCGCACCGGCACCCAGGACATCGAAATCAAGCCCGGCCCGAACTCCATGGCCGAAGGTGAGGTGGTGCTGAGCTATGCAATCGGCGCGGGAACGAAGGTCATCCGGCTTTCCAAAGACCGGATTGAGGTAGAGATCCAGCACCAGGGAAGCTTTACGGAACAACTCCCCTTATTGATTCCCGACAACGAACGCGTAGACCTGAAGGGCAACGTCACCAGCAAGGGCAAGTTCCGGATTGAGCACCGGGGCGCCACAGCCACGTTGGGTGAAGCCGTCAACCTGGAGGGCCCCCGCAAAATCCAGCCCCTCCTGCTGCAGGCGAAAGATTCGCTGAAGTACACGATCCGGTTTTAGCGACTAACTGCCTCAGGGATACTCTCGAGTTTACTGAGCCATGCACCAAAATGAGGGCACTCGGAGCGAATCGTCGGCAAGCCGATCTCCTTGGCCGCCTCGACGCCCATGAGAACTTTGTTGTAGCGGGGTAACATCTGGAGCAGGCGCTTCGAGGGGCTAGTCTCGGGAGAGTCGTTGATGTCCTCGGGGGTTTCGAACTGGCGCTGGATTTTCGTTAGTTTCGACGCGATGGATTCCTCACCGATTGCACTCGCCAAGACGTTTGGCTGGCTGAACAGTAGGCCCTCGAATTCATGCATCACGACGAAGGGTACGAATCGGATTACCGTCGGTTCCGACCTCTTTGCAGCGAGTTGCTGGCGAATCGCCTCCAGGATTGCGTTTTCCACCATCTGAGCCTTTTGCGCCGCCGAACCGTGAATGGCCGTCTCGCGACCAGGCCACGCATCCTGTCCGCTCTTTGGCATTCGGTAGAAATCCACCATCATGGTCTGCCATAGCTGCTGGTCCGCTCTCAGTCGGGTGACGAAATCCCTACTCGCGGCCTGCCATTCACATATCCCACGGCGCGACGTATTTTGACGATGGCCAATGATTCGCGCAGCCACACTCGTGTACCCAAAAGTATACAGGTGAGGTGCCAGCAGTTGATCTACGAAGCCCAGCTCAGTCTGGCCCTCGACATTTACGATCAGCCTTTTGGTGTCAGCCAAAAACAGGTCTCCCTCCAAACTCGTTTTTCTCCCACAGTTGGCCTAGACTGTAGTCCTCCAGCCACTCCTTCAACGGGTCCGCCTCAAGACGGCGAACTGTCGTGGCTCCATCCTTCAGGTCAACCACCAGGATGTCTTCCGGCTCAAAGTGATCCACAAGTTGCGCGGATTGCGTCGCGACAATCACCTGGCGAGCGTTGGGCCTCGCGCGATCAGCAGTGACCGAATTTAGCATGGCAGCCAGCAAGGTCAACGCAGACGGGTGCAGGCCGAGTTCGGGCTCGTCTACCACAATGGTTTGAGGAGTCGTTTCCAAAGGTTGCAGGAGTAGCGTCGCCAGCGCAATGAATCGCAGTGTGCCATCCGACAAGGCGTCCACATCGAAATACCGATCTGAACTCCGATGCTGCCATTCCAGCCGAATCGTGCTGGGATCCAGCTCGCGCGGGGCAAGAAGAAACTGCGCGAAAAATGGCGCTATTTGTTGGACCACCTGCGTGATGCGCTTCAACGCAGACGGATACTTCTCCTGCAGGAGGTAGAGAAACGCGGCAAGGTTTTCCCCGTCCGCACGGAGAAAGCGATTGTCCTCCACCTTCGCGGTTCGCTTTAGCGGAGCCTCCCGTGAGGTGTCGTGGAAGTGATAGACCCTGAAGCTGTCAAGGTGCCCGCGCACGTGTTGCTGGACGGATGATCCAGGAACACCGGCGATGCGAGCCTCGGTACTGTACCGAGGGGTCTGCAACGATTCTTCATAGTCTGCAATGACGTCGCCCCTGAAGAGAACTTTCTCGAGTCCAGGAACGAGGGAATCGCTAGCAGCCGAGTCCAGTTCCAGGCGATATCCGTTCGCCGTGCCATCAAAGTCAAGCTCAAATCGCATCGCCTTTGACACCTTTGCGCCGAAGTGGAGCAGACGATCAGCACCCCCTGCCTGCCTGACTGCAAGCGCCAACCGGCCCTGACGGATCTCGTGCAGAAATGAGAGCGCGCTTACGAAGTTTGACTTCCCTGCACCATTTGCGCCGATGAACACGTTACGCCTACGCAACGACACATCCACGCTGCTGATGCTACGAAAACCTTCAATCTTGATTCGATCCAGCATGGCTTGAAATGCTCAGCAAACGCGGGAGACGCCCGTCCTTCCCCAGCATAGACGAAACCGGCTGCACCGATGGGCAATCCTGTCGTTGTTCTCCGAACGCACAAAGACGGAGCAGGCAATCGCCCACTCCGTCTTTGATTCCTGCCGGACCTTGATGGCCTTTCGAGGAAGGCCACTTGGGGAAGCAGTTCCGCTCAGTAGCGGTACTCTTCCGGCTTGTAGGGTCCCTGCTTGTCCACGCCAAGGTAGCCGGCCTGCTTGTCAGTGAGCGTCGTCAGCTTCACGCCGATCTTCTCCAGGTGCAGCCGGGCTACTTCTTCGTCCAGGTGCTTGGGCAGCTTGTAGACGCCCACTGCGTAAACATCCTTGTTCTTCCACAAGTCAATCTGCGCCAGAGTCTGGTTGGCAAAGCTGTTCGACATCACAAAGCTGGGGTGGCCCGTCGCGCAGCCCAGGTTCACCAGACGGCCCTCGGCTAGGACGTAGATCACGCGGCCATCCTCGAACGTGTACATGTCGTACTGTGGCTTGATGGTTGTGCGTGTCACGCCCGGCAGCGCATTCAGACGATCCATCTGAATCTCATTGTCGAAGTGCCCGATGTTGCACACGATGGCTTGGTCCTTCATGTGCTGCATGTGCTCCAGGGTGATCACATCGCAGTTACCGGTGCAGGTGACGTAGATGTCGCCACGGCCCATGGTTTCCTCGATGGTGGTCACTTCGTATCCTTCCATCGCTGCCTGCAGGGCGTTGATGGGGTCAATTTCCGTCACGATCACGCGGCAACCGAGGCCTTTCAGGCTCTGGGCGGAGCCCTTGCCCACGTCGCCATAGCCGCACACCACAGCCACTTTGCCGGCCATCATCACGTCGGTGGCGCGCTTAATGCCGTCAGCCAGACTCTCGCGGCAACCATAGAGGTTATCGAACTTGCTCTTGGTTACTGAGTCGTTCACGTTGATGGCGGGAACAAGCAGCTTGCCTTCCTTCTGCATCTTGTACAGACGGTGCACGCCCGTGGTGGTCTCCTCAGAGACGCCGCGCCATTCGCTGGCCATATCGTGCCAGCGGGTGGGATTTTCCGCATGCACCTTCTTCAGCAGATCCTTGATCACCTGCTCTTCGTGGCTGTCCGAGGGCGTGTTCACCCAATCGGAACCTTCTTCTAACTCATAGCCCTTGTGAATCAGCAGCGTCACATCGCCGCCGTCGTCCACAACCAGTTGCGGACCCTTGCCGCCAGGGTGAGTGACTGCTTGATACGTGCACCACCAGTATTCCTCAAGGGTCTCGCCCTTCCAGGCAAATACCGGCGTGCCCGCGGCAGCAATGGCGGCGGCAGCGTGGTCCTGCGTTGAGAAGATGTTGCAGCTTGCCCACCGGACATCCGCGCCCAGATCCTGCAGCGTCTCAATCAACACCGCCGTCTGGATGGTCATGTGCAGACTGCCCGTGATGCGGACGCCCGCCAACGGCTTCTCAGCCGCATACTTGCGCCGGATCGACATCAAGCCCGGCATTTCATGTTCGGCAATGCCGATTTCTTTCCGGCCCCATTCGGCCAGACCGATATCGGCAACCTTGTACTCAGTAGCAACAGCGTTCACTACAGTGCTCATTAAGCGTGGCACTCCTTCTGGATGGGTTCCTGCCTGTTCGATCCTCGATCCCGCATTTGGGATTGAATAAATCAAACAATCGGGATACATTGATATGTTATTGGATCTTGCACCATGCCGTCAATCCCCAAAGTGATGCCCTCCGTCGCCAAGCCAACCCCATCCATCCTGAAGGCGATCAAGGTGTTGGCAGAACCGCAACGCCTGCGCATCCTGCTTATTCTGCGAAGGGAGGAGACATCCGTCGCGGAACTCCAGGAGATCCTATCGGCCGGGCAAAGCCGCATCAGTACCCAATTGTCGCTGCTGAAGCAGGCGGGCCTAGTGGAGGATCGCCGCCAAGGAAAGAACGTGATGTACCGTGCCGCAGGCAACCTGCCCGCTTCCATTGCTGGCCTGCTAAGCGATGGAGAAGGCGAAATCCTTGAGGCCAGCCAGGATGCCCGCGCCCTCAGTCTGGTGCTGCGTCAGCGTGCGGATCGCATGCGTGCGTACTTCGATGAACTCGCGGGGAAGTTTGGCCGCCAGTGCGTGCCCGGCCGTTCCTGGCAGGGCTTGGCCGAGATGCTGCTAGCGCTGTTGCCGCCGCTGGATATCGCAGACCTCGGTGCGGGCGAAGGCGCCTTCACGCAACTTTTGGCGCGGCGTGCCAAACAGGTGATCGCGGTGGATAACTCCGTCCGCATGGTTCAAGTTGCCTCTGAACTTGCCATCCGTAATGGATTCACAAATATAGACTTTCGCGTTGGCGAACTTGAAGCTCCGCCGATAACCGATGGCGCTGTCGACCTCGCCCTGCTCAGCCAGAGCCTGCACCACGCCCTGCACCCTGAACGCGCCCTTGCCGCAGCTTGGCGCATTCTCCGGCCGGGTGGGCGCATCGCGGTGCTTGACCTGAAGAAGCACCACTTTGAAGAGGCTCGCGAACTGTACGCTGACCATTGGCTGGGCTTCGCCGCCTCTGAATTGGAAGCGATGCTGCATCAGGCGGGTTTCGAGGACATTCAGATCGCCACGGTCCATCGCGAGACTGAGCATCCACACTTCGAAACCATTCTGGCGGTAGGCAGGAAATCCAATGGGGATCCTGGCTAACGGTTCCCGCCCTACAGCTTCACTTCTTCCTTACCCTCGTAGAGCTTTTCCACCTCGGCCTTGAACTTGTCGATCACCCGTGCGCGGCGGAGCTTCATCGTTGCAGTAAGTTCGCCGCCCTCCACGCTAAAGTCACGGTCAAGGATCACGAAGCGCCGGATCTTTTCAAAGTCGGCCAGTTCCTTGTTCAGGCGATTGACAGCTCGTTGCACCTCGGCGTGGACGGCTGGCGCTGTGGCCACCTCCGCATACTCCCTACCCTTGTAGCTCTCCATACCTGGCAGGGCCTCGGCAATCTGCTGGTTGATGGTGAACAGGGCCGTCACGAAGGGAAGCTTGTCTCCCACCAGCAGGACGTGGTTCACCAGGGGTTCCATCTTGAAGAAGCTTTCCATGCGCGAGGGGTACACCTTCTTACCATTGGAGCTGACGATCACGTCCTTCTTGCGGCCGGTGATTGAGAAGTAACCATCTTCGTCCACGGTGGCAAGGTCGCCGGTATGCACCCAGCCATCAATCAGTACGCGGGAGCTTGCCTCAGGATCTTTGTAGTAGCCCGAGAAGATCATCGGCCCACTTACCAGCAGTTCGCCGTCCTCTGCCACCTTCATGAGCGCGCCGGGCAGCAACTTACCGATGGTACCGGGCTTCGGCGCCTCCAACGGATTCAAGCAGGTGATGCCGCCTTCGGTGAGGCCGAATCCCTCCATCAAGGGAAAGCTGATGGCCAGATAGAATCGGGCGAGGTCCTTGCCCAGGGGCGCGGAGCCAGAAGCAGCCAACCGCATCTCACCCCCGAAGCGGTCGCGCACTTTCTGGTAAACCAGGCGGTCAGCCACCTTCTGCGCCAGCTTGATGTGGCCGGGAACAGGCTTGCCTGCCATGCGGCAATCCAGCGCCGTCAGGCCTACCCCCAATGCCCAGTAAAAGATCTTTTCCGCCAACCCGCCTTTCTTTTTCACCTCGGTGCAGATGCTGGTGTAGATGCGTTCCCAAAGACGCGGAGGAGCCACGAAGAAGTGCGGTTTGGTCGTACGAAGATCCTGGGGCAGCCGCAAGAGGCTGTCGGTGAAGTACACGGTCATCCCACAGCGGATGGGAAGCAATTGCCCCGCGAGGCGTTGCGTGATGTGCGCCGCGGGAAGAAAGACGAGCGTGCGCTGCGAGGAATCCAAGCCAATCTCAGGGCCGATGTCGGTGTTGGTGACACAAGCGTGGTGCGTTACCAGCGCCATCTTGGGTTGGCCGGTGGCACCTGACGTGAGGTACAGGATTGCGTAGTCTTCAGGCTGTACCTCGTTCTCGATGCAGGCAAAGAACTGTGGGTCCTGCTCAGCGGCTTCCCTTCCCCGCTCTCTGATGTTGCCGAAGGTGATTGACTTCGGAACGCCTTCACCGATGGGCGGTTCCCCCTCCAGCAGGATCCACTGCACAGCCAAGGGCTGGTCTCCGCAAGCCTTCAGCAACTTCAGCATGGTAGCCGGGGAATCCGCGATCACCGCCCTTGCATCGCACTCGCGGATGGTGCGCACCTGATCCTCGGAAGGGTAGCTGAGGTACACTGCCGCCGCCGTACAGCCCGCCGTCATCACGGACATATCCACCAGATAGAACATCGCCGAGGTGTCAGCGGCAATGGCTACGATGTCACCGCGCTGCAATCCCAGAGTGCGGATGCCGCAAGCACCTTCCTCCACGATCTCCTTGAACTGGTTCCAGGTGTAGGTCTGATAGCTGCGCGCGCCGTCTTTCGAAACTGGCTGGTAAAGCGCGGCGCGGTCTCCTAACTCAGCGGCAGCATCCTTCAGGAGTGTGTAAACCGTGCGGCGGGGCATGCTCTGGATGCTATCACCGCCGGGAAAGGTTGGGCAATCTCCCCTTGTAAGCGGATGAGCGGATCCGCAAGCCCTGCATTTTCAGGCGCTTTTGGAGGCTCGCGTTACAATGTCGACGATGGCTTGGGAACTCGAACTGAACACTGCCCGTACCTTGCTGCTGGAGGCCGGGCGCATTTCCTTGAATTACAGCCGTGACGGCTTTCTCACTGAAATCAAGGAGGACGACTCACCGGTCACCGAAGCAGACAAGGCCACGGAGACCTTCCTGGTGGAGAGCCTCAGCGAGGCATTCCCCCAGGACGGATTCCTGGGCGAGGAAGGCAGCAGCCGCGACGGCTCCAGTGGCCGGCGCTGGATCCTTGACCCGATTGACGGCACCAAGGACTACTCCCGCGGCATCCACAGCTATTCGAATCTGCTGGCGCTAGAGGCAGACGGCGAAGTGGTGGTGGGCCTTGCGAACCACCCCGTGCTGGGCAATCTCTATTCCGCGGCCAAGGGACATGGCGCGTGGCTGCATGCCGGTGACGGTTCCGTCAGCCAACTGCATGCGTCCACGACAAACCGCTTCGGCCGTGCCTTGCTGGGGCTGAACGGCATCAATCACCTGGCCAACAAGCCCTTCGCGCCCAGCATCCTGGACTTCCTGCGGCAGTTCTGGGCCATCCGATGCTTTGGCGGGCTGGAACCCGTCTACGTGGTGGCGGGCCAGATGGACGCTTTCCTCTCAGTCACCGGGAAGCCATGGGATTACGCACCGTCCAAAATCCTCGTTGAAGAAGCGGGCGGCTGTTACTTCGATTTTGAAGGCAAGGCCACGATCTATTCAGAAACCTGCATCGTGTGCAACAAAGAATTGGAATTGCCCATTCGCCGCTACTTTGAGCAGGCAATCGGCTGACACGACCGGGCAAGCCCGGTCGTGTGAGGACGGCCCGAGACCGCTGCTACTGGAAGAACGGGAACATCGCCTTCAGTTCCTCGGGCGATGGCTGGCGGCCGTACTCGCAAAGCTCAAAGGCCTCGGCATGCTGCACCTTGGCAGCGCGTTCCTTACCGTAAAGGCGCTCCAGCGTGGCGCGGACTGCTGGATTGATGCCGCCGGAAAACCGGGTCTTGGCCAACCACTGGCGGCGTGCTTTCGGATCCTTGGGCACCTCAGCCAGGCGTCCGGCAGTCCAGGGCAACCACTCATAGAACTGAGAGTCGTGGGCGTCCATGCCGTCCAGCTTGGTTTCAATCACGTCATCGATGGCTACGGCGATGTCGGGCCGGAACGGGTTCGGTCGCTGGAAGTTGTCCTGGAAATACAGGAACACGGGGTTCTTCGTGAGTGGAGGCGTGTCGGAAGCGCTGTTCGGCACAATCACCATATAGGCAGCATCCTGCACCAGCATGGCCGCGTAGCGGTGGTCAGGATGATAGTCGTTCGTCCGGTGAGCAATCACGATATCGGCATTCCAGCGGCGGATGCGCCGGATGATCTCCTTCCGGTTTTCCAGTGTGGGCATCAGTTCGCCGTCGTGATTGGGGAGAACCTCATATTCTTCAATGCCCAGCCGCCGGGCTGCCTCCTGGGTTTCCTTGAAGCGGCGCACGGCTAGCGGACCCCCGCCCATTTCATGATGGCCCGCGTCGCCATTGGTTACGGAAACAAACTTCACGTGATGGCCCATCTTGGCGAACTTTGCCGCTGTGCCGCCAAACTTGATGTCACAATCGTCGGGGTGAGCGCCAATGGCGATGATGCGCAGCTTGCCGTCAGGCCCCTGGGCCAGCATCGACAGGGCGCAAAGAACCAGGGTTATGGAAAGAGTGAGTGTGCGTCTCATGATCTGCTCTAACTTATCAAGCACCCAGGGGAAAACCAAGCGCTTTTCCCGCGCGGGCCGCAGCAGTGCCCATTCTGCGCGATAGTGAGGAGATCAGCTGCGATGTTACCCGAGCCATCCCCTTGGGCAGACCCGATGCCCCAAACACTCCTGCTGGATGCATCGCCCCTGCCCGCGTGCTTCTATACCCGGCCTACCGCGGAGGTAGCGCGCGACCTGCTGGGCAAGTTGTTGGTGCTGGATGGCATGGCGGGCATGATCGTGGAGACAGAAGCTTACCTTGGCCAGAACGACGGCGCATCTCATGCGGCCCCGGGACCCACTGCTCGTAACGCAGTGATGTTTGGCCTGCCCGGAATCAGCTATGTGTATTTCATCTACGGGATGCATCACTGCCTGAACGCAGTGGCGCATCCTGGCGGGCACGCGGGCGCGGTGCTACTGCGCGCCATCGAACCGATGTGCGGCCTGGAGCGGATGCGCGCCGGCCGCCCCAAGGCAAAATGCCCGGCTGAGCTGGCCAACGGCCCGGGAAAACTCACCAGTGCCTTTGGCGTTACCCTTCAGCAGAATGGGCTTTCCTTAGCGGAAAGCCAGCTGCGCATCCTCCTCCATCCTTGTCCGCCGGCACTGGAGGTTGCCGTATCGCCCCGCATCGGGATCCGCAAGTGTGCTGACTGGCCGCTGCGTTACTTTGTGCGCGATCACCGCTGCGTGAGTCCGTCACGCTGGAACATACCGCGTCCCGGCGAAGACCCGGCAGCTATGCGACGATAGGTATCCGGAGCCCTGTTGTTTCCGCGGGGCATGCCGCCTTGATAGCGGTCGGGATATCGACAACCACATGCTTACATCCACAGTTTTCCGTGAATATGACATCCGCGGCGTTGCTGACCGCGACCTCCCCAGCCCCAGCGTCGAATTGTTGGGGCAGGCCGTAGGCACCGTATTGCGCCGCCGTGGAGGCAAGCGCGCTCAGGTTGGCGCGGACTGTCGACTGAGTTCCCCACGCCTGCGGGAAGCCATCATCACTGGCCTCCGCCGCGCTGGCTGTGATGTGGAAGACCTGGGAACCGTACCCACCCCGGTTACCTATCACAGCGTCCTACAAAGCCAGGCCGACGGCGGCGTGATGGTGACAGGCAGCCACAATCCTGCTGATTACAATGGCTTCAAGATCATGGTTGGCTCCACCACCATCCACGGCGACGAGATCCAGCATGTGCGGCACCTGATGGAAACCGGCGACCTTGAGCAAGGCGCGGGCGGCTTAACCCAAGTGGACGCGGTGTCCCCTTACGTGGAGGACATTGCCGCGCGCTTCCAGTTTCCCCAGCGAACCAAAGTGGTGTTCGACGGCGGCAACGGTACGGCTGGCCCGGTGCTACAGCGCTTGTTGGAACGCCTGAACATCGAACCCGTGGCCATGTACTTCGACATGGATGGCCACTTCCCCAACCATCATCCTGACCCGACCGTACCCGAGTTCCTTGAGCATCTCCAGGATGCGGTTCGAGCGTCGGGCGCTTCCCTGGGTATCGCCTTTGATGGTGATTCTGACCGCATTGGCGCAGTAGACGAGAACGGGACCGTGGTTTATGGCGACATGCTGATGCTGATCTTCGCGCGGGAGATCCTGAAACAGCAGCCCGGTGCCACCTTCATCGGAGAGGTGAAGTGCAGCCAGATCCTTTATGACCGGCTTTCCTCGCTGGGCGGCAATCCCATCATGTGGAAAACCGGCCACTCTCTCATCAAGGCCAAGATGAAGGAAGAGCGTGCAGCCCTTGCCGGTGAGATGAGCGGCCACATGTTCTTCGCTGACCGATACTACGGCTACGACGACGCGCTCTACGCTGCGTTGCGCCTGGTGGAGGTTGTTAGTGCCTCAGGGCAGCCATTGTCCGCCCAACTGGCCGACATCCCCAAAACGCACACAACCCCGGAATTGCGCATGGACAGCGAAGACCACGTGAAGTTCGCCGTGGTTGCCGAGACTGCGCGCCTACTGAAGGAGCGCGGCGAAACCGTGATTGAAATCGACGGCGCACGCGCCATCTTCGAACACGGGTGGGGCCTGGTGCGCGCCTCAAACACCCAACCGGTGCTGGTAATGCGCTTTGAGGCTCAAACCCCGGAAGAGCTGAGGGAGTATCAGCAAAAAATGGAAGCCACGTTGGCGGAAGCCGCTGCAAGGGTTGGCGCTTAGGCCCGCCACCCCTGCCAGGCTAGCCGGCGTTTAGCCAGGTTAGAAGGGCACATCGTCATCGCTGGCCGCAAAGCCTTCATCAGCAGGCCGTTGCTGCGGGCGGGATCCGCCACCGCTGCCGCCGCCACTGCTGCGTTCCCCGCGGGAATAACCGCCACCGCTGTAGCTGCCACCCTCTTCGCCGCCACCCCCGCCACCGCTGCCCAACAGCATCACATTGTCGCAGACCACTTCGGTGATGTAGGCCGTCTTTCCTTCGTTCGTTTCGTAGCTACGCGAGGTAAGCCGCCCTTCCAGGTAGATTTGCTTCCCCTTCTTGAGGTACTCGCCAACGCGCTCCTGGCCCCAAAGGACGATGTTGTGCCAGTCAGTCTGCTCTCGCATTTCGCCCGTTTGCGCGTCCTTCCAACTGCGGCTGGTTGCCACGGTGAAGGTGGTACGAGAACGGCCACCGGGCGTGAACTTGGTTTCGGCGTCCTTGCCCAAATTGCCGATGAGGATCACTTTGTTTACACTGCGCGCCATAACCTCGCAGTGTATCAGAGCGCACCAGCCGAACCCAGGGTAGAACGTGAAGGGCAGAACCTGAGACAAACGATTGACGGCGGAGGCAGCGGGGATCCGCTCCCGGCAGCGTAAGTGTTCCATGGCCGGCTGGCCAGCGACGCGGACCTGCGGATCGTAGGTAGCCGTGCATTCACGGAAGCCCATGCCTAGGAGTTTTGAAAGCGTAATGGTGGTGTTGGCATAATTGCACTGCATCCACAGCAGCCGTTCACTGGAGGCATCAAGGTCCCAAACGTCGGTCACCTTCGCGCCCGCCTTGCCCCGCTCGTCGGGTGCCAGAGCCACATTCTGATCCACGGGACCGTCGAAGAGCGTGATCCCCGCCAGCCAGAGGGGAATCTGCTGCTTAGCAGCCTGCCAGCCCGCAGGAACGGTCGTCAGCGATTGATCTACGGCAGGCAGCGTCTCCGGGCAGCGAAACTCTTGGGGCTTGGCCTGTCCAAAGGCTGCCGCGAAAGGCAGAAGCGCAGCCGCCAACAGCGTGACACAGACGCGCAAACGGAAAGTCATCTTCGGGGTATACGCCAGCCTGAGCCACGTTCCATCCGAGCATTGTTCCACGTCGCGGAGCGGCAATGTCCCCAATTGAGGGTAATGACTTCCGAAGGGAAGCGCCCTAGAATCATGACTAAACGCGATCGGATGACGTATCGGAGGGAAATCGAATGGGAGTAGGATTCGAGTTCGCGACGGGTTGGGATATCTGGCAGTTGAAGTCAGGCGTAAACATTCCGCCACAGGGCATTCGCAATGAGGCTGACTTGAAACAGTACACCACCTCCTATCCAAAAGCGGCGGTGGTGAAAGGTGGCTTCGGATGGCAGATGACGGTGGACGGCACTGAAATTGAGTATGTGGTGGATGCCGTGGACGAGAGTGAGGGCGGGGGTAATCAACTGGTAGGCATCATGAGCGACCTGAACAAGTTCATGAAGATGATGAACCAGCGGAACTCGCAATCCTTCCTCACCGCGGCTGACTTTCCCCCCCGGCACATTCAGCCCACCCAAAGACCGGTTTGTCATCCATATCAAGCAGGATCTGCGCTTTAAGGACATCGATGCAATTCCGCAGGTAACGGGCGGCGTGCGGCTGGCCAGAATCCGCAAACTGTGGCGCCTGTTATCTGACCCGAATAGCGCGGCCGCAAAGCAGTTTTTCTCTGAGCAGCCTGGCGGAAATCCGATGTACTCCCCCATCGTGAAGCGAGCCTTGCTTGATTGGAAGCAGATCCGGGACAGCCGCTGGCCCCACCATCATCCTAGTGCCGCCTTGCGTGGACTGGTAACGCTCATCGCCACCTACCTATTGCGAGGCTACTCACCAGAGAAGCACGGTGTAGGCGCTGTGAAGTATCTGTTTTTCGTGATGTCACGAACCAGCTTCAGCGGCCTATTCAAGGAGCTCCCCTCGGAGGAACAGAACCATTACAAAGGGGCAAAAGACGACTGGGTGAACTTTATCTGTGTGGACGTGATGTCGAAGCTATCCGGCATTCCGCCCACCGGGCTGGATCCTGCGGGAAAGGTGCTGGAACGGAAAATCACTGACCGCGGCAACCTTGCCGTCCCCATTGAGCTTCCCATCACCCGCGTGGACTGGCTAAAGGGAATGGTGGACGGGCGTGACCTGCTAAGCGCGGCCGAGCATCCGCTGGGTGGGCTCGACAACGCCACCTGGGAGGATAGCAACCCGGAACTGGGCCATCGTCTGCGTGGGTTGGCGGGCTTGGGCGAGAAGATGGATACGCTGCAGTATGGAGGCAAGTCGAACAAGGCCGCCATCATTGAGTTCCGCGCACGGCAGGCAGCCCTGGAGTACAAGCACTGGCCTGACTACGCCTTCCGCATGCACAAGTTCTTCACTGAGATCAATGAAGGAGACCGGCACGGCTTGATTGATCTCGACGCGCCGGGTCTCTAGTGGCATGCGCTGGATGCGTTAGAGATCAGCAGCGTCGCGCGAGCTGCCCACCATCTCCTTGCGTTGTTTGATGTAGGCCTCGAACTTCTGCTTCTGTTCCGGGTTAAGCAGCTTGCGGATGGCGTCGTCCTCGCTGGCGCGGATCTGGCGTAGGTCGTTCAACAAACGCTCTGCGATCGTTTCCTGTTCGGCGATTGCCTTGCTGTCGTTGGCAAGCTTGGCACGGCGCAACTTCCGCAGTTCCGAGTTGCGTTCCTGGCGTTTGGAGGCGAACAGGCGGCGATGCGTTGCCTGGATCGCATCGGTCTCGCGAGCCTGCTCGATGGTGAGGTTTAGCGCGCTCTTCAACGGGGCGTCCGCCGCCGCCTGCGGGCTGAACATGAAGAACGAGGCGAAAATCAGCAACAGATAGATATTGCGCATGGGTGCTCCTTCTGGTTTTGGGTGTACTTCTCTTTACCGGGGATGATCGCGCCACCGAAACAGGTTGCTTCCCCTGCCAGAAGGTGCGTCGTTCGCTGCACTGGGAGGTCTTACATGCTGCTTCGAAGAACCTTACAAGATTCCTCTCCCCTGGGAGGGGGTGATCTACAAGCGTCAGCAGTGATTGAGAGGGGCAAGCAGTGATACAGTATGGGCAATTGGCCCTTGCGCCCTGCGCGCAAGTGGTGGTTGGGGGTTGACTTGCCGCGCCGACGTTCATCTGTAATTGCCTTGTTGGCTGCTGTGTGCAGTATGGCCGGTATGGCGTTGCTGCTGCGCCCGGGCTCTACGGTTGCCGCGCAGGAAGTGCCCGCGATTACGGTTTCCTATCCGGAGCCGGAATCCATCTTTCCGCCAGATTTTGCTCCGCCCACCTTTCTCTTCCGTGACCCCCAGGCAGCCAACTCGCGGTGGCGGGTAGAGGTGCGATTCGGCGATGGCGGCGCAGCGTTGACCGCGGACGTCCGGGCCGAGTGGAACAAGGTGGGCGATATCGACTATCGCGCCATCGCGCCCACCAATCGCCTACCGGAACTCACTCCAGAACAGTCCGCGCTGCGCACCTGGCAGCCGGAACCCGCATTGTGGGAGGAGATCAAGCGGCGCAGTGTCAGCAGCCCCGCAGTGCTTGAATTCCGCGGTATGGGCTCCAGTAACGATTCGGTGCTTAGCCGGGGAAGCGTGCGCGTCCGCACCGCAAGAGAGCCCGTGGGTGCACCCGTCTTCTTTCGAGATGTTCCCCTGATGCCCGCTGAGCAGGAGAAGGGCGTCATCCGCCCCCTTCCCAAAGCGGCACTGCCTCTGGTTGCCTGGCGTTTGCGCTACGTGGACGAAACCCGAAGCCGCGTGCTGCTGGAGGACATGCCCACCTGCGCCAATTGCCATTCGTTTTCCAAGGACGGCAAGACTTTGGGACTCGACCTGGATGGACCCGCCAACGACAAAGGTCTCTACGCTCTTGTGCCCATCCAGAAGCAGATGTCCATCGAAAATAAGGACGTCATCGCCTGGAGCAACTATCGCGGCAAGCTGGGCGGCAAGATGCGGGTGGGCTTCATGTCGCAGGTCTCGCCCGACGGCGCCCATGTCGTGACGATGGTGAATGGCGACGACTTCGGCTTTGACCCTCGCGACGCCAAGGCGGAACTCGTCGCGGCCAAGGGCGCAGCGGGCACGCGGCTTCCCAAGGATGTGGCAGGCAACTTCTATGTGGCCAACTTTACAGACTACCGTTTCCTGCAGGTGTTCTATCCCACACGTGGCATCCTGGCCTGGTATAGCCGGCAAACGAAGCGGTTGGAAGCGCTGCCCGGCGCGGACGACCCCAACTTCGTCCACACCAACGTCACCTGGAGCCCGGACGGCAAGTACCTTATCTTCGCCCGCGCGCAGGCACGGGAGGCATATCCCCGCGGGAAGGATCTGGCGAAGGTAGCCAACGACCCCAATGAAACACCCGTTCAGTACGATCTCTATCGCATCCCCTTCAACGACGGCAAGGGCGGCAAGGCCGAACCCATCCGTGGCGCATCCGCCAATGGAATGAGCAATAGCTTCCCCAAGATTTCTCCTGACGGGAAGTGGCTGGTGTATGTGCAAGCACGTAACGGTCTGTTGATGCGCCCTGATAGCCAGCTCTACATCGTTCCCGTCGAGGGGGGAACGCCGCGCCGCATGCGCGCCAACACCACACGCATGAACTCCTGGCACAGCTTTTCGCCCAATGGCCGCTGGTTGGCGTTCTCGTCGAAAAGCCGTTCGCCGTACACACAGATGTACCTGACTCATATCGATGAGAATGGCAACGACAGCCCGGCGATTCTGGTGGAGAACGCGACCGCCGCCAACCGCGCGGTGAATATCCCGGAGTTCGTCAACATCGGCAAGGACGAGTGGATGCATATCGCCACGCCCGCTACGGAGTTTTACCGGCGCGCCGACGTGGCACTAGAACTGATGCAGCGCGGCGAGTTCGATAAATCCATTGCCGCGTGGCGAGACGCGCTGGCCATGGAGCCGGATGATGTCTCCGCACTAAGCAATCTGGGCTCCACGCTCACCTATGCGGGACGGCTGGACGAGGCGACGGAACAGTATCGCAAGGCCCTGGCGGCCGACGCGGAGAACTACAAGACGAGATCGAACCTGGGCGTTTCGCTGTCGCGCACAGGGAACGTGGACGAGGCGCTGGTGCATCTGCGGCGGGCGCTGGAATTGAACCCGGAAGATGTGCCCACGCTCACCGCATTGGGCGGCACACTGATGCAATCCGGCAAGCTGGAGGAGGGGGAAGCCGCACTACGCGAGGCCATCGCAATTGAGCCCACGTACACGGACGCCTATAACAATCTGGGCGGGGTGCTTTCCCGTAGAGGCAACTTCCAGGAAGCGATCGCCCTGTTCGAGAAGGGCCTGCAGTTTGAGCCGAATTCCGTGGCGCTACTGTTCAACCTTGGCCGGTCGCGGGCAGCCGCGGGGCAGTTGCCGGAGGGTATTCGGAACGTCGAGCGCGCCGCGCAGCTATCGCAATGGCAAGATGTGGTGATTCTGGAACGCCTGGCTGCAATCTACGCCCAAGCGGGCAAGGCCCCGGACGCGCTTGGGATGGCGCGGCGCGCGCTGGCGCTAGCGGAGCGTCAGGGCAACGGCAACTTGGCCGAGCAACTGCGCGCGCGCATCGCTGACTACCAGAAGGCCGTGGGCCGTTAGCCCGTGTACTCCGTGACGGTCCCTGGAAGCTTGGTGCAACAAACGGGCTAGCGGATGCCGTCCACCACCTCCAGCGTGGGGATGAACAGCACCTGGCCAGGACGAATCATGTCCGGGTTAGGCCCGATGACGTCGCGGTTGGCCATGTAGATGACGCCGAACTTCATCATGTTGCCGTAGACCTTCTGGGCGATCTTGGACAGGCTGTCGCCGGCGCGGACGGTGTAGGGTCCGCCCTGGGTGGGGTCGCCCGCCCGGACGTGAACCGGGTTCATCCGCATGACGGATTTCGTCATGGCGGTGGAGACCGTGCGACCGGTGATGAAGGCCGTATCGGCAACGATGGGTGGACGCTTGGGCTTCTTCGAGGATTTGTAGGCCTCAAACATTTGGGCGGTGGTTTCGGCGTCGCCACTGGTGGTGGCTAGCACCTCCATCACCAGGGTGGCAAGGCCCTTGGGGCCAACAAAACGCAGGAACATGTCCTTGATCTCAAAGCCTGGCAGCCAACTGCCGATGCCGGAGTTGTACTTGCGGGCGATGAAGTCAATGTCGTCCACCACCTCAGGAAGCTTGCCAGCGGAGCCGCCCCGGTCCATGATCTTGATCTTGCCCAGAGCGTCGCGAAAGGCGAACAGGCGATGTGCCCTACCGTCCTTAAAGATGACGCCAAAAGACACCACGCTACCATCGTGGGGAACGACGCGAGCAACTTCCTCCCAGCTCTTGAACTTCACCAGCGGACCGGTGCGGACCTTCAACAGCTTCATAATTTTGAAGAGTTCGTCGACGTCCAAAGCACCCAGATCCTTGGCCGCCTTGCCCAGCGCCTTGGCCAGATCGTCGACGGCCGCGAAGGCCTTCTGGCCGGTCTGCCTGAGGGCCTGCGTAGCGGAAACGTAGGCGCAGGCCCCGCCGCCCGGATCGACGATGATCTTCATCATCGTGTTGCGTGCCACCACCTCCTTGATCATCTTGGCGCCTTTGCCCACGGTGCCGACGATGGACAGGGCGCGCATGCCGTCGGCCAGAGCGCCGCCCGCGGTTCCGGACGCCATGCCCTCACCCAGTCGCAGGACGTCGACGGTTCCCTTTCCCACCTCCATCACGGTAGCGACGGTGGTGGCCAGCACCACTCCGAACAGGCCGGGGTATTGCTCAACAAAGTATTCCAACTCCTGATTCGCTTGGGCGTGTTGCTTGTCCCACCAATTGGCGATATCGGATGCGGTACGCATGCAGGGAGTCCTCCTTGCGCGGCGTCACAATGGCCCGCGCACCGGAATGAACGAAAACAAGGCGTGGAAGGGCTCACAGCACGCACGGAGGACGAACGGGCACACTGCGAATACCAACACAGTGGCGCGAACGACGGGCTGTGAAGCGGCTAAAGGAGGCGGGCGCGGCTAAGTTGCAGGCGTTGGGGGTTCTGCGGGTTTCTGCTTCGGAGAGGCCTTTTTCTTGGGCTGGCTCTTCTTACTGCTGCCAGCCTTAGGATCGAGCTTCTTGATGGAAGCGTCCTTGGCGGACTTCGTCTTGCCGGCCGCCTTACCCTTCGATTTCGGGGCTGGCTCTTCCTTCGGGTCAAAGTCAATCACCACCAGGTTGTCTGAGAAGAACTCCCAGAGCTGACGTCCCGCGGGAGCCGGCACTTCAATCGCCCGGAACGACTTGCGGGGACCCGGAACCGTGATCACGGCGCTGTTGTCTTTGCGCAGTTCCAGTTGCTGGATCAGTTCAAGGTTAATCAGGTGGTTGCCCACGCGGAGGAATTTGGCCGAAAGGTAGGGTCGCATGGTGATGCTCCCTTTGTAGCACGTGGCGGTCTGGAACACCAGACCGCCACGCCGGATGTGTGAAGGATGGCCCGCGCGAAGCCTAGCCTAGGGCATTCTGCAGGCGGAATATCGGCCGCAAAGCGGGATACATTCCCTTGTAGACCTCATAGACGCCCCGGTAGGTTGCTGAGGCGTGGGGTCTTGGCGCCAGGGCAGCTTCCACCTGTACCGTGGCCTTACAGGCCTCAGGGACGCTCTTGAACGCGCCGGTGCCTACCATGCCTAGCAGAGCCGCCCCGTATGCTGAACCCTCTTGTGATGTCAGAATCTGGATGCGCTTCTCGAAGGCATCGGCCAGCATCTGACGCCAGAATGCGCTGCGGGCGCCGCCGCCCGAAGCCGTCACTGACTCCACGTGGACGCCCAGTTCCTGAATGATCTCCAGGCAATCGCGCAGGCTGAACGTGACACCCTCAATGAGCGAACGAATGAGATCCGCGCGGGTGTGACGCGCTGTAATGCCAATCCACCCGCCACGGGCACCGGCATCGAGGTGCGGGGTTCGTTCGCCCATCAGATACGGCAGCCAGATCAGGCCGTGCGACCCCGGTGCGGACTTGGCCGCCTCGGCCGTCAGTTCGTCGTAGTCAACGCCCGCCGCCAACTGGTTGCGGAACCACTGAAGGCTAAGCCCCGCGCCCTGGGTGACGCCCATCACGTGCCACTTGCCCTTGACGGCGTGGCAGAAGGTGTGAACGCGGCCCTTCGCGTCGTAGGCAACCTCCTCCATGTGGGCGAACACAACGCCGGAGGTGCCAATGGTGCAGCTGACGACGCCGGGCTCAACAATGCCGTTGCCCACGGCGCTGGCGGCCTGATCACCAGCGCCTGCGACGACGGGCGTACCCGGCTTCAGACCGGTGAGTTCCGCTGCGCGCGCACTCACCTTGCCTGCCACATCGGCGCACTCCATCGACGGGGGCAGCAGGCTGGTGTCGATGTCCAGATCGTGGCAGAAATCCGTCGCCCACTGGCGGTTGACGACGTCAAAAAGCGCAGTACCGGAGGCGTCCGCTACATCCATGCCGAAGTCACCGGTCAGCATAAAGCGTACGTAATCCTTGGGCAGCAACATCTTGCGCGCGCGATCGTAGTTTTTCGGTTCGTGATCGCGGACCCAAAGCAGCTTGGGCAACGTGAAGCCAGTCAACACGGGGTTGGCAATGTACTTTAGCACCTGCGCCTCGCCCACCTTCTGGTTGATGCGGTCCACCTGCGGCTGGCTGCGCTGGTCACACCAGATGAGGGAGGGCCGGACGACCTGATGGTGTTCATCCAGCAACACTAGCCCGTGCATCTGGCCGCTGAAACCCACGCCCTGGACATCCTCACCGGTAGCCTTGGCCTGTGCCAGCACGCCCCGGATGGCCTTCTGCGTCGCGTCCCACCAGTCTTCCGGACGCTGCTCCGCCCAAAAGGGCTTTTCCATCTGGATGTCTTCGTGCGCCGAGGTAAAGCCAGCGACGATAACACCCTTTGCATCCACTAGCAGTGCGCGCGTGCCGCCCGTGCCTACATCAATTCCAAGCCAATACATGAGAAATCCCGCCTTCAACCAAAACCAAATTGGATCACGCGAGCGGCGCTTTGTCCACTGCGCCCGCCCCGTGCAATCTAGGTGGCCATACGCCCGCTGATGGGCAGGTATGCAGCCCCGTACAATCCCGCCAATCCGCCAAGCTTTGCAGGGACAATCTGGTTCAGTGACCCACAGTGGCGGAAGTTGAATGACCTGCGACGTGCCTCTTCCACCATCTTCGGTGCAAAATGAGTCCAAGCGGGCAACACGCCGCCGCTAAGTGCGTACATAGGAACATTGAAGATCTGTGCCAGCGTGGCGATGGCAATCCCCAGCGCCTCACCCATCCGCTCAAAGATCATCCGGGCCTTCTCGTCCCCGTCGTTGGCACGGTCGTTCAACTGTCTTGCGTCAAGGTTCTCACCGGGGAATAGCATATCGGCCATTGCCCGCAACGCCGTGGCAGAGGCGTGCTTCTCCAGGCAGCCCACGTTTCCGCAGCCGCAGGGGTTGCCAGTGGGGTTCACGGTGATGTGGCCGATTTCCCCTCCCATCCCCATAAAGCCGTGCCAGATCTTGCCGCCCAGAATCACACCGCCGCCCACGCCCGTTCCCAACGTCAGCAGGACGAGGTCGTCCACCTCGCGGCCGGCACCCATCCACTTTTCCCCGAACGCCGCGGCGTTTGCGTCGTTTTCCAGGATAACCGGCGCTTCCACCAACTCGCTTAAAAGGTCGCGCATGGGATAGTTCTTCATCGTGGGAAGGTTGGGAGAATCCGTGATCAGACCCTTTTCCATGTGGATAAAGCCGGGCACGCCAACGCCTATCCCCAGCAGGCTGGCGCGACCGTGGGTCTCGCGCAGTTCCTTGATGGCGACAGCAATGCTCTCCAGCACTGCCTGATTGCCGCGCGTTCCATTGGTAGGGCCTTCAATCTGCTGGATGATGACGCCGTCCCGGTCAATAGCTGCCGCGCGCAGGTTCGTCCCGCCTAAATCCACCCCAATTGCGTAATGCCTCATTCGATCCGAATTCTAGCAAATCAGCCCAAACTTGCCGAAGATGAACGCGCTATGCTCCCCTCCCGCAGGTAGCTGCGTCCACGCATCGCCCGACACGCATCGGCAAACGAGCAAGCCTGTAAGATTCCTGTAAGAAATTCCGAAGCCGCGGATCACTGCGAGTTTGGCACTTCTTGTCACTATCGCAGCGCGTCATTGCGCACTCATGGGTAGCTGCCGCATCCCGCTCTCCCCAGGCTGGTGGGCATGCCGCGACATTCTTTTCCAGGAGACTGATGATGAAGAACCCTACTTCGGCCCCGCACTGGCCAACACCGGATAACATTGCCTCCATCCGCAATAGCCTGTCCGCTCTGCGATTGAATGAGAGGGACGCCGGCCTGGCCTTTTACGCGCGGCTGTTTGAAATGGCACCCGGCGTGCGCCCGCTATTCCCCGCCTCCCTCGATGTCCAGGCTGAGAAACTCTTCAAGACCCTCAAGCTGTTGGTTGCCAGCCTGGAGCGTTTGGACACGCTGGCACCGATCCTCCGTGATCTCGGCCACCGCCACGTGCAATATGGCGCCAAGGCGGAGCACTATCCCGTCGTCGGAGAGGCCCTGTTGGGCACACTGCGCGATGCCCTGGGTGAGGCTTTCCCCCCGGAGGTGGAGCAGGACTGGCAAAGGCTCTTCTCTATCGCCGCCCACGAAATGATGGAAGGCGCACGTCAGGCAGCAGCCGCCGACTAAACGCGGTCTTCTCGCCCAGACCTGCGTTTCACTCCCGTCCTGCGGTTTGCGCTGTCCGCCCGTGCGCCGAAAACCACCGGAGCACGCGTTCGCGATACTCGGCGCCGGCCTTGTGCAACACCTGGACGTGGCCGGCGTCAGGCACCTCCCACAGGTAGACGGAAACCCGTGGCAGGCTGGCGAGTCTTCGCGAATGCGACGGCGGGATGTTCGTGTCGCTCATGCCGTGCACGAGAAGCACAGGGGTCCTGCCCTCATCTCGCAATAGCGCCTCGGCCGGGCAGGCATCCTTCAGGCTAAGCCCCGTGCGAAGCCGGGCATATGGGTATGCCACGGCCAGAACGACGTTGCGGAACGCCAGCATCGGAACGATTGAGCCCGGAAAGAACTGCCGCAGCCGGTGCTGCGCGATATCGTCAAAGCAGGAGAATGAGCTCTCCGCCACTACGGATGCAAACTGCACCTCAGGCAGTGCCTGCAGCACCACGGCTGCCCCCATCGACACGCCAATCGCATGCACCGGCCCGTGGTTCTCCCCTTGTACCCAACGCACCCAGGCAGCCAGGTCTTTGGCCTCCAGCAGGCCATAGCTAACCAGATTCCCACTGCTGCTTCCGTGGCCCCGCAAGTCTGGCAGCAGCACCGCGTGTCCGGCAGAAAGCAAGTAACCCGCATGACCAGTAGCCCCCATTCTGGTGTCGCCAATCCCGTGGAGGACAATCACGGCACCCACTGCGGGATTGCGTGGCAGAATCCACCATGCATGTTGCGGGTCCCCGTCTTCCCCGCGGACTTCTACTACGCGTCCAGACGCCCCATCAGCCGTGCGCGTCAGCCTCTGTAGCTCGGCCTCACCGGCATTGCGGCGCGGCACCGGTGGACGAACCGCAGTCTCCACCAGCGTCATCGCGATCACTATCGTCACTACAACTGGAAAAGCAGTGATCCCCGCCAATAATCTGGCGCGTCGTCTCATGCCTCTACACTACGCATTTGCCGCGGCCTTTGTTCACCGTGCATCTCGCTCAGCCTGAGCTGAATCCCATAAGCATGCCAAAAGCAACATGGGAAGGCGTCGTGATCGCCGAAAGCAATGAGACCGCAGTGGTGGAGGGCAATCATTACTTCCCCGCCGATAGCCTGCGTATGGAGCACTTCCGGCCCTCCACGCACACCAGCGTCTGCGGTTGGAAGGGCACTGCCAGTTACTACGACGTGGTGGTGGATGGCAAAGTGAACGCGAATGCAGCCTGGTATTACCCCGAACCTAAAGACACCGCGCGTCAGATCTCCGGACGGGTGGCATTCTGGAAGGGCGTGAAGGTCGAGTGAGCCGCGTGACTGCCTACCGCGTCTCAACCCGCAGATGATAAAACCGCGGACGGAAGCCTGCTTGTTTGGGGCTGCACGCGTATAGCCCAGCCAGCACTGGCCCTGCGCCATCCAGATGCGCAAGCCGGATTTGCGTCCATGCAGCACCTGGCAACGCGGCCTCCACCAGAAAGGTGCCGCCGCTTCGGGTAATTCGCAATGCGATCCTTGCAACGGAGTTGTCCACCTCCTGGGTTGACCAATCAGAGTAACCCTGTCGCGTGACTACCGCGCCAAGCCGATTGGCCTCCTCCGGTTCAAATTCCACGGATGCCTTCAGCCAACAATCCGCTGAGCGGCGCACCATCAGGCCTGCCTGATCGTACTGGTGCAACCCCTGAAACTCGACGTCAGTGGTCATAACGAAGTCGCCCTCCATGGAGGTGTGCAGAAAGTGGCCATTGTCAGCCCGAAAGCCATAGTGGGTTCGCTGCCAGAAGTCAGTGGATGCACTGGTTGCAAGCTCCAGGCACGGCGGTTCCTCCAGCACGCGCCAGGCAGGCGGTTCACAAAACCAGCGCAGCCGCCGGTCGAATACGGGCTGTTGGAAGCTTTCTTGCAACCACTCCGGCATGGGAATACCTCAAGCGGCAGGGAACACGAGGGCGGGCTGATACAGGTTGTGCAGTTTGCGCTCGCCAATGGCCACCAGTTGCCCCTGCCGCGTCACCGCCTTCACGTGCTGCTGGCTGCTTGTCACCAGAAAAGGAGACACCCGAAAGGCGCGCCCGTCACGGATTTGCCGGGCCGTCAGGTCGTCTACAATCTCCGTGGGGAACCCCGGCAAAAGCTGGGCAGCGGGAATCAGGCGTGTAGCCAGGGCTTCCTCGTTGGCCAACTGCTGCGCGGTTTCCAGCGTAATGGCATCATCCAGCGAAAAACAGCCCGACGCAAGCCGCCGCAATTGCGCCAAATGCGCGCCCACCCCCAGGACTTGTCCCAGGTCGTGCGCAAGGCTGCGCACATAGGTACCGGACGAACACACCACCCGCACCGTAGCCTGCTCTCCTTCGCAGGAAAGCACACGGAACTCTTCCACCCGCACAGCCACCGCGTTCAGAACGACTTCCTTGTTTTGCCGCGCCAGCTTGTAGGCGGGCACGCCACCGATCTTCTTGGCCGAAACCGGTGGTGGAGTCTGCTGGATGTCACCCAGAAAGCCCTGGGCAATGACATCCGCCAGCGCAGAGGCATCGGCATGGAAGGGGACTGCGTCGCAGGTGGGCTGGCCCTCAGCATCGTAGGTGTTCGTGCTGAAGCCAAAGCGGATGACGCCTTCATAAATCTTCCGCTCCGCGGTGTAGAACCGCGCCAGACGCGTCGCATTGCCAATCAGCAGCGGCAACACGCCGGTGGCCATGGGATCGAGGGTTCCTAAATGGCCAATCTTCCTGGTGCGGGCAATGCCCCGCATCTTCGCCACTACATCATGAGACGTCCATCCGGACGCCTTATCCATCACCAGCGCGCCAAACATATTGTGCAACCCTACAGAGTATCACCCAGTAGGGCTGAACCCCCATCAGATGCCGCTGCTTTGGTGAAACCGATGCTGGCGCCGGGGTCTATGCGCCCATGTCCCAACGCCGGAAATATAGCGCTTGTCTCGCGATTGGCAGTGTTCGTTTCTCCATCGCCCGCATCTGCTCATCGCTCAACGGATTGAAGGTAGAGGCGAAGGCGACGTTCTCTTCCATCTGCTTCACATTGTCTACGCCGATGATGTTCGTACTCACCGGTAATGTGAGGTTGTATGCCAGGGCTTCCTGAATCGTAAGGGTGCCAGGCTTCGTCGTGCGAGTGCGCTCCGGCTGCTCAGCGGCCGGCGGAGGCGTCCAGGTGGACAGGATGCGGCTTCGTGTCACCACCTTCATCCCAATCACGCCCAGTTTCTTCTCCAGCGCCAGCGGAAGCAGATGCTCAATGAAGCTGAGGTAGTGACGGTCCGCGGCGTTTACTGCCATCAGAATGGTGTCAAACGGGAATCGCCGGATTGCCTCCGCCAGCACCATGGGCTCATAGTGGCCGGTGACGCCCAGGAAACTGGTCATTCCCTCATCCCGTGCCTTCTGAAGTGCCTTGATGGCCCCGTCGTTTGCAAAGATCTGGTTCAATTGCTCCGCGGTCTGCAGGTTGTGAATCTGCCACAGGTCCAGGTGATCGGTGTTCATGCGCTTCAGGGTGGTTTCCATCAAGCGCATTGACCCGTCATAGGTGCGATTGTGGCTCTTGCTGGTGAGGAAGACCTCCTTGCGCCGGGACTTCATCACCATCCCAATGTGCTGTTCGCTGGCGCCATTTCCGTAGGACGCGGCTGAGTCAATGTAGTTCACTCCCAGGTCAATCGCACGGTTTATGATCGCGGCGGATTCATCTTCCCTTCCCGGAATTTCGATGGTCGCCTGACCTCCTAAGCTCAGCTGACCTACCCGATATCCAGTCAACCCAAGGTTGCGGGTTGGCATCGCACCCGCCGTTCGGGGATTGTGGGGAAGCGGGTTCTTCCGGTATCCCGATGCAGTTGCCGCGGGTAAGGCTTCCGTTTGCGGCTTCTCCTGGGCCACTGCGGATGGAACAGCACCTGCACCTGCTGCCGCGGCAGCCGAAAGTCCAGACCCTAGAAAATCGCGGCGTTTCATGAGCGTGCGTCCTCCAGACCAATCTCTGTGTTGTTGTCCACCATCGACAAGAGCTCCACCGAAGTGTGACCGGGCGCCCTCAATTCAGACTCCCTTGTCTTGTCTATTGACCCTTACCCTAAGGCAACCCGTTGCCAGAGTCAAGCGCAACACAACATCACTCGCGAGCTTCGCCTGATCGCCAGGTGAACTACTCTGGCAATGCCATCCGCTCAGGCCGCGCAAATTCACTGGACATTTGCTTGGGAAGGCGCCACACGGCCGTGCCCTCCTTGTCCGTGAAGTAGAGGCTTGACCCCGAAGGCTTCAACGTTTCCCCATCGGCCCACAACGCGTAGAACTCCGGATGGACGTTGATGGGCTTCCGCGCGTAACCGTGGTTGCGCTCAGAATCCTTCGTAAGCTGTCGCACGCGATTCCACGTTGTGCCTTTGTCCTTGCTGGTCCACAGCACCATATCGCCGCCCGTCGTGTAGGGCCGCGCGCCTGGCTCAGTAGGCGCAATCACGCGCCATGTTCCGTCGTCGTCAATCCAGAGCGCCCCGAAATCGTAGTTGTGATCGCTCTGCGTCAGGTCTCGAATCTCCCATTCCGTGCCGGTCCAGCGGGCAGTATGCCAGGTGCGAGGATCGTTCTTCGGGCCGCTCTCATATCCATTCGTCGTCAAATACAGGATCACCGGCTTTCCGTCTCCGTCAAAGGCCACCTCCTTCAGATACACAAGCTGCTTCTGCTTCCAGTAGTCGTACACCAGCGCCGGATTCTCCATGCTGCTAATGGGCAGTGTGAGGGTTTCACCCGCCACATTCTGCCAGGTCTTCCCCATATCGGAGGTTTCCACGTAGTAGAGGTTCGTGCGGTTGTTCAGCCCCACCGGCAGCGGATGGATATTGAAGACACTGGCGGCCTTGTCTCCCCGCCGAGCGGTGATCTGGTAATGGCCCAGTTCCGCGCGCGCCAGCAATTGAGGCTTGCTCCACTCCTTGCCGTCTTGACTGGTGTTGAAGTAGAGGCTCCGGCCCTTGTTCTCGTAAAGGGTCTGCAGAAACAAGAAGCCCTTGCCGGGATGCCACCAGGGATGTCCATACGAAAAATTGGTGGTTAGGATCAGCTCAAAGTCGCGGATATCGTAGGGCTTCCTGCTGCGATGAATGAAGGACGGCCGTGAGGTGCCGTGCGAGTTCGAAAAAATCCAGATGTGCCCCGCCTCGTCGATCGACATCACGGGATTATCGTGCGCATCCTCGGTCTGCTTGTTCAGCAGGATGGTGGGCTTCGGAACCATGCCCGTAGCGTGGTCAAAGTAGCTCACCATGTGCAGCAGTTCCTGCTTAGCCGGGTTGGCCGGATCCAGTTGATTGCCGCCGTAGCAAAAGAAGGTCTTGTTCACTTCGCTGCGATAAATGGCAATGGGAGAGAACTGCTGCGGATAGGTGGCGAAGCCCCCGCTGTACTTATAGACATACTCGTCCTTGGATGGCTGGTTGAAGTACCAGATACCCTCATAGCCATCAGCCAACGGATGGGCGCTTGTAGTCTCTACAGCCGCGGTGCATCCGCCCATCAGCAGCGCTCCCGCAATCAGCAAAACAAACAATGTCGATTTCATTCTGATCTTCCTAATCCATGCTACCCGTATCGTTTCCAGGAAACGTTGAGGCCACGCCGCGCCCGCCCGCTGCCCCCAGGGTTGCCGGATCGTAAGTGGCGTAGTCAAACAGTGCGTAGCGCCCGAACATTAGCGTGTTGCTGGAAGCGTTCCAGTTCAGCTTGACGTCCCAGTTGGTGCGGTCAATCTGCATGGGCGCCGATGCGAACAGGTTTTGCGCGAAGCGGTCACCAAAGCTGGGGGATGGCAGCAAGCCAAGAATCCGCGTGGCAATCGCACTCTGCCGGGCTAGCGGGACTCGTTGCCCGGCGAATGCTTGACGTCCTGTCCCGTTGGCGGCGCCCGTCAAGGGATCGTAGATCTGCGTGGGGGTATCGCTAAAGTCCCCAGTGCGGTGCTGGGGTGTGGCAATGGTGGCGAAGCGGCTGAAGTTCTGCCGCTGATTCATCCCTTCATAGCTGGTGAAGAAGAAGAGACTGTTGCGGCGGATTGGCCCTCCCAGCGTTCCCCCATACTGATTGATGATGTTCTTCGGCAGAGTGGCCGTGGAGGTGTTGAAGACGTTTCTGGCACGCAGCCGGCTGTTGGTGTGGTAGTTGAACGCTGACCCATGGAAGTCGTTAGACCCGCTCCGCGTTTCCACACTCACGATGGCTCCAGCGGCCAAACCCTGTTCCGCGTCGTAGCTGTTGGTGACGATGTTCACGGAACCAATGGATTCCAACGGCGGCACATACGCCGTGAGGTGGGGCAGCCACAAATAGGAATTGCTGGCGCCGTCAACCCGCGTGTTGTTGTTGCTGTTGCTTGCCCCGTTTACGTTGGCAACCAGCGAACCGGCCGGGTTTCCGGCAATGGAATTGGACGGCGCGGGTGGTGTGACACCCGGCACCAGCCCCATCAGAGACTGGAAATTGCGATAGCCCGGCACCGGCAGGTTGTTCAGGTCCTGCGACGACATCTCCTTACGAACGTCTGAGCGGTCAGTCTGCAACAACGGACTTTCCGTGGATACCACCACGGTTTGCGACACCTCGCCAAGCTCCAGCGCGATGTCCACGCGTACCACTTCGTTCGAAGGCACCTCCACCGGGCTCCGCCGGTAGCCCTTGAATCCGGTCGACGTACATTCCACCTCGTAGCTGCCTGACTGAATGTTCCGGAACTGATAGCCTCCGCTGGCATCCGCGGTCGATTCCAGGGACACGCCAGTACGAATGTTCGTCAATCTCACTGAGGCTCCGGGTACTGCCGCACGGCTGGGGTCGGAAACATTCCCCACCAATGAGCCGTAGAGCACCTGTCCAAAACCCGGTGCGGCCACCAGCAGACACACAAGAATCATTGTGATTGCGCGACACAGCAACATCTCTCACCCCCATCACGAATCGGCACCCTGCCGCAGCAGGGGCATGTGAGAGAAGTTATATGCTCCTCCGTGGAGAAATGCCAGTTTCTTGGGGTCTGTTACGGTGTGTTACGTAATAGAATCAATCACTTATCGAATTGGACGTAGTGCGGCAACCTCTGCCGCTTTCGTGGTTACGCCTGTCGCAACAGTACGAACAACTGCTTCAAAATGCGCTGGAGAGCCCGCCTTGCGCCACCAACCCGTGAAGTCGTCGATTCCCTTGGGGGAGGTCAGAAGTGTAGCGATGGCAGACGTCTGCATCCCCGTCACCACAATCAGGCTGGTACCCGCAGCATGGCCCTTAAGCACCGCAATCACCCCGTAGCTCTCAGGTCCCCCCCGCTCTGGGCTTCCTCGCATCGGGCGAAACTCGGCCACCTCTCCCGGTGCCGGATGCCGGTTTGTGACTGTGCCGCTGCCCCCCTGAAGCCGGAAGTTCAACTTCTCCACGTACCCGGTGAGTTGTTCGTTCGTGGGGGGAATCCCCAGGAAGATGAGGTTGTCGCTGCCATATTGGTCAAGCGACAGGCTTCCCGTTGGGCCCACCTCCAGTGCCCGTCCGTGGCTCGACAGGAAACGGGTGAGCTGAATCGCCGCCATCGTATCGGTGCTGACGGTATAGGACTGCGAAATCGTTGGCGGACCCAGCTGCTCCACATACGGCCTCAGCACCTCGGAGGTCCTCCATCCTTCCGGATGGTTCACCCGGACATCGCGCATCCTTAAGGTGTCCCAGTGGTAGAACACAGGAATCGGATACACAATGCGGGTCAGGCGTCCCGGCTTCAGGATTGCCTTCCACACCGGGGGCAGTTCCAGCGTGCCCTGCAATTTGGCCACTTCGGCCCGCGCCTGCGCGGAGTCGTACCACAAATAGCCACAGAGACAGGCGAGTACAAGCGCCAGCGATGGCGCCCACGCCAGCTTCAGCCAGCGCCACCAGATCTCCCTGCGCGGTTCCGGGGCAGCTTCCTCCAGCCGGAGTGTATGCGACCCCTGGGGAATCACAATCCGCAACGGCTGATGCCGTCCTTCATCGTCAAAATACTCGCGCAGCTTCTGTCGCAGGCGAGAGATGTGCACCCGGACAGAGGCGTCGGTCTTCGGGTCAAAATCCGGACGCTTGCCCAGCACATCCATGGCGATCGCATATTCCGCGATCTCCACTTCGCGATGCTCCCACAAGTACGACAGCAGCTTGCGCAAGGCAGGCGCCTTCGCGAAGCATTCGCTGCCCGCCACTTCCTGTAGCAAGCGAGACTGATCCTCTGCCTTTGCGCGCCACGCGATGGATACTCTCCCAGCCATTCGCCCGATTGTATCCAAGTTGGCCCCCGCGAACAGCCCCGTTTCCCCGCACCCCAAAGGTCGCGTTTGCGCCGCCTGCAAGCTTCTCACAGCGCCAGCCATAACGGCCTACAACCTAATGCCGACCGGCCTCAAGCACTGGTGTCATAATGTGAGCGGGCATTGACCCTCTACCTGTATGTCCACCACGGCAACCACCATTTCCCCCTCTGATCAGGAACTGAACCCCTGGTTGGCCGCCGAAGCCCGGTACTCGGAAGCGGCGGAACGGCTTGGCCTCGATGAAGGTCTCAAGAAGCTCTTGCGCGTCCCGGAACAGGAGATCACCACCTATATTCCTGTGGTCCTTGATGATGGCCGTCTGGAAATCTTCGTCGGCTATCGCGTCCACCACTCAACCGCGCGCGGACCGGGCAAGGGCGGCATTCGCTACGACCCGGATGTGTCTCTGGACGAAGTGCGCGCCCTGGCCTCCTGGATGACCTGGAAATGCGCCGTCGTCAACATCCCCTTTGGTGGCGCCAAGGGCGGCGTCATCTGCGACCCCACCATCATGTCCAAAGGCGAACTGGAACGGCTTACCCGCCGCTATACCGCCAACCTCTTTGAGTTCATCGGCCCGGAGTTGGACGTGCCCGCGCCCGACATGAACACCAATGAGCAAACCATGGCTTGGATCATGGACACCTATTCCATGCATCGCCGCCATACCTCCACCGCGGTGGTCACCGGCAAGCCGCTTGACCTTGGCGGCTCCCGGGGCAGGCCCGAAGCAACGGGCCGCGGCTGCATGATGGTGACCGATGAGGCACTCAAGCGCTTCACCTTGACACCGGATGACACCCGGGTTGTGATTCAAGGCTTCGGCAACGTAGGCGGCATGGCCGCCCGGCTGATGCAGGAGGCAGGATACAAGATCGTTTCCATCGTTGAATGGGATGCGGCCGTCTACAACAGCAACGGGCTGGATATTCACAAGCTGCTGGACTATCGCAAACAAACTGGCTCTATCCTGGACTTCCCTGAAGCGGAAAACATCCGCCGCGAGGAGGCGCTCTTCCAGCCCTGCGATGTCCTCATACCCGCCGCCAGAGAGAACGTCATCACATCCAAAAACGCCCGCCAACTGCAGTGCAAGATCCTCTGCGAGGGCGCCAACGGACCCACCACCGCCGCCGCTGACGACATCCTCGCGGAGATGGGCATCTTCGTCATTCCCGACATCCTGGCGAATGCTGGCGGCGTCACTGTGTCTTACTTTGAGTGGGTGCAAGACCGGCAGGGCTTCTTCTGGAATGAAGGCCTCGTCATTGAACGCCTCAAGGAAATTATGGTTGCCGGCTTTGATGACACCCTGCGCTACGCCGAAAAGTATGGCGTGAACAACCGCATCGCCGCCTACATGCTGGCGGTTGACCGCGTGGCATTCGCCAGCAGCTTGCGGGGGATTTACGCCTAGGCCCGGCCCTCCGGCGTTGTTTCGTGATGCCACCTGAAGCTGCCACTCCCTTGATGCGCCAGTACCTGGCCGCCAAAGAGCAGGCACCGCAGGCTCTGCTCTTCTTCCGGCTGGGCGATTTCTACGAGCTCTTCTTTGAAGACGCCATCACCGCCGCGCGCGAACTGGAGATCACCCTCACCTCTAGAAATAAGGAGAAGGGCGAGCCCGTGCCCATGTGTGGCGTCCCCTATCACGCCGCTGAAGGCTATATCGCCAAGCTCATCCAGCGCAACTATCGCGTCGCCATCTGTGAGCAGATGGAGGCCCCTAGCCCTGGCAAGAAGCTGGTCCGCCGTGAGATCACCCGCATTGTCAGCCCCGGCACCACCACCGAATCGGGCAGCCTCCTTAGCCGCCAGAACAACTACCTGGCTTGCGCCACGCTGAATGGGGAATTGGCCGGCCTCGCCTGGGTTGACCTCTCCACCGGCGAGTTCCAGGCAACGGAGATGCCCGCCCACGAGCTCTGCCAGGCGGTTGAGCAATCCGGCGCGCGCGAATTGCTGCTGTCCGAAAGCCTCCGCCCCATCGGCGAGGAACTCAGCGGTCTGCGCATCCTGCTCACAGAAATCGAAGCCTGGACCCACGAAGCAAACTACGCTAGCCGACTGCTGCGCGAGCATTTCAACGTACTTAGCCTGGATGGTTGCGGACTCGGCGGCAAACCCCTTGCCACTGGCTGCGCCGGTGCGCTGCTGCATCACCTCCGCGACACCCAGAAATCCTCGCTTGACCACCTGGAACTGCCAGGTTACGCCGAACGTGGCGGTGACCTCGTACTGGATGCAGTGACCGTGCGCAATCTTGAGCTGTTTGAGCCCATCTTCTCGCAAGACCTCGACGGCAACCGGCAGGCCACCCTCATCGCCACCATTGACCGTACCCAAACCGCCATGGGCGCACGCCTGCTGCGCCGTAGGCTCGCGCGGCCCTCCCGCCAGGTCGATGAAATTGACGCGCGCCTGAATGCCGTCGCGGATCTCGCCGCCCTCACCATCGCCCGCGGTGAGCTCCACCGCCTGCTGGGGGATGTGCCGGACGTCGAACGACTCCTGGCGCGGCTCACGCTGGGCTCCGCCGGACCCCGCGAGGTGGTGGCCCTCGCCCGCGCCCTCTCACAGATTCCCCGCCTCCGCCCCCACCTGGCCACCTGCCAGTCCGCCCGCCTCCACGAACTGCTGTCCGCTCTCGATGATCTTCCAGAACTCCGTGAGCTCATCGGCAAAGCCCTCGCCGACGAACCCCCGGCCACCCTTAACGATGGAGGAGCCGTCCGCGACGGCTATCATGCCGCCCTCGACCAGCTTCGCGACATCAGCCGCAACGCCAAGAAGTACCTCACGGACATCGAAACCCGTGAACGGGCACGCACCGGCATCGCCTCCCTGAAAGTCCGCTTCAACAGCGTCTTTGGCTATTACATTGAGATCTCAAAGTCCAACCTCGCCGCTGTCCCGCCTGACTACGACCGCAAGCAGACCCTCGTAAACGCCGAACGTTTCATCACCCCGGAACTGAAGGAACTGGAGTCGCGCATCCTCGACGCCCAGGATCGCATGCTGGCCATCGAACGCGAAGTGTTTGAAGCCGTCCGCCTGGAGGTCGTCCGCGCCGCCGCCGGCATCAAGCGTAGCGCCGCGGCCCTCGCGGAACTGGATGTGTCCGTCTCCCTCGCCACCCTGACGTCTGAGTCCGCATACGTCCGTCCTGCATTCAGCACGGACGGCGTCATGCGCATTCAAGCCGGACGCCACCCTGTCATCGAACACCTGATGCTGCAGGAGAGCCAGCGCTTCCTCCCCAACGACCTCTATCTCGATCGCGAAAAGCAATTTCTCGCCATCATCACCGGGCCCAACATGGGCGGCAAAAGCACCTACCTGCGGCAGACCGCCCTCATCGTCATCCTTGCCCAGATGGGCAGCTTCGTCCCCGCCCAAAGCGCCCTGCTGCCCCTGGTGGACCGTGTCTTCACGCGCATCGGAGCCGCTGACAACCTCGCCCGCGGTCGCAGTACCTTCATGGTGGAAATGACCGAAACCGCGGCCATCCTCAATACCGCCACGGCGGACAGCCTGATTCTGCTGGACGAAATCGGGCGTGGCACCGCCACCTACGACGGCTTGGCTCTCGCCTGGGGCGTCGCTGAGTTCATCCACGATCGCATCGGCGCCAAGACCCTCTTCGCTACCCACTACCACGAGATCACCGTCCTGGCTGACCGTCTGGATGGCGTGGTCAACCTTCAGGTCCGTGTGAAGGAATCCGGCGACAAGATCATCTTCCTGCGTCGCGTGGAACCAGGCGCGGCTGACCGCAGTTACGGTATTGAAGTGGCCCGCCTCGCCGGACTCCCCCAAACCCTCATCCTGCGCGCCCGCGAGATTCTCCAGTTGCACGAAAAGGCGGAAACCAGGGTCACTGAGGCCATCGTCCCCAGCCGCAAACCGCCCACCATGCAGATCCAGCTATTTGAGCCGGTCACCTATCAGATGGCAGACCGTATCCGCTCGTTAAACCTCGACGAGTTGAAACCAATCGACGCGCTGCAGCTTCTGGCACAGTTGCAAAGGGAGTTAAACAGCCAATGATGGTCGCAGGCCTGATGAGCGGCACGTCCCTGGACGGCATTGACGTCGCACTCGTGGACATTGAAGAATCGCCCGGCCGCAGTGTCCGCTTCCAGCTTCGTGGCAGCTACAGTCAGCCCTATTCGCCGGAAGTCCGCGCCGCCATCCTCGCCGTTTCGGATTGCACCACCCATACCCGCGACCTCGCCCGTATCCACGTCCTTCTGGGCCTGCTCTACGCGGATGCCGTCAGCCTCGCATTGCAGCACAGCGGTATCGCGCCCGCGGAATTGCATCTCATCGGCTGTCACGGTCAAACCGTGTTTCACCAGGGCAGCCCCGCGCCTTACCTAGGCCATTCCCTGGCCTGCACCCTCCAGTTGGGTGAGCCCAGCGCCATGGCCCAGCGTTTCGGCGTCCCCGTCGTCTCGGATTTCCGCCCTCGCGACATCGCAGCCGGCGGCACCGGCGCGCCGCTGGTTCCCTACCTCGATTACCTCGTCTTCCGCGACGATGCCGTCAGCCGCATCGCGCTGAACATCGGCGGCATCGCCAACCTCACCGCAATTCCGGCAGGCGCAGGTCCTCAGAATGTCGTTGC
>DAISIM010000005.1:0-142222 GCA_036821995.1 Bryobacteraceae bacterium
TATGAATCCCGATCGCGGCCACCGCATTGCCCAGCGTGAAGCGCATCTGGTTTAGTTTGTTGCTCAGATAGTCAGAGTTGTCTCCCTGCGCCAGGATGTAGGGGTCGAATGGCGAGGGCCCTCCCGCGAGATTGAAGGTGATTCCGTAAGTAATCGCCGCGTTGGTGCTGACGTAGTTGGGTAATGAGAAGTTCACAGTCTGGCCACCCGAATTGAAGATCTCAAACGGTGTTGAGCTGCTCACTATGTTTGCCCCGGCAGGGCTATTCAGGTCCACCAGCGTGCTGAAGGTGGTCAGGTCCACAGAGCCCGAGGGCGTGCTGACGAAGGCCGCCGATGCGGAGATGGCGGCCATGAGTGTGATGGTGAGTAGGACGAGCAAGAGATTGTGTGTGCGTCGCATGAAAAAGATGTCTCCGTCTGCAAAGTGTTCTTCAACGGCTGGGAGGCTTTTCTGCTGCCAGCCACCGCAGCCATTGCGTTTGTTCGTTCGTGTGAGTAGTCCCGTGAGTCATGGGAAGTTCTCTCCAGAACGAACGAAAAATTTCGTTCTGTGCCGTTACGGAACGAACTCGTTCCAATCTGGGCTTGAGCGACGAGAGTATGCGAGTGCACTAAAGGTGCACCACCAGGAACCGCAAACTGTCTGCAGCGGGCAGCGTTAGAGCCAGCTTCCTTGTGCGAGGGCATCAGGGTGCGGGTTACCATAACTAAATAACCCGCGTGACTGTCGCCACCTCCCGATTCCGCGCCGCGCATACCCTTGTGATGGGGATCCTGAACGTCACCCCGGACTCGTTTTCCGATGGCGGCCACTTTCTTCGGCCTCAGGAGGCGATTGAGCACGGTCTTCGCCTGTTGGAGGATGGGGCCGACATCCTGGACATTGGCGGCGAAAGCACCCGGCCAGGCTCTGACGCTGTCTCTGAGAGGGAGGAACTTGCCCGGGTGCTGCCTGTGCTGGAGGGCCTGCTGGCCCATCCGCGGTTCAGCGGCCATCCGCGACAGGTGCCCTACTTGTCGATCGATACGATGAAGCCCGGCGTGGCAGCCCGCTGCCTGGAAGCGGGGGTTTCCATCGTCAATGACGTAAGTGGCCTACGCGATGCGGAGATGCGTGCGGTGGTGGCGCAGCATCAGGCCTCCGCGGTGCTGATGCACATGCGGGGCCTTCCGAAGACCATGCAGCAAAAGCCCGAGTACGTCGATGTGGTGACCGAGGTTCGCGAGGCGCTGCGCGATGCGATGGCCCTTGCCCGTGAGGCAGGCATCCGGGATATCGCGGTAGACCCGGGCATCGGCTTTGGCAAGACTGCCAGCCACAACTTCGAGATTCTTGCGCGCTTCCAGGAGTTCCAGACGCTGGATGCGCCACTGCTGGCTGGCCCGTCACGGAAGTCCTTTCTGGGTGCGCTGGAGGGCATGGAAGCCCCCACGCAACGTTTGGAAGGCACCATTGCCGCATGCGTGATTTGCGCCATGCAAGGGGCTGCCGTCTTGCGTGTGCATGATGTAGCTGAGTGCAAGCGCGCCCTGCGCGTGGCTGATGCCGTCCGGAGCGCTTCAATATGAACGACCTTATCCACCTCCTTGACATCCGTGTGCCTTGCCGGGTTGGAGTGCCCGCAACTGAGCGGGCGCAGCCCCAGGAACTGGTATTGGACGTCACGCTCCGCACGGACATTCGCGCCGCTGCCTACAGCGAGAACATCACGGATACGATTGACTACGCGGCGGTGCTGGAGTGTATCCACTTTGTCGTTGGGGTGCGCGAGTGGGTTTTGATTGAGTCATTGGCTGAGACGATTTGCTCGACGCTGCTGCGCCAGTTTCCCGTGGCCTCAGTGAGACTGTTGTTGCGAAAGCCAGAGGCTCTGCGTGCCCGAGGCGTTGCTGCGGCAGCGGTGGAGATAGAACGGTTCCAGCCGCGCGGGCAGCGCGCCAGCAATCCGCAGGCTGCGGCCGGGAAAGATCCAGAGGAGGGCCGGTGACGCTTAGCCGCGTGTGCCTGGGGCTGGGATCGAATCTTGGCGACAAGCAGCGAAACCTTGCGCGGGCGCTGGACCTGATGGGGGCCTTTGTGGAGGTGCGCGCCGTATCGTCGCTTTATCGCACTGCACCGGTGGGCTACCTCCAGCAGGACTGGTTTCTGAACGCGGCCGCGATTGTGGAGACCAGACTGACTCCGGATGCCTGCCTGGAAGCGCTGCTGGATGTCGAACGAGTGATGGGGCGGGTGCGAGGTATCCGTAACGGACCAAGACTGATTGACCTGGACATCCTCCTTTGGGATGGTCTTCGCCTGGACAGCGCCGGGCTGCGGATTCCCCATCCGCGCCTGGTGGAGCGGCATTTTGTATTGATGCCGCTGGCTGAAATCGCGGGTGGCTGGACGCATCCTGAAACGGGCCAGTTGATCGCCCAACACCTGGAAGCACTAGGGCCGGCGAAGGGTGTGGAGCGGTTGGACTTGGCGAACTGGCCTGCTGGTTAGGAACGCACCGGATCATCGTTGCGATGAGATTCCATCCTGCGATTCCATCCTGCGATTCCATCCTGCGATTCCTTGGCCGGCTATGATCTCGAAGAGCCAGCGGTCGCTGGCCCATCTGCTGCGAGGATGAACGGACCCCGCTTGCGAGACAATCCACTTGTAGCGCTGGGGGAACTTCCCCGAATTTGTGTAATGTAAGATTTGGTCCAAACCAGATTACAGGCATGGATTGTGTTGCAGCCGCCGGAAACGCTTGGCGGCATGAGTCCCTTGCGAGATTCCTGCGACTCAACGCTTCCGCTGCGAATCGGATGGACTGCGATCAGAGACCAGACGAAACGAACGGGGTAGAGAGCGCATGCAGTACGCGTTGAAGACGCACCGGGCTGGGGAGCGGCCGGAATGGCGGAGTGGGATCAGTTTGGGCGAGGCTCTGGCATTTGCCGGCAAGCGTATTGAGGCAGAAGAGGCCGAGGCAAATCCGCGCTACCTTACAACAACCATTTATCGCGATGCGATGGTGGTGCACCTATGCCGGTATTTTCCGCCCGAGATGCGCACGAAAACCGGACGCCCGGCACAGCCCGCCGAAGAAGACGCTGCCTGACACTCCGCACGGGCAGTCCTGGGTATCCTACTCAGGGAAAACCGCCTTGTGGATGTTACCTGTAAACTCTCCCATGGTGAAGATGAGCTTGTCCCTGGCCACCACCATCTCCGCTAATCCGCGGGGGACGTTCAAGAGGCTGCGTTGTGTGGCGCGGTTGCCGTAGACGATGAAGGGTTCTCCGAGGGGCTGGCGCGTTTCCGCATGCACCGCCTGAGCATAGATGTTGCGGCGTCCATCGCGTTCGCTCATAAAGTAGAGCAGGTTGCCGTCCGGGCTCCACTGGGCGCCCCGGTCAAGAATGCGGCCGCTAGTGACGGGAACCCAGGCGCGTTCAGCTGCTGAAGACGTACCCGCGATTGCCTGTGCGAAGACCTTGCGCAGATCCGGGGTTTCCAGGGCGTGGAAGGTGATCCAGCGGTTATCGGGCGAGAAGCGCGGGGCAAGCAAGGGGACACGATCGCTTTGGACGAGGATAGTGTTGGCCCCGGTACCGCGCTCCACCATGCCGATGCTGTAATTGCGGGCAGAGCGGACGTACAGGAGATTGTGCGCATCCCGGCTCCAGTGACGGGGGGTTTCGCAGTTGTCACAAAGACGGGTTTCATCGCCAGTGGACGTCGAGCGCGCAAAGGTGATGGTGCGGCCTTTTTCGTAGCGTGTGAAAGCCAGCCACTCGCCATCGCCGCTGAGGACTCCGGTGGGCGTAAAGAAGCTATGGGGATTGTCGGTGATGCGGATCTCCTCCCCCGTTTGCATGTTCCGCAGCCATACGTTCTGCACACTGGCATTCTGCGCAGTTGAATTCTGTGCACCGGCTTTATCGCTCGTATAGGCAAGCAGACGGCCATCGTCACTTAAGGAGGGTCGCACGGTGGCGCCTTCGTCTGCGAAAAAGCGCGAGACTTCACCCAGGACGCGCCCCCGATTGGCGTCGACTGGAACGCTCCAAAGTTGAATGGAGTCCTTCAGACGGGCGAAGTAGACCGCGCCGTCGGCGCTGACGGTGGCGCTTCCATCGTGGAGGGCTTCGGGGAACAGGGGCAGGGAATCGCCTTCCACGCGGCGGGTGCCTTGGGGGAGGCGAATCCGCCAAAGACCTGTCTTACCGTTGGCGGTACCTGTGAAATAGAGGGTGTCATTCACCCAGGCGTCAGGCACCATCTGGGTGATGAACCATCGGCGGATAACGCGGTAGCTGTCAATCGTGGTGGGCTCACCACCTTCGCGAGGTGTTACGAAGAACTCCAGCCAGTCTCCTTTTTTGCGCGCGCCAAGGAACAGTAAATGCTCGCCATCAGGACTCCAGACGGGCAACAGGGCGGTGTGAAAACCAGGGGCAACCTGACGAGGGGGGCCACCCTCCGCCGGCATCAGGTAGACGCTACCGAGATCTTCAGCACGAAGGGTGCGCGCCCAAAAGGCAAGCCACTTACCATCGGGGGAGTAGCGGGGGCGCCGGCCCTGGTTGGCGATCCAGCGCGGGGGGCTGCTGCCATCGGTGGGCACCGTGTAGATGCCGCCCGCCAGACGGTCACTGCGGAAGGCGATGGTTTGGCCGTCCGGTGAAAGCGAGGGCTCACGCTCATCGGCGGGATCTACGGTAAGGCGGCGGGGCTTGGTTGGGACGCCGTCCGGGCCGAGGGACTGCACGAAGATGTCCAGGTTAGCGCCGTCACGGTCACTGGCATACGCCAGGGTGCGGCCATCGGCGCTCACGAACGGGTCAGTGGAGAGGGTGACGCCGCTGGTAACTTGGCGAAGGACGGGCGTCGCCAGGCCGCGGGGTTTGATGTGCTGCAGCAGAACTCTAGGCACTCCGAAATAGATGCAGGCCCAGACGACCGGAACCAGTGCCAGCCAGCGCCAGCGCCGGTGGGAACGGCCAGGTTCCGCGGTAACGATAATGTCGGCAAACTCCATCTCCTCGCGGAAGTTCTGCAGTTCGATCTTGAGGTCCAGCAGATGCTGGTAGCGGCGATCGGCGGACTTGCGGAGGCAACGGCGCAGGATATTCGCAAGTTCCTGCGGAATCCCTGACACAACTTCGCTGATGGGTCTGGGTGGCTGGTCAATGACGGCGCGGGCCGTGAGTTGGCTGTTGCGGCGGGCAAAGGCGCGCTTGCCACTAAGCATCTCGTAGAGCACGCAGCCTAGCGAGAACACTTCAGAGCGCGAGTCAGCCGCAATGCCCTGCAGGCATTCCGGAGCCTGATAGGCAACGCGGCGGAGGTGAGTTCGCTCCAGCGCAGCGGACGCTTCGGTGGACAGGCCGGAGCTTAGCCGCTGCGCCTCATCCTCAATGGCGCGCACGCGTGCGCAGCCAAAGCCGGTCAGCTTGGCCAGCCCGGAATCGGTGATGAGGATCGAAGTGGGGTCAACGTGCCCGTGAAGGATACCCTGGCGGCTGGTTAGCTCCAGGGCATCGGCGAGTTGGGTTGCAAAGCTAGCAGCCTGCTTGACGGGGAGCCTCCCGTTGGCAAGCATGGACGCCAACGTTTGGCAGGGTTCGTAGTCGTACACCACCAGCAGGCCGTCGTCGCCTTCCAGCACTTCCTGAATGGCAAGCAGGTTGGGGTGCAACACCTTGGCCGCCTGGCGGGCTTCGTAGACGAAACGCTGGCGCTGCGCGGTGGTGGTGTGATGCCAGCCCACAAACTGCAGGCACACGAGCGCGGCATCGTCGCGCCGGCGGGCAACGTAGACGGTGCCCGCGCTGCTCTCGGCTACCACACCGGCAACTTCGAAGCGGGAATCGAGACTGCCTCGAACGAGTGCCATTCTGGTTACTCCAGATGCGCTGGCGTCCTTGCGGATGCACGCAGGGCGGAGGAACGTGATTGTTCGTGATCCTCCCCCCTGCGGGAAACCGGCGAGGTCCAAGTTGCCGGCTCGTAGTGCGGATTAGTACTTCGGGACAGAAGGGTCCACCTGATCGCTCCAGGCCAGGATGCCCCCTTTGAGGTTGGTGACGTTCTTGAAGCCGGCCTCGCGCAGGATGCCGCAGGCCTTCGCGCTGCGCATGCCGCTCTTGCAATGGACGACAATTTCACGCTCTGGGTCGAGTTCGCCCAGGCGCTGGGGCAGCGTGCCAAGCGGTATGAGGGTTGCCGCGGGAATATGGCAAATCTGGTGTTCGTGGATTTCGCGTACGTCCACAAGCACCAGGCCGTCGCCGCCATCCAGCTTGGCCTTCAGTGCCACTGGGGTGATTTCCGGGACGGTGGATTCCTCGGGTTTGGGAGACTCGCTACCGTGCGGTACGCCGCAGAACTGGGCGTAGTCAATCAAACCCTTGATTTGCGGGTGGGCGGTGTTCGGCGCCCACTCGGGATCGCGGCGGACCTTGAAGGTACGGAAGCTCATCTCCAGCGCGTTGTAAGTGAGCAACCGGCCAATGAGCGGGTTGCCGATTCCAAGAATCAGCTTCACGGCTTCAGTGGCTTGCAGGCATCCAACGACGCCGGGCAGGATGCCCAGTACGCCGCCCTCCGCGCAACTGGGAACCAAGCCCGGGGGCGGTGGTTCGGGATACATGCAACGGTAGCAGGGCCCGTCTGGCGTGCAAAGAACCGTTACTTGGCCTTCGAAGCGAAAAATGGATCCATAGACGTTGGGCTTACCCAGCAGTACGCAAGCGTCATTCACCAGATAGCGGGTGGGGAAGTTGTCCGTGCCGTCCACTACCATGTCATAGTCACGGAGGATATCCAGGGCGTTGGCGCTGGTGAGCGCCTCCTCATGGGCAATCAGACGCGTATGCGGATTGAGGTCAGCCAGCGTTTCCATGGCCGAAACAATCTTCTTGCGGCCGATGTCGCGGGTGCCGTGGATGATCTGGCGTTGGAGGTTGGTGACGTCAACGACATCAAAATCTACCAGGCCGATGGTGCCCACGCCCGCGGCGGCCAGATACATGGCAGCCGGGGAGCCCAGTCCGCCCGTGCCCACCAGTAATACGCGGGCGGCCTTCAGCTTGCGCTGGCCTTCGATGCCCACTTCCGGCAGGATGAGGTGGCGGCTGTAACGATGGATCTCGTCGTTGGAAAGCTCGGCCAAGTGGGCCGATGTTGTGTCAAGCGAAGTGGCCATGGTTTCGTGATCCTCTACACGCGGGGGCTGCGGCCAGCTACCCGGGCAACGCCGCCGGCAATACTGGGAATGATCGTAATGCTGTCGCCGTCTTTCACAGGCGATGCGGTCTTCTGCAGGTAGCGGATATCCTCATCGTTCAGGTACACGTTGACGAAGCTTCGCAGCTTGCCCTCGTCATTGAACAGGTGGCCCTTCAGGCCCGGGAACTGCGTGGTGAGCGCGTCCAGGAGTTCCCCCACGGTACCGCCCTCAAGGGCGACGGAATCCTGCCCGTTCGTGAATTGGCGCAGGGGTGTGGGGATGCTGATGTTGGTCATGGCTAGGCGTTTTCCTTTGCTGGGAGGGATAAGGGCGCCGGGAAGTCCGGCTGGATTGGGAGCTCAAGCGGCACTGGCGGCGCTTCGGTCATGTCAGCGTTGGGCTGAAAGCAATTGGCTTCCGCGTATTGGCCCTGCTGTACGGAAATGACCAGGAACAAGTACCACGGGCAGCTGTTCTCGAGGTCAGTGCTTGAAAAATAGGCCCCGCAATCGGGGTGGGAATGATAGATGCCCAGCAGTGCGAGACCTTCAGAACGGGCCTCCCGTTCGACACGCAACAGGTCCATGGGGCGAATCTCATACCGATCCTCTTGTGCGCCCTCGTAGACGTTCTGAAGGGGGATCGCCTTCAGAATCTGGCGTACCTCGCCCGCCGGTTGAATGGCAGCGCCGTCACCACTTTGAGATTCGCGCACACTTTGCCCAAGCATAGCGCCGCAGCACTCAGTGGGATAGGTCTGCTGGGCGTGCTCAACCATCACGCGCCAAGGGGCTTCAGTAATCCGGATCATTCCAAAAATGCTCACTCAAGTATTTGGCAGCGCCGTCACACAGGACAGTGACGATGGTAGCGCGTTCGCGCCGGGCGGCGAGGGTTTGGGCCAGGCGCTGGGACGCCAGCAGATTCGCTGCGGCGCTCACGCCAATCAGCAGGCCCTCGTCACGGGCCATTCGCTTGCACATCCGCCATGCGTCTTCGGTGTCCACTCGGAGGTCAGCATCGGCTAGGGTGGGGTCGTAAATGCCGGGCACGATGGCCGTTTCCATGTGCTTCAGGCCTTCCAAGCCATGCAGCGCTACGGCGGGCTGAACGGAGACCAGCGTCACCTGACGCAGTTCCTGCCGAAGGCGGCGGCCAGCGCCCATGAGGGTGCCGCTGGTGCCAACGCCCGCGACGAAGTGCGTGACATCCCCGTTGGTCTGCTGCAAGATCTCCGGGCCAGTGGTGTGGAAATGGGCCTGCCAGTTGGCCGGATTATTGTACTGGTCAGGATAGAAATAAAGTTCCGGATTCTCGGCGTAGATCGCGTGGCAGCGGCGGGCAGCGCCATCGCTACTTTCCTCAGCGGGGGTGAGTACAAGGTCGACCCCGTGCGCCATCAGGATGGCTTGTCGCTCACGGCTAGCCCCGGCCGACATGCAAAGCTTTACCCGAAAGCCAAGGGCGCTACAGATCATCGCGTAGGCGATGCCTGTATTCCCGCTGGTGGAATCCAGCAAAACCTTCTCCGGGCTAAGCGCACCTTCATGAATGCCTTGCTGAATCATGCGGAGCGCCGGACGATCCTTCACTGAACCCCCGGGATTGAGGTGCTCCGCTTTAGCCCAGATCGCCACCCCATTCAAGCCCCGTGTCAGGGACGGGATGCGCACCAGAGGGGTCCGCCCAATCATGTCCAGCAGGTTGCCTTGGGAACGGGGGCTAGGGAACGGGATGGCCGCGACACTCATCGGCTGCTCCTCATACTCTATCTTAGCGATAGAGATGATAGAGAACTAGCTGGGGATTCGGGAATATGGCAACGGCTGTCCAGTTAACGGCCCATCGGCGGAACGGAGCCAGGCGACTTGAAGGCTGCCAATGCCTCATCGCGCGACTCGTAAATCTCAAAAATGCGGTGCATGCGGACGAGTTCAAACAGGGCGCGCACGGGTTTAGTCATGCCGCAGAGCTTGAGGTCGCCACCGGCACCGTTCAACTGGCGCAGGCAGGAGAGAATTGAGCCAAGACCGGAAGAGTCAACAAAACCAAGGTGTTCGAGGTCAAAAATAACCTTCTGGGCGGAGTTGAGGATGGAGGCCACCTCAGCCTTGAAGTCCTTGGAATTGGATGCGTCGAGGCTGGGTCCGGGGACCTCCACCACCACGACATCGTCTAGGTTAATCGTTACAAGGGCCATGAATCAGTCCTTCTCCTGGGTTGCCGCGAAATAGCTCTTCTCTATTCTAATCGTGTGCCAGTCTCCATCATTTCGTGAATATACGATTTCGTCCACGGAATTCTCGATAATGAAGACTCCGAAGCCTCCCTCGCGGGTGCCGTCAAAGGCCGGAAGTTCCCTGGATTGAGGGTCAAAGGGCTCACCGGTATGAGAAATCTCAAGGGCAAAGCGATTCTGGTGGACCCAGGCACGCATGCGGATGCGCTGTAGGCTATCGCCCTTGTAGGCGTGGCGCATGACGTTGCTGGAGACCTCGTTAACGGCCAAAACCAGTTGGTAGAGCGACGCTTCGTCATGGCCGCGAGGGGCCCAGCGGAGCCAGAGGTCATTCACCCACTGGCGGATGCGGGAAAGTTCACGCAGATCGCTGGTGAACACTCGGCTCTCACGAGTGACAATCGCCTGGGTGGACTTCGGCTCAATGCGGACGACAACGCAGGTGAGGTCGTCTAGGAAAACTTCGCGTCCGGAGAAGGACACCACGCTCTGGCGGATGGCGGCCACCAGACCCTCGGCGCTGCGGTCAGTCGCTTTACGAACGCAATCGTAGAGGCGGAACTCCCCGTAAAACTCGCCCTCCGCATTGCGCGCCTCGGTAATTCCGTCAGAGTAAAAGACGAAGACATCGCCGGGCTCAAAGCCATGCGCGATCTGCTGGTAGACCTCATCCTGGATAATGCCAAGGGGTAGATTCTCGCCCTGCAACAGGAAGGTTTGGTGATCGCGGACGCGAAGATGGAAGGTCTTGGTGTGGCCGGCGTCGACAAAGGTGACGGTCTTGGTCTTGAGGTTGAAGCGGGCATAGCTCATGCTGGCAAAGCTATCCACACTAATCATCTGGCGGGCGAGTGCGCCGTTCAGTTTGGTGACGATGGCGTCAGGCTGCGGGATGTCGCGACGACCCGCGTCCACCATCAGCTGACAGAGACTTCGAAAGAGGCCGCTCTTGGCGGCAGCAGCAAGAATGGCGGCAGGAACGCCCTTACCCATCACATCGCCAACCACCACGTCGAAGCAGTAGGGATTGTGGTCGACGATGTCGTAGAAGTCTCCGTCGATCGTTTGCGAAGGGAGGGTGAGCGACGCAATCTGTGCACCTTCAATCCGCTCAGGGACCTTCGAAAAAAGCAGTGACTGTTGGATGCGCGAGCCGATATCCACTTCCTGGCGCAAGCGCTCTGATTCAATCTGGGAACTGTAGAGACGGTCGTTCTCCACCACCAAAGCGGCTTGCATGGAAAGAGCCTCCAACAGGCGCAGTTGGGGCGACTCAAATTCCACGTCGTCGTCGTCTGACCAAACCTCCAAGGCCCCGTGTAACTGGCTTTGGGTAGAAATGGGAACGACCACTACGGAAGCGGCGTTGCGCAGTTCGGGCTCAGTGTCCAGAATCTGCGACAGGTGCCCGGTGCGGCGCAGGACGAGGCTGTTGCGCTGGTCAAGCGCGCGGCCAACCACGCCAACCGACTTTGGGCGAGCAAGGGGTTTCTCGTCCGCCACCCAGGCCGTGGGCAGCAATTGTTCGCCTTCCTCAATCCACAGAATGGCGCGAGCACCCGGGCGGACGGCGACGGCGCGCTCAATGATGCGGTTCAACATCTCCTGCCGGTTGGGCAGGTTGCGCATATCCACGGTCCACTCAAAGAGGGCGTCCAGGCTTTCCCAACTGGCGCTTAGCTCTTGTAGGAGGGAATCTTCCTGACGTTCCTTTTCCACCAGTTCCAGCATGTAGCCCAGCATGCCCACCAGGCCGGAGCGGGCCATCCGGGTAGGACAGCATATGTGGATGTAGCCAATCAACTGGTTCTGGACGGTGGCGGGAACGCGCACATAGCTGCGCCCTTCGGTGGCGGTGGATGATTCATTGCCATTGCTGAGGGTTGCAGCAACTGTGGAAAGATCCGATTCGATTCTTTCCAGTTCGCTGGAGCCTGCCGAATTGCTGGCTGATTCCCCATCTTCCGCCAACGGCGTGGCGGCCTCCATGCCAGCGCGGCCGCGCAGGCACAATTGTCCATGCTCAATGGCAAAACTGGCGTCTGGAGAGGCCACAACCCAGGAGAGCAAACCGCCAAACTCCCAGGCGAGCGCGGATCCCGTAGCCGCTGCGAACTCCGCCGGACGACCGAAGAGGGCCTTGCGGACGGGCGGCTCAAAAGCGGCCGCCACGTCGTGCTGGGGATAAGGAAGAAAGCCGTAGTTTGGATCCATGAGGCCCAACGATGCCAAACCTATCGGCGGTGAAGCAGAATGCCTACACCCGCGCCCTGGATGTGAGTCCGCCTGTACAGTGATGAGCATAGCCGAAAAGGCCATGCGCATGAAGCGTGCGGACCAACGCACTTGGGGCAACGGGCTTTGGGCAGTGCGCCACCGCACCCAAACTCATGATATCAGCGGGGATCTCCTGCCGGTTCATGCCAGTGAGCAATACCGTGAAGGGAGGCTTCTCGTTTGGGCGCATAGAAGCATGAATTCGACGCAACACCTCAATGCCCGAGATCTTGGGAAGGACGACGTCCAACAGGATGCCGTCAGGATGAAACTGCGTGAAGACGTCGATGGCCTGCAAGCCATTGTGGGCGAGGGCTGTCTGGTAGCCCTCCTTCGACAGTAGAAACTGAAGGAAGCGCGCAATATGGACCTCATCATCCACGATGAGGATGCGGGACGCGAGATGGAACAGCGTATCAGACATGGGCTGCACCTGCTCCAACGCCTGAGAGTCGAGGCAATCATCCTGGGACGCGCCCAACTGAACGCGATTGGATGCGTCTCTGCTTATTAGTTTATTGCGTGACCGGCAAAAACGTACCCGAAATCGGCTTCGCGGTCGCGAAAATCGGCTTGCCAGCGCTCTTCGTCTGTAGCACGACGAAATGCTGAAACGGATCCTGCCGGTGGGGCGTCAAGCAGGACGTAGGCAGGTGGTGGAAGCGATGTTTGCTGCGCCACATGTCCTAGCTCCCAAGAGTCATCCTGTCTGTTTCCTATTAAGCTGCGGCTCCCTTGCGGGAGCCGCTTTTTTTATCTTCGTGCAAGGATTTCTGCATGTGTACCGTGGAATTCGTCTCTCGCTAGGGCGCGGGTGGAGCATTCAGGGTGTGGATCAGGAAGGCGTACTCAAACGCGGTTTCCTTCCATGTGTCATAGCGGCCCGAGGGGCCGAAATGTCCAGCGCCCATCTCTGTCTTCAGAAGGATCAGTCGATCCGATTGTGTGAGCGTCCGCAAGCGGGCGACGAACTTCGCGGGCTCCCAGTAGGAAACCCTGGGGTCGTTCAGGCCGGCAGTAACCAGGATGTGTGGATAGCCGGCCGGACGAAGATTGTCGTAGGGCGAATAAGAGCGGATGACAGCAAAGTGCGCGGGGTCCTGGGGGTTGCCCCACTCTTCGAACTCGCCCACGGTCAGCGGGAGGCTGGGGTCCAGCATCGTGTTCAGAACGTCCACGAAGGGCACGCTGGCCACCACGGCGCCAAACAGGTCAGGTCGCAGATTCATGCTGGCTGCAACCAACAACCCTCCCGCGCTCCGGCCCAGGATTCCCAGGCGGGCGGGCGAAGTGTATCCTTCGGCCACTAGCGCCTCCGCGCAGGCGACAAAGTCAGAAAAGCTGTTCGGCTTGTGCTGCATCTTCCCAGCGTCGTGCCAGGTTTCGCCAAGATCTCCGCTGCCCCGGACATGGGCAATCGCGTACACGAAGCCGCGCTCCAACAGGCTGAGGCGCTCAGGAGAAAACCCCGGCTCTGTGGTCAGCCCGTATGCGCCGTATCCATATAGAAGCGCGGGTGAGGAGCCGTCGCGGGCGGCGTCGCGACGGCTCACCACGCTTAAGGGGATGCGAATACCATCCGGGGCTGCAATCGAAAGGCGCTCTACCTTGTAGTCCTCTGGCCGGAAACCGCCGGTCACCTGCTGCTGCTTAGCCACCTGCCAGTGACGCAATGGCACACTGTAGTCGACATCGGCCGGGGGACTGAGGGGCGATTCGTAGCTGAGGCGGATGCGTGTGGAGGCAAAATCCGGGTTGGCACCCACTGAGGCGGTATACACGGGCTCAGGAAATGCGATCCGGTGCTGCGTGCCGGCATCGGTCTCCAGGATGAGGATCTGGGGCAGGCCGCAGTCGCGTTCGGAAACCACCAGGAAGTCCGCAAAGGCGTCGACGCCCTCCAGGCAAACATCATCGCGATGCGCGATCACTTCCTCCCAGGTCTCGGGGTTCCGGTGTGACGAAAGTGGCATGCGAACAAGACGAAAATTGCGACCAGTGTCGTTGATCAGCATCCACACAGTGTCGCCCTGATGGTCAATGCTGTACTCGATCATCGGGCGGCGGGGCAGCAGGGTCTGGAACTGGCCCTGGGGTTGGTTAGCCGCCAGGAAACGGATCTCCGTCGTCGTAAGGCTTGCCAATTCCAGCAGCAGGAACTTCTCACTGCGGGTCTTGCCGATGTCTATATGGAAAGCTTGGTCGTCTTCCTGGTAAACCAACTGGTCAGCCGTGGCGGGCGTGCCGAGGCGGTGCCGCCACAGCCGGAAAGGGCGCATGGCATCGTCTAGCGTGGTGTAGAACAGGAATTCACCGCACGCTGACCACTCTACGGAGTAGTAGGTGTCTGGAATGCAATCGGGGAGGTCTATCCCTTTCGCAAGGTCGCGGAGATGCAGTTCAAACTTCTCGCTGCCCTCGAAGTCCATCGAGTAGGCCAGCAGCCGGTGATCCGGACTGATGGCATAGGCGCCAAGCTCAAAGTAGCTTCTGCCAGCGGCCAGCAGGTTGCCGTCCAACAGGATTTGTTCGCTACCGGCTTCCGGCCTAACGACAGAATGTGCGCCGATATCTGATTCAGGCAGGCGAGCGGACAGCGTGCGGCGAGGAGCACGGCAGTGAATCCGGTAATCTTTGCCTTGAATCGTACGCGAATAGTAGCTGAATGGGCCATCATCGACTGGGGCACTGCAATCGGTTTCCGGCGTCCGCGCCTTCATTTCGGCAAAAAGTTGGTCGCGGAGCGGTTGTAGGGGATCCATAACCGCCGCTGTGTAGGCATTCTCATGCTGCAGGTAGCCAATCACGGCGGGGTCATCGCGATCGCGTAACCAGGAGTACTCATCCGGCATCTTCGCACCGTGGATCTCCACGGTGTGCGGAATTTGTGGGGCAGAAGGCTGAGTGGGTAAAGTGGTAGGTCGCAACCTACCAGTATGTCCCGGAACGCCAACAACCGGGTGAACGGTGTAGCGGCAACCGGGGGGGATTTCCAGGCCTAGACAGGGAAAATCGGGCAGCGAGGTGCAAATTGGTACGGAAGGTGTCACTTTGCCCTTGCGAAGCCTGGATGAGTTGGGGTATTCGGTAGTTCCGAGAGTCTTTTTTTTGCGAGCAGGACGAAATTCGCAGACAGGTGCCTCGGCACGCGCCGGTAGGAGCCATCGTCTGGCGATAAGGAGAGCAACACATGTTTCAATGCACTGAATGCGGCGCCGATATTGACGTCGATATGGACGAAGTGGACGAGGGCGACATCCTCTCCTGCGATGAATGTGGTGCCGTTTTGCGGGTGGTCAGCATCAACCCGCCTGAACTGGAGTTGGAAGAAGAAGGTGACGAGTTCGAAGAGGAAGATGAAGAAGAAGAATCCTGGTAACGGTTTAAGCACGACTTGGAGATGGTCCCTGCTGCTGGCGTTGGCGCTCTCGGTAGCATTTGCCGCCGTGGCGGAACCTGTGGGCCAGAAGCAAGGCAAGAAACAGCCCGCCAAAGTTACCGACACCTTGATCCAGGTGAGCACGTTCGCCGAGACCGGGCAGACCTTGCGCGGTGCTCGGGTTCAGCTTCACCCAGCGGACGCCGAGGGGAAGATTGCCAAGGGCAAGCGTTTAGAGGGCCAGACCAATCACGTGGGGGAATACCCCTTTTATGTACCGAAGACCGAGGCCAGCTACGTCCTTGTAGCAGAGATGAAAGGGTTTATGCGAACGGAAAAGCTCGTCAAAGTGCAGGGGGAAGACCAATTGGACATCTTCCTGCAACTGCCAGCAAAGCAATAGCTTTTGCCGTTGCGATACTCTGAGGGCGAAAGGCCGGTAATGACAAGGAAATGGAAGCAAGCTGTGGTGGGCGTGGCGATGTTGGCTGCGCTTGGCTTGGCGTTAGTGGCGCACAGCCCGGCGTTGATGGCACAGAGCAGAGACACCTTGCGCGCGGTGGAGGGAACCGTGCATGACAGCGACGGCAATGCCGTGAATGGCGCCATTGTGCAGCTGAAGGATATGAAATCGCTTCAGATCCGGAGCTTCATCACACGGGAGAATGGCGCCTTTGTGTTCCAGGGAATCAAAAAGTCAGTGGAGTATGAGCTGAAGGCGAAGCATCAGGATAAGGAGAGTAAGCCGAAACTGCTCACCATCTTTGACGACCGTCAGCGTGCCACCATTGACCTGAAGCTGGAGAATTGACGGACATGTCACGGGTAGTTGGCCAAGCAATGGGCCGAGGCTCCGCGCCAGCCGGTCTGCCGGTGAACAGCAGAGTTTTCCGGTGGAATTGAGATCTCTGGCAGCCGCATTCCTCACAGCCGCGCCGCGGTCCCCAGTGTGGAGTCCGATTACGGGTATCGGTAGCGCACGTAGGCGAAGGCCTTGCTGTCCGGCGACCACGAGTTCACGTTGATGGTCCCTTGGCCACCTGTGAAGGCTTCCAGTACCTGCGGATTCTGCTGTGCGGGAGTTCCTGTATCGAGGGGGATCAAGCGCAGTTCGACAGGCCGGTTCGCAGGGTGCCCGGGCGTTCCCTCGGGATAGCTGAGATACACCAGCCATTTACCGTCCGGGGAGGGGTGTGGGAACCAGTCAGCGCGCACGCCCGGCGTCACCAACTCAGCGTGGTCATCCTGTGGAGAGGACTGCCCGGCGGGAACCCTCCAGACGCTGGTGCTGCCGTTGCGGTCAGAATTGAAATAGATCCAGCGTCCATCGGGAGAGTAATCTGGCCCATCGTCATGGCCTGGGTGGGTGGTTACGCGTATTTCGTTCCCGCCCTGGACAGGAATGACGTAGATGTCGAAGTTCTCGTCGCGCCTAGCGCAGTAGGCCAGCATCTTGCCGTCAGGAGACCAGCCATGATAGTAGCTGGGGCTGAGGGAGGTCACCTGGCGGGGCACGCCTCCCGCACGGGGCAGGGTGTACATGTGACCGGCGGAGATCACCAGCGTCTTGCCGTCGGGCGAAACGCCGTGGTCGTTGTTCAGCCTCGTGATGTCTCCGGTGGGAATCGGCTCTAACACCGGATGATCCAGGGCCACCTCGTATAGGCGCCCGCCCCCATTCACCAGAAGGTACTTCCCATCGGGCGTCCAGTTGGGCGCCTCAATGTGCTGGGGGATGCTTAGCAGACAGCGGCTTGAGCGGGTGGCCAACGTGTAGATGCAAAGTTCGCTTCGATCCGGGCGGGGCTGCTGCGCGGCAAGCCCAATCACGAACAACAGCAGGAGTAGGGTACGAACGGTAGCTTGCGACATCACAAAGCCTCGGTGCGTATCGTATCGAACAGCGGCAACAAACAAAAGCATCCGGGGCTGGCGTGGGCCGGCACTACGGCGAAGGGGAGCCTACGGGGTGGCCGGCGTGGGTACAGCGGGCAATGATGAGGCAGCGTCAGGGGAATCCGGCTTTGCGGATGGGAGTATGAAGATCTTCTCTTCCGGCTTGTAGAGATGATATCGCCGCCGAATCTCCAGCCCTGGGCCGTCGAAGTTTTCTTCGATCACCTTCAGCCGTTCCAGACGTTCCGCCTCCAGCTTGCGGAGGTTCGCATTTACTTCCTGAAGTTCGCGAATCTCGCCCTGATTTTGCACCCAGCGCGAGGCTTCCCCGGGGAATCGAAACCCCAGTACGCCCAACAGCGAACCGCCAACCAGAAGTGCAGCGCCAAGGAATACCACATTTGCGCTACCGGCGCGGCCACCGCGACGCGGCCACATAGACGCAAGGCTGCTGTCCGCGGAGTCCTCCGCCAAGCCCAAGGAACGTCGCAGTTGGAATGGAAGACGCATTGCCATCAAAATGACTTATTCCATTAATGGCTGGAAAATAGCATCTATGTCAAACAAAATCATCGTCTATTGCACTGTGTCGTCAGAAGAAGACGGCCGGCGGCTGGCGCAAACCTTGGTGCAGGAGCATTTGGCAGCCTGCGTAACCCTCATTCCCAATGCTCGAAGCGTTTATTGCTGGCAGGGCGCGTTGGAAGAAAGCCAGGAAACGTTGTTGATGATGAAGAGCACACTCAAGCACTGGGACGCGCTTCTGGCGCGGATTCTGGAGTTGCATTCGTATGAGCTGCCGGAAATCCTGGCGGTGCCGGTACAAGCAGGGAACCCACCCTACCTGGAATGGATCGACCGTTCGACGGCAGAACTTTAGCAACCGGTAGTGGACGCCGCTTACCTCTGCTCTCCATATACGGCGTAGTGGTTGCGGGCGGGTATCGTCGCGTGATGGAGTAGACAGACATGGCTGCGCCGACTACCACCCCTACCAAACCGTTCCCGGAAGCGAAGATGCAACCCACGAAAGTCCGCCGGGGCGTGATCTGGGCGGCAGTGACGCTGGGAATCATTACCTACATTGACCGCGTTGCCATTTCCCAGGCTGCGCCCTTCATTACCCAGGACCTGGGATTCTCGGCCAGCGAGATGGGGGCGGCCTTCGCGGCATTCGCCTGGGGATATGCTCTATTTGAGGTGCCGGGCGGATGGCTGGGCGATTGGCTGGGCGCGCGCAAGGTGCTAACGCGGATCGTCATCTGGTGGTCTGCCTTTACAGCCTTTACAGGCATGGTGTGGAACATCACTTCCCTGGTGGTGGTTCGATTCCTGTTCGGCGCGGGAGAGGCGGGGTGTTTTCCCAACCTCACGAAGATGTTCAGCGCGTGGCTACCGCGCGACGAACGGGCACGCGCACAAAGCATCATGTGGATGAGCGCTCGCTGGGGCGGGGCCATCACGCCGCAACTGGTGGCTTGGACGCTGATGTTCATGAACTGGCGGGAGACCTTCTATGTATTCGCCGCGCTGGGAGTGGTGTGGGCGCTGATCTTTGTGTGGTGGTACCGTGACAAGCCCAGTGAGCACCCCAAGATCAACGCCGCGGAATTGGCCCTGCTGGAAGATGCCGAGAAAAATGCCGTTGGCAACGCGCATGTTCCCTGGAGCAAGTTGGTGAAGAGCAGGGACATCTGGCTGCTTTGGGCGCAATACTTCTGTGTGTCCTGGGGTTGGTATTTTTACATCACCTGGCTGCCCACCTACCTACGGAACGCGCGCGGGCTGGAACTCGCCCAAAGCGCATTGCTGGCCGGCCTTCCGCTGTTCCTTGGTGGCATCGGGTGTCTGGCGAGCAGCTACCTGGTGGCCTTTGTGGCAAAACGTACCGGGGATGTGGGGATGGCAAGGCGCTGGGTGAGTGCGGGCTCGCTGACAGCGGCAGCCAGCTTCCTGGCAGCCGCGGCATTTCTGAGCGACCCCATCCTGGCCATGCTGGCGATGGGCATGTCGAGCTTCACCAACGACCTCACTGTACCCTCCGCCTGGAGTGCCTGCATGGACATTGGCGGACGCTTCGCTGGCTCAGTGTCCGGCTCAATGAACATGATGGGGAATCTCTCTGGCGGGTTAGCCCCCTTGGTTGTAGGCTTGATTCTCGACTGGTCCAACCAGAACTGGAACCTAGCGCTGTTTGTCTCTGTAGGGGTCTACTTTCTGGGCGCCATCTGCTGGCTGTTTCTTGACTCCAACCATCGCATTGACCAGCACGATATCGACGAGGCCAAGGCAGCTGGTTGATGGACTGCATCTTCTGACAGAGGCCTGCCACCAGAAGCCTGCCGCGAGCGAACCCTCCAACTGGATCGCCGCGCCTCGAGGACTCGCCCCTCCCGGTGGTGCGATAGGCCTTTGAAGCAGATTCACAAATAATAGTTGATTAATTAAGTTTTTCCCAATAACTGCTACCCTCACGTGTACGCCTTAATTAGAAAGCAGCGTTGATCTGCTTCGGCTCTTTGTCTCCACAATATCCCTCGGATGATCTGTGAGCCTTAGTGCTCAGGGCACTTGGTCCCGCTTGCATAAGGCCAAATGACGATCGGCCAATCGCTTACAGGCTGATGTTCGCCGTGGATCAACGCCGACATGAATCATCGCGCGCAATGAGATCGAATGAAGAATCGTCAAGCAGCAAGAACAGATAGCAGGGTGGAGGTGGATCGCAAGCGGAAGTGGACGCCTCGCCGCGTCTGGACTGGCCCGTTTGCCTGCTGCCTATTGATGCTGTTGGTTGGCCTTCTGGAGGCCGTTTCCGCGCAGGGCACGTCAACGCATCAATGGCTTGTGTCCGAAGTGAGGCGTCACTCCACGGTTACGTTGAAACCCATACAGCAGGACAACGCCTACAGCGATTCAGCGGCGCCAGACTCCATTCAGTACGCCTGCGCAAACGATTTACAAACCTTAATATCGTATTTTGAGGCGCAGAACGCAATTTTCCAGGAAACACTCTTTAAGAAACAACGAAACTCGGTGTGCCATGTTTGGTATCAGCCAAGCGTAATGGACTATCGCGCCCACGCAGAGAGTGACCCGATCGACGAAATTGTATTCACTGTGGACTCACGAACCTTCTTCATGCCGCCTGAGTATAGCCTGGGCAATAGTTTGGACATCGCCAAGGCGGTTGCTTCCAGGCCCTACAAGTCACGGGTACTGCGACTTCGAACCAAGCTGGAACTGGGCCAGGCGGCTCAGAAGAGCGCGGTGCTGAGTCACTTCGGGACGGAGAGTGCAAGGGTGGTTGTGGAAGGACAGCCAATCAGCGACGCCAGCGTATGGACCCAGGACTTCATGAAGAGCGGGACGGCGGGTAGCCAGAATGTGGTCCTCATCCCCCGGCACAGCTTTGAAGGCGACCAGGCAAACGGCCCCAAGCTTGATCCGCTGCTGACGTCCATGGAAAGGCCCCGGTGGATCCGCTCGAAATTGAGTTGGGACGGGGGAGACCTGATGCTGGCTAGAGATCCCAATCAGCTCTCGAAGTTGATTCTGTTCTATGGCGATGCCGCTAAGAACTATTGGGGTAGCGGCCTTTCGACGGAAGAATATGGATACGTGCTGATGCGCGAGTTCGGCGCGGATGAAGCCGTCTACGCGGGAGACATCGCCTCGCACCTGGACTACGCACTGAACTTTCTGCCCGACGGACAGACGGCGGTGATCGCCGCACCAGTTACAGGGAAGTTTGCGCTAAGCCGAAAAGCGCTGGCCATGCTGACTGAGAATCACGGGAATCTGCCCGTGCTGCAGGAACTGCAGCGCCTGCACGCGGCTCCGGACGCGATGGTACTGGCAGCCCGGGAACCAATCCGCGAGTTGCTGGAGGAAGCGATCGCGGCCTATCCAGACTGGCCCCGGCCAATCGATCTGAAAGCCCTGGAGGACGTGTCCAGGTATGTGTCCCGCTTCTGCCCTGATGACCACACAGAGTGCACAGGCACAGAAGGCATGGAGGCACTGCTGGCGAGGGACTCTTCCCTGGCAAGGCGCTGGGTGACGGCAGCGTCAGCGGCGCTGGCTGGTGAGCACCTGCCAAAGGCTCTCTTGGGCATTGTGGCAAGCCAGATCGCTCAGCCCGACCAGACCCGCGCGCAGCGGCTTACCAAATTGAAGCAGACGCTGCTGACCCGGGGCTTCGGTGTCGTGGACGCCCCGGTGATCGGCGGTGGACGCATCTCGCAGGTACGCTGGGCAGGTATCAGCTACGTGAACTTTGTGGCCTTGGGGCAGGAGTTGCTAACCCCCGTCTTTGGGCTGGGAGAGCCTGAGCTAGAACTTCTGAAACGATTCCAGCGAGGATTGCCAGGCGCGAATCGTGTGGTGGCCGTCTACGCCCGCGCTGCTTTATCGCAAAACGGAGGCGTCCACTGCGTATTGGGCACTAGGCGATCTGGATGGGAGAACGGCGACTGGCCCTCGGTCATCAGCCAGGGGCTGCCACGCTGGCGGATCACCTTGCCGCTGCGTCTGCCCCCGTCGGTAACCGAAGAATAGCCGCCAAGTCCAGACCAACAAACCGAAAGGCCGCCCGGATTAAGCGGGCAGGCCTTTGGTGAGGATCTCCTCCATGGCATCGGCGAAGGTGTCGATGTCCTGCAAGGTGCTGTAGACATTGGGTGTGATGCGCATGCAGCGGTACTCGCCCTGGGTGCCGGAGTTGGTGGTGACGATGCGCCACTTGTTATAGAGGTGGGTGGCAATCTTGTTCAGGTCCATGCCTTCCACGTCGATGGTGCCAATGCCACAGCTTTGCTCTGGGTCATCCGGGGTGTACAGCTTCACCTGGGGGTACTTGCGAAGACGGTCGCTCCAACGGGCGCGCAGATAGCGCAGACGCGCGGCCTTGCGATCGCCACCAATACTGTGGTGGAAGATGATGGCCTCAGCGATGGCGTTCCGGTTGGCCACGGGATGCGTACCGATCTCCTCGAACTTACGGATATCGTGGCTTTGACGGTCATTGGCTGCCATCAGCGGCCAGATATCCTTGATGCGGTCGCGCTTCACATACAGGAAACCAGTGCCAATGGGGGCGGTCATCCACTTATGCAATGAGGATCCATAGGCGTCGCAGCCTAGCTCATCCACCGTGTACGGCCAATGGGCGAATGCGTGGGCGCCATCAATGATGGTGAAAATCCCACGCTGCCGCGCCATGTCGCAAATGCGCTTGATGGGGAAGATTTGCCCGGTGCGGTTTGTGATGTGACATAGAGAGATCACCTTCGTGCGGGGCGTGATCTGCTCCTCCACAACCTTGTAAAGGTAGTCCATCCCTGGAGGCGGCACGGGGAACTTCGCCTGCTTCACGACGATCCCTTCCCGGCGGACCCGCTGATCCCACGTGGTGAGCATGCGGGGGTAATCCTGGGTGGTGGTCACCACCTCATCGCCGGCCTTGAGGTCCAGGCCGAGTATCGCAATTTCGAGGGCCTCGCTGGCGTTACGGGTGATTGCAATCTCTTCGGGGTCGCTACCGAATGTGCGGGCAAGTTCGCGGCGTACGGGTTCCAGGTTTGGCGTGAGCGTGCGCCACATGTGATGGGATGGGCCCATGTCCCCGAATTCCTGATAATGGCGCGCGGCCTCCTGGACGGGACGCGGGCTGGGGCACACACCGCCATTGTTGAGGTTGATGAATGTGCGGTCCACTGTAAAGGCGTGCCGGACATGGAACCAGAAGTCCTCGTCCGTGGCGGCCAGCTGCGCGTCTACTGCGCCTAATGACTTGGTGGCGGCCTGGATCTTCTGGATGGCGTCACTTTGCAGGGCGGCGTAAACGCCAGCGCCTAACCCTAAGAGTTTGCGTCGGTTCATGATGTGCTGGTTCCCAGTGCTTACGTGTGGAATGGTGGAGCGCGGCCGCAAGTACGGCGGAAGCGCGTTCGCCACCTCGCAAACTGGGCAGGCGGCGGAGGACGGGTTCCTCTTAGTGTACGCATTGACGGCGGAAACGCAAGCGTGCCGCGAAAGCGATTTACCGGTGAAGGTTTCGGCGTGGCTGCGAATCCCGGCGCTTGGCCAGGCAGTACACTATCCTAAAGGGGATCCGGGACCGCCAAGACGCGGGACTTCGGCGTCACCCGATGGTGTACTGGCCACACTGGGCGTACGTGTCGCCTTGGGATATTCCACTTTACTTCGCGACAGGACAACATGATTGCCTTTCTGCTTCTCGGCGCCATCACGCTGTTCGCAATAGCCTACAGGGTCTACGGTACTTGGCTCTCGCGTCAGTTTGACCTGAACGATCGCCACGCCGTACCGTCTGAGACGCTCTACGACGGTATGGACTATGTCCCCGCCAAGACTGCCGTTTTGTTCGGACACCACTTCAGTTCGATCGCCGGCGCAGGACCCGTGATTGGTCCCATTCTTGCCGGGCTCTTCTTTGGCTGGGCTCCGGCGCTGTTGTGGATTGTGGCTGGTTCCATCTTCGTAGGGGGCGTGCATGACTTCGGATCGATGGTGGCTAGCGTCCGGCATAAGGCAAAGAGCATCGCGGAGCTAGCCCGGCAGTATATGTCGCCGCTTTCCTACAAGCTATTCCTGGCCTTCATCTGGCTCACCTTGGTGTATGTGATTGTGGTGTTTCTTGACCTGACGGCGGTAAGCTTCATTGATCTTCCCGCTGCGCCTGGGAGTACCGAAGAGGTGCAGGGAACCGGAGTGGCTATCGCGAGCGGCATTTTCATGATGCTGGCCGTGGCCCTGGGCGTCGTGAACCAGAAGACAAGGACGCCGCTTTGGGTGTCTACCCTGGTGCTGGTGCCGATTCTGGTGGCCGCAGCCGTTTGGAGCAGCGGCATCACATCTGACGGCAGCTACCTGCCCAAGATATTTGGCGATGCCCGCGAGACCTGGTCAATGGTGTTGCTTGCCTACTGCTTTGTGGCCAGCATCACCCCGGTGTGGGCGCTGCTTCATCCTCGCGATTACCTTTCTAGCTTCCTGTTATACCTGGCAGTGCTGGGTGGAGGTATTGGCTTGATGATTGGCAGCTTTACGGGCGTCATCCAGCCTTCCTACCCGGCCTTTGTGAATCCGGCGGACCCCGTGTTCCAGCAGGTGCCTCACTTGGGGCCGCTTTTCCCCATCCTCTTCATCACCATTGCCTGCGGGGCTTGCAGCGGCTTCCACTCGATGGTGTCGTCAGGCACCACCTCCAAGCAGGTGGCCTGTGAGAGCGATGCCCGCCGCATTGGCTATGGCGGCATGCTTACGGAAGGGGTGGTAGCGGTAATCTCACTGGCATGCGTGATGATGTTGGGTTTCAACGCCCAGAACCTCAGCCTGAACCCGGTCACCGTGTATGCCAAAGGAATGGGCCAGTTCCTGGGCGCGTTCGGGATTCCTCTCCAGGTGGGATCGATGCTAGGGCTGCTGACCTTGTCCACATTCCTGTTGACGACGCTGGACACCTGCACGAGGTTGGGACGCTATGTGCTGCAGGAGTTGTTCTCGTGGGACAACGGGTTGGCCGCCAACCGCATCAAGGCGACTGTGCTTACCCTGGTGATTCCCGTCATCATGGCCTACACCACCTACACCACGCCCTCCGGGCAGGTGCTCCCGGTATGGCGCGCCATCTGGCCCGTCTTTGGAAGTACCAATCAACTGCTGGCTGGCTTGGCGCTTTTGGCCGTGACGTTCTGGATGAAGCGCACCGGTAGAAAGTGGGCCTTCGTGGCCGCACCGACTGCATTCATGATCGCCATGACCATGACCGCCCTGGTGATGCAGGTGAGCGGATCACAAACGGTGATGCCGGTGCGGATGATCGCCGGGGCTTTACTGGTGCTGGGCACGGTATTGGTTGTGGAAGCGATCCGCATCTTCGGACGCCCACAACTGCCGCGCGAGGTGATCATCCTGAGACAGAACGCGGCTACGGCGCCCGGAGACTAGCGAGATGGGTTGGCAGCGAGTGATGCCCCTTACTCACTTGTCCGAGGGTGAGATGCAGCAGCACGCGCGGCCAGGCGGCGCGTACCTGGTTTGCCGTACCGGTGGCGTCGTGTACGCCATGGATAACGAATGCCCGCACGCCGGAGGGCCATTGGCCATGGGGAATTTCAGCCCGCCTCTTGTCGCCTGCCCCTTCCACGCGTGGGAATTCGACTGCCGCACGGGCCAGTGTGTGCACTCCTCCAAGGCGAGCGTACCCGTATACCCCGTGGAAGTGCGACAGGGGGATGTGTGGGTCTGCTTGCCCGGCGAAGGGGAAGTGGCGGCTGGCGGCACAATACCTGAAGAAGGCAGCCCGGCACCCGCGGCGTGAGAGACCATGCCTGAACTACCAGAGGTAGAAACCGTCGTCCGCACGGTAGCCCCACGGCTCATCGGACGGCAGATTGTGGCTGTCACCACCACTCCATCGCGCGTGTTCCGCGGCCAGCAACAGGTCCTCACGATGTGTTTGCCCGGGCAGAAGGTTCTGGCCATAACGCGGTATGGCAAGAACATCATGCTGCGGCTAGAGAGGCACCGGCTAAGAATCCACCTCGGAATGACAGGGAAGCTGCTGTTCGCACCAGCCCGAGGCACCCATCCCCGGGCGATGTTGGCGCTGGACGACGGCCTGCTGGTGTTTGATGACATCCGGCAGTTCGGACGTATTGAACTCCTGCCGGCTGAGGAAGGAGGACCGGCGTTGGGACCGGACGCCTTGGAGATCGGGTCCGCTGAGTTCGCGCGAATCCTGCGCGCCAAGCGAGGCGCAATCAAGAACCTGCTGCTGAACCAGGGCGTCCTCTGCGGTATGGGGAACATCTACACCGATGAGGCGCTGTTCCTGGCAAAGATCCATCCCCTGTGCCCGGGCTTTTTGGTGTCCCGCAAGAAGGCCGTGGCATTACATACCAGCATGCAAGCATTGCTGAATGAAGCCATCGGCGCGGGCGGATCGTCCATTTCAGATTACGTGGACGCGGACGGGCAGCGGGGAGCATTCCAGGACCGCCACCAAGTGTACGGCAAGGAAGGCACCCCGTGTCCACGCTGCAAAACAGCAATCCAGCGCATCCTGGTGTGCCAACGCGGCACCCACTACTGTCCGCGCTGCCAGCGCATGCCGCAGGTTAGCTAACTACCATTTTGGCGAGCACTTCCTCGAAGCGCCGCGCGGTGGCCGCCGCTTCATCAGGAATGGGCGAAAGCGGATTCCGTTCGTCCGGGTCGCTCATGAGGTCGTGGAAGTCACCGTTATCGTAAAGCTTCCAACGATGATCCATCACCCATCTGCGGTGTGGGCGTCGGCCCCACTTCGGTTCATAGTGGCAGAAGATCCACTCGCGCGGATTGCCTTTTTCACCGCGGATCTGGGCAAGGAAACTACGTCCGTCACCGGGGTGACCGGCAGGCATCTCCAGGCCTGCTGCTTCGCAGAGGGTGGGGAAGATGTCTGTAAAGTCGATAAGGTCTTCACAGACCTTCCCTCGCGCGGCATTCCCCTTCCAATAAGCGATCATCGGCACGTGGCTTCCAGTGTGCGTGGTACCGCCCTTCCCACCCTTTACCGGACCGTTGACCGTTTGGGTGGTAACGGAAACGTGCGTCCCGTTGTCGCCGGTAAATATGACGAGCGTATTTTCAGCAAGCCCATTGCGTTCCAGACACTCAACCAGTTTTGCAACTACGGTGTCTGTGTAGGCCACCATGTCCCCGAACCACTTGGTGTCGTTCTTATGCTTGTCTTCCTCTAGAAGATTCGCGGTGTCTGGAGTTGGCACGAATGGGTCATGGGTAAGCGCCATGGGGTAGTAGAGGAAGAACGGCTTATCCTTATGCCTTTCGATGAAGCCTTCCGCGTATCCAAGGAAAACATTTGGGCCATACTTGCCCACCAGATTTTCCTGAACCTCGTTGTTTACCTGGACGGTAGGATCCCAGTAGCGGGACTTCGTGGTGCGTACATGCCAGAGACAGTGCTCATCGAAGCCAGCATCATCGGGCTTAGTGCCTTCCCCCTTTTGGTTGGTTCCCGGAACGGACCCCTGCAATTGCCACTTTCCAACGGCGCAGGTCCTATAGCCCGCCTTCTGGAAGTGATGCCCGAAGGTATACTCGCCGGGCTTCAAGGCACCAAATTCGATGTAGTTCCGGAAATTGTACTTGCCGGTCATCACCTGGACCCGGGTGGGAGTACACAAGGGCGTGGAGTGCGCGTTGGTGAAGCGCACTCCCTCGCCAGCCAATCGGTCAAGATTGGGTGACTTGTATTCGGTAGCGCCATTACAGGCGAGGGCCTCGTAGCCCATATCGTCAGCCATGATGAAGACCACATTGGTGTGGCGTCGTGCTGTCTGTCCGCACGAGAGAAAAGGTAGCGCCGCCGCGGCAGCACCGAACGAAAGGAAGTATCTTCGTGAAATGCTCATGACGATAACTCCTAGAAGATCAGTTTCAAACCGAATTGCAGGTTGCGCGGGCGACCTGCGCTGGTGATTCGTCCGTAGTTGATGTTGCCAACCTGCGTATTGGGAGCATTGAACGCGGGGGTATTGAAGAAGTTGAATGCTTCAAAGCGGAACTGCATTGCTAGCTTTTCGGTGAGAGCGAATCGCTTGAACGTGGCGAAGTCGAAGTTCACCAACCCGGGAGTCTGTAGCAAATTACGTCCCGCGTTGCCATAGGTGAACGCAGCGTTCGGCGCAAATGCACTCGTATTGAAGAACCGATCCAAGGTACGTTCTGAGCGTGACAGGTACCAGTCGCCTACGACGTTAGGACGGTTGGGGTCTCCAGTATTGGCAGGATCACCCTGGACGGTCAAGCCCAAAGGCTGTCCTGCGGTAATGGTGGTGATGCCGCCAACCGACCATCCGCCAAGAACCGCATCGACACCACGCGACCATCCACTGCCAAAGTGGCGGCTAATGCCGAAGGGCAGTTCATACATGTAACTAGTGACGAAGCGGTGGCGCATATCCTGGGGATCCAGGGCTTTCTCCAACTGGCGGTTCAGAGGATTCTGGAAACCTTGAGGGTCGCCAGGCGCACTTCCCGCACCGGCGAAACCGACCGTGTCGCCAATGGTCTTCGAGAAGGTGTAAGCGTTCATGAACGAGATTCCACTGCTGAAGCGCTTTTCCAGCCGCGCCTGGAAAGAATGGAAAGTGGAATTCCCGAACCAGTCATGACGGTCTACGATCGTCAATGGGCGAATGGTATGGTCAATTCCAGGGAACGGAACAGACGTAAATCGCCGGCGCGAATTGACATTACCAGGTCCCGGAAGCGCATAGTTGCCATTCCACCGCGTGGGTAGATGATTCCCCTTCGCCGCATAGTAGCCCACCTCCATCACCATGTCCTTCACCAGTTCGCGCTGGATGTTCAGGTTCCATTGTTGACTGGTAGGCCACTTGGGATTGGTGACGAACGAGGATAGGCGGACGTTGGCGGTATTGCGTGGATCCAAGGTTCCCGCGGGTACGCCATCCCGCAGAAGAAACGCGGGAGTGATCTGGTCAGTCGTGAGGCGGACCGAAATGGTTTGCGGAGGGTTCCCCAGCATAAAGCGGCCGCCGCCAGTGCCTTCGTAGTTGCCAATGAAAATGCCATAGCCGCCGCGGACGACTGTCTTGGAGTTTAGGGTGTAGGCAAAGCCAAAGCGAGGGGCGAAGTTGTTCCTGTCTGTGGCTTGGAGGGCTCTGCTTGTACGGCTACCGTCCTGGGCCACCACAATCACGGGATTCTGCAAATCCGTGTCATAGTTCGACAGCAGATTGCGGGTCTCTACCCAATTGGCGTTGTACTCGTAGCGCACCCCGAAATTCAAGGTAAGCCTACGTGTGGCGCGCCATTCGTCCTGCACGTAAAAGTGGTAGAACGGAGCACGCAAATTGGAGTACACAATATCCGCGACATCCGTCTGGTTAGACATACCTAGGAGAAAATCCGCAAATGGATAGCCGCCGGAGTTGTTGGCCGGATTGCGCGTGAAGACACCGTTGAACAGAAACACACCCAGCCCTTCTTTGGGGTTCGTAATGAAGGCCTGCAGCCAACTTAGGTTCGCCCCGAACTTCACCGTGTGAGAGGCATTCGTCCAACTGGTATCGTTTACAAGTTGCCTAGTTTGTGAATCGTTGAGGTTCGGAAGATTCGCTCCGATGCCGAGGTTCGTGACGCCGTTGATGTTGAACAGTGGGGCTCCGGGCGTGGATTGATCAACGCCTCGCAGGCCCAGTTCGACGTTCACGTTCCTGTCGATGGGTGGATATTGCTCTGTGTAGAGGCGGTTCCAGCCCAGGCGGGTAGTCGTCACCAGATTCGGCGTCAGGATGCGGCTCCAGACCAATGCCATATTCCACCCTGTGTTGTTGAAATCGGAACTGGTAGAGCCGAAGGCGGGCGCCGGCAGCGGCGGCGAAGCAGGGCTGAACCGCGTCTGGGAGCTGATGCGGTAGAACAATGTATCGTTCGACGAGATGTTGTAGTCAGCGCGAAGATCCCAACGATCCACGTCCGAAAGGTTCGGCGGATTGTGCAGATAGTTCTGCGTAAGGCTGGCGTTCTGCGGAGTGGGATACCAGGCCGCGGCTTTGGCGGAGACCGGATCGATGCGTGACGCGGGAATCACATTGCCGGCAAAGGGCTGGCGTCCGCGCGGGGATGCTGTGAACGTCGCCGGGTCGTAAATGATGGCGCTGAGGGCTGAGAAATCTCCGCCACGCTGCGCCACCGTGGGAATCGTGTTGTTTGACGTAAGGGACTCCCGAACCTTCGTCCACTCATAGTCGCCGAACAGAAAGAGTTTGTTCTTGACGAGCGGGCCACCGAGAGAAAAACCGTACTGGTTGCGCTTGAACGCGGGACGAGGCTGATCCGGACGGTCAAAGAAGTTCTTTGCATCCAGCTTCTCGTTGCGGAGGAACTCAAAGGCGGTGCCGTGGATTTCGTTGGTGCCCGACTTAATGGAAGCGTTGATAACGCCACCCGCTGCCCGTCCAAACTCAGCACTGTATGCATTTGTGCTGATGCGGAACTCCTGAATGGCATCCACCGAAGGCTGCACCGTTTCCGCCTGCGAACCCTGTGCAGCTAGTTGGACATTGTTGTTGTCGATACCATCCAGCATGTAGTTGTTCTGAACGGTGCGCATACCGCCTGCGCTGAATCCGCCAAAACGGCCCCCAATCGGCTGCACGGTGCCAGCCGATAGCAAAGCCAACTGAATGTAGTTGCGGCCATTCAAGGGCATGTCAACGATGGTCTTGTTGTTAATTACCTGCCCCTGGGATGCGTCCAGGGTGGCCAGAAGCGGGGCGTCTGAGGTCACCTGCACGCTCTCCGCGATCGAGCCTAGTTCGAGCGCGAAATCCAGCGTTGGTGTCTCTTGCAGTTGCAGGACAACCCCGTCGCGAATCGCGCGTTTGAAGCCTTCGGCCTCTACTTCAATGCGATATTGGCCAATACGCAACGGCAGCGTCAGGTAACGCCCGTCGGACTGCGACTCGAAGGTACGCGAAAGTCCGGTTTGAACATGAACTGTTGTGATCTTCGCACCGGGAATGGAGGCTCCGGTGGGGTCAGAGATCGTTCCAGTAATGCGGGCTGTTTCCACCTGCCCGTGCAGAGCAGCAACCATCCCCAGCATTACGAGAACAAAGCATACACGAATCGTCGTGGGCATACGCGCTCCTTCGTCCCATCAATGTCAGTTTGTTTTGCAGCCCCAAAAAGTGGAGCCAGTATACATGCGCTTCGGAGTGAAATCAAACTAAGGAGTGAGGCGAGCTTTCTTTACAAAATGTGGGCGCGCAAGGCACAAACTCACGATGCACTGGTTGCTTGCAGCCCGCAATCAAAGCGCTCTGGTGGAAACTCAAGTACCGCGCTACATGAGTGCCCCATAGAGACACATCGGGGGACCGGGTTTCGTCTGGTGATTGGGCAGAAACCAACTAGGGGCTTACCGCATGCCCGTCCAGGCGATCCACCGCGCACGCCTATTGGTGCCGCAGCTAGCTAGCGGTCGCCGTAAGGACGTGGCGTGCGGGGCCGCAATGGCGGCAACTTGCCCCGGCGGTTGATGCCGCGCTTTTCCTCGGCCATGGCTTGCAGTGGAGAGTCGCCACGGTGTCGCTGTTGTTGCTGTTGCGCCTTGCGGTCTGCATAGTCGCGCAGGTCAGTCTGGGCCAGCATCAGTGCATCCACCACATTGGCGACTGAGCGGGTTGCGGCGGCTGACCGGGTGCGGATTGCGTGGATCCCCTCAGCCAGCGCGAATGCGGCAGCGGCATGCTCAGTTGCTTCCTTGCCCCCTTCCATCATGTCTCCAACCAGGGGCTTGCCATGGAAGGTGAGGATGGTAGGGTACTCGAGCTCCTGCAACCGGCTCAACTGCGCAAGAATCTGGGTGTTCTCTTCCTTGCGTTTGCCAAGTCCAAGACCGGGATCGATCAGGATGCGTGTGGATGGAATACCCGCACGGATGGCGCGGCCGAGGTTGGCACGCAGAACGATAAAAGCCTCACCGAGTGGATCGCGGATGGGCGGCAGCGAGTTCCAGATCGACGGGATTTCGCGCATGTGCGCAAGGATCAGTGCACCATCGTTGCGGCTGACCGCAGGGCCGAGGTCAGCGTCGAGCTTCAGTCCGCTGGGGTCGTTGATGAAGTCGGCACCCGCCTGCAGAGCCTTTTCCGCCACCGCGCCGTGGGTGGTTGTCACGCATATCCACGGGGTGTCGTCTTTGCGCAGGCGCCGCACCATCGGAATCACTGATCGGGCTTCCACCTCTGCGCTCACCGGGTACACCGACGGAGTGAGGCTCATTGCGGAGACGTCAATCACGTCCGCGCCCAGTTCCACCTCGCGGCGTGCGTGCGCGGCAAGGGTATCCAGGTCGCGGAAGGGTTCGTGGGCTTCCAGCAGCCGCGGCAGCTTCAGCAGGCTGAAGACCAGCGTGCGGTCGCCGAGGTAGATCGTCTGTTTCTTGAGTTCGAGGCGGAAGCGTTTGCGTGGCATGGAGATGCTGTGGAGCGGTGGTACCGGCACAAATGGTTCTCCAGCGCGCAGCACGGCTGCCCTGGAAGCACGATCGTTGCCGGCAGGTTTGGCGACTCCTCCCATTGTCCCACGCCGGGCGGTACTTGTCCCATGGCACTCAGTGCGGATCGGTACGGGGCTGTCCGTCTTCCATCGCAGCGCAGGATACATCTGTAACTGGTACTTAGCGGCATTCAAGACATGCAACAGAGGAAACATTTGTTGATTGTAGACGGCGTGTTCCCTGCTATAATCGAGCCAACTTAGGGCTGCTGGTCAAGCTTCCGCGCAGTCCGAGGGTCTTTTGTGCATGGTGAGACTCGCCGATCAATCGAAGCGCCCAGCGAGGCGGCATGCCTCTTGCGTACCGAATCTCTGTCTGCCTGTTCCGCCGCTCCATAGCGCCATCCTTCCCATTTTGATGGGTTGGGCTCTGGTCCTGTTGGTCACTCCTTCGCTTCCCGCTTTTCAGTTCCCCGGGATGGCCGCTGCCGCTCCGGCTGAGTACGCGGCAACCGTCACACTCTCCACCGGTCGCGTTTCCGTTGTGAAGGCTGGCGAATCCTATACCTTGATGCCCGGAGACCAGGTGAAGCCCGGTCTGGAAGTGCTTACCGGCGTTGATGGCTATGCTGTGTTCGAACTCCGCGATGGCAGTTCCTTTGAGGTCTACCCCAACTCGCGGGTGCTCTTCCGTAGTAACTGGGGCAATTGGAACGATATCTTCGACGTCTGGGTAGGCCGCATGAAGATCCACATTCAGCGCATCATGGGCAAGCCCAATCCGCACCGCATCCACACGCCAACGGCGGTGATTTCCGTTAGGGGCACCACCTTCTTCGTCGAGGTGGATGAGGATTCCGAGGCGACCGTTGTGGGTGTGGACGAGGGCGAGGTGCTGGTGGAACACCGCCTGCTGCCTACCGGAAAACAACAACTCCTGCACGCCGGCGAACAGCTTCGCATTGACCGCGACGTGCCCATCGCCAAGGCCCGCGTCGCCAAGGACGGTGTTCTGCGCGCCACCATGCGCGCGCTGTCTGACGTGCTCTATGCCGTTGCCGTTCGGAACCAGAACCGGGGCGTGGGCGGCGTGCCCGCACCGGGTGGCGGTGGCGCTCCCCTGCCCGGTGACGAACCCGCTGGCGCTCCTCCCCCAGCCCCAGGTGGTACATCCGCGCCCACGACCGGCGCACCCCCGCCGCCGCCACCGCCCGGCAACTAGGGCGGCCCGCCAGGCAACGAATCCGCTCCACCAAACGGCCAAGCGGCGCTGCTGGAAAACGCCGCCGCTACCCTGGGCAGCGCTGAATTTCCCTCGCGTGACGATGTCGGACGCACTCTCGCCGCAGCCCCACCCTCCCGCGCTTCATGCGAGACTGGAAATCGTAATGCGCTACCCATTTCTCTCGCTCTTGCTGGTCCTGCTTCTTTCGTCCTCCGCTGCCTTTGGCCAGGATGTCGGCGGAGGAGTCGCGGCGGAGTGGAACACCCGCGAGAGCATCGCCGCCATGGCCACCCGGCTCGGCGAGGTAAAGCCGATTCTTGAGCAACTGAAGCCCGAACAATGGGTCGCCAAGGGCGCGCCGGAAGCATACGGACAGCAACTGGAATCCACGCGCGAAGAATTGCGTGGTGTGGAATGGTCCCTACAGAATCTCGCCGCCAAGCCCGAGAAGCTAAGCCTCGTCGTCGATGCCTATCTGCGCGTACAGTCCTTCCGTGGCAAGGTAGCTTCTGTCAATGAAGCCGTACGGCGTTACCAGAACCCCGCCATCGCTGAGCTGATTGACGCCTACCTCACCGAAAGCGCTGGCTCGCAGATCCAGTTGCAGACCTATCTGCGGGACCTCTCGGAACTCAAGGAAGCGGAGTTGGAAGTCATGGAGTCAGAGGCGCAACGCTGCCGCGTCCAACAAATCCAACGCCGCCCCGGCCAGCGCTAACATCCACCCGCCCCCTAGCCCTCGCGCGGTCGCCCCCAAAATCCCCGCGCTGCCGCCCCGCATGTGCAGATCCAACTGCGAAACTAAGCCCACACCCCCTCCCGCGCCGAACGCGCGCTGACAGGCTAGTGTGTGGCATTTGAAGTTCCGGTGCAGTCTTCGCGGTCGTGCTTCCCCTTGCGTTCGGAGTGCCTACCCGATTCCCAAGCAGTACGGTTCATCTTGCCGACACATGATCAATAGGATATAAATGGAAATTCATCTATAAGCCGAAATAGCCGTCATGGCTGACAACTATGGAAAATCATATCAATTAGATTCAGCAAACCATGTCTAATCTCTTCTTCGAACGCCCTATCCTCAATTCGCCCTATGCCTACCCGGCGCGCTATTGGGAACTGGATGCCACCGGCCAGCCCACACAACGGGATCTCCTCGGCCGTCGCCCCGCCGAATACATCACTCCCATCCCGCCGCCGCGCAAACGCAAGAAGGCGGAACAGGCCGAACTCGATCTCCTCGCGCCGGGCGGCCTCTCGGACGACACCCAGAAATACGACCCCATCTCGATCATCAACGAACTCCGCTTCGCCGTCCGCAGCGGTCCGTATTTGTCCGCATCATACGGACAAACAGACAAGCCGAAATCCCCTTACGGGAAACTCGCAACGCACTGAAAAAAATAAACGTACCCCTCCACCAACCGCCCCAAACGCATTTCTGGAAAAATTCGCAAATGCGTACGGACAGCACCGCCGCGTTCCGCTGGGCTTGGGGGCTTGGGGCGTTCTCCGGCCTGCAGGCGGCAGACGCAAGGCCGCGGCATCCGTCGTTTGGATGACGCTTCGGGCATGCTTCGCTGGAAGCAGGCACGTACAAGTGGCAATCGGCAGGCGAGCTCAGCCCGGTAGAGGCGCGGACTTGGCGGATGCGTTCGGCGGCTAGAGGAGAGCTGCGTCGAGGCTGCCGGCGTCGGGGTTCGGGTTGGCGTGGCTGTGTGCTGCGGTGGCGGGACCCACTCCCAGGAAGCGGCGAAGCTCGTCGGGGGAGCCGTCAAAAAGACGGTCAACCAATTGGAGAACGGCGATGCGCTGCATGTGTTCCCGGGTAATGGTGGGGCGGTAATGGAAACTGCGGCCCTGCTTCTCTCGCGTGGCCAGGCCGCGCTTGTCCAGCCGGTCCAGAAGGGTCATAACGGTGGTGTAGGCCAGGGAGCGGCCGGGCAGCAGGGCCTCGCGGACTTCCTTCACGTTTGCGGAGCCCATGCTCCAAAGGATGTTCAGACAAGCCAACTCCAGGGGGGGAGGCAGTTCCTGCGTAGACGGTTGGCGGGCCATGGGTTATTGATTCTCCCCCAGTGCGCCCTGCAGTTTGTCGCCGAATAGAGAACTTGAGCGTGGCGCCGGGTTCCGATCTGCGCGTGGCGTTGGCTGCGGTCGCGCGGTTTGCGGTGGCCTGCTGGCGGAAACCGGGTTGGCTCCCGCAGGCAAAGGCGTGGTGGGGGCAGACTCACGCGGTTTGTCGTTGGCGGTTTCGCCCCCCAGGTAACGGTCACGCTTCAGGGCCGTGCGCTCCAATGCGTAGTTGTAGGCGGTGAACATGCTATCGGTCTTGTCGTCCCGCTCGAGTTGGGCGCGCATGGTTTCCATCTTGGAATCCATGTCGTCAAGGTAATGCAGCAGCAGGGCTTCGGCGGTCATGGGAACCTTGGGGGAGCCGAATTCCAACTTTCCGTGATGACTGAGGATGAGGTGCTCCACCAGCACGGCGAGTGGTTGCGGGAAGTCCGGGAACAGGCGCAGCTTCTGGTGGAGATACCGTACGCCGATGGCGATGTGGCCCAGCAGTTGGCCGGTGGTGGAATAGCCGAGGCCGCGATCGTAGGTGAGTTCTTCCACCTTGCCGATGTCGTGCAGGATGGCGCCCGTAAGCAGCAGGTCAAGGTCGACCATCGGGTAGTGGGGCGCTACCAGCTTGCAGAGATGGCAGAGGGAAAGGACATGCTCAATCAGTCCGCCTAGGAAAGCGTGATGAATCTGCTTCGCAGCGGGGGCGCGGAGGTAGCGGTCGCGCAGATCCTCATCGGCGAAAAAGGCTTCCAGCAGGGCGCGCAGGTGGGGGTTCCCCAGCCCTGTAATGATGCCCTGTAACTCCTGAAACATCTCTTGCGGGTCACGGCTGGAGGTGGCGAAGAAGTCGCTCATGGCAACTTCAAAGTCTTCCAGGCGATCGAGGGTATGGATGGTGAACTGCGGGCGGCTGTTGTAGAGGCTCATGACGCCCTTCACCTTGATGAAGTCGCCAGGAGCGAAGCTGTCTACGACATCGGAAACGTTGTCCCACATCTTTGCTTCAATGTCGCCGGTCTTGTCGCCGAGGGTGAGTGAGAGGAAGGGTTCGCCGGTCTTCTTCTGCCGCACTTCCTTCGCGTTCACCAGGAAGGTGCTGCGGCAGAGTTGATTGGGTTCCAGGTCCCGGACGAAAGTTTTCATAAAGACTCAATGTAACGCATTGCAGTTAACAGGGAGCGGATTCCAGGGGGCAGCCATGCGCGCGAACCTTTCAGCAAGGACGCGGACGAGTGCTTGGGTGCGCCACCATACACAAGACGTGAGGCCAAGCTCACACTTGGCAGCGCAAATCGCGCCTGTCTAGTTGGTGCTCTTGGGCGCCGTACTCGTACCAGGGATGGGAATCATCCACAGCAGGCGCTTCCGGCGCGTCTGGGCCGCAACCTCTTCCTTGGTAACGGTTTCGGGCTTCAGTTCAGCCGGATCCTTCCATGAGGTATCCTTCCCGGCGATGGCTCCGGAATCCACAAAGCCCTCGCGGATCTCAAGGAATGCCTCCTGGCGAAGCTTGCTGAGATAGGTGCGGATGGCGGGCTGGAAGCGGGGTTGCCACAGCTTGCCCATGATTTCGTTTTCCACCACGGGAAGGGGCTGCAGGCCGGGCGACACCTTATCCGATACCTTCAGGATGATGTAACCGTTAGGCACCTGGATGGGGTCAGTGACCGCGTTCTTGTCGGCGCTGAAGACAATCTTCTCAATCTCCGGGTTTAACTCGCCCTTTGCCAGGTAACCGAGGAAGCCGCCTTCCTGGGCGGAGACGGCGTCAGAAACTTCCTGCGCCAGTTGATCAAACTTCTCGCCACGCTTGGCGCGGGCATGGATGCCATCCAACTTCGTCTTCAGCTCCTCGTCGGTGAGCTCAGTCCCCTCCCGGGTGCGCTTGGCGACCAGGATCTCTTGCAGGGCAACGGACTCCTTATCGCGATAAAAGTCGTCCTTGTGTTCCTCGTAGTACTTCTCCAGCTCAGTGCGGGGAATGACGATCTTGGAGCCTACCTCCTGTCCAATCACTTCCTGCTGCAGCATCTGCTGGCGCATCTTTTCGCGATAGTCCTCCAAGGTGATGCTGAGTTCGCGCTCAATGAAGCGGCGAAACTCTTCCGGATCCGTGATCTTCATGCGGGTTTGCATCTGAGCCACTTCACGGCTCACCTGGCTATCCACGCTGATGTTCAGGTCTTTGGCCTTCTGGACCAACAGCGTTTGGTCAATCTTGTCGCGAAGGACATCCGCTTCGCGCTTAGCCATGAGGTCCTCAGCGCACTTCTTGTCGTTGCGGCACTGTTGCATCATGTCCAGCAGCATCATGTCGCGAGCCTCCTTGAGGTCGCCCATGGTCACGATGTCGGCATTCACCTTGGCAACGATCTGTTCAATTACCAGGGGGTCACTGGCCGGAATCGTTCCAGGCAGCAGCAAGAGAAGCAGCAAGAGGAAAGCAAGTACAGAGAACCGCATAGGTACTTTTTATTATCCCGTACCTTCCGCTGGACTTCCAGCGGGTCAGAACGGCACTCCAGCAAATTCACCGTTGCCCATGCGCCTTGCCAGATGTCCGATTGCGAAGGCTCTCTTTGACAAAGACTTTGGACGGGACCCTGTGGCCTTTGACATTCTGTCCTTCGGGGACACGCTGGTCATCTGCCAGTTGCCCGGCGCAAGGGCCGGAATCGTCATCGGCCAAATCAACAACACCTTTCCGTGGACCCCTGATGGACGGCGCCATTGCCCAGATGGAACTCAGCTTCGATCTGTGCGATCGAGAGCATCGGGTTCGCATCGATTCCCGATTGGATCCGCGCCGGAGCGGTTGGCCATGCCCACGTTTCGCCCGTAGCGCCGAAGACGCCTCTCACTCAGGATTGGCCGCCCCCCCGGTCATGATTATGCCGTTCGTGTCCATTCGTTACAAACCAGTTCATCATTCAACGATGTTCACCCGGCGGGGTATACTGGTGCCACAAGACCCCATGGTACTCACTAAGCAAGAACTCATCGACTGTCTTCTGAAGGAAACACGGATTCTCCTGCACCTATGCGGAAAGCTATCCGCCGAGATGCTTGAATACCGTCCCACGCCGAAGCAACGCAGCACCATCGAGTTGCTGCGCTATCTCACCTACATGGGACCAATTCTTGTCCAATCCATTCAGCAAGGCACATTTCTCCTGGAAGAATGGAGCGCCAGCGAGGCACGGGCCGAAAGCATGGATTTCGATGCCATTCGGAAGAGTCTCGAGTCTCAGGCCAGCTTCTATGCGGACACCCTCGGCAGTATGTCTGACGGGGAATTGCGGGGCGAGATCGAGATGTTCGGCGCGAAGGCCACCCGCGGCGCCATGCTGGTGGACTTCATTGTTTGTGGCCACGCTGCCTACCGCACCCAGCTGTTTTGTTATCTGAAGTCCTGCGGGCGCGACGAGCTGGGCACCATGAATCTCTGGGCAGGCGTAGACGCGGCGGTGTAAGGTCACCGGACTATGGACCTTTACGCATCGGGCCTGACATCAGGTGGCCCTGTGCGTTGTCCTGGCGGATCGGGCGAGCTGGATTTGCGGCGGCAGTGGGCGCAAGAGAGGGCGGGCCATTCCAGTGGATTGGCCGACAGACGCGATCTAGCATCTCTTTCTGGAACCACAGAATCGGCAGTAAACAGCCAGTTGCCGTGCCTGCGCATCCCGTGATGCAGTTCCGGTTAAACAGGCTTCTTTGCTGGTGCTCTGTCCTGCTTCTTTTGTGCCTCTTGTTTGTGCTTTGTCTCCTGCTGCTGCTTGTTCTTCTCCCTGTCTTTCTTCCCGCCCTTATCGCCCATACGTGCTCCTTGTCGAGTGGTGTCACCTTGAGGTCTGGATCACTGTGCGGTTGCTTCACGCTAACCGCCGCGAATCGAACCTACCACAACTGCAGTCAGGATGAGGCACCGCATCCGCACCCCCTGCCGCAGAACTGAAGGCAGGATTTCCGCAGGGGCATTGCGATAGCAGCGCAGCAAACCGGGGTGGTGCATTTGCACCACAGCCGGGCGTGATGGGTAGCCTGCTAAATCATTGATACTATTACGTATCCGGTTTGGCAATGGACGTGCTGTCATGACCAGCGGAGGTGCAACATGATGCGCGCAATGCAAATCTCTTTCGCTGCAACTGGACTGTTGCTGGCGTCCCTTTGGGCGACGGCGCAGACTGATGCCGGCAATGGTGTGGCGCGCGTCAGTTTGATGCGCGGAGACGTCACGGTGCAACGTGGCGACTCTGGCGAACTCACTGAGGCCGCCATCAATGCTCCCCTGGTGACAGGAGACCGGATGTTGACCGGCCCTGGATCACGGGCGGAATTGCAGTTTGACTTCGCCCACTTCCTGCGGCTAGCACCCAACAGTGAGGTGCGCATGCTGGAACTGCGGCCTGAGCGCTATCTGGTGGCGGTGGCCGAAGGGACGGCCGCCTTCAGCCGGATTGACCAGTTTGACTCCGAAGTGGAAGTAAACACCCCCAGTGTATCGGTGCGACCGGTGGATCGGGGCAACTTCCGCGTGACGGTGTATCCGGACGGCAGCTCGGAAATTTCCGTGCGCGATGGGCAGGTGGAAGTGTACACGCCCGCGGGCGTGGAACGCTTGGGCCCGGGCCGGACCATGTTGGCCCGCGGTGACCGCGACAACCCCGAGTTTCAGTACATTCAACAGGCGCGCCGTGATGACTTCGACAACTGGAATCGCGATCGCGACCGGATGATCCGGCGCAGTGAGAGCTATCGGTATGTGGACCGCAGCGTCCCCGGCGCGCACGAACTGGACGCCTATGGTTCCTGGGTGAACGTGGCCCCGTATGGAATGGTGTGGCAGCCGCGCGTGGGCATGGGCTGGGCGCCTTATCGGCATGGCCGCTGGGCCTGGGTTGACTACTACGGCTGGAATTGGATCAGCGCTGACCCCTGGGGTTGGGCTCCCTTCCACTATGGCCGTTGGTTCAATAACCCTGGCATGGGCTGGTGCTGGTATCCGGGCGGCTTCGGGCGCCAATTCTATTCACCCGCGGTAGTGGGCTGGTTTGGATTTGGTGGCGTCGGTGTCGGCATTGGATTCGGCAACGTGGGCTGGGTGCCGTTAGCTCCCTTTGAGCCCTTTTACCCTTGGTGGGGGGGACGATGGGGCGGCTGGCACGGCGGCGGCTGGCGCAATAACCGCACCTTTATCGACAACAGCGTGAACATCGTGAACAACACGAATATTACCAACGTGTACCGGAATGCCCGTGTGGGTAATGGCTACACGGTAGTGGACGGCCAAAGCTTCGCCCGTGGAGCCAGCGTCCGGCACAACGGCACGGGCGTCGAGAGCCTGCGCACGGCAAGTTCCGTTCGCGGTCAACTACCAGTGCCCCCAGACCGGGGCAGCTTGCGGTACACGGACCGTAGCGTGGATCGCGGCCAGTACGAGGCCCGCTTGTCCCGCACCGAAGGCAGGCAGTTCCACACGAGGACGCAGCCTACCCGGGTTGACCGGGCCAGCTTCGACACCCAGCGTGGAGCGATGCAGGATGTGCAGCGGCAGGCCTTCAACCGGGGCGAAAGCGCCCAGGGCAGTGTTAGTAGGGGTGCGATGCGCGGGGAAGCTGCCTCCATCGGTGGTGACTCCGGTAGCCGCGGTGCTACGCGAGGCGTGTCCACACAACCGGCACAAGGGATGACTCGCGGTGCCAGCGCTGGTGCATCCACCGAATCTGGGCTATCGCGCGGGGCTTCCACCCGGGGTGCAGCCCAGGGTGACCGTTCCGCGGAAGCTCCTTCGAGGGGCGAATCGGCCACCACCCGTGGCGGTGTGGATGCGGGAGCCGCCCAGGACCGTGGAGGCTGGCGGCGCTTTGGTGAGCCGGTAACCCGTCAAGGCGTGGATCGAGGCACTACCTCCACCCGCGGCGTGGCCGGGGAATCCGGCGCAGCTAGGGGCGATGGCTCCAGCACGCGGGGTGTGGACCGGGGTAACCCGGCATCTGGTGGCACCACCAGCGGCTCCTCGTGGCGACGATTCGGCGAACCTGCTGGACGCTCGGCCGGTAGCGCTCGTGGTGGTGATTCTGCCGCAGGCGGCTACGAACGTGGTGGTGCGAACGCTCGCGGTACTGAGTCCACTCGCGGTACTGAGTCCACTCGCGGGGCTGAGTCCACTCGCGGGGCGCAATCAACCAGCGGCGTTCGTGGTGGCAATGATGGGGCATGGCAGAGCTTCGGCCGCGGCGGATCCGGAACGGATCGTGGTTCTGCCACCCGTGGCAACTCCGCCGGCAGCAGTTCGGGCAGCCGTGGTGCGGAGTCGTCGCCTGCACCCAGCATGCAGCGGTCTCCCTCGCGCGGGGACAGCGGCAGTGCAACCCGCGGCGGCTCCTCTACTCGCGGAGCGTCGCAGCAGTTGAACATGAGCCCCCCTATCGTGCGAGAGCGCGGGGGTGGGGCAGTGGTCCCTAGTGCTGGTGGTCGCGGGGGCAGCGGTGCTGCCTCCGGGGCTACCGGTACGCGGGGTGGATCCAACAATCGCAGTAGCGTAGAGGGCTCCAGTTGGCGGCGCTTCGGAGGAGGCGCCGCCTCCTCCGGCGTCGAGGTCTATGGGTCCTCACGCGGCAGTGCCGCCCCCGGCACCTATAGCAGCGCCACCGGAAGCCGTGGCGGTGGCGCTTCATCCAGGCAAGGTTCCTGGCGCAGTGTTGGCGGTACTTCTGGGCGGTCAAACAGCGATGCTTATGCTGGCTCCAGCCGATCAAGCGGCAGCTATGGCTCCAGCAGCGGCAGTCGCAATTCGGGAAGCTATCGCAGCACCGCTCCCTCTCGGGCTGCATCCCCTTCGTATGGTGGATCCAGCACCAATCGCTCCAGCGGATCCTATAGCCGTTCCGGTGGATCGTACAGCAGGCCAAGCGGATCCTATAGCCGTTCGGGTGGATCCTATGGCGGCTCAAGCGGGTCCTCGCGAAGCATTGGAGGCAGCCGCTCGTCAGGCAGTTATGGCGGCAGTATTGGCCGCAGCTCTGGAGGCGGTAGTTATGGTGGCGGCAGCATTGGCCGCAGCAGCGGGGGTAGCAGCATGGGCGGCCGCTCCGGCGGCGGTATGTCTGGCGGTGGCAGTCGCGGTGGCGGTGGGGGCGGAAGAGGCCGTAACTGAACTTTTTTCAGGACCGGTTACCTGAGTTGGCCCACTTTGACGCTTCTAGTCGTAGGTGGCTTTCACTCTTGAACCAGGAACGTAGTCAGCTTTAGGGCTGGCTCCGTTCCTGATTTTTTTTGCCTGTGTGAACTCATGCAGGAATGGCGACCGACCTCCTAAATCCGCTAGTTTTCAGGCCTTTCCGACTCCCCGACGCCCTTTCTATCCACGGCCAGAACCTATTGACTGCCAGGTTCCAGTACGGGATTCCCATTACTCCCATTTCCCCGGCAATCTGAACCAGCTTGGGTAGTTTCGCACTATGCCAAGACGTAAGGGGAGTAAATCGAATGCTATTCAACACAAGAATCTCCACAACTGCCACGCGAAATAGATGCTGCTTCGCCCACGGTTGTAACCCAATAGACGCGCATCGACGTCAGACGGCCACATGGCCAGCCAAGGCCTGGCGCTCGCGGCTCGCCATAGTGGGTCTTGCCTGCTTGTTCCTGACGCTGCCCTCCGCTGCGTCTATGCTCTACATCGAGGTGCAGGGACTGGTGGGCTTTCGAAACTTCAACCAACCAGATGGAGCCCCCGCTACCATCTACACCTTTCAGGAAACCAGGCAGGCCGTCAATCCAGATAGCTCATTCGGCATCCTACCCTCGTTCCCGAACGACTTCCAGCAGACGATATTGCCTGCGAATACCCCCGTTACCGCCCGGTTCGTCATCGATACGACCCGGCTGCCGGATCCCGTAGTTGCCACGGGCGGAACAACATCAGCGACGCAGGGACCTTCATCACTGAGCCACGTTGAGCTTTCGGTGGATCCTTGGGTCACCGCCACAGTTGAGGTGGGTGGGTTCACCTTTGGATCCTTGTTGAATAGTCGCGACGCTGATCCTGCTGCCAGTTTTCCCACGCCCCCCTTCTTCACACAAATCATCGAAAGCCCGGCATACAACAACATCCTCAGCTATGGTGAAGCAGCCCTATCTACACCGCTGGAGGCGTTTCGTACCCGTGTGGAGACCTCAAGTGACTACACTGCGAGTTCTGCATCCAACCAGAACCAAACGTTCGTGCGTTCCGCCCAGTTCTACACATTCGACTTGCAGCTCCTTCGTTTTGTGTTTCCAGGAAATTCGAGCTTTCCTGGTGGAAGCGAGAGTTTCCTAGGCGATCCCTTTGCGCTTCCCGTCAGCTTTGACTGGACAGATGATGACATCACTGTGGGATCGCCGGGCTTCCTGATTGATCAAGGCTTCTTGAGCCTCAACTGGTTCTCATTCGCCATCAGTGACAGTGTGGTGCGGCAGGCGGATAGCTCCCTCTTACGCACACAGGAGTTGGACTTCCAGCGCGGTTCACTGGGGGTGCAACTCACATCCGTGCGCGCCTACACCGTGGACCCTACGGCCGTACCCGAGCCGTCGACGATGGGCTTAGCTGCCCTGATGCTCTCAGTGCTGTGGCTTGGACGGAAGCGTCTGGCAGGCAGGGGCTAAGTGTGGTGGTGCGGGGGAAAGAACGATCGCAGGCTTTGGTGCCTACTTGTTGGCCGCCTTGGTGGTATTCCATGTCCTGGTCGTTATAGGATGGCTCTTCGGAGATATCCTCATCATGAGCGCACCTATACCCCCTGAAAAACAACAATCCCTGGTTTCCCGACTAATGAAGGCCTGCGGCGGCGCGTACACGCCGGAGCAGCGCCGTAAGTTTTTCATCACCGGTCCCCAGTGGGCCGGAGCCTATGACGGCAGCGCCCTGTTCCATGCGCCCACCCGGAAGACGGTGCCCTTTGAGAAGGTCATCGAGTTCTACGGCAAGCTGGGCATTCGCACCTGGGCCACGCACGACACCGACGTGATTCCCGCCAAGGCGCTGGGCACCGACAAGCAGACGGAGATCCTGGACAAGATCAAGGCGGCGCTGAAGAAGGCCGATGTGACTTGCTCGATGGTCACCACTGAAACCTTTCATCACGCGGTGTTCGCCACCAGTCCGGCCAGCGAGTCGCCGGAAATTCGCGAATACGCGTCCTGGCGGTTAGTGAACACGGTGAAGATGGGCCACGAACTGGGGGCCAACTATGCGGTGTACTGGCCCGGTTCGCTGGGTTACTACGTGCAGGGCGCGGTGGAGGAAACCGAAACTCTGAAGTGGTACGCCGAAGGGCTGAATGCCGCTTGCGAAGCCGACATCAAGGAAGCCAAGAAGCGCAAGCGCAACACCCTGAAGCACTGCCTGGAAGCGAAGCCCTTTGAGCCGCAGGCGGAGATCCTGCTGCCCACCTCCGACGCCATGCTGGGTTTCATTGATTCGGGGCTGCTGAAGTATCCCGAAATGGTGGGCCTGAACCCGGAATACCTGCATGAGTTGATGTGGGGCGCCTCCGTACGGGCGGCGCTGGCGCGAGCGCTGTTGAAGGGCAAGCTCTTCCACTTCGACATCAACGATGGTTACCGCTTGAAGCACGACGTGGATATCGCCGTGGGCCTGGTGAATCCGCTGGACTGGCTGAACGTGCTGGTGCTGTTGCGTAGCCATGGCTATGAGGGTCCCTTCAATCTGGATTACAAGCCGCCCCGGACCACGTCGAACTTCGGGGTGTTTGAGGTGAGCTTCCCGACGGCGGTAGACCGCTTCATTTCCCTGTGGGAGATGGCCGGGGAAGTGCTGTCTGACCCCATCATCAATGAGGCCACCGCGGCGCTGAAAGCCGGCGGCGGGGTGAAGAAGTCCATCGACCCCGAAGAGATCTTCAAGGCCAACAAGGAACTGCATACGCTGCACGAGTTGATCGCGCACCGGCTGTTCCAGATCCTCTGCGGCTTCCACAACGGCCGTAGCTATTCGCTTGGCTAGGCCAAGGTTCCAGCAGGTCGGGAAAGGCGCACCTCAGGCCATGGGGTGCGCCTTTTTGTTGGGTCTCATGGCAAATTCGGGTGTCGATTTCGGGAATCCGGGCCGCAGTAGCCGCGTCCATCAAAGGGGTGCGGGCGTGGCAGCGCCAGCCCGGCGTCTATGATGGGAGTTGTCCCGATACGTACTATGTCAGAATCCGTACACATCAAGGTGCTGTTCTTTGGCCAGTTGCGCGAGATTATCGGCGCCAGCGAGATGCAATGGGAACTGCCGGCCGGCAGCACCAGCAGCGAGTTGTTTGGTGCGGTGGCCCTTGCTTTCCCCAAGCTGGCCGCGATGCGGGGCAGCATCGTACTGGCGTGCAATGCTGAGTTCCTACACCAGCCCACCGTTCTGCAGGACGGCGACGAGGTTGCCTTCTTGCCGCCCGTGAGCGGGGGGAGCGATGGCCCATGGCTGCGCGCCATCCGCACGCCGGAGGGCCACTTTTTCGGTCTCACCCGCGCTGCGATTGATGGCGGGCGGATTGCCCGGGAAATTTTGCGGGCCGAAGATGGCGCCTTCGTGAACTTTGAGGGCGTGGTCCGCAACCACTCAGGCGACCGCAGGACGCAGTACCTCGATTATGAGTGTTACGAGGCGCTGGCAATCAAAGCCATGGTGGCTATCGGAGTGGACATCGCAACCAAGCACGCGGTGGGCCGGGTCGCCATTGCGCACCGCCTGGGGCGGCTGGGGATTGGCGAAACCAGCGTGGTGGTGGTGGTTTCCTCGCCGCACCGGCGTCCGGCTTTTGATGCCGCGCTGGAGGGTATCAACCGGGTGAAGACCGGCGTGCCCATCTGGAAGAAGGAGTACTTCGTGGATGGCGAGGTTTGGGTGGAGGGCGAGTGGGATTCCACATTCAAGCCCGTAGATTAGGCGTCCTGGCGCTGTTGCTGGGCGTGATGCTAAGCGGACAGTTTCGTGGTGTGAAGCAACCCCGTCGCGTGCCGCCTGCCGGGGAAGCGCCCGCCCCTACCTTCCGTAGCGATGTCCGGTTGGTGCCCTTGTTGGTTACTGTAAAGGACGCCAACGGACAGTTGATTGCTGATCTCGAGTTGAACGAGTTTGAACTGACCGATAACGACGTCCCCCAACAGATCACCCTGTTTGAAAAGCGAACAGAGCAGCCGCTTTCGGTAAGCTTACTCATCGATACCAGCCTCACAACCGCCGTGCGCTTGAGAGAAGAGCGCCGCAGCGTAGAGCGCTTTCTGCAGGCGTTGTTCGCCAGCGGGAACGAGCAGGATCAGGCGGCGCTATACGCCTTCAACGACGAGGTTATGTTGCTGCAGGGGTTTTCCCGGGACTTGCCGCGTTTCCGGCGGGCGCTCGTGCGATTACAGGCTAGCGGAGGTACGTCTCTCTATGATGCCCTGTTCCTTGCCGCGGAGAGCTTGGAGCGCCGTGAGGGACGGCACGTGCTGGTGGCGGTGACCGATGGAAACGATACCACCAGCAGGGTGAGCATCAGCCGCACCATCCAGCGGATACAGGAAACCGACGCCGTTGTCTATCCGATTGTCGTCGTTCCGGTGGAGGCGCACGCGGGACGCAGTATCGGTGGCGAGAATGCGCTGCAGATTATTGCCCAGAGGACCGGGGGTAAGGTATACGCGGCTGCCTTGGGTAATGAGCTGGACGCGGTGTTCGCGGAACTGTTGCGAGACCTGCGCACGCAGTATCTGCTTGGTTTTTACCCGCGGGGCTCGCCACCCTCCAAGGACGGCTATCACATGCTGAAGCTGCGCACCACGCGGCCTGGTTTGCTGGTGCAAACGCGCAGTGGCTACTATGGGGAGGCGGGTTCACCCAAGCCGTAGTCCAGCGCTCCAGCGCAATCCATGGCCTAGCCCACCTCAAAGGAAAGTACATGCCCTCGTATCTTGAAATTGCCACTGAGATTGCCCGTGAAGCCGGCGTTCTGCTGCTGAATTACCTGGAGAAGCGTCCCGCCTGGGAGGTGAAAGGAGAGCAGGATCTGGTTACCGAGGCGGATCGCGCCAGTGAGGCACTCGTGGTAAGCCGGCTGCACCAGTACTTTCCGGCGCACTCCGTGGTGGCGGAGGAAGGCGGCGGGCAGGACCGTAGTTCCGAGTTCTGTTGGTATGTTGACCCTTTGGATGGCACGACAAACTTCGCGCACTCCTACCCCGCCTTCTCCGTGTCGATTGGTTTGCTGCAGGGCGATGAGATCATTGCGGGCGTGGTGTACGATCCCACTCGTGATGAGATGTTTACCGCTGAAAAGGGCTCAGGGGCCTATTTGAACAACCGCCGCATCCGCGTTTCCAAGACCGCGGCACTTGGTGAGAGTTTGTTGGCCACCGGGTTCCCCAGCCGCAAGCGGCATGAGGATGTGAACGTCTACTTCTTTCACCAATTGGGGGTGAAGGCGCATGGCATCCGGCGTAGCGGCTCCGCGGCAATTGACCTGGCAAGCGTGGCGAGCGGCCGTCTGGACGGCTTCTGGGAATTCGGCCTCAATCCGTGGGATGTGGCTGCCGGCCTCTTGTTGGTGAGCGAGGCGGGCGGCATGTACAGCGACATGCGTGGCGGCAAGTTCGCGTTGAGTTCGCCCCATCTACTCGCCGACAATACTCTCCTGCACGATGAGTTTCTGGCGCGCGTAGGCGATGTGTTGGAGGGTAGGATTCACACGCCCATTCCTGGCCTCACTCCCGGCGCGCCGGTGCGCTATTAGCTCGCGTGGTTCACTAGAGTTATAGCGAGACGCGTCAACAGCCTGACCAGTAGGGAACGCGCATGGAGAAGCCCGACGGCTTGCTGTGCCTGTAGGTTCAGCTTTTCTACCCATGGCGACACAGATGGGGCGAGGCTTTCATGTGTTGTAGCCAGACTTCGGTGAAACATGCGGGCTATCGCGGGCACTCTCGGTGAAGGGCGGTGTGAAGTGCTTGAGTGGCTCCCGGCCAGATTGCCTCCATAGCGCTGGGCAGAGGAGCTTCCACCGTCGTCTCGTGTCCGCTGTAAGGATGTTCGAAGCATAGCGTCCAGGCGTGTAGGAAGAGCCGGGTGGATTCGGCAGCGCCATACGCAATGTCTCCCGCGATGGGGTGGCCGATGCTCGCGGCGTGAATCCGCAGTTGGTTCGTGCGGCCGGTGATTGGCTGAAGGATGCAAAGGGTCTGCCCGTCTTGCTGAAGAATGGGCTGGATGCGGCTCTGGGCCGGGGCACCTTGGGGCGTCACCTGCCAGTGGGGCGCCTGGTCGGCTACTCTACCGATGGCAGCATCTACGATCAGTTCTGGCCCGTCCATCGTTCCCTCAAGGATGGCAACATAGCACTTGTGGACGGCATGTGCCGTCCATTGCCTCCCCATCAGAGAGGCGGTTGAGCGCTTGCGCGCTATCAGCACTACGCCCGATGTTTCGCGATCAAGCCGGTGAAGAAAGTAAGGCCAGAAAACGGGTTCGGCTGTCGGGTTGACGAGGTGCTGCGACGTGAGCCAAGGGTTCCACAACGCCAGAATGGCATTTGCCAGTGTGCCTCGTTTCACGCCCATCGTGGGATGCATCAGCATCCCGGCGGGCTTATCGACGGCCAGCAGTTCCTGGTCTTGATACAGCAACTCTAGCGGCAGCGGCTCTGGCAGGAGCGGCGGCAGGCGGGCGGGGTCCCATAGCAACTGGATGCGGTCACCCGTGCGCAGACGGTATCCCGACGGGATCACGCGCCCATTGCAGCGAATGTCGTGTTGGGTGAACAGCACCCTAAGCTTTGTGGCGCTTAGCAACGGCAGGCGTGGTGCCAGCCAGTGTTCCACGCGCTGCGCCGCAGCTGCTGCCGGAACCTCGAATTCGCATTCCACTGTGGGCATGGCCTAGCCTGCCTATGATTGTCGCTGAGCGATGCTGTAAACCGATAGCTGACATGCGCCGAACGGGGTGCGGAAGTCGCGTTATTCAGTGGGAGTCGCCTTCCAGATGGCGGGCGTTCCCGGTGATGACACGCGTGTGGCAATCGCGCAAGCTTGCGCCGGGCCACGAAACGGCCACCGATGCCACCGCGTCGTATCAGTGACCCTGAGGGGCGAACCCCGCCGATGGGAAGAGGAGGATCTACCGATGACCAAACGAAATCTGGGAATGGCGACTTTGGCAATGCTTATCCTGCTTGCCACAGCAATGGCTGCTCCGGCCCAAGAGAGTGAGCGGATGCAGGACCGCATCAGTAAACAGGTCCGCAAAGAACTGGTGATGCTACCGTTTTACAGCCTGTTCGACAACTTCAAGTACAGCGTGTCGCCGGCAGGCGAAGTGACTTTGATGGGAGAAGTGAGCCGCCCCACGCTGAAGACGGATTCTGAGCGGGTGGTGCAGCGTATTGAGGGCGTCACCAAGGTGATCAATCAGATTGAGGTGCTGCCATTGTCGCCAATGGACGACCGGATCCGGGTGGCTACATTTAACGCGATCTACGGGCACCCCACACTGCGGCCTTTGGCCATTCGCGCCGTGCCTCCCATTCACATCATTGTGAAGAACGGCGACATCACGCTGGAAGGCATGGTGAACTCCAAACTTGAACGGCAGATTGCTGAGATGCAGGCAAGGCAGGTTCCCGGCGCCTTCAAGGTGACCAACAACCTCCAGGTGGAACAGACCGGTAAGGAATCGTAATCGGGCCAACAAGTGAAGGGGAAGGCCCCTGGTGGACGCGAATCTTGCGTGGGCCAGGGGCCTTCTCTTGTTGGGACAGGCGGCTACCCCATGGGCAGCAAATGAGTGAGGCGCAGTTGCGAGAGGGTGTCCACCAGGACGTGTGGGCAATGGCCACGAAGCTCCTCTGCGCTATTGATGCCCGTGCTGACAGCAATACTGCGGATCCCATTGGCGTGGGCGGCCCGAATGTCATTGGGGGAATCTCCAATGAGGGCGGTGGCGGCCCGAGGGTGAGCCCATCCCTTCTGCCGGGCGGTGCGGATCGCCAATCGGGCGAGGCCGGCACGGCTGCTGCTCATGCCGGCAAAAGCGCCGTCGAGGAAGTATTGCTTCAGGCCTGCCAACTCCAGCTTGTGCCATCCGATACGGGGGAAGTTGCCGGTGACCAGCAGCAACGGAATCTCTCGCCGTCGAAGCCGCAGCAAGAGTGCGCGGGCTCCTGGGCAGACGCGGCGGGTGAGTGAGCCAGGCCCGTTGCACAGATAGCGTTTCTCCGCCAGCTGAATGATGGCGGGCATGGCATCGCGCACTTCCTTCTTGGGGACACGAGACTGATGCGCCATGGCCAGTACGAGATCCGTATCCAGCATGCCGTGAGTGGAGATACCTTCGAGTGTCGCCGCCGCACCCAGGACCCGCGAAACCGCGTGCTCCAGCGCTTGCTTGTGCTGCGGTCCGGAGTTACGAATCAGAGTGCCATCAATATCGAACAGCACCAGTGCCGAGGCCGGCAGAGTGGCGGCGTCTGGGGGCTTGGCGCTATTCCGCCCGGCGTGATGAGGCGTACCGGGAATGCCGCCGTTGCTGAGGATGGCCACGATTTCAGTCTGCCACACGCCTTGCCCGAACGGCGGGTTTCCAGGCCCGCCGTGACGCGGGGCGCTCTGTCCGCCGAGTTCCGCCGTTTGTGCCTTACAATGGAGCTATTCCTATGCAAGTGGTTCAAGCAGGTGTGGAGCAACTCATCGTCCTGGAGCTTGACCTTGAGTTCCTGGAGAATGTCGCCAGGCAAGCTGGCTTCGCGTGTGTGGTGCATGATGAGCCGCGCTTTGTCACTTTGGAGTTGACCGCAACAGAGCGCAGTATGCCGTTGCTGCTGTTTGATGCCTCGAGCTCCACCAATACCGGTTGGTTTTCCCGTTGCCAGTTCTACATTGATGGCAGTAACGGACGCGTGTTGCAGACACCATTGGTGGTGGCCAACCGGCGTGAGCGCACGGGCAAGGTGAATCCTCTGGCGCTTCGGCTGCAGATCACCAAGGAACTGCCAGTGAAGTACAAGTTGCCTGGACAAACCCAGGTGACGGAACAATCGATGTACGCACTGCTGTTCAACTTCCTGTTGAGCGTGGTAAACAACGGAGTAGGTGTTTGCGGCGGGCCGGTGGTAAAGCCGCTTACGGACTAGCGCGCAGTGTTGCGCGCCGTTGCAGGCCCAACTGAGGACGAACACATGCTGCACTGGAAACCCAGTCTCCTTTGGACAAGTTGTTTTCGCGCCTTCATGGTGATGAGTTTGCTGGCGCCAATTGCGCCTGTCGCGCATGCGCAGACAAAGGCCTGTATCGCTGACTGGGTGGACCTGCTGAAGCCCGGATTGCCCGGATGGCAGATTCTGGGCGAGGGCAAGTGGGAACTGGATGACAACCAGGTGTTGACAGGCTATCGCGACGAGGATCTGGGCCGGTTGCGGCAGTTGAACCCCTTCGACTTCACCATGGTGAGGGGCTGGGTGACGGCACAGAGTTGGCTGTACACAGATAGGGACTACGACCAATACAACCTCAGTCTTGAATACTGGGTGAGGTCGCCTGGCAATAGCGGCGTGTCGATTCGCGATCCTAAACGCGCGGAGTGCGGCATCAAGATTCCACCGGACTTCACTTGCACGCCATCGAAGACGGCCTATGAGATCCAGATCAACAGCGACTGGCCGGACAAATGGGTGACAGGCAGCATCTATGGCATGACGCCCGCCCTTAAGGACGCGCAGAAGCGGCTGGAATGGAACACGCTGGAGATTGAGAGCCGTAAGGACCGCATCCGCGTGAAGGTGAATGGCGAGGTGGTGGCGGAGCATCCAGGCGACCCACGGCGGCCACTGACGGGACCCATCGGCCTACAATTGCATGACCTAACCAGCTACGTGCGGTTTCGCAATGTGCGCGTGCAGGAAATCTGCGACTAGCGGGCAGGGCAAGGCGTGGCGTTACCGTACAGGTTCGGTGGTTGTGTCAAAGAATTCCGCCACCATGGGCAGCGCCTCTTCCGCCACGTAGATGCTGGTGCCGGGGTGCAGGCAGAGCGCATAGCGGGGGATGCCTTCGCGTAGCAACAGGGCAAGGTCAAAGTGGGGCCAAGGCGACAGCGTGATGCGCTGGTTGCGCATGGTGGGGTGATCCTGAGGGCGGCGGGGAGCTTGCAGCACGGAGGGCGACTGCGCGAGGATCGACACGGATGCGCTGGTTGAGCTCTTGTCCAGGATTTGCAGCAGCTCCGGCAGTGTGGTGGTGGCCAGTACGCTGCGGCCCGTGGCGCTTTCGCGCTCATAGAAGCCCCACTTGCCATCGCGCAGAACCAATACCGCCTGTACCCGAGGGTGTAGCGACTCCAGCATGCGGGTGAGCGGATCTCGGGGTGGTAGCGGGGTATTTCCAGCCTCGGGACGGAGGCCGTTGGACGTTGGCGGCGAAGTTGAGGCGGGTGAGTTACGGGACGCCTTGCCACACGGGAAGGCGATCACTTTCGCCCGATGCGGAGTGTCGTCCATGTCTTGCCGCCCTCCTCTGTATCAGGCTAGCCTTCGCGCAGTGTCAAGCTAGCCTTTACACCACCTCATCCAGGAGGCGCAGGTCATCATTCAACTCGTAGAGGCGGTCCTCAGCATTTTGGATCTTCGCGGCATCCCCCAGCAGACGCAGGTGAAGCAGCTTAGCCTCAGTCTTTTCGATTAGTTTTCGAAGCTGGCGGCGCTTCTTTTCACTATCGACGGGCTCCGCGGACGGGGACTTCGTCCGCGTTTGGCTTGGGGCGCGCAACGGGGCGGAGGTGGGGGCTTTTCGGGCCGTGACGGGTGAGGCGGCGGGCGGTTCAGGCCGCCGGGCAGGGGCGTTTGCAGGGATCGCCGGCGCGGGGGAACTTAACGCTTTCGCTACCTGCGATTTCGGCGTGGGAGTGCTCTTTCGCGGCGAGGAACGTCCCTTGCCTTTGCGAACGAACTTCGGGTTCGCGGGGAACTTAACGGCCTGTCCGAAATCCTCCCAAAGGTCGTGCTGCAGTTCCTGCGCCTCGCGGATGAGAGTAGAGAATCGCTCTACAAGAAGTGCCTGCGCCCGGGCGCGCAAGGCCTCGCCATCCTCTTTCCAGCGACGATACTGCGCTAGAACCTGGGCGGTGTTGGATCCGATTTCTGCCATAACTGATTTCTGCTGTAGGGAGCGGGGCCCGGTCATTATCGAGCGATTGTGGCTACCCGTGACCAAGATACATCAACCAGCCCGCTGCCAGCAGGGTTCCTAGAAAGTAAGCGAAACACTTAGCGCCGTAGCGCAGCCTGTCGCGGTCAGTCTGGCGGCTGACAATGCCCAGGACAACGCTGGTAAAGAACGCGAACAGCAGAGCGGCTTCAAAGTGGGAAAGGGCGAGTTTGGGCATCGTGCTGGTTCCTGTCAGTTCTTCTTGCCAATGGCAATTTCAAACACATCCACCATGCAAAGAACATTCAACAATCCGGCCGATGCCAGGAATACGGTGCCATAGTCAAACCCCAACCCGGGGGTGTCACTGCCCTCATATCCAAAGGCCAGGGCAAATACATAGGGGAGGCCAGCCAGCAAGTTACAAAGGAATCCTCCGGTGTGGATGAGCGTGGTCATGAGGTCTCCGGCCTTGGGCAGGAATATGGCGCCTCGCATCATCAAGCCAAACAGGTAGAGCGAGGCGACACTCACCAGCAGGAAAATTCCCCGCCAAGGGCGGCCTAACAACAAATGGCCGCCCCCGGGCAGCAGCCATGCGGCAATCACAAACTTCATCCAAGGTTTCATGGAGGTGGCCAAGGTTAGGCGGAGCCAAGCTCTGCCTTGGAACTCTTCATGCTAGCATGCGGGCGGTATTGGGCCGTGGCGGACAACAGGGCATCCACCAGACCATCCGCGCAGTGATTGAGCGCCTCCAGGGATGGCGGGATTCCGTGCTTGCGCATCACTTCGGAAGTTGCGGGACCAATGCTGAGGGTTCTGACTCTGGGCAAGAGAGCGGCTCCGCCGATGGCAAGGAAGTTTTTCACGGTGGAACCGCTGGTGAAGATTACCCAGTCCACTGAGGTTCCGTCACGGAGAAGGTCCTGGAGTTGGGCTTCCGCGTTCGCGGGAAGGCAAGTGCGATAGGTTTCCACTACGTCCACGGTGGCGCCCATGGCGCGCAGGGAGTCTGGAGCGATGTCGCGGCCAGTGGCTGCACGAGGGAGCAGGACGCGCATGCCGCTGATTGATTCCGATGTGAAGGCAAGGACCAGCCCCTCAGCAACGGAGTTTTCGGGAACAAGGTGGACGGAGAGTCCGGCGGCAAGTGCCGCATCGCGCGTGGCAGGGCCAATAGCGCAGACGCGCATGTGGGTGAATGCTGTCGATTGACAGTCGACAGCAAGCCGACGCGCCCGCTTTACGAATTGCTCTACTGCATTAGCGCTGGTGAAGACCAGCCATTGGTAAGTACCCAGGCTTGCTAATGCGGCATCGAGTGGCCCGGAATCAACTGGTGGGCGAATTTCAATTACGGGCAGGTGGAGCACTTTGGCACCCAATGATCCGAGGGCTTCCGCGAGGCTGTGCTGCTGGCCATCCGCGCGCAACAGCAGCACCAGCAAGCCATCCAGTGGCAGCGCCGGAGTGAATGGGGGGTTCATCGGGGTGCTTCTTCCAGACCGGAGGCATTGGCGGCGGCAATGAGATTGCCCGCCTCAGAAGCCAGCAGCATCTCTGCCAGGGCAATGCCGAGGTCTTTGGCCTGCGTGGGGCTTCCCGTTAGCTGCATGCGCACGACGCGGTGGCCATCGGCGGAGGCGACCGCCGCGTGCAGATGCAGGGTTCCCGATTCGAGGGTAGCGTAGGCTCCAAGCGGAACCTGACAGCCGCCGCCAAGGCCCGCAAGCAAGGCGCGCTCAGCCTCCACGGTGGCGGCGGCAATGGCGTCGTGGAGTGTACTTGCCACGGTCCAGGCGTGGCCGCCGTCAGCCCGGGTCTCAATAGCGAGGGCGCCCTGGGCAACGGCAGGAAGGAAACGAAGGGGATCAAGATACTCAGCGATCTCCTGCTGCAACCCCAGGCGAGTGAGGCCGGCACTGGCCATTACCAGCGCATCGTACTGCCCCTCTTTGTGTTTGCGAAGGCGGGTATCCACGTTCCCGCGGATGTCGGCCACTTGCAGTCCTGGACGCAGCGCACGCAGTTGGGCGGCGCGCCTTAGGCTGCCCGTGCCCACTCTGGCGCCATTGGGAAGGGATGCCAATGTGCCGCCTACAAGGACGTCGCGGGGGTCCTCGCGCTGAGGCATAGCAGCAATCGTCAGGCCTTCGGGAAGCGTGGTGGGCAAATCTTTCAGGCTGTGCACGGCAAGGTCAACCCGGCCATCCAGTAGCGCCTCTTCAATCTCCTTGGTGAACAGGCCCTTGCCGCCGATGCGTGCAAGGGGCACATCCAGGATCTTGTCGCCCGTCGTCTTGATGATGACGATCTCAGCCGGGTGCCCGGCGCCAGCCAATTGAGCCTGAACCCACTTCGCCTGCCAGAGAGCAAGCTTTGACCCGCGCGAACCGATGCGTAATGGAGCATCCATGGCTATCGCTTCACCTGCTCTGGAGGACTGGCCGCGGGTTGAGCTTCGTCCGTGGACGGCATCAAGCAGTCCTGTGCCTCTGGCCCTTCAAGGAAGGCAGGCTCATCCAACCGGAAGGCGCGCCGGATGGATTCCAAAAGGGCTGCGCCATCAGGGTCGGCAGCGGTGCGGCGAATCTCAGCGATGGGGCCATGGGCGATTTTGGCCATCAGCCCGCGGGTGAACGTCTCGATGACTTCAGCCTGATCGGGACTAACTGGCCCCAGCTTCCTTCGCAGCTTTTCCACTTCCTCGCGACGTATCCGCTCTAACTCCTCCTGCAGCTTGACAATCACCGGCGTTACGCCGCGGGCGCGCAGCCGTAAGAGGGCCTTCTCCAACTCCTCAAGGACGATATCCTCGGCGCGGTCAGCCTTCGCGGCACGCTCCTTCAGGTTGTCGTCCACTACTTTCTGGAGGTCGTCGATATCGTAGAGGAAGACTTGATCAAGCGCATGCACGTCCGGTTCGATGTTCCGCGGGACCGAGATGTCGATGAGGAACGTGGGACGGTGTTTCCGGGCATCCATGACGGTCCGCATCATGGAGCGGGTGATGACGTAGTGGGGGGCCGCGCTGGAGGCGATGACGATATCCATTTCGGGCAAGCGACGGACAAGGTCCTCGTAGGCGAAGCTCTCCCCATGGAATACGGATGCGATTTCAACCGCTTTGTGATGCGTGCGGTTGGTGACGTAAATGTGTTCCGCTCCTGATTGGCGTAGATGGCGGGCGGCGAGTTCGGACATCTTGCCGGCACCAAGAATCAGCACGCGCTTGCCCTTGAGGTTACCGAAGATGCGCTTGGCCAGCTCTACCGCGGCGAAGCTGACGCTGACCGCGTTTTCGCCGATTCCGGTTTCTGTGCGCACCCGCTTGGCCACTTGGAAACTACGGGTAACCAGCATCTCCAAAGGGCCGTGCAAGGCGCCGCGCTGTTTGGCGAATGAGTAGGCGGTCTTCAACTGGCCAAGGATTTGCGGCTCACCCAGCACCATGGAGTCAAGGCTAGCCGCAACGCGGTAGAGATGCCGCACACTGTCCCGGCCATGAAGGGAATAGAAGTGTTCCGGAGCTGGCGGTGCAGCGCCCTTGGCAATGCGGCACCAGAACTCCTGTAGCGCGTGAGCGCCATCGGAGCCATCACGCAGCACGGCGATTGCCTCTACGCGGTTACAAGTGGAAAGCACAAGGCATTCTTCCACACCCTCAGAGGCGTAGAGTTGGCTGCATACCTCAGGTAGCGCATGGGAATCCAGGGCGAGGGTTTCACGGATCTCCACCGGTGCGGTCCGGTGGCTGAGGCCGACGGTCCAGACATTGATGGGCCATTGGGTCATTGCTTCAGCACCGATGCCACTCCGGAATGGGTGACCCACGTGACCACGCAGCCGCCCAGGGCAGCCAGCGCCAGGTATGCTGCCTTGCGGCCACGCCATCCTGAGGCGGCCCGCAGATATACAAGGGCGAAGTAAATCAGCCAGGTGCCGATGGCCACCAGGATGCGCTGCTCGCGAATCCAACGGATTCCGCTTTCGTTGGATGCCCAGATGATGCCCATCACCAGTCCGGCAGTGAGGAAGGCAAAGCCCCATCCACCAGCCTTGGCGACGATGGCATCCAGGGTCATCAGTGGCGGAACAATGTCTCCGGCACCGGGGAGATGCTTGTCCTTTAGCTGGCGTTCACGCCAAAGGTAGAACAGGGAAGCCGATGCAGTCACGAGCAGTCCGGCATAGCCTACCATCACAAACACGACGTGGGTGATGAGCCAGGCATCGCGACCAGAGCCAAGCTGCCAGGCGGGGTTCGTGCCCGCTACGCTGCCCGTTAACGTCATGAGGAAGACGAGTGGCATTAGAAGAATGGCCAAGCCGTCAAAGCGATAAAGCACCTGGCAAACCAGCAGGGTGATGGCCAGCAGCAGTCCCAGCAGCGTGATGGCTTCAAAAAAGTTGTGGGCGGGGAACTGGCCTACTTCCATGGCTTCCTCCACCACGGCTACCAGATGGACTGTGGCCCCCATCAGGAAGGCAACCAGCGCGCCACGGCTGCTGCTTGAGCGGACGTTGCTGGTGTTTCCGCGCAGGAAGGAAAACAGCGCGACAAGCAGGCCCGGAAGGTAGAGTAGTGCCGCCACGCGAAGCCACAAAATACTGGATTCCTGCAAGCGGTGAACTACCCTTTCCGAGAACAAATAAGTATCTTCAGTATATCGTGGCAGATGCAGGCAAGCCCGGTTTGGGTGCAGCCACGGGGCGGGCTGAGATGGCTGCGGCGTCCGGATGAACCGGGTGCAATGGATTCTGCAACAGCATGTGCGGCATTGGGCTGCTGGTGCGCCAAGCGGGATCACGGAATTGCGTTGATCATCCCGGGCGGCAGCAGTCTGTTAACCTGACGATAGGTTTCCCTTGCTGTGTTCGCGAGCCGGACTAGCGAAAGTGAGCACGTCCCGCGTTCTGGGTACTTGTATGAAGCGACAGTCTACCTCTCCGCACGTGGGCCAAATGGTGACGGAATTCCCCTCGTTCGCACGTCGCCGCCATCTGGAACTGTTCTTACTGCTGCTGTTGACCGGCCTGCCCACCCTCGCGCAGACCTTCATTGAAGAGGTTCGCCTTCGAGTCTTGGAGCCGTCGGGTGGAGCGGTGCGGCCGCTGGAAGAGGCAATCATTGAGGTGCAGGTGTTCGGCCGTATCCGCACAAGCAGTGGACAGGAGATTACTGGCCGCCTGGCGGCTGATGGCGCCTTCATGGCGCTAGGCGACAAGAATGGGGGCTGGATCTCAAAGGCCTATCAATGCCCTAACTTTCGCATGGGCGACTATGTGCGCGAACGGCGAGGCGGCTGGCGCGAGGTGCTGAGCGCGGCGCAGCCATTTGCGTTGAAGAGTTGCTATGTCTACACCGCGCCTTATGAAACCGGAAGCTTCCTCGTGCAGGCCAGTATTGACGGCGTGGCAGGCGACATTCGCGTTCCTGTGAATACCAGCGCACCCAGCATGCGCCAAGCCGAGGGTACAAATTTCCCACCTGAAGCGCCTTCGCGTGACCCCTACTTTGCTTTGGTGGAGCACTATGCCCCATTCATCGCGCAGGAGACCTGGTTCAATCCGCTTGCCGATGCCATTACCCGATTCGACTATGATGGCGATTTCCGTGGGGACAATAATTGGGACAACTTCGGCAAGGGCTCCTCGCAAGCATACGTGTACTACGGGGTGATGGAGACCAGCACCCACTGGTTTTTGCACTACAACTTCTTTCATGCCCGGGACTACTCTGATGTTTGTATTGGCGGCACTTGCCATGAAAACGACAATGAGGGCCTGATACTTGCCGTGCGTAAGGATGGTAGCCGTTTCGGCATGCCTGAGGTGATGCAGACGCTGGCGCACGACATTCTGTTCACGTATGCCAATGACGAGCGGATTACCAATGGGGCACACGAGGTGAAAGCCCCACTGGTGCTTCATGAAGGGTCGCACCCGATGGTGTTCATTGAAGCGGGAGGTCACGGCGTGTTGGGCATCGCGGACCGCACCTACTCACAGTTTGAGCATCAGGTGATGGACTGGCTGCCCGGCACCACCGGCATCACCTACAAGTACAAAGGTGTGGCGGAACGCCCCTTCCACGCGGGTGCGACCAACGTAGGCTACGCCCTGCTGCCCATTTACGAACACTGGTGGCTGCGCAGCGACAATGCGAACCAGGCAGAGAGAACCTTTGCTGACTACTTCAGTTACCAGCCCTTTGGGGATCGGCCCCTACCAGCAATCTCTCCGCTGGGCGGGGCGTTTCTGGGCGTGAAGCAATCCGCTAACAAGGCCAAGCCATTCTGGGGCTGGCATGACGGGCGAACGCTGCAGGCCGGTATCCTGGCGCGCGGGCAGTGGGGCCTTGACCCAGCCTATGCCTTTACCAGAAATCTCCGTTTCCCCGCTGAAATGCCCTACGCATTGGATTACGTATTTAACCCGTATCTGGGCATTGGCGCTCCCAAGAATGTATCGGCGGCCTCAACTACCGCTGTCAGCCAGACGGTTCCCTGGGCACCTTCGATGAGCCGCCCCGCGGCTGAGCCGCTGCCTGCACTTAGCGTGCAGGTTCCGCAGGTCCAACAGCCCTCTGGCACCATGCCGCAGGCGCAACCGGTCCCGGCTGCGGCGGGGAAGACGGACGACGGTTTCCGCGATCTGGGACAGCCGGTGGATGGCTGGGGTGGCTCAGCATCCGCGCCCGTTAACCAGCGACCAGCGAGCGGTCAGGCACAAGAAGGCGTGTCTGGCTGGGATCCGGCTCCGGGTGGCGATCAACCAGGGTCGTCCAGACCCTCCGGGGAAGGTCCTCGTGGTTGGGGCACAGCGCCGGCTACTGCCCCCAAAGCGGAGGAGGCTAAGCCTTCCCCCAACGTACCCAAAGGCTGGGGGCTGCCTTCTGCCCAGCCCAAGAATTCCCATGAGTAGCCCTATTGGCGTGCCTTCCAGTGGCTACTCTGGTGTGTTAGTACGGGCACCGAACTGGCTGGGCGACGCGGTGATGAGTCTGCCTGCCCTGGAGGCAATCCGGGTGCGGACAGAGGGTGAGCACCTTGCGGTGCTGGTGCGTCCCGGCGTAGCGGATATCTATCGCCTGAGTGGACTCTGTGACGAGGTGATTCCGCTGTCTGCTGCCAGGACGGCGGGCGGATGGATGACGCTGATCAAGGAGGCACGCCGCCTTCGTTCGAGGCGTTTTCGCCAGGGTATCGTGTTTCCCAATTCGTTTGAGTCCGCACTGACGATGCGCCTGGCTGGTGTGCGCGAATGTTGCGGCTATGCCAGAGATGGCCGGCGCTTGCTGCTGACCCGCGCAGTCGCGCTTCCCGCAAAGGACGATATCCCGCGGCATGAGGTGTTCTACTACCTGGAGCTACTGCGGCGCCTGGGCATTCTGCCCGCGTTGCCACCGAAGGCTATGCCGCGGTTGCGGCTGAGCGATGCGTCCCTATCGCGCGGACGGGACGTTCTGGCTGCCGCCGGGGTAATGAGGGTGCCCATTGCCGTGAATCCCGGAGCGGCAAACAGCCGCGCGAAACAGTGGCCACCGAACGCGTTCGTGGAAGCCGCCTGCCTGGCTGCACGGGAGCATCAGGCCCCCGTCGCCCTCTTCGGCACGCCCCAGGAACGCGAGCTTTGCGCGGAGATCGCCGCGGGAATCGCTGCAAGGGATGTTGAAGCGCACAACCTTGCGGGCACCACCAGACTGGCTGATTTCATCTGCGCCATCGCCACGTGCCGGCTGCTGATTACAAACGATTCTGGGGGGATGCACATTGCCGCGGCCGCGGGGCTGCCCACAGTGGCCATCTTCGGGCCTACCATTGATGAAGAGACCGGCCCGCTGGGTGACCATACGCGCGTCATCCGCGAGCCTGTGGAATGCAGCCCCTGTATGCTGAAGGATTGCCCCATTGACCATCGCTGCATGACCAGGGTGAGCCCCCAGCGCGTGGCTGCCGCGGCAAGAGAACTGGTGCCGTTGGTATGAACCCGCCATTGGAAAGCTCCGGCGCTCCCCAGGCGGTGGAGTTCGGCCGCTACCGTGTGCTGGTTGTGGGCGAATTCTCCACCAGCCTGAAGCAATGGGCCGGCCTTTGCGAACTGGGTGTCCGGGTGAGCTTGCTTGGCATGGCATCCGACGCGGCCAGAAGGAAACTAAGCGGCCTGATGCTTGAGGAAGTCCTGTTCGTTGACTCTCTGCCGGTTTTGCAGCAGGAGGCATTTGCCCGCTGGCCGGCCTATGATCTGGTGGTGCTTCTGGGTGCCCATGCCGACGTGATCCAGGCGCTCTTGCTACCGTGGATGGAGGAGGCCGCCGCCTCCAGTCTGCAGCCGGTTCTGCCGCTGCTGCGTGTGGACGATCCTGCCCTGAGGTTCCTCCGGACCGGAGAGCAATGGGCCTTCTTTTTGCTTGGGAGAACTCTCGGCCTTGGGCCTCGCCGTGCCCGGGAGTTTATGGAAGAGTGCTGTGGACACCAGAAATAAAATCCTTGACTTCGATGGCGCCTTCCGCGCCGCCATGGAGGCGAAGGCCGATGGCAAGCGCCTCGTGATTTCGCTGGGAGAGTACGACCCCGTGTTGGGACAGCATGCGGAACGGCTGGCAGCCCGGCGCACTGCGGATGCGTGGCAGGTGGTTGCTGTCATCCCTGGAAAGGATCCATTGCTTCCCATCCGCGCCCGCTGCGAACTGGTGGCGTCCCTGGCCGCGGTGGATTGCGTGACCGCGTTCGAACAGGACCCCAGCCTGCTGGGGATGGCAGCGGGTAAGGCCGAGGTACACGATGACCGGCAGCAGGATGTGGCAGCCCGCCAGGCGCTGATCATCCATATCCACGCCAAGCAGAAGCTTGCCTCCCCGGAATAGCTGATGAGCGAACTGAAGGGAAACGAACGCCTGCTGGTATTGCGTCTGGGCGCGATGGGTGACATCCTTCATGCGCTGCCCGCCGTGGAAGCGCTGGCCCGCAGTTTTCCGCGCGTGCGCATTCACTGGCTAATAAAGCCGCAATGGACTCCCCTCCTGGAGGGGCATCCGATGCTGCAACGCCTGCTGCCCTACCAGCGCCGGTCGTGGGCGTCGTTGCGAAGCCTGGCGGGAGAGTTGCGCGCGCAGGAATATGACGTCGCCCTTGACCTGCAGGGACTGCTGCAAAGTGCGTTGCTGGCAGTGCTAAGCGGTGCCCGCCATCGCGTTGGTTATTCCCGCGCATCAGCGCGTGAGCCGCTTGCCGCCGCCTTCTATCACGCAGGGATCACCTCGCAGTCCGTCCACATTGTGCACAGGCATCTGGACGTTGTGAAGGCACTGGGGTCAACAGCGGCACCCGCGCCATGCTGGCTTCCCGCCGGGACTGAGGATGGCGAACTACCCGCTTCGCCCTTCGTGCTTGCTGCCCCGTTTGCCGGTTGGGCAAGCAAGCAATGGCCACTGGAGTTCTACGGCGAACTTGCCGGGTTGTTGCAGCCCCATGGGCTGACGCTGGTGCTGAATGTGGCTGAGCGCGACCGCCAGCGCCTCGCATCGCTACCCGGCGTTCATGTTCACTGTTCCAATATCGCGGGGCTGATCCACGCTACCCGCCGCGCCACCGCGGTTGTGGGCCTGGATAGCGGACCCTTGCACCTTGCCGCCGCATTGGGCCGGCCGGGCGTTGCGCTGTTTGGACCCACTGACCCCACCCGAAACGGTCCACTTCTGTTGGATGGTGGACCCATTGCGGTTCTGCGTCCCGCTAGCGTCGTCACCTCCTACAAGCGAGGCAATGAGATGCTGAAAGAGATGCGCGAGACAAAACCTCAATTTGTCCTGGATGCGCTGTTGAATGCCATCCAGGTTGCCGCGTCCAATTCATCCGGGATCAACTAGCCCTCATGCCCAAACCCGTATCCACGCATTTTCCGAAGCCCTACGCTGACCTTGTCGCCAGGCTCCGCGTGCCAACCGGTTTTCTTCTGGTCGCTGCCTTTGCATGGTTTTCTCAACCCACTGGGCAGAGCGTATGGATGGGTTCGCTGCTTGCCTTGCCGGGCTTGTTGCTAAGGGCCTGGGCTGCTGGGCACCTGCGCAAGAACGCCACCCTCACCACCAGCGGGCCGTATCGTTTCGTTCGTAATCCGCTGTATCTGGGAACCCTGATTGTTGCGCTGGGTCTTGCCGCCGCGACGGCTCAGCCCTGGCTGGCGCTTCTGTTCGGCGGTGTCTTTCTGTTGATCTACTTGCCCGCCGTGATGTTGGAGGAACAGCACCTGCACAACCTGTTTGCTGACTTCCCGAAGTACGCCTCGCACGTGCCCCTGTTCTTGCCCTATTGCCGGCCCTATCCAGCCTCGACGCGCTTCTCGTTCCAGCAGTACCTTCACAACCGGGAGTACGAGGCTACCCTCGGATTTCTTGCGGGCGTCCTCTTCCTGGCGGCCAAGGCGCGGTATTCCTTCTAGCGCTGGAGGCCAGGGAACGGCCTCCTTTGGATTCCAGCTAAGCAAGCGCCAGTTGGCGTTCGGCAATGCGGGTGAGTTCTTTGCGGATGTCCTGCAGTGAGGGGTCATCGATGCGGTTGGTGAACTCGCCGGGGTCCTGCTGAACGTCGTAGAGTTCGCAGCGAGCCCAGGACAGATAGTTCAGTTTGTACTTGTCCGTTCGCACCATGAGCAAGGGGGGCTTACCTACGTAGCGGTCATCGCGCGTGAACACGGTGCGGCAGAACCAGTACTCGCTGTAGGCGAACTCTCGCTTGGTGTAGGCGCGGCCATCCATCAGGTTGGTGAAACTGCGTCCGTGCAGGCCCTTCACGGTATCCAGCCCGCAAAGTTCGGCCAAGGTAGGGAAGAGATCAATCTGTTCAATGAACTCATGCCGGACGCCGCGAGGTCCTTCAGGAACTGAGATGAGTAGCGGCACGGCCACGGACTCTTCAAACATGTTGTGCTTGGTGTAGCTTCGATGGGCGCTGGCCATTTCGCCATGGTCAGACGTGTACACCACCACCGTGTTCCTGTGCAGGCCCAGTTCACGCAGGGCATCATAGACGGTGCCAAGATTGGCGTCCATCTGGCTGATGTTTCCATAGTAGCCCGCCATGGAGCGGCGCGCCTCCTCGTCAGGCTGCTGATACCAGCCGCGTTCCCTGGCACGAATCAAGTGCCCTTCGAAACCACCTTCGAGGTCGTCTTCCGGCCGGCGGGGCAAGGTTAAGCGCTCTGGCTGGTAAAGGTCAAAGTAGCGCTTCATGGGACGGAAGGGTGTATGCGGGTGCAGAAAAGAGGCCCAGAGGCAGAAAGGCTTCTCACGATGGGCGCGCAGGAAGTCCACAGCCTGGGCGGCGAACCAGTTATCGTCGAAGTACTCAGGTCCAAGGTCTAAGCCGACGCCACCAATGCCGCCGGCATCCCCCAGTAGCGCCCTCACCCGACGATTGGCATCGGGGGGCATCTGATTGCGGAAATGCTGCTCATTCAGACGGTGTTGGAAGCCGTGTTTCCGCGACTCATCGACGAAGTGCATTTTACCGATGGCACCGGTGGAGTAGCCACGCTCAGCGAAGTAGTGGCCGATGGTAGGGATATCCGCGGGCAGCGCGTCCTGCAGAATCTTGGCACCGTGCTTGTGCGCGTACAGTCCGGTTATCAGCGAACCTCGCGATGGCACGCAGACGGGCGACGGACAGTAGGTTCCCGTGAATTGCATACTACCCGCGGCTAGTGCGTCGATGTGCGGCGTCCGCACTTCGCGATTGCCATAGCAGCCCGACGCAGCCCTCTGGTGCTGGTCACTCATTAGGAAGAGCAGGTTAAAGCGTGGTCTTCCGTTCACGACGGCGGGCGCCTGGACAGCTGAGGCCACCGGAGCGGAAGCAGCGGCGAAAGCGGTTTTCTCCAGAAATTCACGGCGGTTCAGGGCAGTCATGGTATCCGGGACGCTATCACAGCATCCGCCATTCTGCCAAGCCGCGCATCCGCCACGCGCTTTGGCCAGGGCTTGCGCAGCACCGCCTTCTGACCATAGATTCCCGGAACCCAGAAGTGTTGCCACTTCAGGCCGAGTTTCTCCACCATCTCCAGGCAGTATTCCATCCGCCCCAAGTCCTCAGCCCCGCCATTATTGGTGCCGCAGGTGAACAGCACGCCTTCGTCCCTGGCGACGCGAAGGAAGCGTTCGCTGGGAATCCTGTAGCGGTTGTTGATCTCAATGGCAACCTGTGCTTCTTTGGCAGCGGTCACCACACTTCGGATGCGGTCATCGGTCCAAAGCTTGTCGTAGTCCCCGGCAATCACGGCGGGCAGAAAGGTGGGGTTCACATAGATGTCAATGGGCTCTTGACGCAGAATGCTTTCGGTACGTTCAACCAGCGTGTCCATGAAGGCTTCGGGGTCTTTGATTTCGCCCACCTCGTCCTTCATCCAGAGGCGCATGCGCTTGCCGCTATTGTCTGTCCAGGTCATGGAGTCAGTGAACACATAGTCGAACTTGGCGACGGCTTCGGGGGTGAACAACTGCAGCCATTCGCGACCCTCGGCCTGCATTGCGATGAAGAGTGGCTGGCCTTCCATGCGCTTGCGGAACTCCTCGATGCCCTCATCGGTTTCGATCGGGAAGCCTTTGCCGCCATTGACGGCGAGGCCAAGGTAGATGCCGTCGGCTCTGGACTTTTCCAGGGCCTGCTGCAATGTAAGTGTCCCCTTCAGGTGCGTATGGAAGTCCACGACGGGCACATTGGCGCGGTTTAGATCCAGCAGCTTTCGGTAGGTATCGTCCGCTACAGGCAACAGGGTGTCCGGAGTCTTTAGGGTTGCCGGCAGTGTGCGCACGCGCAGGTTGCGAAAGCGGGCGGTGGACCCCGGGTCGTGCCCCTGCAAGGCGAAGGTACCGTGGCCGATCTTGCGGCCCGCCGCATCCCCCGGCTGGTCGACGGGCGGGACAGGCTCTACGTAGTCTACGGTAACCGTATCGTTTACCCATACCTGGACGCGACGGTCTTCCACGCGGATGCGCAAACGAAACCACTCGCGATCCTTGACCAGCGCCTTGTACTGATTGCGAATGCCGTAGAGGGAGCCTGTCATCTTACGCTCGCGGTAGTTTCCCTCGCCCACGTGCGAGTTGTTCACCTGCACTTCGAAGCCTTGCGCGGGCCACCCGGCGTCCTGAAACGCGGTGTGGAAGAAAACGCCGGAATTGGCGCCGGGCTCAGACATCACCTCGGCTTCGAACTCAAAGTTCTTGAAATCAGCCCCGTGGACCGGGCCTTCATAGAAAAGGTGCGACCGGGGACCGCTCACCAGGATGACGCCGTCTTCCACGCCGAAGGTCCCGGCAGCTTCATTCGCTCGCCAACCATGTAACGTTGTGCCATCAAAAAGCGGCATCCACTCGCCGGGCTTCTGGGAGCAGCCGGTTGTGAGCATTAGCACCAGTAAGCCAATGAGAAAGGGAAGGTAGGGGATATGCATGATTCGGATAACCTTGCCGGAAATAGACAATTCGCGCTCTCACTATATCGCTTCGCGGGTCGTGGCGGGCAAGGCCGGTGGCGTAGGTGAAGGCGGATTCCCTGGACGATCCGATGCCAGTCCCATGGCCAGCAAAGGGAGGCGATACAATGAAGGCAAAGCCTGATTGGACGGTATACAGATTGCCCACGCTAAGCCCGCTTCATGAAACGCTGCTTCAAGCTCGCAGACGCCGTTTTTTCGGACTTCTGATCCAGGAGACGGGGGCCGCCCTATCGATAGTGGCTGCCCTCGTGTGCGTTTTGTTGCTGACGGGTGCGCAGGTTCTTTCGCTGATTGCTGCAGCGCTCCTCAGTGCTGTGGGTTTGCTTTGGCTCTACTTCCGCTTGCGCGGCCAGTGGCTTGACCCTTACCGCACGGCGCAGGAACTGGATCGTAGGTGGGAACTGCCAGATACCCTATCCACGGCCTGCCACTATCGGGAGACGCAAGTGCTCAGCGATGCTCGCCTTGCTCACCTGCGCCCCCTGCTGGAGCGCCAGCAGCACGACGCCCGCGCAGTATTGGAATCCCGGCAAGTTGCCGATGCGTTCCCCCTCAGCATCAGCCGCGTGCATCTGACGGCCTTGCTGGTGTGCGCAGTCGCGTTTGCAATGTTTGCCTACCGCTATTTCCAGACCGATCAGTTGGACTTGCGCGACCAACTGGCCGCCCTGCACATCCCCTTCATTGATGGTGAGGGTGCCGCACCGCCGTTACTCTCCGACGATGAGCGCTACCGCCCGGAGCCGGAGGCGAAGCGTTCGCCGCTGGAGGACTACAACCCGCCTTACGACCCTGGCCGTGAGCGGCTGGACGGTACCTACAACGACATGCCGCCCGTTACCGGCATCAATGTGAGCGATTCGCAACAGGGTGAGGGCCAGCAGGCGGACAACCTGCCCACGGATTCTACGCTGGATATGCGCAACGAGTTGTCGGCTGATCCGCGCCGCCAGCAGGGCGGAAGCAAAGATGGTGAGCGGCGCGAAGGCGATAACCAGCAGGCCAAGAACAAGGACAGCCTTCTGGACAAGTTTCAACAGGCAGTAAACAGCATGATGGATAAGCTGGCCAACCGGCAGAACGATTCCATGGAGCAGCGTGGCGAACAGGGCAACCAGCAGCAGGCGCAAAATTCGGGCCAGCAGCAGGGCGATGGCTCTGACGATTCCAGCAATCGGGAAGGGAATCAGAAGTCAGAGAATTCACAGGCAAGCGAGAACGCGCAGCAAGGGCTGGGCGGCCAGCAGGCGCAGGAGATGGGCAAGCAAAACGCCGGGGCGAATGAAGCCGCTTCGGATGCTCCGTCTAGCGTTGGCGCCGAAGATGGAACCAAAGATCTGGTTGCGGCCCGCCAGATGGAAGCCATGGGGGAGATCGCGGAAATCCTGGGCCAGCGTACTGAGCAGGTGAAGGGCGAGATGAAGATTGAGGTGCAAGCGCAGAAGGAGCAATCCCTCACCACCACGCTGCGCGACGTCCGCGCCACGCACCGCGACACGGGCGGCGAGATGACCCGCGACGAAGTGCCATTACGTCTGCAGAACTACGTGAAGGAATACCTGAAGGCTGCCAGGGAAGCTGAAGTTGCGGGGCAGCCGGCGGCCAGCCGGAATCGGTGATGGGAACGCCTTCCTGTGTTACCCCTTCTTGCTAGTGAATGAGGGAGTGGCACATTCAGTGAAACTCGCATGAATCCAGCGGTCGAGGCGAACTACCTGCGCTTTGCTGTGCGTGATTTCTAGCTGACAGCATCCGGCCTGATTCTAGTGCGTGTGTCGGGTGGCGACCTCTCGGTTGACTTGGTCAAGGGGGTGCCGCAACCACCCTTAGTCTGCTCTTCGCGAATACGGCGAACATGCTGCAATCGCAGTCAAGGCGGGTAGGGAAGCGGCTATCGGCCTCCCTTACCCGATCTGCACCAGCGCGGCGCCGGGCTTAGTGGCTGCGTCGGCCACCTGCGCCGCTGTTTCTTCGTCGATCACCGTGGCCTTTTCGCTGATATTCATTGAGCAGAACTTGGGGCCGCACATGCTGCAGAAGCGGGCATCTTTGTAGGCTTCGTCGGGCAATGTTTCGTCGTGCATGGCCTCCGCGGTTTCCGGGTCAATCGACAAGGCAAACTGCTGTTTCCAGTCGAAGTTGAACCGCGCCCGGCTGAGGGCGTCGTCACGGTCGCGCGCTCCGGGGCGCTTGCGGGCCACATCGGCTGCGTGAGCGGCAATCTTGTAGGCGATCAGCCCTGCCTTTACGTCTTCCTTGTTCGGCAGGCCGAGGTGTTCCTTGGGCGTGACGTAGCACAGCATGGATGCGCCATACCAGCCAATCATGGCCGCGCCAATGGCCGACGTGATGTGGTCGTAGCCCGGAGCGATATCAGTCACCAGCGGACCTAGCGTGTAAAAGGGCGCTTCGTGGCAGAGTTCGTTTTCCTTATCCACCTGCAGCTTGATCTGATCCATGGGTACGTGACCCGGCCCTTCGATCATCACCTGCACGTCGTAATCCCAGGCCACCTTGGTGAGTTCGCCCAGTGTCTTCAGCTCAGCGAATTGGGCTTCGTCAGAGGCATCGGCCAAGCTACCAGGCCGCAAGCCGTCGCCCAGCGAGAAGCTGACGTCGTACTTGCGCATGATCTTGCAGATGTCCTCAAATCGTTCATAGAGGAAGTTCTGCTTGTGGTTCTTCACCATCCATTCGGCCAGGATGCTGCCGCCGCGGCTGACAATGCCCGTGATGCGCTTGGCGGCCATCGGCACATACTGGATGAGCACGCCGGAGTGGATCGTCATGTAGTCGACGCCCTGCTGGGCCTGTTCCTCAATCACCTCCAGCATAATCTCGGCGGTGAGGTCCTCAATGCGGCGCACTCGGGAAAGGCCCTCGTAGATGGGTACGGTGCCGATGGGGACGGGCGAGTTTTCAATGATTGCCTTGCGAATGCGAGGGATATCGCCACCGGTGGAGAGGTCCATTACGGTGTCGGCGTAGTATTTCACTGAGTAGCGGAGCTTCTCTAACTCCTCGTCAATGTTGGAGGTGGTGGCCGAGTTCCCGATGTTGGCGTTGATCTTGCAGCGGGACGCAACGCCAATACACATCGGTTCCAGATTGGTGTGACGGATGTTGGCGGGAATGATCATGCGCCCGCGGGCTACCTCGCTGCGCACGAGCTCAGCATCAAGCCCTTCCCGCTGCGCGACATACTGCATTTCCTCGGTAATCACGCCCCGGCGGGCGTAAAACATCTGCGTCCGCACGGCATCGCCTTCGCGCTTTGCTACCCAATCGCTTCTCATCGTGGTGTCGTGTCTCCCTTAGTGCCGCCCGAATCCTGAACAATTGATCCGGTATCCGCAGTATGGCACGGCCGGCCGTTCGATTGGGCCATGGTGGTGGAGCCCAATTGGATTAGTCGAATTCCAGCAGGTAGCCGCGCTTGCCCGGATTGTGGCCCCAGGTTACGCCGATGTCCACCGTCACCCCCTCGGTTTCGTGGATGTGTCCGCTGAAAAACCAGCGTGGCTGCACCTCGTCCAAGAAATGCCGGATTGCGGTGCTGCCCGCGTGCTGCCCGTTTCGCATACGGTCGAGCGCCGTCCCATGTGGAGGGCAGTGGCACACCATCACTTCGGGCTCGCTGGTGCGGAAGGGCTGGAGTAGGCGCTCCAGTTCGGCCTCAGTATACTCACCCGGAGTGTCAAAAGGCGTGGGGTTCGAGTAGCCCAGAAACGCAAAGCGCCGTCCGCCCAACTCCAACTGCCGGCGGTGCACGGATTGGAAGCCAAACTTTGAGCAGAATGCCGCGATGCCCGCTTCGTCCTCATGGTTACCCGGCAGCACCAGCAGGCGCTGGCCCAGTGGACGCAGAATTTCCCCGCAGGCATCCAGGCCACGGGCCCAACTCACCAGGTCTCCGGCGCAGACATACCAATGAGCTTCCCGGGCGGCAAGCGCCCGCAGCGCTGCCAGATCGTTGTGGATATCGGAGAACAGCAAAACGCGCATCCATACCTCCAGCGAATCCATCCATGTAGGGTGTATCTCCAGGGTACGGAATCTTGGGTGGGTATCGCCCGGGAGCGGCACGGGAAGCACTGCTTTGGACACCCCCGTAGACACGCTATCATGAAGAGAATCACACGTCTCTGGACACAAGCACACTCAACCGGACGGTAACCCCCGCAATGGCAAACGACCCCTCTACGCCCCAAGGTCCCGATTCTCCACCAAGCATCAATAGCTGGCTGGCGGAGGAGATGTTCAACGAATACCAGCACGGCCAAACCAACATTGACGACGCCTGGCGTGAGGTCTTCCGTGGCGTTGATTTTGGAAAGCCCGTACCGGTGCGCAATGGGGGCCACACGAATGGCGGCGCCACGCAGGGGGCATCCCGCGCGGATACCTCTGGTTCGTCGGCCCCGAACGGAGCAGTCGCACCAGCGCCGGCGGCCACCTTGGGACCCGTCTACAGGCCGACGGCGATTGAAGAACTACAGCCCATCGTCGGCGTGGCCAGCAAGATTGCCGCCAATATGGACCAGAGCCTGTCCATACCCACAGCCACCTCACAGCGCAGCGTACCGGTGAAGGTGATTGACGAGAACCGCTACTTCATCAACCAGCACCAAACGCTCCATGGCCGATCAAAGGTTTCCTACACCCATCTCATCGGGTGGGCAATCGTACAGGCGTTGAAGAAGACGCCTTCGCTGAACCACGCCTATGCCGTGATTGATGGTACTCCCAACCGCATTGTGCGGCCGCAAATCAACCTGGGTATCGCAGTGGATGTGGAAGGCAAGGACGGCAAGCGTTCCCTGCTTGTGCCCAACCTCAAGAATGCCGGCGCGATGAATTTTGAGGGCTACCTGCGGGCCTTTGCCGACATGGTGAAGCGCAGCCGCACGGGAAAGCTGACGGTGGATGATTTTGCCGGTACTACCATCTCGCTCACCAACCCCGGCACAGTGGGTACCATCGGATCAATCCCCCGGCTGATGCTGCATCAAGGGGCCATCATCGCGACGGGATCCATTGAGTATCCGCCGGAGTGGCAGGGCGCCTCCGCCGAGGTGATCGCCCAGCTTGGCCTCAGCAAAGTGATGACGATGACCTGCACCTACGACCATCGCATCATTCAGGGCGCGGAGAGCGGGATGTTCCTGGGCCTGGTGCACCAGTTCCTGCAGGGTGAGCACGGCTTCTACGAGCAGATTTTTGCTGATCTGAATGTGCCTACCCGGCCGGTGCAGTGGGCACGCGACCGGCAGGCCAGCCCGGTTACCGGTGGGAGCATGAGCCGCGAAAGCGACATCGTGAAGCAGGCCGCCGTCCTGCAACTGATTAACGCCTTCCGCGTGCGCGGCCACCTGATTGCGGATCTTGATCCGCTGAACGACGCGCCAGCCTCCCACCCGGAGCTTGACCCGGCCACCTACGGCCTCACGATCTGGGATCTTGACCGCCAGTTCCTTACCGGCACGTTGGGGCAACGCGAGGGCGAAAACCAGCCCACCTTCCGCACGCTGCGGGAAATCCTGGGCATGCTGAACCGCGCCTATTGCGGCCGCATCGGCTGCGAGTACATGAACATCCAGCACCCTGACCAAAAGGCGTGGCTGCAGCAGCATATTGAGCCGGACGCTGCCCATGTTCCCCTCGCCCCGGATGTGCGCTTGCGTACCCTGGAGCGGTTGATCCAGGCCGAGGAGTTTGAGCACTTTCTTCATAACCGTTTTGTGGGCCAGAAGCGCTTTTCGTTAGAAGGGGCTGAAACGGCAGTGGGCATCCTGGGCCACCTACTGGATGTTGCCGCTGGCACAGGCGTGCATGAGGTGGTGATCGGCATGGCCCACCGCGGCCGGCTGAACGCACTTGCCAACATCGTGGGCAAGCCGCTGGAGAAGATCTTCAGCGCGTTTGAGGGAGATCCTGACCCGGAAAGCATGCAAGGCTCCGGAGACGTGAAGTATCACTTGGGCTCCTCGGGTGTGCGCAGGACTGCGTCCGGCCGCGAAATTGTCGTCTCCATCGCCCCCAATCCCAGTCACTTGGAAGCCGTTGACCCGGTAGTAGAAGGCATTGTACGGCCAAAGCAGGACCGGCTTGGCGACACCGAACGCTCGCGCGTGATTCCCGTGCTTATCCATGGTGACGCTGCCTTTGCAGGCCAGGGCGTGGTGGCGGAAACGCTGAACCTTTCCCAGCTTCCGGGCTACACCACCGGCGGCACGGTGCATCTGATCATCAACAACCAGATTGGCTTCACCACCAACCCCTACGAATCCCGGTCAACCCCTTACTGCACGGATGTCGCCCGGATGGTGCAGGCCCCCATTTTCCACGTCAATGGCGACGACCCCGACGCCGCTATCCGTACCCTCAACATTGCCTTTGCTTACCGGCAGGAGTTCAAAAAAGATGTCGTGATCGACATGTTCTGCTTCCGCAAGCATGGCCACAATGAGAGCGACGACCCCAGCTACACCCAGCCCAGCCTATATCGCAAGATCAAGGAACATCCCGGCGTTGCTACGCTGTTTGGGCGGTTGCTTGTGCGCGATGGCGTGCTAAGCGCTGAGCAGGTTGAGCAGACCCGCAAGCGGCTGAACCAGCGCCTGGAGGAAGCTTTCCTTAACGCCCAACAGAAGCAGGTGACGCCGCTTTCCGCCGACAGTCTTGCAGCCGTGGAGGACACGCTACACGACGCGCCACGCACGGCCATCGGGCGGGATGTCATCGAGACCGTGGTGCAGGGGCTCACGCGGCTACCGTCTGATTTCAATCTCCACCCCAAACTCCGCAAGTTCGTGTTCCGCCGCGAGGAGATCTTCCAGCCCGGCTTCGCCATTGACTGGGCCACCGGAGAAGCCCTTGCTTTCGGCTCACTTGTGCTGGAAGGTTCCCCGGTAAGGCTGAGTGGCCAGGATAGCGGGCGTGGCACGTTCAGCCAGCGCCACCTGATTCTGGTGGATGCGGAAACCAACCACGAGTACATTCCCCTGCAGCATCTCGCTGAGGACCAGGCACCCTTCCACGTCTTTGACAGCTCACTGAGCGAATATGCCGTTCTGGGCTTTGAGTTCGGCTATTCGATTGGTGACCCTCTCACGCTGACGCTGTGGGAAGCGCAGTTCGGCGACTTTTTCAATGGCGCCCAAATCATGATTGACCAGTTCATCTCCTGCAGCATGCAGAAGTGGGGCCAGCCTAGTGGCCTGGTGATGCTGCTGCCGCATGGCTATGAGGGCCAGGGCCCAGAGCACTCCAGTGCTCGCATTGAACGCTTCCTCATCCTTTGCGCCGAGGACAATATGCAGGTGGTGAACTGCAGTACGCCAGCCCAGTATTTCCACGTGTTGCGCCGCCAGATGTATGGCGGACGCCAGGGTGGCGGCATGAATCGCCCACTCGTGATCTTCACGCCAAAGAGCCTGCTGCGCCATCCGCAGGCGGTCTCCACAGTAGAGGAGTTCACTGGAGGGTCCTTCCGCGAGACCATTGGCGAGGTAGAGCCCCTGGCTGCGGACAAGATCCGACGCATTCTCATCTGCAGTGGCAAGATCTACTATGAGTTAACGGCCCGCCGCAAGGAACTGGGCCTCGACAATGTTGCCATTGTGCGGCTGGAGCAGATCCATCCTTACCCCGAAGCACAACTGCGCGACATCATCCACCGTTACCCGCTGAATGCCGAGGTGGTGTGGGTGCAGGAAGAACCGCGTAATATGGGCGCCTGGCGCTTTGTTCAGGAACGGCTTGATCCGATGCTAGCCGACAGTGGACGTCAAGTGTACTACGTGGGCCGGAAGCCAAGTGCAAGCCCTGCCACCGGTTCCTACAAGCGCCACCTGCAGGAGCAGAGCGAGATCATCGAAGGCTCCCTGGCGGAGGCCACCTTCAGCACAGGCAAGAAGGCCCGGCCCCTCACGCGAAAGGGTGCCTAGGAGAACCGGCGGTAATGTGGAAGCGAGACGCCCAGGGGGTCGCGCGCGAGCGTCTGCCCCTGGAGTTTGCACTGCGGGTTAGTGCCGCGCGGCCGTGTTGGTGGTCGCTGCTGGCTGCGGTTCTGGCCCTCCCTTTGCTCCCTCTGGTTGCCCAGCAAGCATCGTCCTGGGCTGCCCTCGATGACATTCTGTTTCAGGCGTCCATCACTACCCAGGCGGATGTCGAGTTTGTGGTCCTGCACCAGGGACAGGAGGTCTACCGCCGGCGTACGGAGGCCTTTAAGAATCCAGAACGGATCCCCATCGCCTCGGCCAGCAAGTGGCTTAGCGCGGCAACGATCCTCACGTTAATGGATGACGGCACGCTTGGGCTGGATGACCCGGTCAGCCTCTATCTGCCCTCTTTCCGTGGAGCCAAAGCTGCCATTACCTTGCGCCAGTTGCTTAGCCACACAGCCGGGCTTGGGGGCGACCTGCCTTGCGTATTTGATGCGGCCACCTCTCTAGATGCCTGTGCGGAGCGCATCGCTGAGCGGCCACTGCTCTACCCGCCAGGCGAAGCCTTCTTCTACACGGATGCGTCCCTGCACATCGCGGCGTTGGTTGCCGAAACTGCCTCAGGCAAACCGTGGAGCCTACTGTTTGCGGAACGGCTATCCACGCCACTGGGTATGACCAGCACCGCCTACCCGAATCCGGATGTCCAGCCCAATCCCCAGGTGTCTGCGGGCGCAATGTCCACGGCGGACGATTATCTGCGCTTTCTCCAGATGATCCGTAACCGCGGCGTCCACGATGGCACGCGGATTCTTTCCCGGCAAGCAGTGGAGTTAATGCTTGCCGACCAGACCGCGGGAGTTTCGATTCGAGGGACCCTCTATGATGCTCATGCGTCTTTTCGTGCCGGTGCACCGCTGAATCGCTATGGCCTGGGCAACTGGCTTGAGGGAATGGCGGACGCGCAGCCCGATGCCAACAGCAGCCAGGGTAGCTTTGGCGTTAGCCCCTACTGGGATGCCCGCCGCGATCTACTGTTCCTTGCTTTCCTGCGTGACACCCGGAGCGCATTCCCGCCTTTTTACTACCAGGTACAGGACTTCCTTGCGGACACCTTTCCGCTGCCTTCGGCGCCAAGCAACGTACCACCCGCGCGCCGAATGGTGGATGACTCCGAAGTCGGCTTCGTTGCCTGGTGGGAAGCCCTTCCGCCTCTGTGTGCGCGGCCGGAATCACTCTGCCCTCTGCTGCTGGCGTTGCCGCCCCAAGGCCAGGATCCCAGTGCATTTGCGCGCGCTAACGGACTGCTCGCTCTTGCTCACCGCGAGCAGTGGATCCTCGCCCTGCCAGAGCTTTCCGGTATCCCGGACGCCGATTCCCCTGTGCTGCGCACCATGATCGCGGCCATTGCCGCATCTCGATCCATCGACGTGGAGCGCATTTTCCTTACCGGCTTTGGCGACGCCGCTAACCGGGCCGCTCGCATTGCCTGCCTCGATGCCCCGCAGTTTGCCGCCCTTGCCGTCATCCAGCCCGTCGATGATGCTCTCGCTGTCCTTGGTGGTTGCCAGCCTCATGCGGAGCTTCCGGCATTTTTTCTTGATCCTCTCCAGGATGCGCCAAATGCCAATATCGCACCTGAGGACTTTCCCGCATTCTGGAGCAGCAGGAATCGCTGCTCTCAGTGGAGGGATTGGCAACCAATCACGCTCAACGGATTCCGGTTTCAAGACGCCTATGCCTGCTGGCCTGGGGCTGCCGTGCGCGTAGCGCGGTCATTGACTCCGGTTGCCTCCGCCGGCATCACGACTGCCAATCTGCTGGGAGAGTTTCTGCGCGCCCAGTTCCGTCCCAATCTCCGCGAGGGCCGGATTGTGGCCACTTCGGCAGCCAGCTACGTGCGGCGCGTCAGCGCCCCGGGCGCTCTGGTATCGCTATTTGGCCTCAACCTGACTTCGACGCTTGCCAGCGCCAGCGGCGTCCCGCTTCCTCTCAGCCTGGAGGGTGTCCGGGTACAGGTGCGGGATTCTCGTGGACTTACTAGCGATGCCTCTCTGATTCTGGTGTCTCCGCTGCAGGCCAACATCGTGCTGCCCGTGGACATTGCCCCCGGCGTCGCTAGCCTCCTGGTCATCCGCGATGGGGAAATTACCCATCGCGACTGGCTGATGATTGACGAGCATGCGCCGGCCCTCTTTGCAGCCACAGCCTCCGGTGAAGGTCCTCCCGCGGGAGAGATTCTCTACGTCTATCCGGATGGCAATAGACGCCGCGAGTGGCTGTCGGTTGCTCGCCAATCGGATGCAGGAGCCCTGATTTCGCCGCAGCCCATCCAACTCACCAACCCAGACGTTCAGGTGTACGTCTCTCTTTACGGCACGGGGTGGCGTGACGCACCGGGCAGCAACCAACCCGTCGCCCTGGTGGGAGGTGTTCCAGTAGAGCCGGCCTTTGCCGGTCCACAGGGGCAGTTCGCAGGCCTTGATCAGATCAACCTGCGCCTCGACGGGCTGTCGCTTCCAGATGGGCTACAGCCGATCCAGATTCGACTGGGCACGTACAAGTCGCCCGCGTTGCAGCTCCTGCTTGTCACGAAAGGTGCCGGAGACTAACCCACAATCCCTGTCTCTTGGCCCTGCTGATTCCGTGGAAATCCACAGTGATTGCCCCGCCGGCAGAATCGGAAGGCGAATTTTACCAGCTTTTATACGAATAGCTATTGATCTGACGCATCGGATGCCGTAAGGTGAAATTCGAGATATGAAGCGTAAGGTCGTTCTGGGTCTACTGGACTCCAATCAGGACGTTTCGCGCAAGCAGGATCGTTGGGGCGTTTGGCGGCCCGCCATCTCTGTTTCGCAGCATCACGATTTCTCTATCCACCGTTATGAGCTCATCCACGAGCAACGGGACGCCGGCGTGGTGGGTGACATTGTGGAAGACCTCCTCACGGCGTCGCCGGAAACGGAGGTCCGTACCTGGGAATTGTCCAATGGCGCTCTGGGCGACTTCAGTTCCTCCTTGAAGACGCTGGGCGATTTCGTTACCAGCTACCGCTTCATCGTGGAGGCGGAGGATTACTTCCTTCACGTAAGCAACCTCGCCATCCCCTCCCAGCTCTCACTGATTTTCCTGGCCAGCCACGGCGTGGCCCCGGCGCGACTCATTCAGTCGCGCATGCCCGGCTCAACGGATGACATTCTAGGCAGCTACGAGATCATCGACGTGCGCCCCGGCGCGGCCGTTGACCGGGTGGTGGGCGAAAGCACCCTGAATACATCGATTGAACGCTCGCTCCGTGGCGGTATCGATTGTCGTAACCCCCAGTTCAATGGAGTAATCCGGCGGCTGGCATTTATCCTGGGCCGCCGCAATCTGGCGCTGCTGTTTACGGGGAAGCGCGGGGCAGGGAAGTCTACACTCGCCCGCCGCTTCTATCACGCCAAGCGCGAGCGCAGCCTGCTGGACGGGCCCTTGGTGGAAGCGGATTGCTCGCAAACGCCGCCCAATGCCATCTCCGCGATCCTGCGTCAGTTCACTGCTCTGGCTGGACCTGACTTGCCACCTGGAGTAACGCTTACTCCGGGCGCGGGTACCTCCGGCGTGCTGTTGTTGCGCAACGTTGAATGTCTACCCATCGAGGATCAGATCACTCTGGAGGAAACCCTCCAATTTGGCGCCATGGCGCGAGAGATGCCGGGGCTGCCTTGTGAATTCCAGTTGATCGCCACATCGCGGATCACCCTCAATGACCTCACCCAACACTTCCGGTTTCACTTGCCGCTGGCTGAGCGTCTTGCGGCATGGGAATTTACCCTGCTACCCATTGGTGAGCGCATGGAGGACTTCCCCGCCTTCTTTGAGGATGAGGTCACGCAACAGTTCGTTGAATTCTCTGCTGCATTACGCTTCCGGGGCCCCGCCAAGCGCAAATACCTGGAACTGGCGATGTCCGGGCAGTCCACTTGGGAATACAGCCTGGAGGATTTGCACCGGTCTCTGGGTCGCCTGGCCCTTGAATCCGGCGAGGATGGCATCACCGTGGATTTGGTGAAGCTGGAGTTTGACCGCCTGAATGATGAGTGGGCCGAAGAGGTGTGTGAGGACCCCATGCTGCGCATTGTCCCTGAGGAAATGCGCTATGAGCTTGACCAGTTCCAGAAGACTCAACTCATTGAGGTGCTGCGTGTGTGTATGCGCTCGCGCAGTCTGTCAGAGGCCGGGCGGCGGCTGTTCGCCTCAAGCCGCGCACGCAAGAAGAGCGTTAACGACGCAGACCGCTTACGGAAATATCTGCAACGATTCGGTCTGGAGTGGAAACAGCTCAGCCAGCCCTTCCGTTAGCGAAGTCGTTCGCGGTGGCTCAACAATGCTTGGCAGTGCCTTAGGGCCTCCCCTGTTTTTCCGTCCCCTGCTGGGCAAGGCTCACTTTGCCTTTCTCCAGTTTCGACGCCAACTTAGTGATCAGGTCGTCGTCGCGGTCGCTGGGCGCGTTCCGCCGCCATTCCTTCAACGCAATCTCCCACTGCATCACCGCCTGCTTCAGGTCGCCCTGCTCAAAGTAGACGTCGCCCAAGTGATCGTGAATGGTGGGGTCCTTGGAGAACCGCTGAAGGGCCTGTTTCAAGGCAAGCTCGGCCTCTGTCAGCTTGCCCATCCGGAAGTACACCCAGCCCAGGCTGTCCAGGTAGGCCGCATTGCCGGGATCAAGATCTACAGCCTTTTTGATCATCTCGTAGGCTTCTTCCAGGCGGACATTGCGGTCAGCCAGCATGTAACCCAGATAATTTAGGGCAGAGGCGCTTTCGGGGTCCTTGGCCAGCACCTTGCGGAACTCCGCTTCCGCCGCGCCGAAGTTCTTCTGCCGCTCAAACATGGCCCCGCGCAGGAATACAACATTCTGCCGCTCATCGTCACCCTCGGCGAACTCCTCGGCCTTGTTCAGCGCCTCGGCCATCTCCGGATAGCGCTTAACCTTGTCGTAGATCTGGGCCATGGTGATGTAATTCTGGTGATCCTCACGGCCCTCCAGGTAGCCCTTCATATCGCGGATGGCCGCGTCGCTCTTTCCCAGGTCAGCCAGCAGCGAGGCCCGCACCACTACCAGGGTGCGGTCGTCGGGAAAGCGTCCATACGCGGCGTTGGCCTCCTCCTCCGCCTTCTCAAATTCCTTTGCCATCCGGTAGGTTTCTACCACCTGCGCCAAGGCGCGTCCGCCTGCCTCGGGGTTGACAGCCGCCAGTTTGCGGAAGGTGGCCACGGCGTCGTCATAGCGCTCAACGCTCCGCTCCAGCAGGCCCAAGCGCTCAATCAAGATGCTCTGTGTGTTCCGTTCTCCATCGGTGTAGCGGGTTTTCTCAGCATCCGCAATCATTTGGCGGACCAGCCTAATGGCCTCATCGGTGCGGCCCTCGGCATCCAACAGATTCACATCGTTATAGAGGATTTCCAGATTACCGGGAGCGAGGTCCTTGGCCCGGTTATTGGCTGTCCGGGCCTTTTCAAAGTTGCCCTGCTGCCGGTAAATCTGAGACAGGCGCAGGAAGGCTTCCACGTCCTCGGGGGCTTTGGTGACAATCTCCTCCAGCACGCCGCGCGCTGCTTCTGTGTTATCGCTGAACAGCAACGCCTGGGCATACCGCTTGAGAATATCCAGTTCCCCTGGCCGCATTTCCAGGGCACGCTGGTACACGGCCGAGGCATTACTGAAATCGCGCACTTGCTCGTATGCATTCGCAAGATCCAGAAGGGTGCGAAGCGACGGGTTCCGCGAATTCACTTTCGTCAGCATCTCAATGGCCTTGTTACTGTCTCCCAGTGAGGTGTAGACCAAGGCCAGTTCCTTCATCGCCAGTTCGTTACTGGGGTCCAGTTCCAGCACTCGCTTGAAGGCATCCTCCGCATCCACATTGCGCCGGTCCAGGCGGTACAGCCTGCCCAAGAGCACGTACGAATCCACATCGGTTGCATCCCGCTTCACAATCTCCTGGTGCTGCTCAATCGCCTTGCGCAGCATGGTCTCGTTGACGCCGTCGCCCCGCCGGGATCCCCCCGCCGTGCCGGGGTCTCCAATCAGACGCGTATAGATCCGGCCCAATACCCGGCGTGCATCCAGGTCATCCGGGTCAGCCTCTAAACGCCGCTCTGCCTCGCTGACCGCTTCGTTCACCCGTCCCGCGCGCAGGTACAGTTCGCTTAGCGAGCCAGCCAGGTGAGAGGCTTCGGGGTCAGCCTTTAGCGCCTCACGGTAGAACTCAATGGCCTGGTCTACAAACTCGCGCCGGTTTCCGTAGACGCTCGACAACTCAGAGTAGAGGTGACCCATGGCGAAGTTATAGTAAGCATCCGCCTTCTTGCCGGCTTCGGTTACCGTAGCGGCAGGGGGCTTCTGGGCTGCGGGGGGCTCGCTGCTCGCTGCGGCTGGGCGATTGCCTTGGGCAAGCCCAGGCAGAATCATTAGCCAGAGACAGAGACCGCTGAGTGTGAGTATCTTTGTGAGTGCCATGGATTTCCCTGAACTTATGGCTGCGTGTGAATACCGCATGGCCGAACGCAGGCCAGTGTGGGTTTCCCACATTATATGCCTGATCGAGCTTGCCGCGTTGCCTCCAGCCAGCGCTCGGCGCGGCAACTGGAGTGCCTTCGCATGACCTCCCACTTGCCTGTCACCTCTGGGTTTCGGCCGCCCAGAGAGGTCCTCTGCATCGTCGGACCTACGGGTTCCGGTAAGTCTGAGCTCGCCATACAGCTTGCGTTGGCGCTGAATGGAGAGATCGTCAACTGTGATTCCCTGCAGCTTTATCGTGGCTTCGACATTGGCGCTGCCAAGCCGTCGCTGGCAGATCAGGCGCGCGTCCCCCACCACCTCATCGACATCGCCGGCCCTGCCGATGACATCACTGCCGGCGACTTCGCCCGATTGGCCCTTCCAATACTTCATACAATCTCAGATCGCGGAAAGCTGCCCGTGGTTGCGGGAGGTACAGGTTTTTATCTGAAGGCGCTCATTGATGGTCTGGCCCCAGCCCCTCGGCGCGACGCCTCCCTTCGGCAACGCTTGCTTTCGATTGAGGGTCGCCGGCCCGGCCAACTGCACCGTCTGCTTACCCGTTGGGACCCTCGCTCAGCCAATCGCATCCAGGCGAACGACACTCAAAAACTCGTACGGGCCCTTGAGGTGATGCTCCAGCGTCGCCAGCCGCTGTCCGCCGTGCAAGCCATTCCGAGGCAGGCCCCCTCCGGTTTCCGCTTTTTCCAGGTGGGCCTTCATCCCTTCCGGTCCTGGCTTTACCAGCGTCTGGATGACCGTTGCGACGCAATGTGGCAGGCCGGCCTGCTGGACGAAGCAGGCAGGCTTCTGGATGCCGGGTATCCCCTAACTGCGAAGCCGATGGGTGCCATCGGCTACAAGCAGGCCCTTCGTGTACTTCAAGGCTTGCAGACACCATCCGATGCCGTGGCTGAAATGAAGCGCGACACCCGGCGTTACGCCAAGCGCCAGTGGACCTGGTTTCGCCGGGATCCACGCTTAGTCTGGTTACCCATTACTGAAAACGCTGCGGACACCCACAACAAAGTGGTGTCCCTCTTGTATAGGCAATTGTTTTGGTATTAAACTGTGAGTGAAGAGGCAGAGAAACCCTCTCGTCCCTTCCACGAAATAAAATTTGGCAACCCCAAATGCATGAGGAGTCTTCCATGTTGAAAAAGATGTTCTTTCTTGCCGCAATCCTACTACTTTCTCTCTCCGTCGCTTCGGCGAAAACCTTCACGATGAAGCTGCACCAACCCTCCATGGTTGAAGGCAAGGAACTCAAGCCCGGCAACTATAAGGTTCAGTTGGCTGACGGCGCCATCACCATTACGAACGGCAGGGAAACCGTGGAATCCGCCGTCAAAACGGAGGAGACAACTGAGCGTTTTGCCTCTACATCAGTGCGTTACACGGATGACGGAGGAAAGATGAAGATCCGTGAGATCCGTGTGGGGGGCACCAACACCAAGGTAGTTTTCAACTAGATCCGAGGGCCAGGTGCAAGGTCGTACCCTGTATGTGCCTGGCCCGTCCCTGTCCTAAGGTTTGTGTCGCCAGAGGCCGGATGTTACGATACGGTCGTGCTCCGGTCTCTTTTTCTGCTTCTGGCATTTTGTTTAAGCGTACTAAGTTGTACAGCTGCCTCCACCTCTCTAGTTATCCTCCCGTTTATTCCCTCTACTCATCTTGATAAGGATACTTGGATTAGTGAAAGTAATGCAGAGGGTATCGGGGATATTCTTTCAAAGAATGGCATATTTATTCTCGATCGAGACCAGCGGCTGCGTACGTACCGTGCCCTGGGTATCCAGCCCGGCGTTGAACACACGCTAGCCACCAGCCTCAAGGTTGCCCAAGAACTGGACGCTGACTTCGCGATCATAGGCGAGTTTCATCTGGATCCCGCCGCTGTCGCCGGAGCCTCTCGCATCGTGCTCAATGTCACCATCCTTGACGTGAGGAAATGGCGGCGGCTCGCTGGACTGCGTGTGGAAGGCGAGCTTGCTGACCTTGCGGTTCTGGAAACCCGGGCCGCCTACCTCATCTTGAGGGCTATCCAGACGGATACGCCTCTGGCTTCTGAGGCAGAATTTCTAGCCCGCTTCCCCCCGGTTCGCCTGGATGCGCGCGAGAACTACATCCGAGGGTTGCTTGCGGAGTCTGACGAGATTCGCCACCGCTTCTTCACCCAGGCAGCCCGGCTTGACGAAGGCTATCCCGCACCCGCGTTCCAACTCGGCTCAATGTATTGGCAGCGGCGGGATTGCCGCAACTCTGCCTCCTGGCTGCGAAAGTTGCCGGCGGATTTTCCCCGTGGCCGTGAGGCTAACTTTATGTTGGGGGTATGTGAGGTTCGGCTTGGCCGTTACGAAGAAGCCGAGTTGATTCTGCGCTCCCTGCATCAGTCAGCGCCACTGCCGGAGGTTGCCAACAATCTTGCGGTGGTTCTGGGCCGGCTGCAAAGGGAGGGCGTGCTGGAACTGCTGACTTGGGCTGTTGAGCGAGATCCTGAAGACCCTGACTACCGCTTTAATCTGGGTCATGCGCTCTGGTGGCGCGAGAGGTACGATGATGCGGCTGAGCGCTTTCGCGAAGTGCTGGACCTTAAGGCGGATGATAACGAAGCCACCCGGATGCTGGGCAGGGCATTACAGGGCGAAGCATCGCGCCCAGCCCGCGCCGCCGTGGCAAACCTTACCCGGCTGAAGGAGGACTTCAATGACAATCAACTTACCGTCCTTCCTCCTGCTGGGGAAAGTCCCACTCCGGTGGTAGCCAAACCAGATTCCGGCACCCCTTAAGCACTCGACTGTGCCTGCTGGGGCGGCCTAATCGCAATGCTGTCCGAAGCACATGGGCTAACCTGAACTGCTACCCACCATGGGACCGCAAAGTAAGGTACACCGAGCAATGAGTTCGTTCCGTAGAGTGTGGAGCATTTCTCCGGTTTCCTCTGGATGCGTTGGAATCGGCCGTCCCCGCTTCCCGCTCATCAGGACGCGAAGGATTCAGGCGTTGCTGGTTTTGGGGGTCTGGTAGAATCCGACTCTCATCGCGGGCATGAGGTGAGTGCGGAGGTCACCGATGGTGAAGGGATGTCTTCTCTTGGTGGGGGTGTTTGCCGCCGCATACTTCGTTGAGGTTGCGCTGCTGGCCCAGAGCGATATCCCGTACCATCGAATCGTATCCGTTGCCCTTGCGCTATCCGTAACGCTGATGGTGGGGGCGGTGCAGGGACTCGTGGACTCAGTGAAAGTGCGGCGGAACCCGGAAACCAGCCGCGCACGATGGCAGGACGGGCAGCAGATTCGTGCCGGCGGCGTGGTGCAGCCCCAAGGTCCGCTGCTGCATAGCCCCTTCCACGGCGTGGAGGCTGTAGTGATGGACTTCGAGATGACGGTAGCGGTGCGGACTGCGGACGAGGCATCGTCCCGGTCCTCCCCAGGGAGGGTGTCTCCCCCCAGTATTCGGGGCATTGATGTGGTGCCATTTGGTTTGCTTACCGGCGAGGGTTTCGTTCGGATTGCGGGAACTCCTTCGTTGAGGCACTTCCCGCCATGGACATCAACGGACGATCGCCTTGGCGCGCGGGCGATACCTCTACTGATGGAAAGGAAGTGGCATATCGCCGGGCTGGCCGACGGCTTAGCCCTTATTCAGCAAAACTGGGACAAGGCCGACAGCGCGATCCGGTTCGGTGTGGTTAACAAGAGAGCTGAGAAGACGCTGTTTACTCCTGACGGGGAACTCAGTGCTGGCTGGCGTGAGAATCAGCCACCGCCACAACTCCAAGGTGAAGCCGCTGCAGAAGCGTTGCGGCGACGGATGGACACGAGGCGCTGGCGGTATGAGGAGTATGTGCTGTCACCCGGCGCGGAAGTGACGGTGGAAGGCGTCTACCGGGAGAATCCACCACGGATTGAGATTGGAAGGTGGCGTCTGGACGGCACGGCATCCCATGCAATCCAGCCCGGGCTGCCAGCCGCGACAGCAGCCAGCCAGTGGTGGCTTGCGCTGTCGTTCACGACACTGATGCTGGTGGTCCTTCTTGCTGTCCACTACCTCGTGTACGCGCGCCAAGGCTTAGCCTATCGAGAGTTGCTGGAGTGGGTGCGGAACTGGCCGGGATGACGCGGAGACCATTGTTTCCCGGCCAGTTTCTGTTGCACGCGACGAGGGATGACCTGCGACCCGAAGAAATGCTTTCCTTCGCTGCAGCACCTTTAAGCGCTACATCAGTTTTGGGATTGTAAGTGGATCAATCTTAACAAGAACAGCAGTCTTCCATAGCGGTGGATCTTCGCGAAGGAGTCCGCCGTAGCCGTCGGCAAATTGATCCTGCAGGGTGCCGTGGTTGGTGTATTTCTTCATCACGGGCGGGATAAGGTCTTTCATTTCCCCGTTGTTCACCCCGCAGATGGTGCCGTCCCCGTTGGTGACTACCCAGTGGCCATTCCAGTTGTAATTCTCAGGGCTCCAGATGTGCACGATGTAGCCGGCCGGGATGTTGGGCACTTGATGCTTCGGTTTAAACGGGCCGCGCCACAATTCCTCGCCGGTGCCGAAGAGCCGGTCGCAACAGAACTGGTTGTTGGGCGCGGAGTCGCGCATGAACCAGCGCATGGAAGCCAAGCCACTGCGCAGCAGCCATGCGGTGATGCCGTTGTAGCATGTCTCGGCGGCGCCCACGCACTCGGCATCGGTCCGTGACAGGAACAGATTCGCGGGCAGCATCGCTTTCCCGTTGGGCGGACCTGCGTAGGCAGCAGCCTGCAGATCCTGGCGGGTGGCGCCGGCGACTGGGTGAAACATCGCGATACCCTGCTGGATCTCCGCCTCTGACTTAACCCGCCAGTAATTCAGGCTGGACATCTTCCAGCCGGGTTGCAGGTTGTTGAAGCGTTCCACTGCGGTTCCGGCGAAATTGCCGCGTTTTGACCAAAGATTGGAATAGTAAACGCGCTGGCACATCAGCAAAGCACGCAGCGCTTTGCGTTTGGCCGTGTTCGTAGTGTACATGGGGTCATCTTCGCCATCAGGGCGGCTACCCAGGGACAACTCCGTGGAAAGGTCCTTGCGAAAGCCAACGGCCACAACGTGATTGATGTGGTCTCCCAACTTGTTGGTGCCGGTGCAGCCATTCAAGTACTGGATGGTGTCATTCCATCGTGTCTGCCAGTTCTTGCCAAACATGTTCATCTCCCTAGAGCAAAGCTTGGCCCCGGCGTGTGGGTCACGGAACAACAGATGTGCTCACCAACGGCGGTCGGCAGTCAAGGATAAGTGTATTCTGCGCCATTCAGTCTGGTTTTGCACGTCTGATTTGGGAGGCGACGCGAATCCAGTTCGCCGGGCGAGGGAGACGCGTATCCGTTGCACGTGCTTTGGGCGGCATACTTCGCAGCCTGCCCGGGAAGCAAGCACATGCATGTTGAAGGGGAGAGTGCAAATCGGGTGAATCCCTTTCTGCACAACCTCCGTAAGGCGATGCTAGGCTGTGCCGCCATTCGGCAGCAACCGAAGGAGAACGCGAACCAGTACAATTTTCTCCCGGAGCTCTGCAATGCGGAGTTTCGGCTGCGGAATCGAGTTGCGTTGCTCGGCATCGCGCATGCGGGGGCAGACTATGGAAATGATCTGCTTACGGTGCTGTACTCGCTGGGTGGTTACTTCAGCAAAAAAGAAGCTGAAGACGGTCTGCGCGATGCGAAGTTGGCAGGCGGAACAACATGCGTGATGACGGCAAGGGGCCTCTTTCACGCGGCGGTAGCGGCCATGGTGCGAAGATCAACCTGAACCGGAATCGCGCGGTGAAGTTTGTAAAGGGGCTGGGCTGGACGCTGGACAATCCAGGGAAGTCATTCAGCACGTCGAATATCGACGAGGTAGAGGCCTATATGGCTTGCTTCCGCTCAGACGATGCTGTCATCCAGTGGATGAAACAGAATCCCAAAGCTGGCAAGAGTGGCCTGGAAACCTTGGCCAAGGCCGATATAGACATCCAAAAGAACGCAGCCAACCCGAAGTTGGTGGACATGCTGAAGCGTGGCCGGGCGGCTACTCTGGGCAACGTAAGGCGGCTGATTCGGGAGATGAAGAAGACTCAGGGTCACCTTGGACAGGATCGTGTCCTGAAGGGCTGGTGGAAGTCAGACCGGTATCCGGAACTGAAATACTGCACTTCAGCAACCATCCAGGGATGGCTGGCTGCGATGTAACGGACAGTGCGGACGGCGGTCAGTTTCGCGCTTCAGAACGATTCATTCGGAGCCATTGCATGGATCGTCCACTACTGGATGCATTTGCGTATCTCCGCATTCCAGCAGTTGCCCCGTGCTCCACTAGCCAAAGAGTTGCGGGATGGACTTGCCTTTGCCGTCTTTGGTGACGTAGACGGGGCGCTTTTCTACTACTACGCCAGCATCGGGAGCCAAGCCCATCGCGGTGAAGAGCGTAGCGTGAAGGTCAGAGATCGTTACCGGGTCGCGTACGATGGAGCAGGGGCGTTCGTCGGCCGTGGCTCCGTGGAGATGGCCGCGACGGAAACCTCCGCCGAAGACCAGTACACTGCCCGCTTCGGTGAAGTGGCGGTGCATGCCGTAGTGCTGCATGGAGGTCATGATGTCCGGCTGCTTGGCCTGCTCCTTCACTTCCGCTCCGGGCTTGCCTTCGGTCATCATGTCGCGGCCAAACTCACTGGCCAACACCACCAGAGTACGATTCAGCAGGCCGCGTTCTTCCAGGTCAAGGATGAGCCGGGCGATGGGACGGTCAATGGTCTGCTTCATGTCGCGGGCGCGCTCGTGGCCGTTCTCGTGGCTGTCCCAGTGGCGGAAAGGGATGTACTCACTGGTTACCTCAACGAACCGTGCGCCGGATTCCACCAGACGGCGAGCGAGCAGGCAACCCAAGCCAAAACGGCCTGTGTTGTAGGCTGTGTAGCTGTCCGTGGGCTCAAGGGTAAGGTCAAAGGCCTTGGCTGAAGGCGAGCGAAGGAGGCGGTCAGCATTGTCCATTGAGCGCAGCAGGGCTTCCTGCTGGTGCCGGCTTCCTTCCTGAAGGACGGGGCTGGCGGCGGCTAGCTCTCGATAACGCTGATAGCGCCGGGCAAAGCGGGTGGGTGTCATGTTGGCGGGTGCCTGCACGCTGGCGATTGCATCGCGAGGGTCAGTGATCAGGAAGGGGCCTGCGTCTGCTCCCAGAATACCCGCCGTGTGGAAGGACTTCAGCGGATCGCTTTCCGCGCCAATCTCCATGTTCTGGCCAATGACAAAAAAGGGCGGCATCTCCGGGTTGCGTGGTCCCAGCAGTTTTGCGAACCAGGCGCCCATGTGGGGGACGGCAACGCCCTGGGGCGGCTCATAGCCAGTGTGCCAGTGGAATTGGTGCCGCGAGTGCAGAATGAAGCCAAGATCGCCCACGCGATGGGAGCGGATAAGCGTTCCCAGGTGCATCACCTTGGCCAATTCTTCAAGGCCTTGCGAGAAGCGGATACCGTCCACGCTGGTGGGAATGGAAGGGAAGGTGCTAAGGACGCGCTGGCTTTCCAGCCCCTTCTGGTAAGGGGTATAGCGCTTCGGATCAAAGGTCTCAGTTTGCGCCATGCCACCCGCCATCCACAGCAGGATGACGCTGTCCGCCTTGGGCGAAGGGTTGTTGGGTGAGACGCTACCGTGCAGTTGGGGGGTGGCTCCGGTGAGCGCGGCAAGGGCCGCGGCGGCGGACTGGCGCATGTAATCCCGGCGGCTGAGCGGTGCCAGAAGACGGCGGCTGAGTTCGCGTTCGGTCATGGTATCTGGCCTTTCCTTATCCCTTACTGCAGGTACTGAAACTCGGGGCTCATCAGGACGGCCCACAAGAGGTCCTCGGTGCCCTCCAGGGTGGGTTGGCTATCGCCAAGAATGCCGGAGGCGAGGCGCTGTTCCTGGGCGGAAGGTGAGCGACCCAACAGGTGCGTGTAGAGGTATTGGGTGAGTTCGCTGCCGGTCCAGGACGTTTGTGGGGGCAGGATGGGAGGCTGGCCCTCAACGCGCACAAGGCGATCGAGGTCGGGCTCTTGTGTGAATACGAAGAAACGGATGGCGGGGCTGATGTCGCTTAGCCGGCTGCGCTCATCAACGGCGGCGGAGGCCTGGAAGCGCTGCGGGCTGCCATCCAGGGGGAAGTGCAGAAGCTGGCCGAGTGGTGCGTTCAGCGCGCGTAGCATGGCAGCCTTCCCACCCTTTGCAGCCGGGGCCTGGATCTCGGTATCGGGCGGGGCCAGTGGTCGCGACCGGCCCTGGCGAACCAGCCGAGCATTGGTCCAGGCTGCCCGCACCCTGTCCGGGTCATACGAGTCCACGTCCTGCACGAAGAGCCAGAGGCCTCTGGCGCCGGTCAAATCCACATCAATGGTGGCGGTTCCACTGCGCATCATGCGGCTATCGAAAAGATTCTCAGCGGCGGGCGACTGCTGGCCAAGCAAGGCGCGCGCGGCGGATTGGAGCCGACTGGCGAGCAGGGGTCCGTTGGTGAGTTCCAGTGCCTGGAGGGTGGAGGCGTCGGGACTCCGTTCCGTGAACACCTGGTCGCGGATGGGCCGGCCAAGGGCGCGGCTGAGAGGGTCACTTTTCAGACGCCACTCACGGGTGTAGCTGGCGAAGGTGGCTGAGCGGGGGTTGTTCACCCGCCAGTCACCGGTGACCACAGAAATGGTGTCCTGGAATTGTTCCGCGCTCAAGCGCCTTGGCGTAGGCCCGCGGAAGACGAAGGGGGAGTCGGGCGGCGGAGCCTCCACACTGGGCAACTGATAGGCGCGGGAGGTGACGATGCGGCGCAGCAGGTGCTGAAGATCGTAGCCGTGGGCCGTAAAGTCACTGGCCAGCCAATCCAGCAGGTCCTGGTGGAAGGGTTCGGCGTCCATATCGTCAATGGGTTCCACCAGGCCGCGGCCCAGCAGGAGTTTCCAGTAGCGATTGACGATCGTGCGGGCAAAGCGACCGTTCTGTGGGTGTGTAAACCACGTGGCGGCGGCCTTACGGCGGGAGGCCAGCGTGGAATCGAATGCCACGTTGAGGCTATCCACGGGGAAGCGCGCCTGTGCCTTACGGCCAGTGGGGATGTCGCAACGTACCAGTTCCAGATCCTCGTCGGCGAACATTGCGGCCAGCCCAAATGTGTCTGCCAGCTTCCACCGGTTCACAAAGCTATCGTGACAGGCGGCGCACTTGAGGTTCATTCCCAGAAAGACCTGCGCGGCATTCTGGGAGGCCTGCATGGGTGGGGTTTGGGAAGCGCTGACAACTCCTCTCCAGGTGACGCCAGTCAGGTAGCCCTCAGCCGCCGGGTTGCTTTCCGGATGAAGGAGTTCGCGGACCATCAGGTCATAGGGTTTGTTGGCCTCAAGGGAAGCATGCAGCCACTGGGTGATGGATTTCCGCGCACCATGGTAGATCACTCCCTCGTCATTGCGGAGCAGGTCATTCCAGAAGCTCATCCAGTGCGCGGAGTAGGCCTCCCGGCGGGCGAGTAGATCGTCCACCAGGGCTGCGCGCTTCTCTGTGCTGCCGGACTGGAGGAAGCGATGCAACTCAGCCGGGGAGGGCGGCATCCCGATAAGGTCAAAGTAAACCCGGCGGGCGAAAAGGTGATCCGCAATGGGCGCCAATGGGGCGATGCCGTGCTGGCGGAGGTAGGCATCAACGAAGCGGTCAACCGGATGGGAGGTATCGCCAGGTGGAAGGGGCGGGTTGCGGGGAGGCATGGCGGCCAGACGGTCAATGGTTCCCAAAACCCCATCGAAGCGCGCGCCTTGGTCAATCCAGTTGCGAATCAGAGCAATCGTTTCCGGGGCAAGGGGCGCGCCGGACGGGGGCATGCGCATGCCTTGCTGTCCATTGATTTTGCGCACCAGCAAGCTGCTGGAGGCATCGCCGGGCACGATTGAAGATCCGCTAACCCCACCCTGCAGCAGATCAGAACGGGTATGGAGTTTCAGGGACGCCTGGGCGTTGGCTCCTGAGTGGCAACCCAAGCATTTGCTGGTGAGAACAGGCTGAATGTCGCGAAGGAAATCAACCGTAGCCTCCTGTGCAGGAAGCGGGCAGTAATGGCTCACGACGCCAAGAAACCACACCAGAAGGTACCGCGATCGGAGGCGCGAAGCTAACCCGGGCATGGGTCTATCTTAGCGTCTGAGGCATTCGCGATGTGAGGGACCGCCCAAGGCGCTCCACACCTCAGCTATTCTGAGCCCTTGCGCTTGCCGCGACGACGGATGTAAAGGAACATCACAAGGATTGCCAATCCACCCAGAACGTACTGGGTCATGGGATTGCTTTCCTCACCCGACCCGGACTCCTGTCCTAGAGCAAGGGGCACCATGCAGAGCAGGAGCGTAAGTAGGGCTGGAAGGTTCTGACGAAGTCTGGTAACCATGAACGTGCCTCCTGTGGTAATCAGGAATATCATACCTGTTTCCAGGTAATCAAGGCAGACCAAGCCCGACAGTGCAGCAAACGAACTGCAACAATTCCAGGAGTAGAATCCATCAGTCCAGCGCGCAGCCCAGGGCTAGTCCTCAACCTTCACACGCTTTTTGCGGCGGCGGCGGATCAGGAACACCAGCACGATCGCCACGGGCACCATCCAGTAAAGGTTCTGCATCATTGGCGCTGGGGGCGCCTCTGCAGTCTCAGGAGCCTGAGCCACAGCCGCCAAGACACTCAGGAGCAGCGATAGCATCAGGGCTGCAAAGCGTTTGTAAACGTTGTTAACCATATTCACCTCCAGGCACAACCTGCCCCATGATACCTGCAGATGGTGCAAAAAAGACGGCCCGACATTACCGAAGCGGAATTGTGCACGGGTACTAGGTGAGAGTTCGCGGATACAAGCCTGGGTATGCTTGGCGGGCTGCTTCGCGTTACCCTCAAAGAAAGATATGAAAACCGCAATTATCGGGTTGCCCATGGTGGGCAAGACCTCGTTGTTTACCATTCTCACCGGGGTGCATGAGTCCAGCCGCATGGGCGCGATGGAGGTGCGAGTAGGCGTGGCCAAGGTGCCGGACGCTCGCCTGGATGCCTTGGCGGAGGTATTTCAGCCGCAAAAGGTAACGCACGCCACCATTGAGTTTCTGGACGTTCCGTCGATTTCCAAGGAGGCGCTGCGCGAACCCAGCTATCTGGCAAGCCTTCGCTTTGCAGACGCTTTTGCCCACGTTTTGCGCGTGTTCGAAAGCGATGTCGTGCCACACGAAAAGGGCAGCGTCAACCCCTTGAGAGACCTGGATGATGTGGAAGCGGAGCTCATCCTCAGCGATCTGGTGCAGGTGGAAAAGCGCCTGGAGCGCCTGGAAAAAGACCGCAAGAAGATCAAGGACCCGAAACTGGACAAGGAATATGAGGTGCTGGAGCGATTCAAGGCTGCGCTGGAAAGCAATCAGCCTCTGCGTGAGGTAGAGGTAGATGCGGAAGGCGAGAAGCTCGTGCGTGGGTTTATGTTTTTATCGCAGAAGCCAATCCTATTTGTGCTGAATGTGGGGGAAGAGGACGCGCCGAGGCTGGCAGAACTGGAAGCGGAGTACCGCGAAAAGATCGTCTCGGGTAGGAAACACGCTGGGGTGACGGCGATTTGCGGCAAGGTGGAAGCCGAATTGACAGAGATGAGCGCCGAGGAAGCAGCGGAGTTCATGGAAAGCTACGGGTTGAAGGATAACGGCCTGAACCGGATGGTTAGCGCCACGTACGGGCTGTTGGGACGGATGTCCTTCTTAACGGCGGGTGAGCCGGAAGTGCGGGCATGGACGATTCCTGTGAACTGCAAGGCGGTGCACGCGGCGGGCGAAATCCACAGCGACCTGGAGAAGAAATTTATCCGTGCGGAAGTGGCCAACTGGAAAGATCTGGTAGACCATGCGGGCTGGAGCGGGCTAAAGGGCACGGCATTGATGCGTTTGGAGGGTAAGGAGTACATCGTGCAGGACGGCGATGTGCTGATGATCCGGCACGGCTAGACCAGGTTCGGGAGCCATCAGCAGCGGACTGCGTGCGGGAGTGTCCAGAACGAGAGCCGTTGCGCGGCACAGCATGGAAGGGCCAGCATCATCCACGGGAAGCGTTGTGGCCGAATGGCGCAGGGTCATCTTCCATGTGGACATGGACGCGTTCTTTGTTTCGGTGGAGGAACTCTACAACCCCTCATTGAAGGGGAAACCGGTAGTGGTTGGCGGTAAGGGTGATGAACGGGGGGTGGTTTCCGCCGCATCCTATGAGGCGCGGAAGTATGGTATCCATTCGGCCATGCCCCTGCGTACCGCCTATCAAAGATGCCCGCAGGCAATCTTCCTGGAAGGCCACCGCGACCGCTACAGTGAGTATTCGCGCCGGGTGCGGGAGATATTGGAAGCGTTTTCGCCCGTCGTGGAGATGGCCTCTATTGACGAGGCCTACCTGGAAATGACCGGTACAGCTCGCCTTTACGGTCCGCCTCTGCGTGCAGCCCATTTGCTGCACCAGCGCATAGGGGATGAGACGCGGCTGAACTGTTCCATCGGTGTGGGGGGTTCGCGATTGGTGGCGAAGGTAAGCAGCGATCTGGCTAAGCCCAACGGGATCTTCGCGGTACTGCCGGGCACTGAGGCGCGGGTGCTGGCACCGCTGGCGGTGGGTAAGATACCCGGCGTCGGCAAGGTAATGCAGGAGGCGCTAAAGGAACTGGGTGTTCGGCGCGTGGGCGATTTGCACCAAGTGGACGAGAGCATCTTGGAGCGGCGCTTCGGAGAATGGGGACTGGCGCTGGCCGGAAAAGCGCAGGGGCAGGATGCAGGCGGGTGGTTCGACGCCGAGATCGGTGCTGAAAGTATCCCGAAATCCGTAAGCCACGAGCATACTTTCGGCCAGGACACCGCGGATGCGTCCACTTTGGAAGCGGTGCTCGCGCGGATGGCGGAAATGGTGGGCCGGCGCTTGCGGGATTTGAGCCTCCATGCGCGCACCATCCAGTTGAAGCTGCGCGACGAACGCTTTCACACCATCACGAGGGCACGGACGCTCGATCAGCGGACGAACCTGGATGTGGAAATCTATCAGGCAGCGCGGGAGCTGTTCCGGCAGCACTGGAAGGCGGGCACCCGAGTGCGCTTGATCGGCGTGCAAGCTTTTGGGCTGGATGCCCAGGAAGGGCAATTGAGCCTGCTTGGCCACCAGCGCCACCAGCGGATGCAGCAAGCGCTTCAGGCAGCGGACAAGCTCCGTGCTCGCTTTGGCGACGATACGGTTTCGTTGGCAGCGTCGATGAAGGGGCGATTTCGCGAACGCGTTCACGACGCGATGTCTGGGGCAAAGGACGAGAGCGCTGGCCGTCAGAAGCCGTTGGACCCTTTGGCAGCAGATGGGCCGCAAGGCGAGCCTTGGGAGGATTGACTCTGGCGTAGCCTCCACGCAGCCTGTCAATGCCTCTCTCGTCGTGCATCTCTCGTCGTGCTCAGCGTCTATTCATCGGTGGTGTCGGGGCCGGAACCGTTGCTTCCCACCGCCCAGGACTGCCGGGCTTGCGACACCGCATGGCGGACGGAATCGTAGCGTTGCTCAGCCGCTTCCAGAAACCGTAGTCCTTCGAACAGCCAACTGGCTAGCAAGGGCTCCACAAGGCGATAGAACACGCGTCGCCCCTCGCGGCGCTCCACGACCAGGCGATTGGCGCGCAGGACGGCCAGATGCTGGGAAACGCCAGAGTGAGATATCCCCACACACTGCTGGAGAGTATTGACGTCACGCTCTCCATGATGAAGTTCCTGCACCATGCGAATTCTGAGCGGATGACTAAGAACCCCAAGGATAGTGGCTAGCTGTTTGTTGGCGATCGCGGATGCGGGCATCGTTTCCTACTACTTCTTTACCCTATCGACCGCAGCTCGAATCCAGATGGATTCGGTTACGATGCGGTGTAGATTCGACCCTCGCAAGAAGCAATAAACGACTTGGTGGAAGCAACAAACAGGCAGCGGAAACGGGGCTGCGGGCGAGGGGCTGATGAGGCGGGAAGGCTAGGCCATACCGGTCAGGGTTGTCCATCAGCTTCCCGCCAAGAACTCAGGTGGCCAGCTAGCGCAACGGCAGCGCTACCGGGCGGCCAGTCTTCACCGATAGTTTAGCAGCTTCAATGATCTCGTTTACCCCCACATTGTAGTCCACGGAAACCATGCCCGCTGGATCTACCCCGGTTCGAATCGCCTCCAACATGTACGCAATGGGCTCCAGTTGGTGAGCCGGAAGACTGGGGTTAGGAAGCACCTGAGGCTGCTGGCGAGCGGGGCGGAAGGATGCCTCCCGGCGATCCGCCATGACACTACCCTTGAGACCGAAGACCTCCACCTGCTGGAAGCTGTGGGGTAGGTCCCAACTGCCCTCAAGCAGCGCCACACCCTTTGGATAGGTGAGCAGGATGGCCGCGCTATCCTCCACCTTCGGGAACTCGCCTGGACGGAGTTGGATGGTGTGGGCGAATACGCTGGTAGGCTTGCCCAGGTACATCAGGCTCCAGAGAGCGTTGTAGCAGCCGAAGTCCATGAGTGCGCCGGCCCCATTCTGGACGGGGTCAGTAAGCCAGTCGAAAAAGAACTTGTTGCGTCCGGTAGCTCCGCCGGGTCCGCCGTGACCGACGATGCCGTGCAGCCGCCAGACTTGGCCAAGCTCCCCGGAGTCGAGTTTGGTCTTCAGGGCGTGCATGGTGGGCCACCAAGCCATTTGGTAGTTCACCATCACCTTGATGCCGTGCTTGTTGGCCAGATCGCGGATGGCCAAGGCGTCCTTGTAGGTTGAGGCCAGCGGCTTTTCGAACATCACGTGGATTTTGCGAGGAGCACAGTATTGCACAATCTCCAGATGGCGGTTGTTCTCGACGAAGGCCCACACCACGAGGGGCTTCTTCTCGTCCAGCATCTTGCGCCAGTCTGCGAACACAAGGTCGCGGCTGAGGCCAGCCTTTACGGCATCGTCAATGAGGATTGGTTCAGTTTCCGCGACGCCAACAAGCTTCGCGGGCTGGCCGGAGATCATCTTGGAGAGATGGCCCCAGACGTGAGAGTGCACCATGCCAACGACGGCGATCGTGGATTCCTGGGCAGATGCGGGCAGCTGGAAGGCAAATAGCAACAGTGGCAACACGGCCAGTTTGATGACACGCACGAATTCAATTCCCCTTTTGGCGGATTTCCAGCAGAATAAAGCAAACGCTTTCTGACATCTATGCTAACGAACTTGCATCCAACTTCCATGTACCGTTCAAAACAAGCGCAAGAACGGCCTCAGGAAGTTTGCCATCGGGACGGGCGAAAGTGGTAGAGTAGGCTCCAAGTTCCAGTTGAGTCTGCCTGCCTAAAGATTCACGAGAGGGGTTTGCTATGAGGATTGCTGTATCTATCGCGGCTCTCCTGATTTCATCGTTGCTAGGGGTAGCGGCGGCTGAAGTTGACCAACAATCACGCCAGCTGGCGAGGGAGGGGAAGTCCGGCGAAGCGTTGGAGCGTCTCCAGGGAGCGGTCCGGGATAACCCTGAAGACCTTGACAACGCTCGTGCGCTTGCGGAATTCCTCGACCGTTTCGGGTCACCGTCCCGGGCTGCGGCCTACCAGAGTTACTGGCAGTTGCTTGAGTCCCGCGGCACAGCGGATGAAAAACGCCAACTGCTACGCCGGATGGCGGTTCTAAGCCTGGAGGAAAACAACCGCGAAGCGTTGGAGCGCTACTTGCGGCTGTACGAGCAGGCGGGCGGTGTCGACTTGAAACTGCCCATGCCCACCCAAAGCGCCGGCAAACCCAGCTACGGGATCATCGAGATTCCCGGCCCGCTTTCCGCTTTCGCCAGGATGACTGCCATCACGCCGGATCTGGCTCCAGAGCAGTTGTTGAGCGCGCTCGCCCGAAACGTAGTGATTTCCGGTTTCCGCTCCTCCGGTCCTGAGGGTGGCATGATCGAAACCGAGTATTTGCGTTTGGTGTTCCGCTATCTTGAGCACGCACGTGACCTTACCACTCTTGCGGGTCCGAACCGCATGCTGGAGATTGCACAATGCGAAACACGAGAGACGGGCGAGCTACTGAAAATTTTGGGATACCGGATGCGGGGCGGATGCGGTGGCGAAGTGGTTCTGGAAACCGTCAATCCCACGAAAGCCTTTGTGACCGTGGACTCAGGATTCCCATTGGCGGAGTTGGAAGAAGCACTTCGCACGAATCGTCCTTTCCGATATGACATGACACCCACGGTGGTGCCGGTGTTGTTCGGGCCTGACTACTGGCAACTGAAGGACGAGACCAAGGCGGCGAAGTCAGCGATTGAGCTTTTTCTTTCTGACCCCGCACGGTGCAGGATGTACCTGAGCATCGCCAAGCTGGAGAGCAGCACCGCCGACATGCTGCGCAAAGAGATCGACTACGACAAGCTGCGCGCCTTCGCCCATGTGATCGACTTCTATGGCGGCATGTTTCATGTGGTGGATGGCAAGGTGGTGACCCCGGGCGGCCCGCGGACTGTATCCAAGTGGGAAAACATGGCTGGCGGCTCGGTGACCAAGCCCGCGGATTTCTTCTTGAAGTTGATTGCCAAGGATGACGGCTGGCTTGCCTGTTACTTCGATGCATTGTCTCGCATTGAGGGGCCGGTGAAGGACTACCTCACGGAGCCATCAAGACTAGAGCGGTTTTACGACGCCCTGCGTGGCCGGATTACCAGCCCGGGTCCTGCCCGGCCGGTGTTCCGCGCCAATACCGACATGCTCATCTTTACCCACCGGCTGCGTTTGGATGCAGACGGAAAGCCCCACGTCCCTGGTGGTCTGGCGGTGTGGAAGAGTATGGTGGCCGACAAGAAGTTTGTGGATGACAAACGTCTGAGGCGCGCGGCTCCATCCTGGCAGGAGCCCGACGATCTCATCGCGGCACTGTTTGGCTTAAGCCGCAGCTACATCGACAATGTCCCGCTGAAGATCTTTGTCGCCCTTAGCGAAATGAATCGCCTTCGGGACAAGCCGTTGGAGCCTGCCACGGTAGCCGCGCTGATTGATCATTATCCCCAGCTGCATGCGCAGTATTCGCTGCTGTCTGAATTGCCTACGCTTTCTGATGACGCCGTACAGCTGTTCCTGACAACTGCTCCTGCACTGTCGAAGTCTCGTAATGAGCAATTGCGAGGAGACACCGTTGGCTCCCTGCAGGGACTTTTGGGTTTGTGGCAGGCGTATGTGCGCCATGGGGTGTTGGAGGGCCAGGAAGCCAACAAGGTGTTCGTGGGAATCCTCACTAACTACCAGGCAGTCGATACCCACCAACAACTTTTTGATCGCGCGCGAAATAGCGTCGAACTGATGCTGGCGGCTACCGGTGGCGTCGAGGCGAAGGATCCGCAGGCCCATCTTCTGGCGCTGCTTGCCGGAACGCGCGAACCGGGGAATCCGGAGGTGCTTGGCCGTCAGGTGCGTGCGATGGAAGAGGTGCTGGCCGCGCAGAGGCTGATGACTTTAACTGAGATCTTTGCACTAGCCGACCAGTTATCCGGTGCCGCCAGCGGTGCCGCCATCGACACCAATCTGGTGAACAGGTTAACGGCAAAGATCGGGCGGATCCAGTCCATTCGATCGTCGTTAAGCACAGAGGAAAAGAACGCCCTCAGCTTTGGCCGCTTCACTGAGGATCACATTGAACGGGAGCGCAAAGTACGTTTGCGGGCGGAAGTGGATAAATACGCGAACGCTCCGGAGAAGTTGCTGGAATTGCGCGAAGTGCTCATACCGCACCTGCGGGATACGCTGGTGGGGCTGAACTACGCGCACTATGCCCCGCCCGGGGGCCAGATTCTGCTGACGAACGGGCAGTTTGTGCGGTATCACGACTTTGCTGGCCTGCAAGGCCACGACTATAGCTGGTCTCCCACCGAAGTCGTCGGTGTAGGTTGGAGTGCGACTTCCGGCGGAAGGCTGATGGGCTCCTTGAGTGAGTTGCCCTACGCACTTGCGCAGGCGGAACAGAACTTCCTGATTCCTGAGCAGGAGCAAGCACTGATCTGGGGTGATCTGGTTCCCCAGATGCTGTTGACGGCTACGGTTCCGCGTTGGTGGAACGTGAGCGCGGTACAGCGTCACTATGTGGCCCTGATGCAGCGCGCGGGGCGCAGTCTACTGGCTGAGAGCATGATGAACGACGATGTCCGAAAGGCATTCCTGGCCTCACTGGACCGTTGGTCAAGTCCGCATCGGGTGACGGAAACTCGTCTGGCACTGGATGCTGCGAATGTGGTGGAGGCGGAAAGGCAAATGATGCCCGCCGAGCTGTTCCGTGTTGCCAACGACCTGCTGGCATCGCGAAGTGACTTGAAGAGCCCCCTGTACGATGAAATTCGCAACCTGCAGCGGAGTGAACCCCTCGTGGACATGGCGCTGATCAGCGACTTGTTCGGGACGCCCAAACCGGCTTTGACCCGATCCTATCGGCGGGAACTTCTCGGGTTGCGAACGATGCCTACCTTAATGGGCTATTCCAGCCGCCTGATGGCGGAAACCTGGGAATCGAGCGGACTGTACTGGGCTGAAGTGTCTGACCGCTTGCACATGCGACCGGAGGAACTGAATCTAGTGATTCCGGAATGGACGCGAGAGACCGTAGAGGGCATCTTTGCGACGCATCTGGAGGATTGGCCGGCCTTGTTGAGGTCAATGCGAAAGGTGGGGGAAAGCAAGCTTGCGAATGGAGCGGTAACGCCTGCCGTCGCTAGCGGCCAGTAACCGGGTGACGATGAATGGAGCGCACTCGCGGCAGGCGCCCCTGCGAAGCGTAACGCGGCTTTGTTTGTACAACAACAGGAGTGGAATGCGGTGAAGCTGAAAACCTGTTCTGGATGGATGGCTGTATTTCTCGGCGGCGTCTTGATGATGGGCATTGCCTCTCATTCGCGGGTGGCTGCGCAAGAAGCGGATCCGGTGTTTCGAGTGGACACCAATCTGGTGGTGCTTAGCTTCACCGTCACCGACGACAAGGGCCGGTATGTGAACGGGCTGAAGCCTGGTGATTTCCGCATTCTTGAGGATGGCATTGTGCAGAAGATTGCCACGTTCTCAGAGGGCAACCAACCCGCGATGCGTGTGCGGGACGACGGCGGACTGGATCCAATCGTGCCCGTCCGTGCGTCGACGCCAGAAACTCCAGGCGGGCGCATGGCGGAATCCTTCGCCGATACGCTGGCGGGCACCAATGTCTTTGTCCTGTTCGATACCAGTAACTATATGTACCGGGGTTTCGTGTACGCGTCAGACGCCGTCGCGGACTTTGTTCGCGGACTGGATGACGCTGACTCCGTGGCCGTCTATACCTTCAGTCGCAATCTCTCTCGCGCAACCAATTTGACTCGCAACCGTAACGACGCCATCAAGGGGCTTCGGAGCGCGGTGGTGGGCGACGACGCGGCACTCTACAACGCCCTGCTTCTCACCCTGCGGGATGCGTCAAAGGTGCCCGGCCGCAAAGTGGTAATTGTCTTTTCCAACGGTCCCGACAGCGCCAGTATGGTGGCTCCCGATGATGTCCGGCGCGTCGCTGAGGAAGAGGGCATCCCTTTGTACGTCATCTCCACGGCGGAAGCCAATCAGGACCGTATCTCCACCAACGTCTTCAAGCGCATCGCTGAGCGAACCGGAGGCCAAGCCTACTTCGCCCGCAGTTGGCAGAAGCAGGTGGAGGCCTTTGAGGCTATCCGCGAGGACCTTGGCAATTCCTACACCATCACCTATTACCCGCAAGTCAACACCAACATGGACTTCCGGGAAATCAGCGTGGAACTCAAGCCGGACCCCCGGGGCAAGAAGTATCGCATTCGTGCCCGGCCCGGCTACAAGCCCCGGCCTGGGTCCTAGTGGCAGTGACAACCAGATGTCCGCGATCGCTGCCAAGTGTCCTGTCTGCAACGTGCGAAAGCCTTCACGTGCCTGTCCTGCGCGGGGAGACGTGATCTGCTCAACCTGTTGCGGACAGAATCGGGAAGAAAGTATTCGCTGCCCGTTCGATTGCGAGTATCTGCGGGAAGCCAGGAAGCGTGAGCCGCTGCGGGATCTGGATCCCAAGACTCTTCCCCATCGTGAGGTGGTGCTCACGCAGGAGTATCTGGAGGACAATGGGCGATTAGGCTACTTTCTGGGTGAGTCCCTCTGGTTAGCGGCCCGCCACGAAGCTCAATGTGTAGACGCGGACATGCGCGAGGCGCTGGATGCCTTGATTCAGACCTACCGAACCCTGCAATCCGGCTTGATCTATGAGGTTCGTCCTTCAAATCCCTATGCGGCCGGTATCGCTAGCAGGGTGAGGGCGAGGATTGCGGAGTTGGGGGAGCGTTTGCAGGAGCACCCCGAGGTGCCCAAGCCCCAAAATAGCCAGATTCTTGGGATGCTGGTGTTTCTGCAGCGCACGGAACTGCAGGTTTCCAACGGACGCCGATTAGGACGGGCCTTCCTGGACGTGTTGCGGCAGAATCATGAGCCGCCCGAGGAAGCTACGTCGCAAGCGAGTGGGTTGCTGGCCTGAACGGACCATGGCTTAGGGATGCCGGATCAGCTCTGCGATGCGGCTCATGACCAGCGACGCGGCGTTATCGGCAGCCTTGATGGCAGAAGCCGAAATCGGCGGGCCAAAGCGGATGAGGAAGCGTCCAGACTCCGATATGCCACACGGCACGGCCGGCAGGCCAAGCTTGGCCAACTGCAGCATCAGGCGGTCAATGCCCGGCAACGCTTGGGTGAGCACCCCCGCCGACCCGGCCACTCCTTCCGGGAACAGGCCGATGGGACGTTGAACATGGCGTGCGTCCTGTAGAATACGGCGCAACGCCTTGGCCGTCCGCTTGGGGTCTTTGCCCGCGAACGGAATCGCGTAGCAATGTAAAGCGTGCGCCACGCGCGGCAGCAGAAGGTCACCCGGAGAGCGGAACTGGAAGGGGCCCAACTTCCAGGGGGGCCAGTTGGCTGTCACCACCCAGCGGACCGGAGGGTCTGCAGGGCCGTAGTGCTGGCGGATTGCCTGGGTAAGGACGCCAGCCGAATGCAGAATCCACAAGCCCTTGCGCTGGTAATGATTCGCTACCAGTAGAAAACGGGGGTCCTCAGGCAGAAGCTCCATTCCCTCGAAGAGCGGCGGCGGTTGAATGTAGCTGAGGATCTCGCGGGTGAAGGCATCCACATCCGTGTGCGTGCCACGCCAAATGTGCTCTGTGAGCCCGGCCACAAGCTTCCAGGGGACGGGATAACTTAGCTGCTCGCTTGCAATGGGCGGTTGTGAACTCATCCCACCATACGCCCCTTCCAGTTGGTCTTGGCGCGAACGAGGGTCTTCGCCATGCCACTCAGAGCGATGAGTTGGAAGAGATAGATGGCCAGAGGCACTCGCCACAGGGCGGCCGCACTGCGGTACCAGGGCAATAGCGTGATGCCCGGAACCAGGGCGAAGAGGGCGGCCGAGAGCCACTCCTTTTCCAAAAGCAACAGGGCAAGCAGCGGCAGGAACGTAGTGAAGATGATGCTCGCTGCCACCACGATGACGCCGCTGATCGGGTTCACCTGTAGGAAGCGAAAGGAGTTCTTTTCAAATCCGCGCCAGATTGCCTGAATGCTGTCATACATGCGGACATTGCCCAAGGCTTCAGCGCGCACAACTCGGGTGAGCAGTTCCTTCTCTTTGGCCAAACGGGCAAGAGCCACATCCTCAATCACGCTTTGCGCCACAGACATGTGGCCGCCTAGCTTTTCGTAGGCATCCCGCCTCACCAGCAGGCATTGACCGTTGGCGAGGGCTTCTTTTGAAATGGCTGAATTGACGTTGGCCGCGTTGACACCCGTGAAGTACAACGCAAAAGCATAGGGAAGGATGATCTGTTCCGGTGCGGTGAAGGTGTGCTGCCTCAGAAAGCTGCTTGCCATGTCGAGCTTTTCTGCCTCGGCATAGGTAACGAAGCTTGCAGCGAAATGGGGGGCGTACCAGGTGTCGGCATCCACGAAAAGCAGCCAGCGGCTATCGGCGGCAGTGGCTCCGCGTTGGCAGGCGTTGGGCTTTCCCATCGCGCCGGGAGGTAGTGGCGGGGCGTCCACTACAAGAGCGCCAGCCTTGCGTGCAAGCTCTTCGGTGGCATCGGTGGAAGCGTCGTTCACGACGATCACGGGAAGCCCGGGGAAGCTCTGCACGACGCGGACAATGTTGGCCTCTTCGTTGCGGGCGGGGATCACGACGGTGAGGTCTGGCCTTGGGGCGTCTGGGCTGTTGGGTAACTCCGGCAGTCGCAGATAGCTAAGGCGCGCCTTCCATCCCACAACCAACATCGCGGTTGCAAGCAGGATGGCTGCGCCAACAACGGTCATGCCTTCCGCCATGGAGAGATTATCCCTTCAACTTGCGGATGGTGGGTCCGGCCACGCCCGCGGGGAACATGGGAACGATCTTATCGGATTGCCAGTTGCCTTCCCCGTCCACTGCGCGGGCCTGCAAGGTTGGGGCATTAGGGTCGTCCGTCAGTTCGGCGCGATAGCGTACCCAGCTAAGTGGCGCCAGACCGGCTTCGAGCTCGGCATCCACCCAATCACCGTCACCCAAGCGGACCTGTACACGCTGAATCCCTCGGCTACCAGCAAATGCGATGCCACCGCAAAGGAGACGCCCCTGCTCCCGCTTCACGTTGTCGATGCTGCACATCGTGTGGACGGGGGCCTCGCGTTCATAGCCCATCTTCTGGTATGTGCCCACGTAGGGCTGTGTGACGAAGCGGATCTCCTTCAGCCACTTGATGTGCTTGAAGCCGAAATAGCGCGGGCAAAGGACACGGATGGGGAAGCCATGGCGGCGGTCTAACGTGTTGCCATTCATACCGAGGGCCAGAAGGGTTTCGTCGCTGAATGCATAGTCAATCGACAGGCTGTCTCCATGGCCGTCCACCCCCTCAAAGGCGACGGCGATGGCGTCGTTGGGAACTCGGTCTCGGGCAATCAGCTGGTGAAGGTGGATACCGCTCCAGGCAGCATTTCCCATCAGGTCGCTGGAGAGCGTGTTGCTGATGCATCGCAGGGTGACGAAGCGATCCAGGCGGGGCAGGCGGAGCAGTTCGCTGTAGCTGAAGGAAGCTAATCGACGCCCATCGGCGGTTACTTCCAGCCGCCAGGCGCGGGGGTCAATGGTAGGGTCAACCGCATTCTTGCTCATGCGGTAGAAGTCGCCCACCTTGGTCAGCCAGCTTCGCACCAGGCTGCCGGGGAAGCGGGAATTCTCCTTCGGAGCATCGAACGAGAACAAACTTACGGGCTCAGTAGCCCGGTTGGCGGAGAACATCTCGCGAAGATAGCTTTCAATGGCCACACCGACAACACCACCACCCATCACCACGGGCAAAGCGGTTACACCAATGGCGGTCAGGAAATCGCGGCGTGGCTTCCCTCGGCCCACGAACTGCATGGCGTATTCAGAGGCTTCTCCCCAATCTTCGTCCATCAACTCCAGACTGGGTTTACCCACCACCAGAAGGGTGAGCAGTGCGGGAACCCAGAACGAAAGGGAACCGCCCCAGGAACGGTACTCGAAGTAGCGCTGAATCAGCACTACGGCGGGTACTGCCAGCACCACGAGGACGAAAAACCGTTCGTACTTACGGTTACGCCAATAGGAAAGCAGTGCCGGAACCCATAGGCAGAGGCCCAAGGCAAACAGGCCGCCGGTCATGGCGAAGGGCTTTGCCCATGCGCCGAAAGTTGACAGGATCCAGAGAGCGGCGGCCGAAGGGGTGTTCTTCATGATCCATTCGGCAATGGACTCAGTAAGCAGCGGGGTGCCGAACAGATAGAAGACAAGGTAATGTGGCGCAAGCCCAAGCAGGGTGGCGATGGACGAATCGCGAATGGTCTTCTTAAGCATTGACAGACTTCCAGAAGGCGAGGCGATTCAGAGTGTGCCGGGCCATAGGCAGCGCCATGGAGCGCGCGGTGATCCAATACTTGCGTGAGGCGGGCACAACGGCGCGCCGGTGAAATACATCGAAATCGTTATCCACAATCTCTTTCAGGATGCCACGATAAACGTCGGCCGCCACGCGCACCGCAAATCGGCCATCGGCGTTTAGAAGACGGATGCCGGGTTTGGCGCTCTCGTAGAAGCTCTCAGCCCGGGCGATCTGAAACTCCATCAGTAAGCGGAAGCGCTCATCCCTCAATCCCTTCCGAAGGTCTTCTGCTGAATAGCGGAACTCTTCCATTTCCTCATGCGGAAGATAGATGCGGCCACGGCCAAGATCCTCACCCACATCGCGCAGAATGTTGGTGAGCTGCAGCGCGATGCCAAGGTCAATGGCATGGGCCGGTGCGGGGTCACGAAATCCAATCACGTGACACATCATCAAGCCCACCACCGAGGCCACGCGATAGCAAAAGACACGGAGTTCGTCGAAAGTGCGGTACTGGGTGTCGCGCAGGTCCATCCGCATGCCCTCGATCAGATCCATAGGGTATTCCAGAGGGATCTGATAACGATGGGCAGTTTCCACGAACACGCGGAGGATTGTATCGGGAGAGGAGCCAGCCTCCCAAGCTTTCAGTAGCGCCTCCTGCCAGGCTTCAAGCTGGGCCTCTCCAACGGCTTTGGAGGGCGCCTCATCCACCAAATCATCCGTATGCCGGCAGAACCAATACACTGCGTGAGCAGCTTTGGCCAGATGCGGAGGGAAAAACCGTGTGGCGAAGTAAAAGCTCTTTGAGCCCACCGCTGTTGCACTGGCTGCCTGGGCGTAGCACGATTCCGATGCCTGGGCTCCATTGCCGGGATCGGGATTTACAGCGGGATTCGATCGCACACCAGGTTCTCCGCAATCTTTGATGAACACAGCACGCCGGGGATTCCTGCGCCTGGATGGGTGCCTGCCCCTACAAAGAACAGGTTAGCGATGTCCTCACTCTCGTTGTGCGGCCGGAACCAGGCTGACTGGGTAAAGACTGGCTCAAATGAGAACGCAGCACCCAGGTAACTGTTCAGCTTAGTCTCAAAGTCCATCGGCGTGATGTAGTGCTGAGTCGCCAGATTCTCCAGCAGGCCAGGCATATACTTTTCATCCAGGAAGCTGAGGATTTTCCGCATGTATCGTGGACCTTCCACCTGCCAGTCAGTGCCGCTGCCGAGGTGTGGCACGGGCGACAGGACGTAGAAGCAGTCGCAGCCTTCGGGAGCCATGCGAGGGTCAGTGGCTGAGGGGCGATGGAGGTAGAGGGAGAAGTCCTCCGATAGCAGCTTCTTATTGAAAATGTCGTCCAGAAGTTCCTGATAGCGGTCGCCCAGGATGATGGTATGGTGCGCGATGTCAGGGTACTGCTTGCGGGTTCCGAAGTAGGCCACGAACAGCGACATGCTGTAGCGGAGCTTTTCGAAGCGCCGGTCAGTGTTCTTTTTGCGCGCCGCCGCGGGGATCATCTTGCGATAGGTGTTGGCGATGTCGGCATTGCTCACCACCGCATCCGCGGGGAAGATCTGTCCATCGGTGGTCTCCACGCCGCGGACTGCATTTTTCGTGTCCAGAAGGATCTGCTTCACTGGCATTGAGGTGTGCAGCTTTCCGCCACATTCCTCAAATAACTGCAGCAGTCCGCGCACCAAAGCTCCGGTGCCGCCCATGGCGTAGTGCACTCCCCATTCCTTTTCCAGATGGTGGATCAGCGCGTAGATAGACGTGGTCTGGAACGGGTTTCCACCTACCAACAGGGGATGGAAACTGAACACCCGTCGCAGCATCGGGTCCTTGATGTAGGAGGCCACAAACTGGTACACGGTCTTGTGGGAGTCCAGCTTGATGAGATCCGGAGCGATTTTCATCATGTCCATGAAGCGCAGGAAAGGCTTGTCGGACAGCTCAAGGAATCCTTTCTTGAAGATGGCTTCGGCCTTGGTGATCATGGCGCGATAGCCTTCGATGTCACCCGGGGCGAATTTGCGGATGCTCTCTTCGGTTTGTTGCTGACGGTTGTTGTAGGCGAAGCTGCGTCCGTCCGGGAACTCGATGCGGTAGAACGGATCAATGGGGACAATGTTCACATAGTCAGCGGTCTTGCGGCCCGCGGCGGCAAAGATCTCGTCAATCAGAAAGGGTGCCGTGATCACCGTGGGGCCAGCATCGAACGTGAAGCCGTCTTGCTCGTAGACGTAAGCACGCCCACCCGGCTTATCGCGAGCTTCCAGGACGGTGACGTCGTAGCCACGTGCTTGCAGTCGGCAGGCGGCTCCAATGCCGCCAAAGCCGCTACCGATGACAATGATCTTTTTGGTTTGCGTAGGCATTCAGGTAGTCGAGGAGGATTACGAGACGATCCTTGCCCTCGCCAAATGTGGAGAGCAGGTCCCGTGATGCATTCAGATGCTGGAGGAATGGCTGGCGATGGTCAACATCGCCGTCGAGCAGGTCATCGACAAGCTGGAAGGCACGGCCGAACTCCCGGCCAAACAACCGCAGGCGAGCCCGGCTTGGCTCGTCGAGGTCCGCGCCCACCATGCCCGCTTCGACGGCAAGCTCAAACAAGGGCACCGTCTTCATCTCATTCACTTCGGCGCGATGGTGAACGGCCGTTGCATTGCAGAGTGTGAGATCGCGAGCCTGTCCAGCGATCAGTCCAGCGCAATCGAGGGTACGCAGCAACCGTTTCTGGAAATCCACCAGTTGCGGAAGCTGTGCCGGAGCCGAGGGTAGGTCCAAAACGCAACGGCTGGCCAAAGCTACAAGGCCGAAGGCGGCCAGCACCGCAGTGGACTCGTTGTATGCCACATGGACGGTGGGGCGGCCCCGCCGCTCAACTTCGTTGTCCATGCAAGGAAGGTCGTCAATGATGAGAGAGGCACAGTGGAACAGCTCAACCGCGGCCGCGGCCCGTAATGGAAGTGGGCCATTCGAATTGCCCAACATCTGAGCCACCCTCAGAGACAGGATGGGCCGGAAGCGTTTGCCGTTACCCAGCGTGGCGTATGCCATGGCGGCGTGTACAGGCCCGCAGTCGCCCTCGGCGGTGGGCTCTAGCAGAAGTCTGAGTTCACTTTCAACCGCCTCCCGCTCAGAACGAAGATCGAGGATGCTACCAACGGCGACGCTGCTGGTCATGAAGGTAAGCCCCCCTTAAGCTGGAGATGACAACTTGCTCTGGCAACATGCAACTTGATTCTGGTCAAGAGCGTTTCCGGTGGATGTTCCAGCGGAATATGTTGGCGTCGGCCAGACATACACCCGTTGGAGGAACGACCGCGACTAAGCGCGAACGCTTCGCTGCAGATGTTTACGCAGATGCCCGGCGTATCGGTGTAGATGCTAAGTGTAACAAGATTGATGCTGTATTTGAAGGGTTAAGGGATGCATGCCTGCCCTGTTCGGGTACCCGCAAGCACAGCGATGCCCGGGGCAAATCTGCACGATTATCGCCAGATTCGCACCCGGGCCACACAACCCTGCTTACTTCTTGGCAGCGCCGTCAACCAGCTCAGGAAAGGCCTTCTTCAGCTTTTCCACTTTGGGCAGCGCGTTCACCACTACATAGCCCTGATTTGGATTGTTCCGCACGTAATCCTGGTGGTAGCTCTCAGCTGGATAGAACTTGTCGAGCTTCTCCAGGGTGGTGGCGATCTTCTTGTTGAACACCCCAGCCGCGTTGAGTTGGGCGATGTAGGCCTCCGCAACCCGCTTTTGCTCCTCATTGCCATAAAAGATGGCAGAGCGGTATTGCTTTCCCCAGTCCGGACCCTGCCGGTTCAATTGCGTGGGGTCATGGGCCACTGCGAAGAAGATCTGCAATAGCTTTCCGTAGCTGATCACGTTCGGGTCGTAAGTGACCTCAATCACCTCGGCGTGATCCGTGCTTCCAGCGGATACCTTGCGGTAGTCGGCGGTGTCAGCGCTGCCTCCGGCATAGCCGGATACCACATTCTTCACCCCGCGCACGCGCTCACAGACTGCCTCTGTGCACCAGAAACAACCGCCTGCGAAGACGGCCTTCGCAGTTTTCTGCTGCTTTTCGGCTACGGCGTCCAGGGCCGGGGCAGGGAATGCGGCCTTGCCATCCGCCGCCTGTGCATCACCATCGAAAGCACCTGTGAGCCAGGAGAACATCAGTACACCTCCAAGCGCGATGAGTAGGAAACGATTCCGTTGCATAGCACTCCTTCCACTGTTGGATGCCACCCGCAGCGCGCGAAATTCCAAACCTGCTGCATGGCATTGCTTGGGCTATTAAAATACCTATGCCGGAGGCCCAATCGGCTCATCGCTCAGCACCGCGTGCCGCTTCAGCGCATCCAGCGGAGCCACCTGCAGTGCATTCTGGTGGGTAGCCTCCAGAAGCACGCCGGGGGCAACGCCTGCGTCAAAGGCTTCCTTCCAGCGGGCTGCGCAGAGGCACCATTTGTCTCCCGGTTTCAGTCCAGGAAAACCCCACTGCGGCCGTGGCGTGCTAAGGTCGTTACCCTGCGCCTTCGTATATTCCAGGAACTCCTCTGTGAGAATGGCGCAAACCACGTGCATACCCACGTCCTGGTCGTTGGTATCACACTTGCCGTTGCGGAAAAAACCTGTCATCGGCGAGGTGCAACAGGTGAGCAACTGGCCTCCAAGCACGTTGCGCGCGCGGGAATGTCCATTGGTGGGTGGGTGGGTACCGTCGGCGTTCATCAGCATCCTCTTGAGATTCAGCGGTCGTCTGGTGAATTCCGCTCCTCCGATTTGGATGCGGCAGCGCCCTTCAAAGTGGCAAGGGAAGCAAACAGGGTAACTGGACGGTTAACCAATCGCTGTAAACGGGAAGCGGCCCTCGGCGATGGACAGGCCACGCACATCGATCTCCGCGGGGTTTGCCAGCCCCAAACCCATCTGCTGGGCGAACAGGAAGTAGTTATCGCACTTCTGGAAAGCCCCGGTTCCTTTTGGGTCGAGGGGGTTGTGGCCCATCAGCGCGGTTCCCACCGCATCCGTATTAATCGCATTCGTTCCCAGCACCAGAAGCCCCGGTTTCACGATGCGGACGCCCCCAATCCACGGACCCTCACCACCCTGAATGGTCTCAATGCCATCAATGAATGAAAGCCCGATGGGAAGTGCGCTGTTCAATTCAGCTACGATTCGGGGCATGCGGTAATAGGGTACGCGGGGACTACCGGGATCAATCTCGCCAGGGGCGCTCTTGGTCGGTTGACGCTCTCCGGCATGGCACACCGCTCCGCGACCGCTGGTGGGAGCTTCGTTCGGTTCGTTGATGCCTGCGTCATCACCATAGATGCTGGCGGGCGTGCAACCGAAGATGTTCTTCATAGCGAGCGTAATGCCGGTGGTCTCGTGCTCCTTCAGCTTTGCCATGGAAACCAACACGTCGGTCTCCGCATACGCTGGGTGAAGGTCATAGGCGGGATACATCAGGGGTTGGCCCGAAACCCTGAACCGGCTGTACTTCTTTGCGCCAGCCAGGGAGTTGGTGTTAACGAACTCCACGTTGGCAGCTACCCGCTGGAGTTGCCGCACATTCCATCCCGATTCAAGCATGTACTCCTGCAGCGGTCCACCCGTGCCCCAGCAGCTTTCCACGAAGCGGATGCGGGTGGCTCCGGCCTCAGCCAGAAGTGTAGCCAACACAACAGCCGTCTTCGGGTGGGTGTAATGGGTCACGCCCAAAGGGCGTCCCTGGAGACGAAGCGCGGGGCTACCGGTAAGATTCAGTTTGATGGTGACCGTCTTATTTCGCACGATTGGGGCAAATCCGCCAATCTGGTCAGCCATGGTGCGAAGGATCGCCCGAAGATCTTCGTCGTACGAGAGGCAGCGGGCCACGGCTACCGGAGTATTCGCAAGCTTGCCAGCGCTGAGGTCCTGCTGTGCGCGGCTGAGAGGTGCTGCCACCGCGCCGGCGACACCCATGGCGGCCCACTGCATCATGCGACGGCGCGAACACGGTTTCGCAGTCATTGCGTGTGGACCTCCCCGGAAACTTTCAGTGTAGCGAATCTGTACTGCAAGGTAGCTTCCTCAGCAGCCTCCTCAGTGGCCAGTCGATCTTCAGTAATCAACTGCCGATGCTTCCCTTATTGATAAAATAATGATAAGGTCACATCAACGCTGGCACCAACAAAAGTTGCCGGATTGTTTTTGCAAGGGAAGGATCCGCTAATGCCCGCAGCCGTTCGCAGCACGCGCCAACGCCGCGCTATCCGTGAGGTATTCGAGGAAGCCAAACGCCCCCTGTCCCCCGAAGAAGTCTGCCGCATGGCCAAGGACAAAGTGGAAGGGCTGGGCATTGCCACGGTCTACCGGACCATCCGTACCCTGATGGACGAAAGCTGGCTGGTTCCAGTGGAGCTTCCGGGCGAGGCGGCCCGCTACGAAATCTCCGGCAAAGACCATCATCACCACTTCCACTGCCGCAGCTGCGGCAAGGTGTTTGAGATCTACGGCTGTCTGGGCGGCTACACCAATCTCGTACCTGAGGGCTTTCAGCTAGAAAGCCATGAGGTCATTTTGTACGGCACCTGTAACGATTGCCGCGAGGCTCTGTTGAACTAAGCAGATTCGCTGTAACGGGACGGATGCGCGCCGGTATAACGTCTATGCCGCAAAGGGAAGCATCAGCTGGCAATTGCAGGAACTCGGATGGTATCCCCTACAAGGCCCAGTCGATTCTTCACAACGCGTAGGAGTCGCCCGGAGCTTCGTGTGACTGGCCTTTCCACCCGAAGCTGCAGCCGAATCGAAGAGAACGGCGTTATCGTGCGTACAACGGCAGTGGTTTCCAGCGTTCCGAAGGGATAGTCGTCACAGTCCCTCACCAGGTCGATGACCAGCACACAGCACCGGGACTTCTTTAGCAGGAGACTGAGGCGGTGGAGCCCGTCTAGCAGGGACGACGGGGGTGCCCCTAGCCCGCTTGCCGTGATGGGGGCGTCCATCTCACAGCGCGGTACGAGCGAACTGACACCGTCGATCACTACCAGATCCACCGCGTTGTGCGAAACCAGAATCCTTGCAATTTCCAGAGACTGCTCTAGCTCTGAGCACTGAGAAATCAGCATCTGCTGCATGGCGGAAAGATAGCGGCAGGATGTGAACGCATCAAGCTGCTGGCCGCTGTCGATGAACGCAACGGATGCGCCGGCAGCCTGCGCGGCGGCAATCAGCGGCAGGATGAATGTGGTTTTTCCGCTTTGTGGCGGTCCCAGCAGTTCCACCATGTGGCCACGGGGCAACCCGTCCAGTCCCAGCACTTCATTCAACTGGGGCAGGCCTGTGGGAATCGTTTCGACGGGCTGCGTCTCGTACAAGGGCAGGCCACCGCATCGATGGAAATTGCCAAACCATGCCAAGGGGAACCTCGCTCAAAAAAAACGTAGCACCGAACCGCTGATGGCGCGCTCCGTGTGCCTATGTCTGCAGGTAAAGTGAGCGGTAAAGACAGGAAATCTCTCGAAATCGACCAGGAGTGCTGTTTTGACACTAAACCAGTTCCGTATTGGAACGCTCCACGAGATCCCCTTCGCCGGGAGCAAGGAACAGATTCCGCTCGAGCGCGTGCTGGCGAGTGTAGAGGTCAAAATAACGTCCACCAGCGCGTAGCAGTTCGTCGTGGGAGCCGCGCTCAATAATCTGTCCGTCTTCCACCACCAGAATTTGGTGAGCCCGTCGGATGGTGGATAGGCGATGGGCGATCACGAAAGTGGTGCGGTCCTTCATCAGCCATTCCAGGCCCTCTTGGATGATGGCTTCGCTCTCTGAGTCAAGGCTGGATGTGGCCTCGTCCAGGATCAGCAGCCGAGGGTTAGCAAGAATCGCGCGGGCAATAGAAACCCGTTGCTTCTGTCCGCCGGAGAGCTTAACGCCCCGTTCGCCGACGATGGTGTCGTAGCCCTCTGGGAATGCTTCCGCGAAGGTATCCACGCGGGCGATGCGACATGCTTGGCGGAAGTCCTGCTCGCTTACGTGCGGGTTGGCGAACAGGACGTTGTCGCGCACGCTGCCGTCAAAAAGGAAGTTGTCCTGAAGCACCACGCCCAACTGCCGCCGGAAACTGTCGAGGCGCACATGGTTTAGCAGGATGCCGTCCACCAGAATCTCCCCTTCGTTGGGAGTGTGGAAGGCGGCAATCAGGTTGATGAGTGTAGATTTCCCTGACCCGGACGAGCCAACGAAGGCCGTAACGGTTCCTGGGGCTGCCTCCAGTGATACCCCGCGGATCACCGGCTTGCCCGGCTCGTAAGCGAACACCACGTTGTGAAACTCGACATGACCTTGGATGGGGGGCATCTCCAGAGTGCGGTCCGGATCCTCATCCTCCGGCCGTTCAGCCAATACTTCCCGGGTGCGGTCAAGGCCCGCGAAGGCCTCCGTCAATTGGGTGCCAATGCCCACGATCTGGAAAACCGGCGCAACCAGGAAGGCAATGAACGCGGTAAAGGTGACGAACTCGCCCACCGTAATCTCACCAGCTGAAACCTGGCGGGCACCCAGGAACATCACCGCGGCACCCACAATGCCCACAACCACGGTGGAACCGAAACTCATCGCGGAGATGGCAGTGAGGGAGGCAAAGATGTTGTCCTGCAGGCGTTGCGCCCCTTGCGAGAAAATCTCTGCCTCCCGGGACTCCGCGTGGAAGCCCTTGACGACGCGCACGCCACTCAGTGACTCTGTCAACCGGCCGCTTACCTCACCGTAGATCTTGCGTCGCTCCTTGAAGATGGGCCGGATGTGGCGAAAGGCCTTGCCCAGGATTCCGCTGAACAGAACAATGAACAGAAGTGCGATACCAGTCATCTGCCAGCTGATGCGGAACAGGATGCCCATGGCCAGCACTGCCGTAATCAGTCCGCCGGTGAACTCTACCAATCCCGTGCCGATCAGGTTCCGCAGGCCCTCTACATCGGACATGATGCGCGATACCAGGCTGCCGGTCTTGTTGGCGTTGTAGTAGCCGATGGGTAGGCGTCCGACATGCTCCTGTACGCGGCGGCGCATTTCGGTAATCAGGCGTTGCGCTTCCTTGGACAGCAACTGAGTGAGCGAAAACGAAGTCGCACCTTGAATCACCGTGGCTCCCGCAACCGCACTAATCAGCGGAACCAGCAAGCTAAGGTTTCCGGCGATCAGGATATCGTCCACCAGAAACTTGGTAGACGCGGGAAGCACCAGGCCGGAAAGCCTGTTGATCAGCATCAGGACAAAACCCAGCGCAAGCAGTCCACGGCGTGGGCGTACGAGTGCCCAGATATCCGGCCAGAGGTCGCGAAGGCGGCCCACCGTAAAGTCGCTGGCGTCGTCTGGACGCGGGATGCCTTGGCGGTCTGAGGGAAGGCGTGTACTACGGCTCACCTCTTCATGATGACAGGCGCCGCAAAGATGGTGGGCTTATCGCCCAAATTCAGACCTGGCACTCTATAATAAGACTTGCGGAGGCAGGCATGGCAGAAGCAAACTTGCCGGTGATCCGGCGTTTCTTGAAGGCGCGCAGCATTGCGGTGGTGGGCGTTTCTCGGAACCCCAAGCACTTTTCGCGGATGCTGTTTCGGGATCTGCGCAAGCGTGGATTGCCCGTTACACCCGTGAACCCGCATGCGGGCGAGATTGAGGGGTTGACGTCGATCCCTACCATTCCTGAGGGAACGGAAGCGGTGCTGGTGATGACGCCCGCAACCGCCACTGCCCGAGTTTGCGAAGACGCCATTGCCGCGGGTGCAAGCCGCGTGTGGATGTATCGTGCGATTGGGCATGGAGCCGTCGACCCTGTTGCTGCAGAGCGTTGCCGCCAAGCTGGGATGGAGGTGGTGGAGGGGCAGTGTCCCTACATGTTCCTGGAGGATGCGGCCTGGTTTCACCGGCTGCATGGCGGGCTGATGCGGATAACCGGGAAGTATCCGTCCGCAGAAGAGATTTCAACGCACTAGGCGTAACGCACTACGCGTACTGAGTGAACGGAAATGCGCCGCCCGCCCCGGTAGGGGTGAGCGGCGCTACTGTGTGATGTGGGGCCGTTTCCGCTAGTAGGAGAACTTGCCCAACTCCACTTTCCCGCGGAACACCCAATAGATCACCACGGTGTAGGCGATAACAAAAGGCATTCCAAGGAAGGCGATCGTGCGCATAATGCCCAAGGTTTTTTGGGAACTGGCGGCGTTGTAGATGGTGAGGTTGTAGGCTGGGTCAATGCTAGACACAATCAGGTTCGGGAACAGCGCCACACCCAGCAGGAAGTTCAACGCGATGATGGTTGCGCAGGAACTCAGGAAGGCATAGCCCGGACGCCCCAGGAAGATCGCCCTGGGGATGTTGGCGATCGCCAGCACGCTAAGTACCGGCACAATCCAGGCAACCGGATAAGCCTTCAGCAGGTTGAGTGCTTCCGGATGCGCCACCAGCGTGTACATGGTGGTGAACATGTACATCACCAGGAAGAAGCCGAAGGTCTTCCACATTACCGGCTGCATGCGCTTCTGCAACTCGCCTTCCGTCTTCAGGTAGAGGTAAATTGCGCCATGCATCGCGAAGATGGACACAACGAACAGTCCAACCACCAGTGGGTAGGGTCCCAGCAAATCAAAGAAGGTACCCGCGTACTCCTTGTCGGCGCCAATCTTCAAGCCGTTGATCATATTGCCAATGGCCACGCCGAAGAGCAAAGTGGCCACCAGGCTGGCCAGAAAGAAGCCGCCATCAAAGAAACTTCGCCACAGGGTAATGCCGGCCTTGCTGCGGAACTCTAATGACACGGCGCGGAAAATCAGCGCAAACAACAGCACCATGAAGGCCAGATAGAAGCCTGAGAACGCAGTGGCATAGGCCTCGGGAAATGCCGCAAACAATGCCCCTCCGAAGGTCACCAGCCAAACCTCATTGCCATCCCACAGGGGGCCGATGGAGTTCATGAAGATCCGGCGCTCTTCGTCCGTCTTGGCGCTGAAGTGGAGGATGCCTACTCCCAAGTCAAAGCCGTCGAGAATGGCGTAGCCCGTCAGCAGCACGCCCAGAAGGATGAACCAGAGAATGTTGAGGTCCATGGCTATACCTTTCCTCCCTTGCCTTTTTCAATGGTCATTGAGAAGCCTGAATCCGGATGGAGCACGTCCGCGGCTGCTTCCAGGAAGCCCTTCTTGGGGCCGCCAGGGTCTTGGCCTCTCTCCATGGGGTCTTCCGGACCCTCCACAATCTTGGCGTTTAGCACGAATACCCACACCGCGAACAGCATGGCGTAGATGATGGTGAACATGATGATGGAGATCAGCACTTCCTCGCCGCGTACCGACTTGGATACGCTTTGGTCAGTCCGCAGCAGGCCGTAGACAATCCAAGGTTGGCGGCCGACCTCAGCGGCAATCCAGCCAGCCTGATTCGCAATGATGGGAAACACGACTGATACCGCAAAGATGCGAAGCAGCCAGGGAGTATCGAAGAGCTTGCCGCGCCACCAGAACAGGCAGCCCAGAAGAGTCAGTCCAATGAGATAGAACCCAATGGCAATCATGATGTGGTAAGTCTGAAACGGAATTTGCACCGGTGGGATCTCGTTGGCTGGAAATGTGTCAAGCGCGCGCACGGGTTGTCCTACGATGGTCTCCAACATCCCTGGGATACCAATGCCATAGTCCACCTGCTTTGTTTCGCTATTCGGGATGCCGAATAGGTAGAGGGAGGAAGGGTCAGTGGTCTTGAAGTGGCCCTCAAAAGCGGCAAGTTTTGCTGGCTGCGTAGTGGCGATCTTCTTGCCCTGCTGGTGACCAGAGATCAACTGTACGCAGGATGCAACGGTTGCCAGGACCAGCGCGATCTGGAAGCCGCGAATGGCGATTTCCCGATGGCGGTTGCGCAGCAGGTAGTAGGCCGAGATACTCAGCACCAGGAAGGCGCCCTGCACCCATGCCCCAAGCAGCACGTGTCCCAGCCGGTCCATGCTGGAAGGGTTGAACACCATGGCCCAGAAATCAGTAATCTCCGCCCGCGCCGCCATGCCCTCACCCACGATGTGATATCCGGCAGGCGTCTGCTGCCAGGAGTTTGCAACTACAATCCAGACGGCAGAGAAAGTGGCACCCAACGCCACCATGCACGTCGAAAAGAAGTGCATCTTCGGCGAGACACGATCCCAGCCGAACACCAGCACAGCCAGGAAGCCAGACTCCAGAAAGAATGCGAAGATTCCCTCCGCCGCCAGCGCTGACCCGAAGATGTCGCCCACAAACCGGGAGTAGGTGGCCCAGTTGGTGCCGAACTGGAACTCCATCACAATGCCGCTGGCTACGCCCATCGCAAAATTCACGGCGAAGATCTTGGTCCAGAAGCGGGTCATCGCTTCGTAGTACTTGTCGCCGGTTTTGAGAAACATCCCCTCCATGAAAACCATTAGCAGTCCTAGCCCAATGGAAAAGGGCGGGAACAGGTAATGGAACATCACGGTGAGGGCAAACTGCAGACGAGAGAGAAATAAAGCGTCGTCCATAATGCTCCCTTAGCGTTGATCAATGGGAAGCGCAGCGTATCGGGCATTGCCAGTAACAAAGCTGGCTCGTGGCGGTTCCCATCGGCAGGAGGCCCGCCGACGCGTCGCGGCGCTGGGAATTAGAGTATCAGATATTCAGGTCGGCTTCAATACGCAAATGTATTAGTTTCGATCGGTTTATCTGGTGCCGGCCCCCCGATTGTCGTCCCGGCGGTAGAACGCGGCTTTCTTCCCTGGGGTGCAGGATGCAGAAGTCTCTCCTGCCGTGACAGCAATCAGGACAAAAAAGGGTTGTGCCGATGCGCAAACGCCAGTAGCCCCTCAATCCTGCTGCTGAAGGGACGATAAGGACGCGGAGGGCTTGACCACCAAGAGGGGCGCCGGGTGCCAACGACGTGTAGGCGCGCATCTGGCTAGGCCCACCAGAGAAAGGGCAAAGGCAGATGAACCGAACGGGACGAGCGCTGGCCCGTATCCGCATCATTTGGCTGGGTTTGCTGGTTGCCGCTGCATGGCCGAATGGACTGCATGCCCAGGTAGGGCCAGCATCCGGCGGGCAGGCTGAGGGCCTGACGCTACCGGAACTCGGAAGCGTAGCGGAGATCCGGGAACTCAGCCGCGAGGAAGCCACCCGCGGCTATCCAGTGCGGCTTCGCGCGGTTGTAACCCACTTTGATGCTCCAGGTCCAAATCTGTTCGTTCAGGACGATACCGGTGGAATCTGGGTGAGGTGGGAGCCTCACATGGAGAATCTCCAGCGGGGCCAACTCGTAGATCTCCGGGGTGTCACCGCGCGCACTGATTTCAATACGGATATCCATCATCCGCGTTGGGACGTTATCGGGACGAGTCCGCTGCCAAGGGCTAAACCCACGACCTATCAACGCCTTGCGCGCGCAACGGATGATTGCCTTTGGGTGGAGGTGGAAGGTGTGGTCCGCTCCGTGTTTGTGGAGCCTCGCGGGAGATTACGCATTCGCAGCGTGGTGAACGGTGGAATCCTGAATCTGCAGGTGGCATCGTTCCGCGAGGTTCCTGAGCATCTAGTTGGCGCACGGGTTCGGATCCGCGGCGTTGCCGGCGCTCACTTTATTCAGCGACGCCAAACGATTGGCGGAACCATTCATCTGGAGCGACTAGACGACCTGGAGATGCTGGATGGGCCTGGATTTCTGCCCATCCCGCCGGTGTTGGTGTCCGCCCAATCACTCAGCTTGCACCTTACAGACATCACGGAAACCACCAGACTTCGCATTCAGGGTGTGGTAACCGCTCAAGCGGATAACACCACGCTCTATGTAGAGGACAGCAGTGGAAGTGCGGTGGTTCGCCTTGCAGTTCCCGCACCTGTCTTGCCCGGCGAAGTGGTGGAGGCCATTGGATACCTTGGGGTGGATGATCACGTACCCGGAATTCTGGAGGCGAAACTGACGCGGCTTGGCCGCGCCACGGTGCCTCATCCTAAAGACGTCAGCCTGCGGGACGCAATGTCCGGGCTAAGCCAATCCGCCCTCGTACGGTTAACCGCGCGCTTGGAGACAGTCTCCCGCCTTCCTGATGAACTGACACTAGTGCTGCGCGCAGATGACGTGTTGTTCACCGCGGTGCTGCCAGGGAGAAGCCCAGGTGGGCTCCCTTGGAGAGAAGGAAGCCTTGTGAGTGTAAGTGGAATCTGCCAGAACTGGCTGAATGCAGAGGGTGTGAGTACAGGCTTCCGCATCCTCTTGCGCTCAGAAGAGGATGTGAGGGTGCTTCGTGCCGCATCCTGGTTCACGCGTGATCGCATCGTGTGGATTGCCATGTTCATGGCCTTGTCCCTCTTGCTTGCAGTGGTTGCCCTGCGCTTCATGCAAAGACGGTTGAATCGTCAATCAGCAATCACGCGCGCCACTCTGGAGGCCACTGCGGATGGCATTGCCGTCGTCGACAACAGCCAACGCTTTGTGCTTTGGAACGTGAAGTTCGCGGAAATGTGGAGCGTCCCCACCGGCGAATCGGCCAGTATGCAAGGCCACCAGATCCTCGCGCACATGAAGAAGCAATTGGTGAACACTGAAGTCTGTGACCGTCTCTGCGCCACGGGTGATTCATCGGATTACAAGCAGGTACTGCACTTGAAGGACGAGCGATACTTCCAGGTGCATGTTCAGGAACAGTTCGTGGATAGACGCAAAGCGGGAAGGGTCTACGGTTTTCGAGACATTACCGCTGAGCACCTGGCGCACGAAGCACTTCAGCAAAAAAGCTTGGAGTTGGAGCAGTATTTTGAGTCCAGCCTCGACCTGCTCTGTATCGCCAGCATGGAAGGCAGGTTTCTGCGATTGAACCCGCGCTGGGGGGAACTGCTTGGATACCCGTTGTCTGAACTCGAGGGACAGTACTTCCTGAACTTCGTGCACCCGGAGGACCGGCAAAAGACACTGGCCACGCTTTCATCTCTCAGCGGCGGAACTGAGGTAGCGAGTTTCGAGAACCGCTACCGCCGGTCAGATGGTGAGTACTGCTGGATTGAATGGCGGTCTCGTCCGATGGCCGGAGTGATCTATGCGGCAGCGAGAGACATCACTGAGCGCAAGATTGCGGAACACGAGACACAGCGCCTGAACAACCACCTCCAGGAACAAACCGCTTACGCGAATCTAATGGCCTCCCGGGCGGAATCCGCGAACCGTGCAAAGAGCCAGTTCCTTGCCAACATGAGCCACGAGATCCGCACACCGATGAATGCAATTCTAGGGATGACCGGCCTTCTGCTGGAGACCTCCCTTACCGGCCGGCAGCGCTTCTACGCTGATACCGTTCGCGCCAGCGCGGAGGCCTTACTGGCCCTGCTGAATGACATCCTCGACTTCTCAAAGATGGAGGCTTGCAAGCTGGAGTTAGAGCAGTTGGATTTTTCCCTGGATGCGATGATGGACGATTTCATTTCGCTGATGGGAGTGAAGGCCAGCGAGAAGAGTCTGGAGCTTGTATTGGACATTGAGCCCGATGTGCCTCGTCAACTACGTGGAGATCCAGGCAGGCTTCGCCAGGTGCTTACCAACTTCACGGGTAACGCGCTGAAATTCACCGAACGTGGCGAGGTGGTGGTGGGTGTCCAACTGGTGGCCATGCGCGGTAACGACGCCACCTTACGCTTCTTCGTAAGGGACACCGGCATTGGCATTCCCGCCGACAAGATCGTGCGCCTCTTTAGCCGGTTCTCGCAAGTGGACGCCTCAGTAACGCGCAAGTACGGTGGAACTGGGTTGGGCCTTGCCATCTGCGAGCAGCTTGTTTCGTTAATGGGTGGTGAAGTTGGCGTGCGAAGCGAACCCGGCTTGGGCAGCGAGTTTTACTTTGTGGTTACGCTTAGCACTGACTCTGCCCGTAATGCCCAAGGCGATCTGCTACCCCCTTGGTTTGCAGGCACCCAAGCCCTGGTTGTGGACGATAATCCTACCCAGCGGACGGTGATCCGCCGCCTCCTGCATGGGTGGAGCTTCAACGTGAGAGAGGCATCCAATGCGCGTGCGGCCATGCGGGTGCTTCGGGAGGATCAGGGCGCTAAGCCATGGGTGGTGCTGATTGATCGTACCCTTCCAGACGCTAGTGTGGAGGAACTCGTGTCCACCATCCGCAACGAAGGCGCATGGGATCATTGCCACTTGGTGCTGATGGCTCCCGCCGTCTATTTGCCGGAAACCAGGCGGTTGGCTGAGACCGGATTCGCTGCCTCCCTGGCTAAGCCGGTGCGTGCTAGCCATCTGATGCGAACTCTTGTGGATGTGCTCTCCGCAACTCCGGGTGGTGTGGAGTGTCCGAACTCATCCTTGCAGGCATTGGCGGGGAAGGCGGTTGCGCGGGAAATGGAGTACCCATCGCATTGGACCAACGCCAGGGTGCTGCTGGCGGAAGACAACATGATTAACCAGCATGTGGCGATGGCAATGCTGAAGCGGATGGGGATTCGCGCTGATGTGGTGGCGTCAGGCAGCGAAGCGCTAGTGGCCCTTCGGAGGCAGGATTATGACCTTGTGCTCATGGACGTCCAAATGCCAGCGATGGATGGGTTGGAGGCTACCCGCCTGCTGCGGCTGTGGGAGGCCTCCCAAGGGCGCCAGCGACTGCCCGTTGTGGCCATGACGGCCCATGCCATGGAGGGCGACAAGAAAATGTGTCTGGATGCGGGCATGGATGGCTATGTGCCAAAGCCCATCCAGCGTGAGCTGCTACTGCAGACCCTGCGAACCTTGCTGCCCGCGCCGCGAGACCCGCAAACACAGGGCGCGGCATTCCCAGAGACCGCGGATGCCCGTCGCCACTAACGTTCGTCGTAGCCCTTCAGCTTGCGTAGCCAGATATTGCGATAGCGCACCTTCACCGCGTGGTCCTGCAGTAGCAAAGAATCCTCGGCGCCATGGGGTTCATACGTTCCCACAACCTGATGCGCCATGCGTCCGATGGCCTCCTTACGGTTGTGCACCAGTACGCCGTTGTGAAACACCGTGAAGAAGGCCGGCTTTACCAAACGGTCTCCCTCAAAGCGCGGGGCTTCGAACACGATATCGTACACCTGCCATTCGCCGGGCCTTCGCGAGGCGTTCACCAAGGGTGGCCATTGCCCGTAAATGGATGCTGCCTGCCCGTCCGCGTAGGTGGGGTTGTTGTAGGAATCCAGGACCTGTAACTCGTACCGCTTCATAAGAATGACGCCGCTGTTGGCGCGCCACTGGCTGTCGCCTTCAAACTCAGTGGGGGTCATGAATTCGATATGTAATTGGACGTCGCCAAACTTCTCCTTAGTCACCAGCGCACCCGCGCCGGGCTTCACCTCAAAGTAGCCGCCTTCCACCGTCCACTGCGCCGGAACCTCCTCTAGCGGGGCGGGCGCGGCGCCGCGTGGCCGCCGTTCACGCCGCTCGTTTACCCACGCTGACAGGTCACCGCCGCCGAACAATACAATGGCGTCCGATGGGGGTTTTCCTGGCTGGTCCTGCGTGCTGAATGTTCCCGGCTCCACGACTTTGGGCCGGGGACGCGCGATGTCGTGTACCTTCCAAGGCTGTCCCGGAAGCTGTGGCGTTTTGTCGTAGCCTAGCGGCGCCGTGCGGTAGCGGCGCTGTACTGCCCCGGGCTCGCCTGATTCCTGGGTCAACGCCAGGGGCACGCCCACCAACATCCAGCACATCATCAACATCGTTGCCGCCCTGCGCAGCTGGAATACGGAAAACAGGCTGGAAGCAGTCATCGTCAGATTTACCTCACTGGGCGATAGTCTATCCTGCCCGGGTGCCCTATTGTCCATCGTGTTTTCCACTGCGGTCCCTGGGCTCCGCAAGGAAGTTGCGCAATTCCTCCACCAGTTCGCTGGACAACTCTGGCTGCTGCTCCAACAGATTTCTGGTTTCCAGTGGATCTGACGCGATATCGAACAACTCCTGTGGTACGCCGTCGCGCGCGGTAAGCTTCCAATTGCCGCGGCGCGCCACCTCAGTCACGAACGGCTCCGGCTTCTTTGTGTGCCGCTGCAGGTTCCGATAGAGATCCAACTGCCAGAACACGGTAGTGCGTTCCGGCGCGCCTTCCTTTCCGGTCAACCACGGCAACAGGTTTAGGCCATCGGCTTCGTCAGGTCCCAGAGGATCCACGCCACTGGCGGCGCAGAAGGTGGGCAGGATATCAGTGTGATGCGCAAAGTCAGTCAGGCTTTGGCCTGCTGGGATGGTGCCGGGCCAACTGGCAATTGCCGGCACGCGGATGCCAGCCTCATGAAGGTCAGTCTTGCCCCCTTTATACGGGCCATTGTTGGCCTCCCAGGCCCCTCCGTTGTCTGACGTGAACAAAATGAGTGTGTTGTCTCGAATTCCCAGTTCCTCCAGTTTTTCCACAATGCGACCCACCTGCGCGTCCAAACACGAAACCATCGAACGGAAGTAGCGCTGGTCTTCGCTCACTGGGTCGTTCTTATAGCGGCTCCAGTGAGGTTCTGGCGCGGGTTCATAGGGAGTATGTGGTGCCAGAAACCATACGTTCAGGAAGAAGGGCTTGTCTTGCTGGTGGAAGCGCTCTAACAGGGCGAGGCTTTCATCACCAATCAGCTCAGTCAGGTGCTTGGGATACAGGGGATCTTCTTCACCTACCCTCTGGTCGTTGCGCAAAAGGCAAGTGCCCCCCTGGCGAAAGAGCGTCCGTTCTCGTCCCATACGGGCACGTGGCTCAGCCTGCTCAATCTGGCAGAGGTAATGCTGAAAACCATGTTGATGGGGGCCAGGGATAGAGGCAGCACGGTTCCGTGCGTGTTCTACATGCAGGCCGCCCAAGTGCCACTTACCCACATGCCCGGTAGCGTAGTCAAGCGTCCGTAGGCGCTTGACGATTGTACTTGCGGTGACGGGCAGATGATTCTCGTCATCAGCGAAATGCTGGCGGATGTCATACCGCAGCGGATAGCGTCCTGTTAGGATGGCGGCCCTTGAGGGAGTACACACGGCCGAGGCGGCATAGAAGTTCGTGAGCTTCGCACCGGAAGCGGCCAAGGCGTCGAGATGCGGGGTGCGCACCGCGCTGCCGCCGAAACAGGAAGGATCCTGGCATCCCATGTCGTCAGCCAGCAACAGGATGATGTTCGGTGCCCTCGACGCTGCACCCTGGTCGCTGGCCCGTTCCTGTGCCGCAACCAGTGGCAGGGCCGCCGTAGCGCCCGCCAGAAAACGACGCCGGCTTAGGGGTGATGCTTCAGGTAAGGACATCCCCCTATTCTCCTCCAGCTTCCGCGACAGCAAAGCCAGTGCCTAGTCGAGTTCCAGAGTCACGGTCACCGGGCAATGATCGCTACCCGTCACTTCATTCAGGCAATCCGCTGCTTGCAGCCGGTCCCGATCCTTCTTGTGGACAGCGAAATGGTCAATCCGCCAGCCAATATTGCGGGCGCGCGCCCCGCTGCGCATGCTCCACCAGCTATACTTCACCGTCTGCGGATGCAGATGGCGAAAGCTGTCTATCCAGCCGTTGGCAAGGAATCCTGCCATCCAGGCGCGCTCCTCGGGCAGATAGCCAGGGTTACCCTCGTTCTCCTTGGGATGCGCTAAATCAATAGGCTGCGGAGCGATGTTGTAGTCACCTCCCAGCAGAACCGGTTTTCCCGTCTTGCGCAGCTTGGACACCCACTCGTGCATGGCGTCGCAGAAGCGCACCTTGTAGTCGATACGCTTGCCGGCTTCCTGGCTATTGGGGAAGTAGGCCCCCACGGCGATGTACTGGGGAAACTCCCCGGTAATCACGCGGCCTTCGGCATCGAATTCCTCTACACCCATGCCCATCGTTACCCGCAGTGGTGGCTGCTTGCTGAACAGCGCCACCCCGCTGTAACCCTTCTTTGCACGGGAGGGGTGCCAGAACTTGTAGTAGCGCGGTTCGGCCAGCACATCGCCTGGAATCTGCGCCAGGTCTGCACGCACTTCCTGCAGCAGAATCACGTCATGGTGCGACCGGTGCAACCACTCACAGAATCCATTCTTCGCGCATGCGCGCACACCGTTGACATTCCAGGAAGCAGCGTGGAGAAGAGGCACTCGCTATGGATAGCGCGGAACCGAATCCATGCGCAAGTGCCAAGCGCGCACTATTCCCCTAGCGCCCCCTGTTTTCCCTATGCTCACTGTTTTCCCTATGCTCACTGTTTTCCCAGTGCCACCTGGCCCGCTGCCAGCACCTCCAGGATCCGGTCCACATCGTAGACGCTTCCACCCCACGTGCCGCCGCCCACCGCTTGCAGCGCAGCCCACAGGCGGGTGTCATCCGGCAGAAACTCATCGTGACGCAGCAGGGGGTTGGGTGGGCGCGTTGCCAGCAGGCGGTTGCCCTCCTCAACGCCCAACGCCTTGCCCTGCTCGCCGATCAGGTTCACGCTGCCCTCCAGGCGGTTGCGGTCCACAACAATTTCAATCACGTCACCATCCCGCACCTGGCCCAGCGGCCCTCCGGCCAGCGCCTCCGGTGTGATGTGCCCAATGCAGGCTCCGGTGGAAACGCCGCTGAAGCGCGCGTCGGTGAGCACAGCAATCTGCTTGCCGAACGACAGGTGTTTCAGCGCCGACGTGATCTGGTAGATCTCCTCCATGCCGCTCCCCATCGGACCCCGGCAGCACAGCACCAGAATGTCCCCTGGTTGGAGCGGCTTGGGTCCCCGCCCCTTCACTGCCTGGATCGCTTCCTTCTCCACCGTGAAGACCTTTGCCGGCCCTCGCTTGCGATACACTCCATCGGCATCCACTACCGAAGAGTCGATGGAGGTGGACTTGATCACGCTGCCACCCGGTGCCAGATTGCCCGTGGGGAAGCAGACCGTGGACGTCAACCCCTTCGCCGCTGCGCGTTCCGGCGACATGATCACGTCGTCCGGATCAATGCCCTCGCGCTGCTTCATTCCGTCGCGCACCTGCTGGCGGCGCGGAGACTTCTCCCACCAATCCAGCACCTCGCCCAATGGGAAGCCGCTGGCGGTGATGACGTCCAACTCCAGCAGCCCTTCGTTGCGTAGGTGCAGCATCACTTCCGGCACGGCGCCCGCTTGAAACACCCGCACGGTGGGGTGCATCATGGGCCCGTTCGGCAAGGCATCCACGATACGCGGCACCTTGCGGTTGATGCTGGCCCAATCGTCCACCGTGGGTCGGCGAACCCCCGCGTGATAGGCAATCGCAGGCACGTGAATCACCAGATTCGTTGAGCCCCCAAATGCCGCATGCACGGTAAGTGCATTCCGGAAGGCTCCCTCGCTCAGGATGTCACCCATGGTGATTCCGCGTTGAATCAGGTGCAGCACCGCCTGTGCTGACCTGGTGGCAGCATCCAGCCAGATGGGATGTCCTGACGGTGCCAGCGCCGCATGCGGCAGGCACATGCCCAGTCCTTCCCCCACTACCTGCGCAGTTGCCGCTGTCCCCAGGAACTGGCATCCACCTCCCGGTGACGCACAGGCGCGGCAGCCTGCCTCCTGCGCTTCTTCCAGTGTCATTTCGCCGTGCGAATACCGTGCGCCAACGCTCTGCACTTTCCCGGCATCCTCGCCCTCTTCTGGCAGCAGTGTCACGCCGCCCGGCACCATGATGCTGGAATAGCGCCCTTCGCCAGCCAGTGCCATCATCATCGCGGGTAAGCCCTTGTCGCAGGTAGCCACGCCAATCACGCCATGGCGCGTAGGCAGGCTGCGAATCAGCCGCCGGAATACCATCGAGGCGTCGTTCCGGTAAGGCAGACTGTCGTACATCCCCACCGTGCCTTGCGTGCGCCCATCACAAGGGTCAGTCACAAAGCCCGCAAAAGGCAACGCATGCCGCCGTTTCAGTTCCTCAGCCGCCGCCCGCACCAGCAGGTTCACTTCCCAATGGCCTGTGTGGTAACCCAGCGCAATCGGCGTGCCGTCCTCAGCCCGCACCCCTCCATGCGTAGAGAGAATCAGCACCTCCTTGCCACGAAGCTGCGTGGGATTCCATCCCATCCCCACGTTCTGGCTCATCGCGAAGATGTTGCCGGATGCACCATCCGTGAGCATCTCCTCCGTCAGCGGCACGGCGCCCTGGGGACCGGGCGCGGTGGATTGCATCTTGTACAACGACTCGTCTCCCGAGTCCAATAACGATAGATTGCGTTCAGACATTCTGCCGCTATTGTACGCCCTCGCCGCGCCACCGCTTGCTGGCGCTGGAATGGGCTTCGTCAAGCGTCATGCGCAGGCAGTTTAGTGCTCTCCGCAACCATCGTTCCGTCATTGTGAACCCGAATTGCGGCATTGCCATCAGCCGGTGGTTCGGTGGACGCCTGATGGCGCGCCCAAGGGGAAGGCCCCAAACGGAACTTGCGGTGAGCCGCGCCAACGTCCTTCACCTTCGCGAAGCGCTGGGTCTCTAGCCCCCAAAATCAACTGCCGTATCGAAATTCACGGGCAATTGGCCTGTCTTTCATTGAAAGTTCATCTAGGGATGCTATTCCGTAGAGTGAAACAGATTCCGTTGATCGGAATACCGGTGGCGCTGGTGGTGGTCCCCGGTGGAAAGCAACTGCGATTGCGCTGACTGCGCGATCGCGAAAGACGAACGGACAAGAAGGAAATGGCGATGGGTGAGCAGACCGGGATGCAAGGTTCGGTTGAAGTGATCGAGAAGGCGATGCGTGTCTTGGAGGCGCTGGCCAACGCCCAGGAAGGTCTGGGCCTTCAGGCGCTCACACAAATGACCGGAATCGCCAAGACAACGGTGCACCGGCTTTTGGCCACATGGACTGACTTGGGCTACGTTACCCGAACCGGGTCAGGCGGCTATGCCCTCGGCTTTGCCTTGCTTGAGCTTTCGCGGAAAATTGCACGCCGCGGCCGTTTGGCGGAAATGGGGCGCGAGGTGTTGCGTCGCCTGCAGCATGCTACAGGCGAGAGCGTCTACCTGGGCGTCTACCGTGACGGTAAGGTGGTGCTGCTGGATGGCCTTGAGGCCACCCACGCCTTGCGGGTGGTCTGCGACCTTGGTGAGCGATGCTACCTGCACGCCTCCGCCCAAGGCCGCGCGGTGGCCGCGCACCTTGAAGAGAAGGCACTGCGGCGCGGGCTGCGCGAACAAGGCTTGTCTCGCATCACTCCCTACACCGTCACTGACCGCGCGCTAGCATTGCGGCGGATCGCTGAGGATCGCCAGCGTGGATATTCCATCAACTGGGAAGAAACGGTGGAAGGCGCGGTGTGCCTGGGAGTGCCGTTTTTTGCGGGTACCGCGGGTGCGGTGGTGGGCTCACTGGGGCTGAGTATTCCGTTGCCCCGCGCATCCGAAGACCACATCGCACTTTGCCTTCGTCAGTTACAGGCCGGGGCGCTTAGCCTTACCGAATGCTTGCCCGATTTCCCCACCGAAGCGGAAGCGTTACCCCTCGCCCCGGTCACTTGCGCAAGCGGAATTCCACTGGTACCGGCAGCACCGGATGCCTCTCTTCGCGCGGCCCGGCGCTCCTCAAGGAACCCCATACCGCCCGCAAGCTGATTGCGTGGCGCACAGGCAAAAAACAGAATCTCCAAACCAGCTCCCGCGGGAGCCCAACTATAGAAAGGTCACCACGATGCATTCGCATTGCACTCGTACACTCGTCGTGTCTTTGCTCGCGCTTCTGCTTGCCGCGCCGGCTTTGTTCGGTCAAGTGTCCTCCTCTGAAATCTTCGGCGCCATTACCGACGCGACGGGCGCATTTGTTCCGCAGGCAAAGGTAAACGCCCGCGCGGAACGAACGGGCTTCGAATATGCAACCTTCTCCAACGAGGCCGGCTTCTACTCTCTGGCAAACCTGCTGCCTGGTCCCTACCGGATTGAAGTGGAAGCATCTGGCTTCCGCACTGTCGTGCGAACCGGCGTGAATGCCATCGCCGCACGCCGGGTGGCAGTGGATGTGGTGTTGGAACTGGGGGCGGTGTCAGAGCAGGTGAATGTCGAAGCCGACGCCAGTCCATTGGAAACCGGCAGACAAGAACTAGGCCAGACGGTTGACAACCGTCGCATTATCGGCCTTCCCTTGAACGGCCGCAGCTACCTGGAACTGGCGGTGCTCGCCCCCAACACGTTGCCTTTCAGCACCGGAACCCGACAGGGTACAGGCTTCATTCTGGGCGGTAGCCGCTTCAACTCCAATAACCTGATGGTGGATGGCATCGACAACAATACCGTGTTCTTTAATCGGGATGTCGTACGCCCCTCCGTCGACAGCATTGAAGAGTTCCGCGTGCTCTCGAACTCCCCTAGCGCTGAGTATGGCCGCAATATGGGTGGAGTAGTCACGGTGCTCACCAAGAGCGGCACCAATGATTTCCGGGGAACCGCGTTCTGGTTTCATCGCAACAACCAGTTGAATGCGCGCAACGCCTTCTCCTCCGTGCAAAGCCCCTTCTTTGTACGCAACCAGTTTGGAGCCTCACTTGGCGGGCCTGTGTTGATTCCGAAATTCTACGATGGCCGCAATAAACTCTTTTTTTTCGGAAACTTTGAAAAGCTACGCCAGCGTGAGTCTGGTGTAAGCAACCTCAACGTTCCTGACGCGAATCTGCGCGCGGGCATCTTTCCGCAAAGCCGCTTGGTGTTTGACCCGAATAGCACCCGGCGAGACCCCGACAACCCGCAGCGCTTCATCCGCGACCCCTTCGCCAACAACCGGATTCCGGATGCGCTGATGGATCCCGTGGGCCGTCGGATTGTAAACGAGGCCTGGCCATTGGGCAACGTTGGTCCCACCCAGTATCGCGTCCAGGTGCCGCGCGGTTTTGATGAGGATCAATGGATGGTGCGCGGTGACTGGCGCCCCAACGATATCCACTCTGTCAACATGCGCTACTCCACCTACAGCACCTTTACCGATGCGCGGGATGCCTTTCCCATTCAGTACTCTGGTGCCGCAAGCCCCGTAAACATTGGCCACAACGCTACGGTGGGCCATGTGTGGACCTTGCGTCCAAACCTGCTGAACGAGATGCGCGTGGGCTTTAACCGTTTTCGCGTAGACCAGAAGCCGCTGAACTTCGGGACCGACCCCGCCAACGCCATCGGCCTTCGCGGTACCAACCCCAGCCCGCAGGTCTCCTCGTTCCCCTCCATCCAAACCGGCTACAGCGCGTTTGGCAGCGGCAGTAATCTGGTGCTCTCCACCGAAAGCACTTACCAGTTCTCAAACAACCTCACTTGGTACAATGGCAACCATACGGTGAAGGCCGGGGTTGACATGCGCCGTCTGCTGTCCACCGTCTTTGGTTCTTTTGTCCCCTTCGGCCAGATCCGCTTCGGCTCGATTTTCTCCAGCAACCCATCTCAAGCCAATACTGGCGATGTCATCGCAGACATGCTGCTGGGCTATCCGCAGTCCATCCAGTTGAACGTACAGTTCAGCCCAATCTACAACCGGCAGATGTTGTCGGGAGCCTTTCTGCAGGACGACTGGCGTGTCAACCGTAAATTGACAGTGAACATGGGTCTTCGCTACGAGCTGTTCACGCCCGTCGCCGACAAGTTTGACCGCCAATCCAACCCCAACATCAACAACCCTTTGGGTGAATTCCGGCTCGCGGTTCGCGATGGCAAAGTGCCTGAGCAAGTGCAGCGCGAGATTGCGCTGCTACCCATTCCGGATGCGGAAAAACAACGGCTCTTCGTGCCTGGGGATTCCCGGGGCCTCACCCGTACTCAGAAGCTCGATTTTTCTCCGCGTCTTGGCTTCGCCTATCAAGCCGACAGTGCCACCGTTATCCGCGGTGCCTTCGGGGTCTATCGCTCGCTCACTGGCGGCGGCACCTTTGTGCGCCTCGGCTTCAATCCCCCCAACTTCATCGAGACCTTCTTCATCGCCCCGGACGCGGTCACGACCGTGGCCAAGCTGGACGCCGGCATTCCCTCTTTCACGCAGGGCTCCGGCCGCATTGAAGGTCTTTCACCGCGCCACCTGTTTGAAGACAACCGCACCCAGCTAACCACGCAGTGGAATCTCAACCTGCAACGTCAATTGGGCCGGAATCTGGTGGCGGAAGCCGGCTATTTAGGCTCCTATGGGCGCAACCTCACACTGTTCCTGCTGGAGAACCAGATCCGTAATCAAGCCGACTATGGTAAAGGGCAGAGCTTCCGTCCAGTACCGGTTTTCGGCAATATCTGGGGATGGGGTAGCGGTGGTAAGTCCCGCTATCATGCTGGCTACGTGAAGCTGGAGCAGCGATTCACCGCAGGTCTTTCCGTGCTGGGCAGTTATACCTTTGGCAATTCTCTGGATAATGCGCCTGGAGATTTCGCCGTTGGAAATCTGGGGATTTCCGTTGCCCCCATCGATAGCTACGATCTTTCCCGAGAGTACGGTTCCTCGGCCTTTGACACGCGCCATCGCGTCGTGGTGTCCCATGTCTACGAACTCCCCTTCGGCGTTGGCCGAAAGTGGCTAAGCAAGTCCAGCGCGGGTTCCTGGATCCTGGGTGGATGGGACCTCTCCGGAATCACCAACTACACCAGCGGCATCCCCATTGATCCGAAGATGCAAACCACCCGCACCTTCAGCTTCAACAACCAAAACCGGCCAGACCGTCTTCGCGACGGCAATCTGGATATCAACGAACGGGATGTATCCCGCTGGTTCGACCCTACCGCCTTCGCCGCCCCGGCGGATTTCACTCTGGGTAACTCCGGCCGCAATGTCCTGCGCGCGCCTGGCGTCTTCCAAATGGATATGACGCTTGCCAAGCGCTTCCCCTTGGGCGAGACGCGCTACATTCAGTTGCGTGGCGAGTTCTTCAATCTCATGAACACGGTGAACCTGAACGCACCCACGTTGTTTATTGGGAATCCTAATGCAGGCCGCATTTTCGGCAGCCGGGCCGCACGCCAAATCCAGTTCGGACTGCGGATCCACTTCTAGGCAAATCCTATGCGCACCTTGTGTCTATTGCTTTCACTCTTTTGTTTTGCGGCGGGTCAGGATTCCAATCCTGGCTCGCTGCCCTTTCTTCCTGTTTCCGAAGGTCCTTATCACGTCACCATGGGTGACTTGAATGGCGATGGGATTGACGATGCCGTGCTCGCTTGCCGTGGGGAACTACGATTGCCCACGCACCAGCGTCCTGGCAACGATCAGCTCTCGGTCTATCTCTCGCAACCAGGTGGCGCGCCCGTCCGCCGCGACTACATGGTGGGCTTTGGACCCTACACCTCGAAAATTGCTGACCTAGATAACGACGGCCACCCTGATGTCGCCGTCGTCAATTTCCAGGAACCGGGCGGGCGCGACCTATCCATCCTCTGGGGACGCTCCGGTGAAGATCCGTTGTCGCCCGCCGTCCATCTTGCCGTCGAAGGCGGGCCGCATCCTTACGAGAAGAACCGCACTCGTGAGGGCGAGCCCATCTATCCCGCGCCCGGGCTCACATCCTTGGTGATTGCAGATTTTGATGGCGATGGCTTGCCGGACATTGCCGCAGTCGCTTGGTCGAGTGATTTCCTTGTCGTCTTTCGCAATGAGGGAAAGCGACGATTCTCCCAGCAGCAGGTTGAGTTGCTGCCTGGCCCGCGAGATCTGGTGACAGCCGATTTCGACGGCGATGGCATTCTGGATCTCGCAGTCACCATTTATTCCTGCAACCTGATTGAGGTGCTGCGCGGGGATGGCAAAGGGCACTTCACCCTGTGGCAACGTTTCCACTCCCACGGCCATATCCCTTATCATCTGCAGGCTGGCGACGTCGATGGCGATGGGCGCACGGATTTAGTGGTGGGCAACCGTGGGCCCTCTGACGATGTCGCCTACTTCCGCAATACTTCAGAAGGCTTCCGGCATCTGGGTTCGTTTCGTACACAGACGGTTGTTCCGGGCGAAACCACGGGGGATGAAATCCGCGATGTGCTGCTTACCGACATCGATGATGACGGTAGACTTGACCTGCTAGCCGCAGGACACGTCTCTCACAAAGTGATTTTGTGGAAAGGCACGGGCGACGTCAGATTCTCCAGCGCATTCGGCGAACCTCGCGAGATCACCTTCGTGGGTAAGGGTCCACGGGCTTTGGCACGCACAGAGGACGGCATCGCTGTCGCGTTCTACGATTCGGCGGAATACTCCACCATTCCGCTGGACTTACTGCGTGCCTTGCTTCAGCACCAGGATCCCCCAGCACGTTGATGCATCACCCCCGTTTCCGTAGTGCTTCGCCTACAGCCCGCAGCGTCGCCACATCCTCCGGCGGAATGGCGCCGCTGCCGTACGGCCCGGAATTCAGAAGCAGGTTTGCGGGAAGACCAGCCGCATAGTCCAGCATCTTCAGGGTCTCCTCGGCACTCTTGTGCTTCCCGTCTTCCTCCCGGTTGTACCCCCACTGACGGCCCTGCAGCGTATCGCAGATCTCAATAGGCTTGCCCCTATTTCGCTCCCAGGCGATCCGCCCCACCTCGCCGCCCTGCTGGTGCGCACGCGGCGTCCGCTCCGGTGCAACGAAGTCCTCATCGCCGTTTGCACCTTGCTTGAAGGCAATCAGGCACTGCGGTTGCAATGAACGGATTAGCTTGTAGGTCTCCTCAATGGGGAATAGCTCCGGTCTTGCGTAGTACCCCATGATTGGGTCCAGCCAGATTCCGTCCACCCCGGGATACTGTGTCAGCAACTCGCGCAATTGCGCATGCACGAAGCCGATGTACTGTTCGAAATCCTTCTCCGTGCGGTAAAGATAGCGGGCCTCTGGGCTCGCGTAATCCGGACGCGCGCTGCCCCACTTCACCGGGCCAACTTGGCCTGCCTCCCGTGAATAGAAGTAGGGGTGCCGCCAGTCCAGCGCGTAAGAGTAATAGAAAAAGATGCCAAGCCCTCGCTTCTTGCACGCCTGATACAACTCGCCAATCAGATCTCGCCGGGCTGGCGATTCCACACTGCTGTAGTCAGTCTGCGCCGTCTTGAACAAGCAAAAACTATCGTGATGCCGGGCCGTCAGATTCACGTAGCGCATGCCCGCATCCTGGGCCAATTGGGCGATCGCATCGGCGTCAAACGCGTCTGCTGTGAACTGCTCTTTCAGCTTCTCGTATTCGGCCAAGGGAACCGGTTTTCGCAGTTGTACCCACTCGCCTTCGCCCATCAGGGAGTACAACCCGTAGTGAAGGAAGAGGCCAAACTTCAGGTTGCGGAACCACTCCACCCTCTGGGCTCGCCCGTTCCCTGACTCGGGCGTATCCATCAGCTGAGAACCGCCGCAACCCACACCAGAAATTGCCGCCGCCAGCATCGCACTCTCCGCCAGAAATTGCCTACGATTCTTCATGCTTGTCCTCCCGCGCTTTACCCAATCCTATCCGCTTGCATCGCCAATCCACTGCCCAATCTATCAGAGGACGGTTGTTCATTCGATTGCAGATGGTAGAGTGCGCGCCATGGCGTCGCCACCGCTGACTTGCTCAACGAAGCTGGAATCGTCTCTGGTTGCGCTATTTCGTCTCTGAATTGCGCCTTTCCATATAGGGACGCAATCAGCAGACATCGTGCAACTGGTGCACTGGGCTACCAGTAGGTTGCCCAATGGACTGCGGGTGGCAGCTTTCCTTGACGAGTTGAAACCTTTGAAGACCTCTCCTGTCTTTTCCGCGGGCCTTTGTGCCCGCATTTTTTCGTGTAAGTTCCTCATTGTGGCGCTATCATCAAGCTGATGCTGGCCACTCACCTTGAAGCCGGTTCCGTGACAGTGCGGGTGACGGAAGTTCCTCAGCCTGCCCCAGGCTATGCACTGTTGAAGCTGCGCCTTGCCGGCATCTGCAACACGGATCTTGAGTTGCAGCGCGGATACTACGGCTTTCAGGGCATCCCCGGTCATGAATTTGTGGCGGACGTGGTGGAAGCCGAAGATAGCGACTGGGTGGGCAAACGTGTTGTGGGCGAGATCAACATCGCCTGCGGTCACTGCGAATGGTGCTCCCGCGGTCTGCAGCGTCATTGCCCGGCAAGAAAAGTCTTGGGGATCGTTCGACATCCAGGGGCCTTGGCGGAATACCTTACCCTTCCCCTGACAAACCTGTTTGAAGTCCCTCATGCCGTTCCCGACGATGTGGCCGTGTTTACTGAGCCACTGGCCGCTGCCTGTGCCATTCCTGAGCAGATTCCCTTTCCCAGTGGCATCCGCGCCGCCGTGCTTGGTGACGGAAAGCTCGGTCTCCTCTGCGCAATGGTGCTGGCCTTGCACGGCGCCATGGTTACGCTCATCGGCAAACACCCGGAAAAACTGGCTATTGCCCATTCACGAGGCGTCGCAACCCGTCTTGCAACAGAACCTTGCGGTGAGCAGTTTCCCCTTGTGGTAGAAGCTACTGGACGCCCGGAAGGGCTGCAGGCTGCAATTCGCCTTACGCAGCCGCGTGGCAAGGTAGTGATGAAAAGCACGGTCCACGATCCCGTATTGCTGGATATGGCAAGCGTCATCGTCCCTGAGATTGCATTGGTAGGCTCCCGCTGCGGTCGCTTTCAGGACGCATTACCCCTATTGAGCGGAGAGTTATTGCCACTGGAGCGCTTGATAGAAGCGGACTATCCGCTAGCCGACGCCCCTGCCGCCTTTGCTCATGCCGCCCGTAAAGGAACCTTGAAGGTGCTGCTTCGGCCTTGAGACCTCATGGTGCTCATGATCCTCTCAACCTCCTTCCTGGTCCTGGCTCGTCCTGGAAGCGGTGGCTTCCCACGTTGCTCCGGCAGCCCGCAAACAGGGATACACTTTGCAGTCAAGATTTGGTAGCCTAACCTTCATTAAGGGGATACCATGGCAACGGATGTACAAGGACCACTGCGCGGTATTGAAGAATGGGATGACGAAGTTAAGGAGCGGTATCGCCCCGGAAAGTCCCAGGAAGAGTTCCGCAACTATGGTGAAACCGTGCCCCCGCGGGTGCGCGAGTTTTATCGCCTGAACCACTCCAACCAGAGTTACGATTTCGTCATGCAGAAGCGGGCCGAGTACCTGCCGAAGCAGCGCATGGAAATGGGGATCTGGGAAGCGATGGAGTACTTGAATACTCTTGTCGACGATAGTGACCCGGATACCGACCTGTCGCAGATTGAGCACAACCTCCAGACCGCGGAAGCCATCCGCGCTGACGGCCACCCGCGCTGGATGCAACTCACTGGCCTGATCCATGACCTCGGCAAGGTGATGTGCCTTTGGGGCGAACCGCAATGGGCCGTGGTTGGCGATACCTTCCCCGTTGGCTGCGCCTGGAGCGAAAAGATCGTCTTCCACGAGTTCTTCGCCAACAATCCCGATGCCAAGCGGCCTGAATTTCAGTCGCAAACCGGTGTCTATGAGGAAGGCTGTGGCCTCGACAACATCCATCTTTCCTGGGGTCACGACGAGTACCTGTACCACGTCGCAAAGGATTACCTTCCAGAGGAAGCGCTCTGGATGATCCGCTACCATTCCTTCTATCCTGCGCACCGCGAGGGTGCCTACACGCACCTCATGACCGATCGCGACAAGCAAATGCTGGACTGGGTGCGGAAGTTCAATCCTTACGATCTTTACTCGAAGGGCCACACGAAGCCCAATGCCAGCGAACTGCGGCCTTATTACGAGGACCTCATCGCTGAGTATTTCCCTGCGAAGATCCGCTGGTAATCCAATGGATGGGGGAGAAGGAGCGCCTGCCGTCTCCCCCGTGCCTGTTTCCCATTCCTTTGCCCCGTCTGATCCTGACCCTCCCGTCAGCCGTCATCTTGCCGTTTCGGTTATTATTCCCGTCTTGAATGAAATGGCAGTTCTACCCGATCTGCTACGGAATCTCCAAGACCTCCACGATATGGGCGAACTGCTGTTTGTGGACGGCGGCAGTTCCGATGCAACCGTGGAATGGTTGCGCGGAAGAGGCCATGTGGTGCTGCAGGCGGCCCGCGGACGCGGCACCCAAATGGCTGTCGGTGCGACGGCGGCCACCGGCGACATATTCTGGTTCCTTCACGCGGATTCGCTAGTGCTGCCGCAAGCCATATCCGCAATTCAGTGCGCTGTGGCCTCCGGATCTGCCGCGGGTGCTTGCCGTCTTCAGTTCTCCGGCCGCTCACTGAGCGCGCGATGGATGACATGGTTCTATGCGCGGCTCCGCTCCATCGGTTTGATCTATGGCGATGCCGGCATCTTCGTCACGCGGGAGGCGTACGCCCGCGCGGGTGGCTTCCCTCCCTATCCGCTATTTGAGGATCTGGGCTTACTACGCCGGCTCCGTTCCACGGGCTTCCGTCATCTGGCCTGCATTGAAGTTCCGCTTACCACCTCATCCCGGCGTTTTCAGGGCTGGCGCTTCCCCTTCGTGTTCCTGCAATGGGTTGCTCTGCAGTCCCTCTTCTGGCTGGGCACACCCCCGGAACTCCTTGCGCAACTCTACGGCCGCCCTCGCGGCGGGATATGACGGCTTGCTTGCCATTGGACGCACGCTTCGCCAGCCCCGTCTTGCTGAGTGCCAATAAAAAAGCGCCACCAGGAACTTGAGGTTCCGGGTGGCGTGGAGCATGTCGACCTATCTGAAAAGTGATTACGGCGAGCCGGCAGGGCTAGGACTTGCGGCGGCGCATCGTGCCCACCGCAAGCAACAGGCCTGCAAGACCCAGCATCGAAATGGTTCCCGGCTCAGGCACGGCGCTGCTGGCGGACGCGTTGTCAATGTCACGCAGTGAGATTCCCCGGAACTGAGGGTTGCCAAAGGGTGATTCCGTCCAGGTGCTGGTGCTGATTGTGGACCACGCGCCGTTGTTGTGGTTGTGCGCATACAGGATGCTATCGTCGGAAGACCAGGCGATCTGCCTTAACGCCGTGAAGTTGCTGTTTAGCATGGTGAACACGGAACTACCCAGGTCAAACTTCCACAATCCCCCGTTGGAACTGCCGTAAATCGAGTTGTCTTGCGCACGGTAGGCGATGTCGCCAAAACTGAAGCTCCCAAAGTTGGCCCCGTCGAAGTTTGCGAAGGCCAACGCGTTGGTCTGCGTCAAGGGCACTCCATTCACGTCGTAGGTAAAGGTGCTTGAGTACAGATCGTCGCTACCGTCGCGAACAAACCAGTAGGCACCGTTCCCAAAGGTTGCGTTGGCGCTATTGCCGCCTGGATTTCCCAAGTTCACCTGCGTCCCGCTTGTTCGGTTCCAAGCAAACAGGTTGCCGTTCCCTGGGATGCGGAAGAAAAGGTTTCCGTTCACCTCGTCCCACGCCACGGCATTCGCCTCGGTGGAGCTGAAGCCAGTAACGTGCACTAACGAGGTAGTGCCCGTGTTGGCGTTGAACTCGTAAATGTTTGAGTCATCGCCAATTCCGTAGATGAAACCAGCCGAAGCCGTGGTGATACTTAGCACGATGATCGCTGCAAGAGTGAGAAGGCGGTACATGCGGTTCCTTAGTGTCCTAAAACAGTAGAGCACGGGATAAACTACTCAAAAGCAGTAGCGGAATTTGTTCGGCTCTGTAACCAAGATTAGCTGAATTTGTTGGGGTTGAGAAGACTTAGGCGGGCTGAGAAGGTAATAGTACGTCCCATCCATGGGGTGGTAGTACTAAGCCGCATGGGGTCGCGGGAGAATGACTTCGTAAGCAAACGTCCAACCCCACTCGTGAGGGAACGGACGAATCCTGCTGATCCGAGGGCATGACGGATTCGTTATCTTCGCAGGATTGATTTGTTGTCTGCACTGGGCAGCGATGCATCTTTCGCGGATCCGCTCCTGGACGAGGAACGACGGGTCACAACAACCAGGGATGGCAAACCGCAAGCGAAGCGAGATGGCACGATCTCACCCCCACTCGGGCGAACCCCTCGCTAAGGTGGCCACTAGAGTGCAGGAAGTGCCCGCAATGGAAGGAGACTGCGCCCAAGCAATTCATTCCGTGATGCTGTAGCTGGCACTAGGGTTGTGCTCGAACTCTACGGAGCCGCCGCTCCAGTAGATGCAACCTGAAAGACTCGGTAGCCGGGTCCATGATAAACCTCCTGCAGGAGCATAGGATATGCCATCTCCAGTTGCTGCAACCGTAGCACTTCATCCGGTTCGAAATACTCATAGGGGAGAGGTTCGCAAACCACCAGAAATCGAACTGAACTCTCTCGAATCGTAGTGGCGATCAATTCGCCATTGAGGGTGATGGGAAAGGGGACCAACCGGCGTCCGCTCAGCCTATGGATAATGGCGTCTTGTCCTGCCATCACCGTGCCCGGCGGAGCAGTCAACAGCCACTCCGCGGCCGCCACTGATGCAGCGTGCCGATACCGCGATGGCTGGGGACTTAGGTTATCACGCGCCATGAATGCCTGTCCGCTTAAGCCAACTGCCGCAAGGAGTACTACCATCACAGTGCCCAACTTCTGGGCGTGTTGCTGCATACCCACCCACTGAGAAGCCATCCCAACTGCTACACCTTTAAACTGTGGTGCGACGGTCCATATGCATCCAGCCACCGCAATGGCTAACCAGAAGCTAGTCCATACCTTCGCCTGAAGTCCCGGCGGTATACCGGCACCCAAAGCCCCCGCCAGAATCGCGACAGAGCACGTCCAGGCGATCCGGCCCGCTGTCCGCGGATGCCGAAATGCCCATGAGAGTATCGCCCTCACGCCACAATACGCCAAAGCGAACGCAAGTGGCGCCACTGGAAGCATAAACCGTTGTCCTTCATCGAATGGCCAGATAAGATAAATGCTTACATAGGCTATTAGATACCACGAGAGTATAACGTTGTTATTTCTGTAAATAGACAGCGCTGCACCCACTGTAATGCTAAGCAATACGAGTATGACGATTGGAGAGAACCACGTAGCAGAGATACCGACACCTCGAAGGTAGATTGAGCCGAGGTGCGCCGCATGGGTTACAGCGTTTCGTGGTATTCGTTCCGCTAGGTCAACAAGCGATGCCCTTCCAAGATCTGGGCGGTAAGGATCTTTCATCATAAAGGCATTACTATAGCTGCTCATATGGTGTGTTTTTGCGTCATCTGCGGAGTGCGAACTAGACCACGATGACCATGACACAAATGTCAACATCCCTGCTGTCGCGGCAATTAACGCGACATATTGGCGCAGGTCAAGTCGAACGCTACGTCTCCTGATGCAGTCAAAAACTACCCAAGCGTATAGTGCGCCACACATGGCGATCCCAGCAGATCGGGTTAGTACTATCCATACCACCAGCAGTGTTGCACCAAATGCTTGCAACCAAAATCGTAGGGTGATGCGTGGGTGTAAGTTACATAGGGTAAGTAGGGTACAACCAGACAAGGCAAAGTAGAAGACATCAGAAAGTACTGAGCGGGTAGACATACTATATAAAATGGATGATGTGCCCACCAGAAGAATTGCTGGTACAGCGACCATGTTGCCTAGTTCTTTCTTTAACACAAAATACCAGGCCACAAGCCCAAGGGAAGAAAATAGCGGCATGAAGCAGATGAGATAGCTATAAGAAGTAGTGTTGCCTATGAAGCCTAATAGTGCCAGAATAAGTGGAAAGCCAGGTGGATAGGTTGCCTGATGGGTGAAATTGAACTCATAGCTCCACTTGGAAAAGAGATTTGTTGCAGTGTGAATATAGACGCTACTGTCTGAGCCATAGCTTTCCACCCGCTGGGTTGTGCTCATGGCGAAGAGAGCAAACGCAAAAGCTCCGAGTAGGACTATATGATTAGAAAAGGATGAAAGGCGTGGCATCGACGTTCCCGCGTGGACAGCAAAATGGGCCGCCAGATAGATGTGATGTCATGCTCGGTTGATTGGCAGGCCACCCCTGTCGGCCACTGAATGAGTTTGGCATGTTCAGCGGAGGGAAGGCAAACTGCAATGGGAACAGGAGCTGTCAGGTCCCTAGTCGCTGTAATCAATCTCCGTCGTACGCACTTTCATCGCGGCCAGCGCCACCGCAGCGCAGGACAGGATCAATATCCCAAGCACCGCCCACACCCGGGCGATGGGTTCCGGCGCCCCCTTTGTGGAGCGCTAGTTTGGACAGGCCTGAGGTGACGCAGGGAAACACCCCTTTTAATCACTACGGAGTGGTGGTGCAGCCAGGTTTCCAATTGCCCAATGGCGGCAATGCCCAGGCAACCATCCTCCGCCATTTGGGAGAGATTGAAGCCTTCGCTCCGGGCCTCGCACTGCCGCAGGGCATCCAGCAATCCGGCAAGCAGGTTGGCATCAAATACCTTGGCGCAGGGAACAACCAAGCCGCTGGTGCCGATCGGGGCTACTGCATGTTGCGCCAGAAGCACGACGGTGGAAATGCCGTGGACTTCGGCCAGGAATTCACTGCCACGGTCCAACGAATGACGCTGGTGGGGCACGACCTGAATTGGCTCGCCGACCAGCTGTATCGTGTACAGATTCCACGTTGGACCGGTGGTACCATGCCGAGCCCGATTCGCAATATGCCTGTTGCTCCCTTGCCCGCTATGGTCGGTGGCAGACCTGTACCCCAGTTACCCACCGTGCCCGTCGTAGCGATCCTTAACCAGTTTCTTGGTGGTGCGGTGCTCCCTACTCTTGACCAAATGGATGCGCTAACTCTAGTGCTGGAGCCTTGGATGACCGCAGGTCTTGGATGCGCGACCCGCATCAACTACGACCCCCAGAAGACCGTCGTGAACGGCCAGAACCGTCCGCCGCAAGTGGGCCTCTATCATGAACTCGTGCACGCTTACTACAATGCGATCGGCAAGCAACTTGGCCTGGAAGACAGCCTCAATGAAGGTAACGGAGGCCGTCTG
>DAISIM010000006.1:0-141818 GCA_036821995.1 Bryobacteraceae bacterium
ATAGTCGCCCGAGGAGGGAGGAAATCTCACGGAATCCGGCAGAGAATGTCAAAAAATCACCAACACGTGGGAGCGCTCCGTCCCCTTCGGCAAAAAAGCGAAATGCTCAAGCTTGGAGATGGCTTTCGGGGGCACTGGTTTTCGGGGACTCCTTGCAATCTGGGGGCGGTTGGCATATTGTTGACGGTTTCCGCGACTGACGCTTATGGAAACTGTTACTGGCCTTCGTGCCGAAGATGTGGCCGCACGGACGGATAAACTTTACGAATTTGACCGGGAGCCGGTGCATCCCAGCCGGCTGCATAGCAATGCGCGGTTTGCGGGGTTGCTGGCGGGCGAGCATGTGGCGGCGACCGAGTTTGTGATTGGGGCGTTCTTTGTTCTGCATGGGGTGACCGCGCGAGACCTGTTCCTGGGCTTGCTGGTGGGGAACCTGCTGGCGGTGCTTTCGTGGGCCTTCCTGTGTGCACCGATTGCGACCCAGACGCGGCTGACGCTGTATTGGTATTTGCGGCGGATTGCGGGGCCGGGTGTGACCGTGATCTATAACGTGGCGAACGCCTTCCTGTTCTGCATTCTGGCGGGGGCGATGATCTCTGTGTCGGCTACGGCCATCGGACTTGCGTTTTCGATTCCTGGACCGCAATTGACGGATGTCTACCCGAACAGCGTGGCCTGGGTGCTGCTGACCGGGGCGATTGGGATGGCGTTTACGCTGATTGCCATCCTGGGCTTTGAGAAGGTGGGGCAGTTCGCGGAGTTGTGCAGCCCCTGGATTTTCGTAGTATTCATCGCCGGCGCGCTGGCGATGCTTCCTAAGCTGGGGGTGGCCCCGGATTTCTCGAATTTCTGGGAGATTGCCAGCACGCGCATCTGGACGGGGGCACCTACACCGGGGCAAGAGCCTTTTCATTTCTGGCACATCGCGTTCTTTGCGTGGTTTGCGAACCTGGCGATGCACGTAGGGCTATCGGATATGGCCCTGTTCCGGTATGCGAAGAACTGGAAGACGGGCTTCTATTCCGGGTTTGGGATGTTTCCGGGGCACTTCCTGGCCTGGATCTGCAGCGGGATTATGGTGGCGGCGGTGGACCGGGAGATGAATCCGGGGCTGATGGCGTATACGGCGGTGGGGGTTTCGGGGGCGGTGGCGGTGGCGATTGCCGGATGGACGACGGCAAATCCGACGCTGTACCGGGTGGGGCTGGCCTTGCAGGTAGTGACTCCGAACTGGCCACGGTGGCGGATCACGCTGATGGCGGGAATTGCCACGACGGCAGTGGCCTGCTTTCCGGTGGTGTTTCTGAAGCTGCTGGATTACGTGGCGATTTACGGGCTGCTGCTGATGCCGATTGGGGCGGTGGTGGTGGCGGAGCACTGGATTCTGCCGCGGATGGGGATTCCACAGTTTGACGCGGAACGCCGCAAGCAAATGGTGAGTTGGCCGGTATTGCTGGTGTGGGTGGGAACGCTGGCATTGTGCGCGGTGATGCCCATTCACCTGTATTTCCGCTGGCTGCCGGGCTATTTCGTGGCGCTGGCCAGCTATGTGCTGATCCAGCGGGTAAGGAGCCGGAAGGCATGACGCTGTTCCTGAATATCGCCTCTGCCGCGGCGCTGGCGGGCTGTCTGGGAAGCGCCTTTATGGCATTCGCCGGGTCACTTGACGAACAAAGCTATAAGACCGCTTTCTTGCTTTGCTCAGTGGCTTGGTTTGTACTGTCGGCTCTGCGGATCTATCGGCCATTGCGGCAACCATCGGAGTAACGAGGGCGGGATCCAAGGGCTGTGCCTGTTGGGCGAGGGGCAGGTAGAGTTGTTTTTCCACCAGGGACTCCAGGCGCGGATCCTGCGGGTAGGGGTGGCCCTTGTAGTGGCGGAAGCCCTCGCCGATGCGGATGCCGGCGAGCGTACCGCGGGCGCGGGTCCACTTCTGCATGTTTGAAATGTAGTTCTCAAGACCGTGGCGGATGCGCAGCCATTCACGCTGGCTTTTGTGCTCCATGAGCATGGCGATTTTGAGGTCGAAGGTCTTTTCGATATCGACGACAAAATGGGGGACAATTTCGGCCCCGTTGCGGTCTACGCCGCCGATGGGGTCCATGAAATAAAGGGCGGGGATCTCCGCGAGGGGGTTGGAGGGTTCAGCCTCACCCGTGGAGTAGTTCGGCAGGGCAGCGGAGAAGCAGGCATCACGGACAAGCAGGGCGGTGGCTTCGTGGTCAGCCATGTAGTCCTCTGGGGAGGACGTGATGACGATGGTGGGCCGAATGGCGCGGAGAAATTCTGTGATGCGCTGGCGCGAGGGGTGATCGTTGAACACGGCCATGTCGCGGAAGCCCAGGTAGAAGTAGCGGGCCTGGATGAGGGCGGCGGAGTTTGCGGCTTCCTGTGCGCGGATGCGGGCGATCTCGTCGGCGTCCTGATGGACGGTTCCGCAGTCTCCGGCGGTCATGGTGGCCAGAATGACGCGATGCCCGGCTCGGGCGAGGCCTGAAAGGGTGCCCGCAGCGAGGAACTCAATGTCATCGGGATGCGCGTGGATCGCAAGGATGGTGTGTTCCATAGAACAAGCAGCGTACTAGACGTTCTGGACCTCAAGGTTATCGTAGCAGTCGGCGGCGGGAATGCAAGTGCCCTCAGCGAGGAATGCGTGAAAAAGAGGAAGGTCAGGCTGCGGGGGTGGGGGATTGCACCGGGCTGGTAAAATGAAAATGTGATGATTTCCATCGTCATCCCTATCCATAACGAGGAGGCCTCGATCCTCCCGTTGTACGATCGCCTGAGCGCGGTGATGGAATCGCTTGGGCGGCAGTACGAGTTGATTTTCGTGGACGACGCGTCCACGGATGCGAGCTTTGAGATGCTGGCGAACCTGGTGGAGACTGACCCTCGTATGAAGGTGGTGCAACTGCGCCGGAACTTCGGGCAGACAGCGGCGCTGGCGGCAGGCTTTGACCTGGCCCAAGGGCAGGTGATTCTGTCGATGGACGGGGACCTGCAGCATGATCCGGCGGATATTCCGCTATTGCTGGAGAAGATTGACGCGGGCTACGACATCGCCAGTGGCTGGCGCAAGGTTCGAGTAGACAACCTGTGGATGCGGAAGATTCCCAGCCGGGTGGCGAACTGGCTGATGGCGAGGGTGTCTGGCGTGGAGCTGCACGATTTCGGCACCACGTTTAAGGCCTACCGGGCGGAAGTGCTGCATGATGTGAAGCTGTATGGGGAACTGCACCGGTTCATTCCAGCGCTGGCGAGTTTCTATGGGGCGCGGATTGCGGAAGTGCCCATCCGGAACGTGCCCAGGGAATCCGGCAGCAGCCATTATGGAATTGGCCGCACGTTCCGGGTGATGTTCGACATCCTGACCATCCAGTTTCTGCTGCGCTACATCACGCGGCCGATGCATTTCTTCGGGAAGCTAGGCGGGGTGGGGCTGGTGACGGCGGTGGGCCTGTTTGCCTACCTGCTGGGGTACAAGCTGACCGGCGGGCACATTATGGAGCAGCATGGACCGCTGCTGATTTTGGCGGTGATGAGCTTCCTTGCCGGGCTGATGCTGTTTGGCATTGGTTTGATGGGGGAGGTGCTGATGCGCACGTACTTTGAGGCATCCGGACGCCGGATTTACGCCGTGCGGGACGTGCGGATGGGCCATCAGGAAACGACGACGCCGGAAGCGCACGAAGAAAGCGAATCCTAAGCCGTTGCTGTGACACAATGCTTGGCGGAGGATACCGATGCCAGCATCCGGGTTAGGCAAGCAATCCAATGAGTGGGGCGACCGGGTTTCCCGGCGCGTTTTCCTTGGCGTAAGTGGAGCGCTTGCCGTTGGCGCGGCGGCGGGAACCGGATCATGCGGCGGAACGGCATCCGTATGGCTTCGATTGCTGCAGGGGGCCGAGTGGCGTGTGCTGACGCCGGAGGGAGCACCCGCGACGGGCGTGGTGGTGGAGAGAAGCTGGAGCGGCAGCCGATGCGACGTACAGGTGCGCAATACGAGCGCGGGCGCGATACGGCTGGGCGACGTGCAGGTGTTCTTGTTCCAGCACGGGCTGGCTGGAGAAACCCCGTTTTACGCTGAGGGCTCACAGATGCTCTCGCAGACCTGGGGGACGATTGCGAACCCGGTGGATATTGGCCTTTACACCGATGCCAAGCACTACCGGTTACCGTCGCCGGAGGGGGCATTCACGGGATACAACCTGATGCAGTTCCGCATCGCCGGGGCTGGCTATCCTCTGCTGGCGTTCACATCGTGCCGCCGGTTTGGCGGGAAGTTCCAACTGTGGCCTGACCGGCTGGTGGTGGCGCTGGAGGGCGACGGACTGGAGCTTAAGCCAGGGGACGTGGTGGCGATGGAGAGCTTCGGGCTGTTTGAGGGAAACACGGTTGCTGAGCCATTCGCGGCGCTGGCAGGGGCACTGCGCGAGACGCATCCGCCGATTCATGGAGCCCAACCGCCCGAGGGCTGGTGCAGCTGGTATTGTTTTGGCCCGAAGGTGACGGCGGAGCAGGTAATGGCGAACCTGCGCTTCATTCAGAAGGAAATGCCCAGCCTTCGCTACATCCAGATTGATGATGGATACCAGCCGGCGATGGGGGACTGGCTGAAGACAGGACAGGCGTTTGGGGGCGATGTGCGAGCGGTGCTGAAGCAGATTCGTGAGGCTGGTTTTGAGCCTGCAATCTGGGTGGCGCCGTTTATCGCCGAGGCCGGCAGCGAGGTGTTTCAACAGCATCCGGATTGGTTCATGAGGGGTGCGGATGGGAAGCCGCTGGCGTCAAACGAAGTGACGTTCGGGGGGTGGCGGCGCGGCCCCTGGTATGCGATGGATGGCACGCATCCCGAGGTGCAAGAGCACTTTGAGCAGTTGTTCCGGACGATGCGCGAGGAGTGGGGGGTGACCTACTTCAAGCTGGATGCGAACTTCTGGGGAGTGATGCCGCAAGGGCGGCTGCACGACCCGGAGGCGACACGGATTGAAGCGTACCGGCGAGGCATGGAAGCCGTGCGGCGAGGGGCGGGGGACGCGTTCCTGCTGGGGTGCAACCATCCGTTGTGGGCGTCGCTAGGGCTGATTCACGGTTCGCGATCATCGAACGACATCTCGCGGCGTTGGCGCACTTTCCGGGATGTGGCCAGAGAGAACCTGATGCGGGGCTGGCAGAACGGAGCGCTATGGTGGAATGACCCAGATGTGGTGCTGCTGACGGGAGAACTGAGCGAGGAGGAGTTCCAATTTCACGTGGCGTCGATTTACGCCAGCGGTGGGATGCTGTTGGCCGGAGACGATCTGCCACAGTTGCCGCCGGAGCGGCTGTCGATGTTACGCAAGCTGAGTCCTCCCACGGGGAAGGCGGCGGCATTTGACACAGAGCTGCGTGTGGGCCGGCTGCGGGAGAGGAACCGCGAACTGGTGTTCCTGTTGAACTGGGGCGAGGAGGCGGATGAGTTCCTGGTGGCAGTGGGCAGCGCAGCGAAGGTGACCGACTTCTGGACGGGTGAGCCGGTGGGTGTGGAGCAGGGCGAGGTAAGGCTGGGTTTGGCCGCGCACGCGGCGCGGGTGCTGGTGGTGGCGTGAGGGCCGCGGCGGCCACGCTTCGGTACGAGGCCGCCGGAGGATTCCAGGCGCCGGAGACTAGACCATCGCCTGCGGGGGTGCGGGGTCCTCTGGATTGCCGGCGCGCGCCAGTGGAATGCGCACCATGAGGGTGGCCAGGACCAGCAGCACCAGCATGCCGGCGAGGACGGAGGGGCTGGGGAAGAATGAGGGGAGCCCCGTGCCATCCGGCGCGAAGAAGACCCAGGTAGCTACGGCGAGTGCGGTGAGGGCCTCGCCTGCGATGAGGCCGGAGGCCATGAGGACGCCGGCATTTTCGACGCGCGCGGTTTGGGCAGCGTTCAACTGGCGACGCTTTGCAAGGGAGTCCATCGCCCAGCGGATGAGTCCGCCAACGAAGATGGTGAAGGTGGTCTCCAAGGGCAAGTACATGCCTACGGCGAAGAGCATGGGGCTGCGCATGCGGATGAGGATGAGGGCGACGCCCATCAGCATCCCGAAGATCACCAGGGGCCAAGCCATCTCGCCGCCAACGATACCCTGGGCCAGAGAAGCCATGAGTCCCGCTTGGGGAGCGGGAAGGGCACGGTCGCCAAAGCCGATACCACCCGCCTTGATGTTGCTTTCGTGCAGGACAAGCAGGGGGAAGTACATCACGAGGGCGGAAACGATGGTGGCCAGCATGTCGCCCATCTGCATGCGGCTTGGGGTTGCACCCAGGATGTGGCCGACCTTGAGGTCCTGGAGCATTTCGCCTGCCACGGCGGAGGAAACGCAGATGACAGCGGCAACGCCGAGGGTGGCGGCCACGCCGTCAGTCCCGCTGACGCCCACCACCACCATCAGCAGGGCAGCGATGAGGATCGTGGAGAGGGTAAGGCCGGAGACAGGGTTGTTCGATGAACCGATAAGGCCAACCAGGTTCCCGGAGACCGCGGCGAAGAAGAAACCGACAATCAGCATGATGAGTGCGGTGAGGGTGCCTCCCAGGGCAGACTCCGACAGAAAGACGTAGAGGATGATCATGGCCAGCAGTGCCAGGCCGAGGCCGCCGAAGACCCATCGCGAATGGATGTCGTGGTCAAGGCGGTTGGCGGAGACAGTGCGTTGTGCGGCGCCTGCCTTGAGATCGCCAACGGCGCGAGAGATGCCGGCGATGAGGCTGTTCCGCATGCGGAACAGGGTGTAGGCAGCACCCACCAACATGCCTCCAACGGCGATGGGGCGGACGATGTTCAGCCACAGGGCGAAGGCGATCGCGGTCCAACCGCCTTCGGGGTCAGCGGCAGGGACGTATTGTTGGAGTTGGGGGCCGAGGATGTAGGTGAGCAAGGGAACCATGAGTCCCCAGGCGAGGACACCGCCGGAGAAGTTGAGGGCGGCAAGTTCGGGGCCGATGACGAAGCCCACACCCAGGTAAGCGGGGCTGACAGATGGAGTGGTGACGGCGGTGAAGCCGCCAACGGGCAGGGGGTTGCCGCCGGTGGCGCTGCCGAGGCGGATGCCTGCGCCGAGTGAGCCAAGGGAAATGAGGAACTCCTTGCCAATGGCGAAGAGCTTGAAGGTGCCCAAGGCAAAGATGCCCGCACCCAGACCCATCGCGCTGAAGAGCAGGCGTGCTGCACCGCCTCCGCCCTGGCCTGCCTTGTGGATCTCCGCGGCGGCGACGGATTCAGGGAATGGAAGCTCAGGGTCTTCAACCAGGATCTTGCGCAGCAGGACGATGAAGAGGATGCCGATGACGCCGCCCAGCACCATGAAGCCAGTGGATTGCCAGTAAGCCTGAGGGCCGCTGAAGCTGGGCCAGACACCAGCGAGGACGAAGGCGGGAATGGTAAAAATGGCTCCAGCGGCGACGGACTCTCCGGCGGAACCAGCGCTACGGGCGATGTTCTCCTCCAGGATGGAGGCCTTACGTAAGCGCAGGAGGGTCATGGCGAGGACGGCGGCAGGGTAAGTGGCGGCGACCGTCATGCCCGCCTTCAGCCCAAGGTAAGCGTTGGCCGCGCCCAGCACCACGGAGATGATGACACCCAGCAATACGGCGCGGAGGGTGAATTCCGGTAACCGCGCAGACGCGGGCACGTATGGCTGAAAGGGCGGCTTGCTCATGTTGGAAAGGATACTACTGGTTGAAGGGTAACCTGGAGCAGGTGGCTTGGAACGAAAGGGGAAATGCCGTGCGATTGGTGAGCGTGCTGGGGTTGTTCCTGCTGATTGGGATCCAGGGGTTTGCGCAGGGGACCTGGGAGGTAGTTCGCGAGTTACCTGCCGGCACAGAGTTGAAGATCCACCGGCAGGGCGTAGCGAAGCCGTTGCAGGCGTCTCTGGAGGAGGCCACCACGGATGCTTTGCGGGTGGTGGTAAAGAACGAGCAGATCTCAATTGACCGTGAGGCGGTGCTGCGAGTTGAGGCGCGGCTGAAGAGCAGGAGGACGGCGACGCGCAAGGAGACGATTACCTCCGCGGATGGCAAGGGGCCGGTGCCTGGATCAGAGATTCCGGGGCCGATGCGGCCGGGGCGCGGGCCGTCGGGCTCATCGGAAACCAAGGTCACCTTGGGCACGAAGGGCAAGTTTGAAACGGTATATGCGCGGCCAAAAGGATGAGCCCGCTTGGCGCGTCATGAGCGGCGAACCAGGGGCTCTGGCTGCGGGCTAGAACTCCCGGGAGACGCGCCAGGCCACTTTGAGGCGGGTGTCGCTTTCGGTGAGCGTGCCCGCACCAGCCTGAATGTTGTAGCCGCCTAGGCGCCACAAAATCTGGGGCATGGCCATGAAGCGGACGGGGGCGCTGGGGGCGGCCTGGGTGTTGGTTTCCAGCCCCAGCTCGAAGCGATTGGTGAAGCGGCGGAAGACGGTGTGGTTGCCCAGATAGCCAAAATCCTTCCGAGGGTCCGCGTAGCGCCGGACGCCGTTCATGGAGAAGAAACTCCAATCGGGGTTGACCTGCCAACCGAACAGGTGCAGGAGATCCGACTGCGGGCTTCCAGCAGCGCGGTCCCATTCGAAGATTCCCTGCCAGCCTTGCAAGGTGCTGCGGGTGGACAAACGGGTGAACTTGCCCTGGATGGCGAATTTGTAGGACTCCACCACCGCATTCTCGATGGGAAGCTCAAATTCAACCCCCCAACCGTCGGCGAAGGTGTATTCCACTTCGGGTGCCCATTGCAGGACGGCATTGTTGCCGAACTGGCTGACGCGAAAAAGCGAGTTCACTTCCAACTCACCCTTTGGCGCGCCCAAGGGCCGGACGAGGTCAAAGACCATTGGCTCCGGGATCTTGAGTCGGGAACTGGAGAAGGTGGCCTCGTCTGGATCCACTGGCTGGGATTGCTGATGCTGGGCCAATAGAGTGGAAGGGGCGAGCAGGAGCAATACAAGAATCCACATATCGGGAAAGGACCTCACTTTACGTCACCTCGAGTGTCACGCCGCCAAGGGGCGGCCCCTCGCAGCACGTTGGCAAAGGTGCGTGTAGGATTGAGAGCTGTCCGGAGGAGGCGGCGTGAACCGGGATTACGCAATCGGCGTTCGAGCGGGGCGATGATCTTGGCATCAATGGCGTCCTCACCCACCATCCAGGCAAAGCCGAGGGTAGGCGTGATCACAAGGTCGACGGCACCTTTCGTGCCAGGACGCAGACCCACATTGCCGATGGCTGCCTCACCCAAAGGCCCCAATTCGTAGTGGGTACTGTAGGCGGCGTTGAAGGCCATCGCCTTGAGCCTGCTTTTCCAGTAGGCCGAGTTGGAAGAGAACTCCAACAGGCGCTCGCGCGGGTGGCTATGCACCTGGAAGTAGCCGCTTATGGAGCCCTGCATGGGATGGCCGACGTAGTTGGTGAGCCAGGAGTCGCCATCGTCCCAGCCGGAGAAGCCACGGACTGAGTTGATGTAGTCGCGGAAGAAGGGCCCTCGCAACTCACGGCGGGTCTTACGCTGGGTGCCGATGCGCACGGCGTGCTGGATGAAGAGGAAGCGGCCGGATTGATGGAGGGCTGCGCCCCAGTCAGTGCCAGTGGCACCAGCTTGCGCTGGCTTCTGCTTTTGCCGGGTCGAGGGTAGATAGCCGACTGGCGGGAAGTTTGTGGGGGCTGGCAGGGTGAAGATGGGGGGCAGGGGCAAGATGGGCACCTCGGGCAGCGCCTCAACCGGATGCAGGGCAGGGTCAATGACTGAGCAGGCGGGCAAGGGAGATTCTCCGATGGGTTCAAGGGTGGTAGCGGCCCAAAGCTTCACGGCGGTGGGCAGGGTAAGGGCGAGGCAGATGGCCCCCAGGACTCCCTTGGAGTGATGCCAGCGCGCCTTGGCACGGGTGGCGGCCGCCTTCAACTTGAGAATCTGCGCTAGTGGTGGATTCTTCGCTACCGGTGGAAACAGTTGATTGGGTCGTGGGCAATCCATGGGGATACTCCTCTTCTAGTAGTTGCCAAAATGCTGTTGGAGGCAAGGGTCCATCGCAGTTCGCGGAAGGATCCTGGGCGTCCGGGGCCGAGGTGCTGGAGCGTGCTTGGCAGGAGGTGGCCTGTCCAAGGCGTGGGGCGGTGGGCTAGACCAGCCGAGGGGGGCCTCGTCCAGGAGTGGCGCCTGTGTTCACCGACGCGGGCGTCAGTGAGGAGGTTCCGAGGGCCATGTCCACGTGTTCGCGAAGGGCTGTGGAAGTAGAGAGGTTCAAGAGCGGGAATGCCGCGCCAGCCGCGAGCAAGGCGCCGGAAGCTGCGGTGGTTCCCGCGCCGGTGATGCGATGGGATGGGAAACGAATTGTACCGTAGCGGTGTCCGGTGAGGCGTTCCAGACGCCCCGCGCCATGGTTTCTCCACACGCTTTCGGCGGTGCCTTTGTGCGTGTTGACGACAATGACGTCCAGGTCACTATCCGCATCAATGTCGGCAAACACGAAGGCAAAGTGGTGAAAGGGTTCAGTTGCGCAGGTCCACTCTACGCCAACGCGGCGTGGGTTCAACGCTTGCGCGTCGTGTAGTGCCGAAAGGGAAAGACCAGCAGTGCGGATGCCTTCGACACGCCAGCCCTCACCGTGCAGCCCCAGCTGGACATGCACGCGCTGGACCCCAGGCACGCCGGGAAGGACATCCGCATCGAGGCCTACGCTACGTTTGAACACACTGGCCTGAGATGATGCCAGCAGCGGGGCAGCAGCCACGGTGATCAGCAGGCAAACAAAAGACAGGAGACGCGGCGCAGCCGAACGGATGGCGGTTGGCAGTAACCCTGCGGCAAGGGGACTCCGGAATGTTCGCACAGACTTCATTCGGTCGCAAACGGGCGTGGACCACAATTAGATGCACTCTAACACCCGTCAGTTCCCATTGTAGATGCAGATGGCTGCTGAACCGTTTCCCTGGCGCAGGCAATTTGCGGATACGCTAATTTTCGTGATAGGTTTTGAAGCGAACGTAAATGATGCCCGCACCCATCACCATCCTGCCCGATCCCGCCAACCAGCCGATGTTCGACTTCAGCGTGCTGCGCGAGATTCGCAAACGAGAGGGCTTAACGATGGAGGCTGTGTCGCAACGATCTGGCATATCCATACCGGTAATCTCCCGGTTGGAGCGGAACCAAAGCAGCGCAGAACTGGAGACGCTGTTCAAGCTGAGCCGGGTGTTCGGGATGAATGCGGCTGACCTACTGGCGTTAGCCGAGAGCCGGGGAGCGCATCGGGCGCAGGAGACACAGCACAAGTCTGGCGGGTTCGAGTTTCGCGAAATCCGTTACGGAAACGGGCTATGCCTGTACGGCATTGCAAAGAAGGGCAGCACGCTGTCGCGGCCGGAGATCCACGGCGACGACTACGAGATCTGCTGGGTGCTGAAGGGGCGCATTCGCTTCCGGCTGCCGCACGAAGTGCACGAGTTGCGTGCCGGGCAAGCGATGCAGTTTGACGCGATTCTGGAACACAGCTATGAGGCGCTGGCAGACAGCGAATTGATGATTGTCCACATGCGAAAGGGAAAGCGGTTTTAGCCATGATGCGTATTGACCATACCTTGACGCCGGAGGCACTGCAGCCCGCGATTGGGCGGATGTGGGAGCTTTCCGCCTCGAAGATCCAGTCAATTGAAAAGGACTATTCGCCGGAGCGGGGCACGCCCGTATTCACAGTGCAGGGCAAGTACACCAGCCGCGGCTGGACGGAGTGGACCCAGGGCTTCCAGTTTGGTGCGTCGGTGCTGCAGTTCGACGCGACCGGCGAGGCTGAATTCCTGGAGATAGGACGCAGCCGGACGCTGGAGCTGATGGCGTCGCATGTCACACATATTGGCGTGCACGACCACGGCTTTAACAACGTGAGCACCTATGGTAATCTGCTGCGCCTGGCGATGGAAGGGGCATACCCGGCGGATGAATGGGAACGCCACTTCTACGAGATGGCGTTGAAGGCATCCGGCGCGGTGCAGGCCAGCCGCTGGGCGCAGGTGAAAGATGGCGGATTCGCCTATAGCTTTAACGGGCCGCAGTCGCTATTCGTGGACACGATCCGATCCATGCGCGCCCTGGTGGTGGGCTACCGGTTGGGCCACGTGCTGATGGGAGAGAACGACGCGAAGATTTCGTTGCTGGGCCGGGCGATTGATCATTGCCGGATGACGGCGAAGTATTCGGTGTATTACGGTGAAGGGCGCGACAGTTACGACCTGCGAGGACGCACGGTGCATGAGGCGATCTTCAACCGTACCGATGGCGCTTTCCGCTGTCCCAGCACGCAGCAAGGCTATACGCCGTTCAGCACCTGGACGCGCGGGCTGGCTTGGGCGATGTGCGGGTTTGCTGAGCAACTGGAGTTTCTGGAGATCGTACCCGACGCGGATCTGGCAGCATTCGGCGGGCGGGCCTCAATCGTGGAGGTGTATCGCAAGGCGGCTGAGGCGACCTGCGATTTCTACATCGAGCATACGGCCACCGATGGGGTGCCGTATTGGGATACTGGAGCGCCCAATCTTCACAAGCTGGGTGACTACCTGAACCGGGAATCAGAGCCGTACAACGACCATGAACCGGTTGACGGTTCGGCGGCTGCAATTGGGGCGCAGGGTCTATTGCGGCTGGGCGCGTGGCTGGACGGGAAGGGCGAGGCGGAGGCGGCAGCGCGCTACCGGCAGGCGGGCCTGAGTGTGTTGCGTACGTTGCTGGAGGAACCTTACTTGAGCACCGATACGGCGCACCAGGGTTTGCTGCTGCACTCTGTATACCACCGGCCGAACGGTTGGGACTATGTGCCCGAAGGACGCAGCATCCCGTGTGGGGAATCCAGCATGTGGGGTGATTACCATTTGCGGGAGGCCGCGCTGTATGTGCAGCGGCTGGCTGCGGGCAAGCCCTATCTGCAGTTTTGGGGATCGCTATAGGTTGCAGGGAAAGGAGCCGTTCATGACGATTGCTGACATTCTGAAGATGGAAGGGCGCACCTATCCGGCGCGCCGGCGAACGCGCAATCTGGTGGGAGGCATGTCACCCATCCAGTGCCAGAACTTTGCCATGGGCTACGTGGTGCTTGAGCCCCACGGCGGGCAAGTGCCGTGGCACAACCAGGAGCAGGAAGAAGTGTATTTCGTGGTGGAGGGCACCGCGGAGATGTGTCTGGGCGAGGAGCGCCAGACCGTGAGCAGCGGACAGGCGGTGCTTATCCCGCCCACGATATTCCACCAGATTACGAACATGGGCGAGACGCCCTTGATCATGATTTATGTGTATGGCCCGGCGGGCGATGTGGCGCACTGGAGGCAGGAGTTGGAAGGCACGTTGCCCAAGGCGGGTGTGGACGCGCCAGCACTACCCCAGGGGGCTTATCCGCAGTGCACGGATAAACCCATTACGTAGCATTTCGCAAGATAAGGGAAGCATTCAGAGCCTGAAGGAGAATTCAATGAGCGAAGCAATCATCCATCGCGTAGGCGTCATCATGAACGGAGTGACGGGGCGTATGGGCACCAACCAGCACCTGATGCGCTCAATCCATGCCATCCGGCAGCAGGGGGGCGTGAAGGTGAGTCCTACGGAACGGATCCTGCCGGAACCTCTGCTGATTGGGCGCAACACGGTGAAGTTGGCTGAACTATCGGAGCGTACCGGCGGACTGCCGTTCTCTACCAATCTGGACGAGGCGCTGGCGGACCCCACCTACCAGATCTACTTTGACGCGCAGACCACAGACCGTCGTGCCGATGCGGTGAAGGCGGCCATTGCGGCGGGTAAGCATGTGTACTGCGAGAAGCCCACGTCAGGCAGCACGGACACGGCGATGGAGCTGTATCACTTGGCCAAGGCAGCGGGCGTGAAGCATGGAGTGGTACAGGATAAGCTGTGGCTGCCAGGATTGGTGAAGCTGAAGGCGCTGATTGAATCCGGCTTCTTCGGGCGCATCCTGAGTGTGCGCGGGGAGTTCGGCTATTGGGTGTTTGAAGGCGACATCATCACGCCGCAGCGGCCCTCCTGGAACTACCGCAAGGAAGACGGCGGCGGCATTATTCTGGACATGCTGTGCCACTGGCGCTATGTGCTGGACAACCTGTTCGGCAAGGTAAAGGCGGTATCGTGCCTGGGGGCGACGCACATCCCGGAGCGGGTGGACGAGCAAGGAAAGACATACGCCTGTACAGCAGACGATTCCGCTTATGCGACCTTCGAGATTGAGGGCGGGATTGTGGCTCATTTCAACTCGAGCTGGACGGTGCGCGTCCGGCGCGACGATCTGGTGACGGTGCAAGTAGACGGCACGCGGGGATCCGCCGTGGCAGGGTTGCGTGGCTGCTACGCGCAGCCCTACGGAGCGACGCCGCGCCCGGTGTGGAACCCGGATCTTGATTCGCCCATCGACTTCATGGGTGGGTGGCAAAAACTGCCGGACCAGGAAGCTCACTACGACAACGCCTTCAAGGCACAGTGGGAACTGTTCCTGAAGCACGTGGTGAAGGGAACGCCCTTCCCGTGGGACCTGCGCGAAGGGGCCAAGGGCGTACAACTTGCCGAGAAGGGCATTGAGAGCTGGCAGAAGCGGGCCTGGGTGAAACTAACCGAACTCCCCAGCTAGTGGGCCGTGCAGGGGCGGACGATGGTTAGTTCAGCAGGCCTAACAGCGCGGGCAGTTGGGCCTGCTGAATCCTTAGGGAGGCATCGACCTGGTTGCCCTGCGCCTCCGCTTTCAGGCTGTCGTAAACCGTCAGCAGATCAAGTTGGTCATTGGGCGTGGTGAGGCGGGCCAGACCGGCAAGACCTTTGAGTGCCGAAGCGATCTGCGCAGCTGCCTCAGGGCTATCCATGGTGGCGTGGGCGGTGATTTGCACATCGCCCCGGAGATCCACCATCACGCGAGAGGACTGCATTCCTTGCAGCAACCTGGTGAGGTTGGCGGCGTTTCCCTCCCGAGGGATATAGCCTTGCATTTCGGGGGTCAAACCGCGGGTGATCATCCATAAGTAGTGCGTGCGTGGGATGTCCTGTTGCTGACGGCGGAACTCCTCCGGGATGCCTAGCTCACCCGCGTTGAGGCGATCCACAATGCGGCGCAGGTAGGGGGTATTGCCCATCATCGCGGTGGTGGCGTTCACAAAGGCGATGGCAAATTGCGGATTGCCAATAAACATCCGGCCACCGTGGTCAAAGCGCTCCATGCCAGGTCCCTTGATGTCAGGCTCAAGCGCGCTTTCTTCGTGGAACTTGGCGCGGGCAAGGATGAGGGTTTCTTCGCCATCAAAGGTCACCAGCAATTCGTAGAGCTGTTTTTCGGGCGTGATACCGGTGCGGGAGACAAAGCTCTCGAGAGGTTCAAGCAAACGCTTTTCGCGCAAGAGACTATAGACAGGCGTTGCCGTGATGTCCTTGGCGCGAATTCCCACCAGCATTTGGGTTTCGGGCGGGACCAGCACAGCAAGGGCGGGATCGATTTTCACGGGATCGCTATCCGATGGCTTTACGGTGAACTTCATCACCGCGTAGGCCAGAAGGATGACGGCGATGGCGGGGAAGACCCCTTTCAGGAAGAGACTGCGTCCGTTCAAGGTCATGAGATTCGTGTGATGGCCGCTAGTGTGTAGATGAACCGGAAGGGGCGTTAGCTACAAGTGCATCAGATTAATCCGCAGATGCGGCTATCGGCAAGACGATGCCGCGCTGTGCCTCTTCGGCGATGCGGAGCAGGTACTGGCCGTAGTCGTTCTTGCCCAAATTGCGGCCGATCCGAGAGAGTTGTTCAGCATCAATATAGCCTAGCTGCCAAGCAATCTCCTCCAGGCATCCGATTTTGAGGCCCTGCCGTTCCTCAATACTTTGGACAAAGTTGGTGGCCTGGAGAAGGGAGTCGTGGGTGCCGGTGTCGAGCCAGGCCATCCCCCGTCCGAGCACCTCGACGCGCAACTGGCGCTGCCCCAGATAGACGTTGTTGACGTCGGTAATCTCCAATTCGCCACGGGCTGAGGGACGGATGCTGGCCGCGATCTCAGTGATGCGCTCGTCGTAGAAATAAAGTCCGATGACGGCGTACTGGCTCTTTGGTTGAGAGGGCTTTTCCTCAATGGAAAGGGCGAGGCCGGAGGCATCGAACTCGACGACTCCGTAGCGCTCTGGATCTTTGACGCGATACGCAAAGATGGTGGCTCCTTGCGGCTGCGTGGCGGCACGGCGGAGAAGGTCTGGAAGGCCGTGGCCGTAAAAGAGATTATCGCCCAATACAAGGCAAGCGGGGCCGCCGGCGAGGAATTCGCGGCCGATCAGGAATGCCTGGGCCAAGCCGTCAGGGCTAGGTTGGATGGCGTAGGTGAACTGGACCCCGAAGTCTTCGCCAGACCCCAAAAGACGCTGGTAAAGCGGAATGTCCTGCGGGGTGGAGATGATGAGGATCTCGCGGATGCCAGCCATCATCAGGGCCGAGATGGGGTAGTAGATCATCGGCTTGTCGTAGACCGGCAGCAACTGCTTGCTGATGGCCCGGGTGACCGGGTAGAGACGGGTGCCGCTGCCCCCGGCGAGTACAATTCCCTTCACACAACCCTCCGCGAACGGGCTCAGGCTCCGCGGGTGTCCACCGCGGGTATGCGCCACCGAGAAACCATGGTGGCATACGGCGCAGGTCTGCGCCAATCCATGGTGACGTACGGCGCAGTTGTGCGCCGTGGGCCGCACGCCGACGGAAAGGCTGCCGCCGGGTGATCTGAAGTCCCCTCACATCGTAGCACTCCCATCCCTTGCCAATGGCCAGGTTCACAGAGGGCGCAAGTGGTGCGGGAGGTGTAGGCCCCCTGTGGGGAAGCCTGTTACAATCCTGCGTGGAGGAGCGTACGCGCATGGATGGGAAAGCGATGAGGCTGGGATGGGGACGGGTGCTGGCAGCGATGGTGCTGGCGTGTCTGTTGGGCGTGCAGGCGACGGCGCAGTTGCGGCTTATCCGAGGGGCCGCGGACTATCAGGTGTTTCAGCGCGGTCCCGCTGATCGCGCCGATATCGCGCTGTACGGCGATGCCCATGGGGACGACGGCAAGCAGGTGGAAGCGCGCGTGCTAAGGGCCAATCCTGTAAGGGAAGAGCGTGGCTGGACGGCCCTGGGAGTGGTTACCAGCCACCGTTGGACGGGCGTACTGGCAGGCCTTCCAACGGGTGGACCCTACAGCATTGAGATCCGTGTGGCGGGGACTGAGCCGGTGGTGCGCGTTACCAACATCCTTGTGGGCGACTTGTGGATTCTGGCGGGCCAGTCAAACATGGAGGGCGTGGGTGATCTGCGGGATCTGGAGCCCGGCAATCCCATGGTAAACAGCTTCGACATGACCGACACCTGGGCTCCGGCGGAAGAACCCCTGCACTTTCTGGCCTATGCCCTTGATCGCGTTCATTGGCGTAGCGGCCGCAATCCAAACCAGCCAGAGCGGCTGCAGGCCGATCGTGTGGACGAGGCTATCCGGAATCGTACCAAGGGAGCGGGTTTAGGCCTGCCGTTTGCCAATGAACTGGTGAGAATAACTGGGGTTCCCGTTGGCCTGCTGCCTTGCGCGCATGGGGGAACCAGCATGGACCAATGGGACCCGGCAAAGAAAGAGATGGTGGGCGACTCCCTGTATGGATCGATGATTCGCCGCGTGCAGGCAGCCGGCGGAAAGGTGGCGGGCTTGCTGTGGTATCAGGGAGAGAGCGATGCAAGCCCCGCCGCCTCGCCACTGTATGAGGACAAGTTCCGGAGCTTCATCACCTCAGTACGCAAGGACCTCAGTCAACCTGCCCTGCCGTTTTACTATGCCCAGATTGGGTTGCACATCAACCCTACTGGCCATGACGGATGGGACATCGTGCAGGAAGCGGAGCGAAAGCTTGAACTGGAACTGGATCATGTGGGGATGGTGGCGACGGTGGACGCTGAGCTGGATGACCGTATCCATGCCGGAGTGGAGAGCCTGAAGATGATTGGGCACCGTTTCGCCAAGCTGGTCTGCAGCCGTCAGTTTTCCGGGATAGCCGCTTGCCAGGGAATCCAGCGTGGACCCCGGCCGGTGCGGGCGGAAAGGGTGGCACCGCGAGTGATCCGGCTGGAATGCGAGACGGTGAATGGGGAATTGACGGCGGCGGGGAAGATGTGGGGCTTTACCGTAGTGAACCCTGGCGCAGAGCAACAGCCGGAGGTATTCAAGGTGACGCGAGACCCGGGCAACCCCAGCGCGCTACTGGTGCATTTTCAGGACGCACCTCCTGAGGCGCGGCTGCGGCTCTACTACTCAAAAGGCCGCTACAGCTACGCCAACATCACAGACGAAGCCAACATGGCGCTGCCTGCGTTCGGCCCGATGGCGGTGCAGTAAACGAGCGCGCATTGTTTTTTGCCAGCAGAGACGCAGCCGTGGATGTGAGCTAACGGTTGTCCTCACCGCCGCGGCGGACGAAGTTCGTCATCTCCGCGGAACGGACCACATAGACCTTCTTCAACTGGCGGACGAGTTCCGCAGCCAGAGTCTCGGGGTTTTCCTCGCGCTCGTGGTCAACTTCCACTTTCAAGTAAATGTCGGTGCGGGGCATCGCCTTCCATTGTAGGGGATGGTGGGCGATTGCCTAGACTCCCATTGAAGACATTCCATTGCCGACATCCCAGGGAGAGCGATTCCGCGCCGCATCCAGTGAGTTCAGACAACAAGGCTAGGCGGTCATGGCTTTGAACTTTGGAAGTGACAAGGGCGCTTTGGCGACGATGGAAGAGTCACTACTTCGGCCATCAACAGGGCCCTGTCCGCCATCCAGCCGCGCCCCGTTGCTGATGTGATGGAAGCTACCTTCGCAGGCAAGGAATGCCGCCACAACGGCGGGGTCGAACTGCTTGCCAGCCGAACCAAGGATGATATCCCGGCTGTCCGCGTGGCTGAAGGCGGCTTTGTAGCACCGTTCCGAGGTGAGGGCGTCGTAAACATCCGCCAGCGCCATGATGCGCCCGGGAAGAGGGATGGATTCGCCGCTGAGTCCGAAGGGGTAGCCAGCGCCATCCCAGCGCTCGTGGTGGTAGAGCGCCAGGTCAATCGCCAAGCCCAACCGCGCATCATTGGGAAACAGCACCTGTAGCTCGCGCAGAATCTCAGCTCCTACGGTGACGTGACGGCGCATGACCCGGTGCTCCGCGGGCGTGAGCGTGCCGGGTTTCGACAGAATCCAATCCGGAACAGAAAGCTTGCCGATGTCGTGCAGGCTGGCCGACTGTAGAAATTGCTGGATGAAGGGCTCGTCGATCGCGTCCGCATAGCTGGGTTGAAGGCGTAGCTCGCGAAGCAGTAAGTCGCAGTAACCAGCCATGCGGTCAAGGTGTCCACGCGTTTCCGGATTGAAATGCTCCAGAACATGGAACAGGGCGTCCGACCAGTTGACGTGCTGACGAGCCGGTGAGGACTTCCATAGCTCCAGGGATGCCACCACCTGGCGGGCAAACTGACGGGGGAACAGATCAGGATTCTCAATGGCTGGAGTGTAGCGACGCCGGTTGAGATAGCTTTGCAGCCGCGCGCGAATGACGGCGGGCTTGAAGGGTTTGGGAAGGAAGTCGATGGCCCCCAGTTCGATGCACTGGCTTACTTTATCCAGTTCAGAAATGGCAGAGACCACCACGATGGGAAGGCGCTTCAGCTCAGGGTTGTCACGAATCCGCCGTAACACCGCGATGCCGTCCATGCGTGGGAGCAGCAGGTCAAGGATTACAAGGTCAGGCGGTTGGGCGTGGATCTCGTTCAGCGCCGCCACGCCGTCGCCAACATCCACCGCGGTGGCTCCCGTCTCATGGACGTACTCGCGCAACAATGCCCGGTTGGCTTCCTGATCTTCCGCGATCAGTACTCGTTTCAAGCCTTGATTTTCCATTCTGCCCTAACTCCCTTGGGCAGCCTGCAACAGCAAAAAGCGATTACTGCCGGGCTCCGCGCGTTCTACCTTCTGAAGTTCTTTGCTCTTCCTGATTCTGAGGCCAGGCTGAGTACAGTATTCCCGTAGAGGGCCTTCACAGATGTACAACCCATCTAGCCGCACATCTCGCCAGCAAAGGTCTCAATACAACTTCTTGCGTTCACTTGGACTGCAAAACCTTAATGGTGCGAACACGATGTAGCGAATTCCGGAACCAACGTCCGGAAGATATACGATACCCCACTACGATCGATTGAGGAAGTGATTCATGGGACAACTGCAACTTTTTTCCAGTTTATTCGCCCTATTGTGGGGGACGAAGAACCCTGCAACCAGGACATAATTGGGAAGGATTTCGGCACTTCTGTGACCTTAGGACCGGCAGCGGCAGATTTCTTAGAAATCTATCTCAGGAGTCGCGCACACAGCGAAAACTGATATTGGTGGTTGCACTATCCGGTGTGTTGGAGGTGCGGGCGGCCACGCGGTAGCGGTTGCAGTAGCTCTTATGGCAGAGGTAACTGCCGCCCTTCATCACTTTGGTGCTGCCTGCCGGAGGCCCCACCGGATTCAGGCGAGTAGCGGTGATGTGAAAGGTGGGGTGGAACCAGTCATGACACCATTCCCAGGCGTTTCCGGTGATGGTATGAAGTCCGTAACCGTTGGGGGGAAAGGCGTCGGCGGGTGCGGTGCCGATGTAGCCATCCTCCGCAGAGTTGAAATGGGGAAAGTTGCCCTGCCAGATGTTGCAGAGGTGCTGTCCGCCGGGGGTAAGTTCGTTGCCCCAGGGATAGGTTTGTTGCTCTAAGCCGCCGCGGGAGGCATATTCCCACTCAGCCTCAGTAGGAAGGCGCTTGCCCGCCCACTCCGCGAAGGCGGCAGCGTCGCTCCAACTGACGTGAACCACGGGGAAGTGCTCGCGGCCATGGATGCTGGTGTCCGGACCCTCTGGTTGCTGCCAAGAGGCGCCGTTGACTTTGCACCACCATTCCACTCCGGGGGCGGTGGCATCCACCAATGAGTGGTAGCGTTCCGGGGGGATGTGCAGATGGAAGACGAAGGACCAGCCAAAGCGCTCAGACTCAGTGACGTAGCCAGTGGCGGAGACGAACTCCTGAAACTGTGCGTTGGTAACGGGGTAGCGATCGATCCAAAAGGGATCCAGGGTGACTTCGCGGATAGGGCCCTCGCCATCCTGCGGAAAGCCTTCATCGGACTCAGTGCCCATCAGAAAGCGGCCGCCGTCGAGAAGCGCCATATCAACGGTGGAGCCGTCGCGGGCGCGACGCCGTTCGGAGGATGCCTGGATGGAAGCCGAGAGCACGGCGGCCCGCTCCTTGCTGGGGACGCAGCAGGGATGCGGTTGATGAACGGACTGGATGATGGGAAACTTGCTCATCAGCAATCGCTCCGCTAAACCTGCGCTACCTTGCGGATGTCAGCCGCGGCCTTGAGATCGTCGACATACTGTTCCACACGGGCGCGCCGTGCCTCTTCCAGCAAATGAGCCTCAATCTCCGCGCGGACATCGGGTAGAGGCCGGATGCCCTCCGGCTTACGCTCAAGCAGCGTGGCGATGTGGAAGCCGAAGAGAGTCTGGAAGATGCCGCTGCGCTGGCCGGGGTTCAGCGCAAAGACGACGTCATCGAACTCGTCCACCATGACGCCGCGGGCGAACCAGCCGAGGTCGCCTCCACGGCCGGGGCAATCGGAAAGCTCGTCCGCAAGGGCGGCGAAATCAGCACCTTCGTCTAGACGCCGGAGTGCCTCCTGAATGGCCTCACGGGCCGTTGCTTCGTCCTGATCCTCGTTGATGTGCTTCACAATGTGGGCTGCGTGGATGGTTTCCGGAGTGCGAAACTCCTCACGATGCTTGCGATAGAAGTCCGTCACCGCTTTCTTGTCGGCGGTGCTCACTTCGGCAGCCACTTTAGCCAGAAGGCGGTCAACGCGCAGTTGAACTTCCACATCGCGCTTAAAGGAATCCGATCCCGCTTCGGTATCGCAGGCATGGCTTCCTGGCTGATAGCTCTTCATGCGCTGGATGGCCAGCAGGATATCCTCGTCGCTCACGGGCTCAGCGGCCTTTGTGGCCTCCTGGCGCAAGAGAGTCTTTTCGATGACGTTCTCCCGCGACCACTCCCAGAGCCGCATCTGCTGCTCCACTGGATCGAGGTCCGCCATGGCCTGCTCAAACTGCGGGCGCAGGAGGCTGGCTTCCTTGCGGATATCACTATCGTCGATGATCTCACCGTTGATGGAAAGGGGCATGCAATCTCCAGGAGGACAGCCCTCTATCGGCGCAAATAGCGCGCCGCCAGGTTGATGCTGTTGTTCCCTATTCTATGCTTCCTGGCCTGCAGGATGAAGTTAGAACAATCCGGGCTTGCTGACAGCCGAAAAGGGGATGTCCGTGATGGGATACCGTTGCCAGCCAAGGAAGTCGTAGTGCCACCATTCGCTGGGCAAGGCGGCGAAGCCATGTTTTTCCATCATGGTTCGAAGATTCTGCCTGCTTACCAACACTCCAGCGGGGAGGTCAATGTAGTTGTGGTGCGCCTTTTCGGTGAAGTCGTCATAGGCGGTGGGCATGGGAACTGGCTTGCCGTAGTTGTCGAAGAGGCCCACATCCACAGCCGCGCCGCGATTGTGGCGGGAACCCTTTTCGGGATTTGCGACGAAGTTCTCGTCGGGCATGACCTGCCACATCTTGCGTTGGACCGAAAGGGGACGATAGCAATCGTAGATCACCAGTTCCAGATCAAGCCGCTTAAGGTCAGCCTGAACCTTCACCAACGCGTCGGCCACCTCGCGCCGAAGGATACAGCGTGCTTCCGGATATAGCACCTGACCGGTGAAGTTGTTGGCGGTCGCATAGCGGATATCCATGCGCACCTCCGGCAGTACCTCATGGATATCAATGAGGTCCTCTGGCTGCGGACCCGCACACCCAGCCAGGGCAAGGGTGAGAAGAATGAGCACCATGAAGGCACATTTTCGAGGCGAGATCCCGGCGGGCATGTTCTTCATCATGGCACAGCAAGGGCAGGGAAGCAGCGGGTTTTCGGGTTGCGCGCGGTGACCGGGGAGCAGCAACCCGCAGCGCGCAGCGCCCGTACAATTGAATGAGCATCACATGGACTTTCAACGGCTGACATTGCGGGCGACGCCCCGGCGGCGATGGAACTGGCGCGCCGCCATTACCCTGGCATGCGCGGGAGCCATCCTGCCGCTGTCCCTTGCCCAAACCAAGCCGGCAGCGGCAAAGGCGGCCGCGCCGAAAAGTGCTGCCCGGCGTCCCGCGCCGGCATCCCAAGCAGGGCGTACGCCCATGGTGGTGCGTCCGGTTGACCCCTCCACCCGCTTTCCTTTGCTGCGGGTCGCGGTGGAGGGCGGGAAGCGCTTTGGTCCCGCCCAAGTGGCGACTTTGGCAGGGCTGGAGATCGGAAGTCCCGTAAACCAGGATGCCTTTGCCGCCGCCCACCAGCGACTGGTGGATTCCGGCGTTTTCGAGACGGTGGCTTACCGCTTTGAGAAGCCTGCCACGGAGAACGGTTACATCGTCACCTTTGAGCTGAGCGAGACAGAGCTCTTCTACCCAATCCGGCTGGAGGATATCCCCATTCCTTTGGAGGAAGTGCATGGCTACCTGCGGCAGCAGGACTCAAGTTTCGATGGAAATGTACCGGCGACGGAACCGGGCATCAAGCGCTACGCGGGGCATATCCAGAACATGCTGCGTGGGCGAGGCGTCGACATGGGCGTGCGGGGATTGGTGTGGGCTGAACAGGGTGGAGACCTTAGCGTGATGTTTCGGCCGGATACGCCGATCCCGTCCATCAGCGATGTGCGCTTTCAAGGCTGCGAACGAATTGAACCACTGGAACTGCGCCGCATCGTCATCCAGACCGCCACTGGAATTCTGTTTACCGAGGACCGTCTGCGCACGGTGCTGAACAACGAGATTGTGCCCGCTTACTGGGCCATCGGGCATCTGGGTGTGCGCTTCCCGACGATCGAGGCGATCCCACTGGAAGAGGAAAAGGGCGTGCGCGTGATGGTGACCGTGGAGGAAGGGCCGCTTTTCCAGATGCGGGAGGCGCGCGTGCTGGCAAGGGAATACAGGGAGAAGGATCTGCTGGACCTGGGACGCTTCCCCGTGGGCGAAGATGCAATTTGGGTGAAGGTAGCCGAAGGCGTGAAAGCCATCCAGACGCGGGTGAAGCGTGATGGCTATCTGGAGGCCAAGGTGAGCTGGGAACCGAAACTGGACGAATCCCAGAAGCAGGTTGACCTGACGGTAGTGGTGGATGAGGGTCCGCAATACCTGTTCCGCGCGCTAAAGATCGAGGGTCTTGACCTGGTGACTGAGCAGGAAGTGCGTAAGCTATGGAGCCTGGACCCGGGCAAGCCCTTCAATGGCCTGTACCCTGACTTCTTCCTGGAGCAGATTCAGGCGCGCGGACTGATGGATAACCTGGGTGACACGAACGCAAAGGTAGAAGTGAACGAACGCAGTCACGACGCCACAGTGACGCTGGTCTTTAAGGCAGTGGACCGTTCGCCTAAGCCCCGTGTGCCCCTGGTGCGGCCACAGTAAGGCTCCCGGCTTGACGTGGCTAGGCTGCTGCGTGGCACTGGAGACATTCCTGCCTTCAGTGACCGTTGTCAAGCCCCTCTTGACAGGGAGGTGTGCGATTGCCCAGGCGAAGTGGCACGCCGCGTGCAGACCAAAGAGTAAAGACCGTGAATTATCGTGGTTTCGCCACCATTCCCTGGTGTGAAGTGGTAAATTCTACGATTCGCCCGGGAAAATTTACAAGTTACGGAGTTGTTGCCGATGGCTTCTCGATGCCTTTCTCTATTGCTCTGCATTGCCCTATGCCTGCCGGCTGGCTGGGCAGCGGGAGTGCCGCCTGCTTCCATTCAAGAGGCTGCGATTGAGTCCGGTGGAGAGGTTCCGGCAGATGCAACGATGCCCTCGCCTGATGTCGCGAAAGCCGTCACTGACGCTGACGCAGGGGCCCAGCCGCTGACGCCGGAGGAAGAGGAGGAACTTGGTGCGCGGGCGGAAGAACCGGGTGCTGAGGTGGCTGGCGGAGCGCTTTCGAACCAGCATCTCACGTATGCCGTGATTGCATTGGCTGCCATCGCGCTGGTGCTGATCTTCAAATGAGACGCTTGCAACGTATCGCCACGGTGATGACTTTCGCCGCCGTGTTGCTAGTGCCGGCAACTGCCGAATCAAGAGGCGCCACGCCCTTGGACCTGCCGTTTTACCGCCAACAGAAAGATGGTTGTGGCGCCGCCAGCGTCGCCATGGTGCTTCACTATTGGCAGCAACGACAACCGCAGACCATGGGGCAGATGCCTGAAGCCGACGAGGTATACCGGGCGCTGTATCAGCCGGAGCTGCGCGGCATTCCTCTTGGGCAAATGAGGCAGTTCATGGATGGCCAGGGGCTGAGGGCGTATACCCTTCGCGGCACAATGCATGACCTGAAGCAACAGTTGGCGAAAGGCCGTCCCCTGATTGTGGCCACCAAGGCTGGCGACCGCAAGCCAATCCACTTCGTGGTGGCTACAGGGCTTGATGGGGACGCTGTCTGGATGAATGACCCCACCCGCAAGAAGCCCCGACGCATGGCACTGAAGAAACTCCAACAACAGTGGGCGCGCGCGGACGGCTGGATGCTGCTAGCCGTCCCGGCAATTTCGTCATCCGTTGGACTAACCTCGCCGCACGCCCTCGCGAACGTAGATTCTCCGCAACCCGGCCAATGACCGCTGAGCCAGGTTATCGAGCATGAGACGGCGTGGCAGCACTCCTGCCACGCCCCATGCTCACTGAATTCTTCCCGCGAGGTTCGCAGCGAGGACTGCAGCATCCGCGCCCTTCACGTTTGCCCATCCACCCACGTGGCTTCCTTTCCGGAAGAAACTCATGCTGCCGAGGTAACGATCTTCCGCCAGGAATGCTTCCTGGCCGGCTTGGGCTTCCGCTTTGGGCGGGAAGCGCTGGCGTAGCTTGTCCAGCAAGGCAATCGCCTCAGCCTCAGTTGCTTCGGTCACCACGAAGGCCTTGCCATGTCCGTAGTGGGCAAGATAGCCGCGCTTGAGTAGCCGCAACCCCAGGACACTTTGTGGGGCCAGGCGCGGAAACCCCGGCTCCAGGTTGTCCTTTGGAAACCAAGCAATGGGTGCGGGCAAATCCACGCAGCCGTCCATGGACTTCTCGAACGAGGTGATGGCCGCGCGCAGCAATTGGCTGTGTTCGCCATCGGGCTCAGCCGCAATCTCAACGTAGTATCGGTCCTTCGCAAATACCGCCTTGCGCGGCGTCACCTGGGCGCCGGCGCCAATTGCTTCCAGCGGCAGGCGAGGATCGGCATTGCCGGTGAACATGCCGTACGCGCTCTCCGAATCGGCAAAGGTCGACACGTCGAACACCAAATCCACACCACCCTTGTGGCAGGTAATGCCAGCCATTTTCTGAAACCCGTAGAGGAAGTAACCCTCTGAGTTCCCGTTCATGTAATCAAACAGAGTCTCCACCTCAAACGCGCGAGCCTCGCCTTTTTGTTGGGTACCGGGAATGACGGCGCACGTCGGTATTTGCGCGGCCGCCGTTAGCACCATGAGCAGCATCAGCATTAGCGTCTTCATGCGAACAACTCCCTGGCCCGGTTCACTCGTTGGGCCACCATCACGCCGTTGGGGCATGCGACGCTGCATCCCGCGCAATCCTTGCAGTTCACCGCGCGCAGTTCAGCCGGAAGCGAACGGTAGTTTTCCATGCCCAACTGAAATTCACCGTAGCCTTCGGCGTAGCTGACGTATCGGATGATGTCGGACACCGGCAAGCCCTTCTCGCAGACGCCGCCACAGCGATTGCACATGCTGCAATACAGTGGCCGGATTGCCTTCAATTGGGCTGCCAGCACCACCTGATCGCTGTCTTTCCAGCCGGAAGCGACGGCCTTGAAGTTCTCGTCCAATTGGTCAAGGTCCATGATGCCGGGAATTGCTGTGTGTACGCTTGGGTTTCGCACTGCCCACTTGAGGGCGGATGCCATCGCCCCTTCGCGCGTAATTCGCTCATGCATGGGAGTGCCGGGCCGGTTGGTGCGGAATCCCCCTGCCATTACCTTCATTGCCACAATTCCGATGCCCTTGTCTGCTGCCTTCTGGATGGTGTTATCCATCGCGGCATCCATGGTGAAGTTATAGCTGGTGAGCACGACGTCCGTGCGTCCCTTCTGCACCAGGAAGGGGATCAGGTTGGTCATGTTGCTGTGGGTTGACACTCCCCGGAAGCGGATCTTGCCCTGCCTGCGGGCTTCATCCTGCGCATCCAGCAATTCGTCACGTACCTCATCCGTGGCGGCAAGGGCGTGCAAGTACCAAATGTCGATACGGTCAGTCTGGAGTTCCTTCAGCGTAGTGTCCAGGTGCTCAATCGCCTGCTTGTAGGTGGAGGATTTCGACTTGCTGGAAATCACCACCTTGTCGCGCCGGCTCTTCAGCGCCGCGCCCACCATCCGTTCGTTGTTGCCATTCTGGTAGCCACGCGCCGTGTCGAAGTAAGTGATGCCGGAATCCGCCGCCATCTCAATTACGGTGGGATCCGAGGTGGTCATGCATCCGAAGCCGAGAACAGAAACCTTCAGTCCCGTCTTTCCCAGGATGCGGTATTTCATTCCGGGTGTCTGCGCACTCGCCTGCGAACCAGCCATCATGCTGAGGCCAGCCCCCAGGAACCCGCGTCGTGATGCGTGTAATGCCATGACAAAAACTCCTCGGCCTGACTTTACAGACGATTGCATCTTAAATTACTATAATGGCAACTGAGGAGCAAGCCATGCGTGTTACCCTATCCCGGCGCACACTGTTCGGTTCGGCGGCAGGCCTTCTGCTTACCCGCAAGTCCCTGGCATCCACCGCGCCGGAGAGCGGAAAATCCGCAGTAAGCCTGGTGAAAGGCGATGACCGGCGAGCCAACATCCTTGCTTCCTTGCAGGCGATTGACGACCAATTAACGCCACAGTTGAAGCGCCGGAAGAGCATCATCATCAAGCCGAATCTGGTCTCCACCAACCGGCAGCTAGCCGCCACCCATGCGGATGCGCTGCGGGGAATTCTCGACTATCTTGACACGAGATGGCGTGGGCCAGTGTACATTGCGGAATCCTCGGCCGGCGACACGCTGGCGGGTTACGACAACTTCAAGTACGCTCCGCTGGTGAACGAGTACCGGCGCATGCAGGTGTCGTTGATTGACCTGAACGAAGAGGCCCTGTACGAGACCATTCACATCATCAACGGAGACCTGCACCCGCAGCCTGTACGGCTTGCCAAGCGCTTGCTTGACCCTGAAGCCTTCGTGATTAGCGCGGGCGTCATGAAGACTCACAACGTGGTGGTAGCCACGATGTCCATCAAGAACATGGCCTTGGGCGCGCCGCTGCACAACCGCAAAGGCGAGGCACGCTGGAACGACAAGCGCGTCTATCATGGTGGCGTCCGCCAAACTCACTACGGCATTGTACGCACGGCAGAGCGCATGAAGGCCAATTGGGGCGTGGCGGTGATTGACGGCTATGAGGGTATGGAAGGGAATGGACCCGCTTCCGGCACGCCTGTTGCGTCGCGCGTGGCGATTGCCTCAGCGGACTTCGTGGCCGCCGATCGCGTGGGCGTTGAGTGCATGGGAATCAACCCGGAGTGGCCTGCCTACCTGATCTGGAGTGGGCAGATGGGCGTAGGGAACTACGACATCAATCGCATTGCAGTGAGAGGCGAGAAGATCACGGATGTGCGCATGCCCTACCAGATGCACAACGATATTGAACGCGAACTGCAGTGGATGGGTCCGTTGGAAGAGTTGCCGCCACGACTCGGCTGAGAACTCGCGTCAAGTGGGTGTCACTGCTCAGATGCTGTGTCACTTGGATTGAATGACTGATTGCCAGCGGCTGAGGAGTAGTGACGCGGAGGCAGGCAGGTTCCCGATTCCTTCGATACACTCTGGGGATGGCAAGTTTCCCCTTTCGTGCCTTCCGGGCCCACCGGCATGTATTGCTTCGCGCGATGCTGGCTGTCGTTTGCCTATTGACGCTGGACAGTTGTACCAGCACGCAGGATCAGTCCAACACGATCCGCGTAGAAACCCTTGTGCGCCGTCCGGCTAGCCAGGTAGACATCAAGCCGCTGATGGAAGGCGAGATCCTGGGTGTGGAGGTTCATCACATTGCAGTGGGCGGCCCCTTAGCGCACGAAGAGGTCTCCGCCGCCGATGTTGCCGTCGTCTGGCTGGTGGTGGATGGAAGAGGAACCCTAAGCACGCGCGACCAAGAGGTCTTTGTCGATGGCGAATCCATTGCTCGTGCCCCGCAGGGATGGGACTGGCAGATTCGCGCGGAACCGGGCAGCACCCTCCACCTGTTGCGTATCCGTCAGCAATTGACGCCCGATGACTTGGCCGAGATTCCCAAGCATCCGGAGCTTCAGCAGGCGTCTTATGTGAAGCGCTTCCAGGATTGTGAGCCCTATAGCGAAGCCATCAAGAGTCCGAAGACTATCAGCCGCACCCTGTTGCCGGAGCATTATGTTCCACGAATGGCTATGGGAACCGTGGAAACCACGGGCCCGGACGCGGTGGGCGAGCACAAGCATCCCATGCTGGAGCAATTCTTCTTCGGCCTCCGTGGCAACAACATCACGGTGACCGCCGACGGGCAGGCCGCCAACCTGGCGGAGTTCGCGTTATTGCACATCCCCCTTGGATCCATGCATGGTGCGCGTGTTGATGACGGCAACAGGATGCACTACATCTGGATGGACTTCTTCTTCAATAAAGAAGGACAGGAATGGCTGCAGACGCATAAGCCGATTCAACCTTGATGGCGTCTGAGTAGCTGGGTGGGCCATTCTGGCTTAGGCAGCCGCCCGCGTCGCAAGGAAACGCAGGTTTGTCACAATAGAGGCAATGGCTAATCGGGTCCTGCTCACATTCATTGTTCTGATCGCCTGGACGAGCGTCGCAATGGCGCAGCCAACCTGCCCTCCCACTGCGATTTACTCGCCGTGCGACCTGGTGTTGGAGTTGAGCGCCGAGGAACTCGCCCAACATCCCAATCCGCATGCCACCGTGCGCATGAAGGCGGAATTCCGGTCACCAGGAACCCGTACCTTCGCCTTGGCGGCATTCTGGGATGGAGGCAACCGCTTCGTGGTCCGTTTTGCACCAACCGATGCCGGCAAGTGGCTGGTACGGTTCACGGGCAACATCGCCCGGCTGAACGGGATGATGTCCAGCGTGGAGGCCGTGGACGCCGCGGTGCCCGGATTTCTGGAAGCTGCCAATTTCCACCACTGGAGGACCAGCAATGACCTGCAGCCCCATCTCTGGATGGGTGACACCATGTACAGCTTCGCCAGTATGCCGGAGGAAGCCTTCCAGGCGATTCTGGCTGCTCGTAAAGAGCAGGGCTTCACGCATATCCGCGGCTATCTGCTGGGTGCCCGCCCGGACAACCAACCGGAACGGCGAACCTTCGCGCTTCCTGCCCCAGACGCGGTGAATCCTACTCACTTCCAGCAAGTGGACCGCCGCATCCGAGCCATGAACGAAGCAGGCATGATCGTGGACCTGATCCTGGGCTGGGACAACAATCATCTGGCCGATGCCTTCCCCACGGTGGAGCACCGGCAGCGTTATCTGGAGTACGTGATCGCCCGCTACAGCGCATTTCGTGTCACCTGGCAACTAGTGCAGGAGTTTGAGGAGTACAAGGATGGCCGCGCGTTTGTGAAGGAATTGGGCCAGTATTTGAAGGCGCATGATCCTTACCAGCACCCACGCACCACACACACCCTCAGCACCACCTCACCATTGGCTAAGGATGGGTGGATGACGTACATGCTGTATCAGTCCAGCGATAACCACCTGGGCTCAATTGAGCATCAGCTATACCAGATGCCCTTCGTGAACGCGGAGTTTGGCTATGAGAATTCGGGAGGCGGCGCCAGCCACAAACACCACGTAGATGGGGACACGTTTCGCAAGCGGCTGTGGAACTCTACGATGGACGGCCAATATCCCACGTTCGGCAACACGGGCACCTACGGCGGCAGTTTCGACGCTAACGCGAAGTTTGCGCAATCAGCCGGGACACAGACAATGAAGGTATGGGGCGACGTGCTCAAGCGCACGCGCTACTGGGAACTGGAGCCCTACTTCGATGTGTCTGGCGCCCGCTGCGTTGGGCTCCATGGCGAGGATACGCCCGAGTTTCTTTGCTATGCCGAGGAGGGCGGCCCGGTGGAACTGCGCTTTGTGAAGCGGAACAGCTTCAAGGTGGAATGGATAAACCCCAGCGATGGCAGTGTGACCCCGCTAAAGGACTTCAAGGATGACCTGTTCACGGGTGCGCCTCCTTCACCGGGCCGCGATTGGTTGCTTTATGTATACCGGGAAGGCCGCTTGGGTAGCTTGAAGCGGTACAAGTTCGAGAGCCGCCTTGTGCCAGTGCAAGACCCCGACAACGCCGCGGTCCGCGTTCTGTTTGAAGTGGTGGAACCGGATTCGATGGAAGTGCCAGCGGGCGAGGCGTTGCAGGTTCCCTTCGCGATCAAGCTTTCGCGCGAATCCAGGGCAACGCGCCGCATGATGTACCTCTGGGTGGCTGAGAACACCATCAACGGCCAGGGACACCGCGTGGCCGGCAGTGGCGACAAGGGCTTTTTGCGCTTTCGTAAGGAGGCTGTTGGAGATCTGCCCTCAGTGGTGAACATCCGCATCTATGGGCTGAACTCCGTGGGCAAGCTCTACTTCGTCGACAAGGTATACCGGTTGACGCCATAGTGGACCCATTGATGCAAGACGAACCATCATTGAGCGCTGCCAACCGCTGCCGGCCGATTCTGGTGATCGATACCGCGATGCGCCCTGGATTTGTGGGCGTATGGGATGGTGAGCGATGGTCATCCCGGCAGGACTTTTCCGACGCCCGCCGCCAGGGGGAAGAAATTTTTGCCTTGATCGGGGATGTTTTGGCGGAGACAGTGCCGGATTCTAATTCCTGGGCCTTGTCAGGCGTGGGGGCCGTCGCCGTGGCTACGGGCCCTGGATCTTTTAGCGGCGTGCGCATTGGCTTGAGCGCCGCCAAGAGTATCGCGGAAACCACGGGACTGCCACTGGTGGGCGTATCGCTGCTGGATGCTGCCGCCAATACGCAGCCGGGCAAGGTTCGATTGGTCACAATGCCTGCCAGTCGCGGTGACGTTTACTTTGCGCTGTATCAGAGGAATGGCACCCTCATAGGCGCACCAGGAACGGCCCGGCTGTCCTCAATCGTGCTGCCCAGTGGGGAGGATCGCCCGCAGGTTTGGATACACGCCGGAGAATCCTCCTCCGAGCTTCGCCAGCAGTCCCTCTGCATGGGGTCGCCCGCTTCATCGGGTATGGGGGATACGGATACCCCCCATTTGGGAGATATGCCCCTCCCCATCCAAGGGAACCTGATTGGGGTGAGCCAGTGGATTCAGCTTGCGGATCCGATCGCACACGAAGCCTGGCGGCGCGCCTCGACTTGCAGCTTCGACGACCCCTTACGTCTTGACGCGCTTTACGTTCGGCGTGACGACGCCGATGGTGCATGGAGCGACGCAGAGGCTGGCTCCTCGCGCATTACCGTGCCGCCTTTCAATCCGGGGTCCTCTGGGTAATGGATCCTTTCAACTGGGCTGAAACCGAGGCGGCAAAGGGGCACAACCTCACCTTACTTTGGTTCGATAACCGCAGAGACGGCTTCGGGTGCAACGCGACATTGTTCCGTGCAGGTTGAAGAATCCGCGCAGGATCTGAATTTTCCACTGCCATTCCAGGGAAGTTCGTGGTACTACTATCCTAGAACCAAAATCTTGAGAAGATGTTGGAATGGTTACCGGCAAAAGCACCGGCAATGCTCTCGTTAAACCTCTGATTCTTAGGAGGTTTTCCAGATCAGGCAGGTGTTGTGCAGTTCGATTTCCAGCATCAGGCTAGACTTTGCGGTTGCGGTGGGGCCGCTTTTCTGGTTAAGTAACTCCAGATGGGGTACTAAAACCAAAGAACCGGAACGTATGGGCCGGAACTGCCGCCGGAATCGACTAGAATTTTTTCTCGTGAGATGACGATGACCAACGAAAGCTCAGCTTCGGAGAATCCCGGCGCTTCCAACTTAAGTGGCGCGAGCGCGCGGCGCATTCGGATCCTGATCGCCGATGACCACACGATCTTCCGCGACGGTCTGCGGAGGTTGTTGGATCTGCAGGCAGATTTTGAGATCGTCGGCGAGGCGCGCGACGGCCGCGAGACGATGGATATGGTGGACCGGCTGAAGCCGGACGTATTGTTACTGGATATTCGCATGCCGGGCATCGATGGTCTGTCCGCCCTGCAGCGTCTAAGCGCCAGTTCCACCGCGACGAAAGTGATCATCCTTACTGCGTCGGACGACAAGAACGAGTTCGTGCAGGCTGTCAAATATGGCTGTTCCGGCATCGTGCTGAAGCACACTGCCACGGACCTGCTGATCAAGAGCATCCGCAAGGTATATGAGGGCGAGATTTGGCTGGACACGCACACGACGGCAGCGGTGATGCGTCAGTTCGCGATGCAGAGCTCCGGTGCCGCCGCAACGCCCAGCTACAGCAAGCAGAATCGAGAACGGTCGCCGCTGAGCAATCGCGAGCGGGAGATCGTCGTTCTGGTGGCCCAAGGCTACAAGAACAAGGAAATCGCGGACAAAATGTTCATCAGTGAGCAAACTGTCAAGAATCACCTCCACAACATCTTTGATAAGTTGGGAGTGTCTGACCGGCTGGAGCTGGCCTTGTACGCGGTGCACAACGGTATTTACGAGAAGCCAATGGAGTAAGCGCACCGGGGATGGACGTCCACAAGGAAGCTGCTCCCGGTGGGTACCCGGCTGCTAGCCGAATCCTGTCTCTGATGATGCGCCGTGGCTGCCGGAAGGGTACTGATGGCAGGTGTCCGCGCTGGCCGCGGGCAGCCAGCGTAGGAGACGGGATCGACACGAAAGAGGACGTCCTACTCGCCACAGCATGTTAACTCCGGTTAGAATGGAGAATTGCGCGCTCGCCGCAAGTCACATCGGTTTAGGCTGAAACTTGTTTCCAGCCATTACCGTCTCGGGATGGGTAAGCTCCGGAAAGGAAGCCTCTCTTTCATGGTTTTTCACAGGCCGCTGCGCCTGCTGGGGATCGTCCTTTGTCTGACGCTCCAAGCGCTGCTATTGAACGCGCAGCAATCCCCGCAGCCACAACAGACCCAGCAAAATCCGTTTGAGACGGTGTCTCCTTCTCCTCCAGCCAATCCTTTTGAGACGCCCGCGGAAGCGAAGCCGGAAGGTCCAGCGGAACCCGTCGCGGACAAGAACACGATTGAGGCGGTGGACTTCCGTGGAGCCCGCCGAATCCCTCAAGCCACGCTTCGTGCCCTCATCTATACGAAAGCCGGCGATACCTACGACGCGCAAGCATTGCGCCGCGACTTTATGTCGTTGTGGAACACGGCTCGCTTCGATGACATCCGGTTGGAAGTTGAGGATGGGCGCTTCGGCAAGATTGTACGCTTTGTGGTGACCGAGCGCCGGATTGTCCGCAGCATCAAGTATGAAGGACTGAAGTCCCTGACGATGTCGGAAGTGCTTGAGCGCTTCAAGGAACGCCGGGTGGGCCTTAGCACGGAAGCCAATTACGATCCCAACAAAGTGCAGCGCGCCATTGTTGTCCTACAGGAGTATCTTGCTGAGCGAGGCCGCCAGTACGCAGCAATTGTTCCTGAGGTCTACCAGATTCCGCCGTCCTCGGTGGTGGTTACCTTCGTAGTGGACGAGGGACCGAAGGTGAAGGTGGGCGACATCACATTCGAAGGTTTGCAGGCACTGAGTGCGCGGCAGGTTAGGCGTGCGATGGCCAATAGTAAGCCCATTGGCATCCCCTATTCGATCTTCTTTGAAAATCTGTTCTCCAAGAGCTTTGACTCCATCAAGCTGGAAGAGGACAAGCAGCGCATTTCCAGCTTCTACCAGGAGCGAGGGCATTTTCGTGCGCGCGTCATCGACGCAGCGGTCAACATGCGCGACGTGGGCGGCGGCAAGTTCAAAATCCCCTTGTTTTACCCCAACAAGCCGGGCAAACGGGCTGACCTTGCACTCACCATCGAAGAGGGCCCCCAGTACAAACTGAACGAGATCAAGTTCGAGGGAGTCAAGCTGTTTGCCGCACCTGAAGCACTGATGCGCCCGCTGTTCCAGATGGAAAAGGGCGACATCTTCTCTACCAAGAACCTCCGCACTGGCCTTGAGAACATCCGCAAGGTTTACGGCGAGTACGGCTATATCGACTTTGTCCCTGAGCCCAGCTTTGATCCTGTTCCCGGCACTGACCAGATGAATCTCACGCTGAGCGTGGATGAAGGCAAGCAGTTCTTCGTCCGCCGCATTGAGTTCTCTGGCAACACCACCACGCGCGACAAGGTGATTCGCCGCGAACTGCTGGTGGACGAAGGTGACATGTTCAACACCCGCCTCTGGGAAGTTAGCATTCTGCGGTTGAACCAGTTGGGCTACTTCGACGCGCTGAAAAACGAAGAGGCCACCGACATCAAGCGCGATAACCGCACCAACACCGTTGACCTTACACTGTCTGTGAAGGAGCGTGGGCGCAACACCGTAGGCTTGACCGGTGGCGTTTCGGGTATCGCCGGTAGCTTCGTGGGGATGAACTATTCCACGAACAACTTCCTTGGCTTGGGTGAAACGCTAAGCATCAGCACGCAGTTGGGTGACCGCATTCAGGATGTGGTGTTCGGCTTCACTGAGCCGTATTTCCTTGACCGCCCCATCCAGGCTGGTTTCACCGTGTATACCCGGCGCTTCAACTTCGACCAGGGTCGCGAAGTGTCCATCTTCAGCGGACGCAACCTGACCCCGATCTTTGATTCTTTGGGCTCTGCCAACCGCTTGAACTATACCCAGAACGGTATTGGTTTCAACACCTTTCTGTCCACCCAACTCAAGCGCTCGTTTGCGCGAGTGGGCCTGAGTTACGGGTATGACAAGTCCAACATCAACCCCCAGAGCGATGGCGCGCGGAACCAGTTTGAGACCATCAATTTCTTGAGCTTCGATGGCCAGTTGAACCAGCTTTCCGGTATCGTCACCAGCCGCATTGTTCCCTCTTACACCTACAACACGGTGAACCATCCCATTAACCCCACCGGCGGACGGAGCCTATTCATCTCCACCACCTTTGCGGGCGGATTCATGGGCGGCAACGTGAACATGTTCCTGCCCACCGTGGAGGCAAAGGCCTTCCGCAAAGGATTCCGTGAGGGCCATGTGATTGGCTTCCGCGCGATGGCTTCGTGGCTGACGGGCTATGGTGGAAGGGCTGCTCCTCCATTCAACCGCTTCTATATTGGCGGTGAGCAAGATGTGCGCGGATTCAACATCTGGGAGGTATCGCCGATTGCCTTCATTCCCAGCGAGACCAGCGTTCAAGTGCTGAACTCTGACGGAAGCCAGCGCGTGCAGCGCTTCGTGGATAGCAATGGCAACGTGTTCCTGTCTCCGGTGACGCAGCGGATCCCCGTCTACCAGATCACCTTCCCGGGTGGCGACCTGATGAGCGTGAACAACTTCGAGTACCGCATTCCCATCTTCGGACCTGTCACGCTGGCCGCGTTCTTTGACGCGGGTTTGAACCGGGTTACTCAAACCAACCAGCTGCGGCTGAACCCGGAGCGTATCCGCTTCCTGAACTCGCAGCATCCCGCCGCGGCATTTGAGCAGAAGGCGGTGGTCTTCGGACCCAGCCAGCGTTGGCGCACCTCAACCGGACTTGAACTGCAGGTGCTGATGCCAGTGGTGAACGCGCCGTTTCGCTTATACTGGGCCTATAACCCCACCATCGTGGAAGGGGTGGCTCAAGCGCCAATCATTTTCGACCGGTCGCAGTTTCCCAATGACACGACCTTCCTGAATGCGATTGAGCAACTAACAGGCACCATCAGCGGTCGCGGCGGTGGAGCTTCACGTATTCCCTTCTTTGAGCGCCGGAGCCAGTTCCGGTTTACTGTGAGCCGTACGTTCTAGTGGATTCGCGGTGGTCGCACTCAGGCAAACTGCTTTGATACGACCTTTGGAAAAGCCGGAACCTTCCGGCAGGTTTTGAATTCGCCATGGGACGCCCCCGTGGCTGTGCCGAGGAGAGATCTTGTGATTCTGAAGACTTTGGTTCGTGGCCTATTGGCCCTTGCGATCTGCGCCCCCCTTTTCGCCCAGGCACCTCCCACCAAGGTGGGTACCATTAACGTGCAGGTTGCGATGATCAGCACGCGTGATGGCCAGGCCGGCGTGAAGGAACTGCAGGAGCGCTTCAATCCGAGGCAGAAGCAATTGCAGGATAAACAGGGCGAGATTCAGAGCCTTCAACAACAGTTGCAGCGTGGCGCAAACACGATGAGCGAAGATGCACTGCGTAAGCTTCGGCAGGATATCGACGATAAGCAGCGCGTCTTGCAGAGGGACTCCGAAGATGCCCAGATGGAGTTTGAACAGCAGCAACAGCGCGTGTTTGCCACTATTAGCACAAAAATGCAGAGCATCATCGACAAGTATGCCCGTGAGCAGGGCTTTGCGCTGATTATCGATGTAAGCTCGCCGCAGTCAGGGGTATTGTTCGCATCCAACACGATCGACATCACGAAGGAAGTGATCAGTGCATTTGATGCTGATACCACTACCGCCACCGCCCCGGCTCCTGCTGCTGCCCCGGCCGCTGCCCCAGCGAAGCCGTAGGAGCGCCTGATCCGATTGTCGACATGCCCGGAGGAGTGCCGCCCCCAAGGTGGCACTCCTCTTCATGGTTATGCCCCACCTGAACTACTACCTGGATTTCACAGTTGCTGTCTTCGTGGTGGAGCGCAATCGTGTGCTGCTGGTGCACCATCGTGCGCTGAACCGGTGGTTGCCGTTGGGGGGACATATCGACCCCGGTGAAGATCCCATCAGCGCTGTTCATCGTGAAGCACTTGAGGAGAGCGGGCTGAGCATTGAATTGCTGTTGGACAAGCCTCTTCCCCAGCTGCCTGACGTGACCGTCCTGCCGCCTCCGGTTTACATGGACATCCACCCCATCAAAGGGGAGCATCAGCACCTGGGGATGGTCTATTTTGCAAGACCCGTAGAAGGGGAATTGACGCTGGCCGCAGCGGAGCATCACGCCATCCGCTGGTTTCACAAAGAGGAACTGGAGTCTGCCCCCACGGAGGATGTGCCGCTGAACGTTCGCTTTTATGCCCTGGAGGCGCTGCGGCGCGACCGCGATCGTGATCACGCCTAGTGCCAAGGATCTCATGTTCTCCCTGCGGCGGATCAAATACCCTCAGTGAAGGATCGGCTTTCCGGTCCACGGGATCCAGAACTGAATGGGCAGTGAAGGGGATGCGTTAGCCGCGAAACGGATACGCGAGGTGGGCGCTGCCGGACCGCTACTGCGGTGTGGTTCACGGGTGGTCCGGCTCAAGCCGGGTGAACCGGTTGGCTGGTTTACTCAACGCGCTACCGCGGATGTCTAACCGGCAGTCGCGATGATCGAGAACGCGGACGCGCGATGCATGCTGCGTCGTGCGGCAATCTGCCGGTGGACGTGACCAACGCCGATCGTGACGAAACCTGCCGCTAGTGATCCACCGGCCTGCCGCTAGTGCTCCATTTGCTCTGCTGCTGGTGATGCTTGCCGGTTGCTGCGCAACGTGCTTGTCGTGCAAGGCGTTCAGGCCGGGGCGTGGGCCAGGTGTTGGCGGTGGGTTCAGCGACGCAGAGTGGACGCGATCGATGTTTTTTGGATTCCGTGACGACATCCCTGCGCCGTTGACGCATTCCTAGGCAACTGGGGGTGAAGCATGGCTTCGCGCATACTGATCGCAGTTCTTTTCTGCCTGCTTGCCTGGCCCGCCGCCGCGCAACTCACCGGCAACCCTGCGTTTGACAAGGTTCGGCGCCTGCTATTCCTACGCGAGGAGAGTTTTGTTGCCAACGGTGTCGATACGGGCACCGGCTCCTTCAGCATGGAGATCCCTGTCTTGCAGATTGATGGTGGACGCCAGCTTAGCTTCCAGTTGCGTTACAACTCGCTGCTGCGCGGAGGCGGAGGCCCCTTCAGTCCTGGGTGGAGCCACAACTTTGAGCAGTCAATTAGTCCTGGTGTATCGAGTCCGATTGCGCCATCGCCACTGCGGGTGAACCTGGATGCGAACCGGCGCGTAGCCTTTAGCCAGCAGGGGACCACATTCACCAGCCCCGACGAAGTGGGGCGCTACGAGCGGCTGACCCTGCGAACGAACAACCAGGGTTGGATATACCAGCGCAGGGATGGCAGCGAGATGGTTTTCGGTGCGGATGGCCGCATCACGGCTGAGTCCAACAAAGTAAGACAGCAGGTGCAGTATGTCTACGAGGGCAACCGGTTAGCGACGCTGGTTGAGCCGATTGCCAACCGCCGATTGACTTTGGAGTACCGGGGCGCGAGTTCCCGGTTGCAGTCAGTTCGCGACGGAGCAGATCGCCTGGCGTACTTCGGTTACGACGCCAGTGCGCGGCTGGCTTCCATTCACCCACCGGCCAAGCTGTCGAACCCTATGAATCTGCAACTAGTGGATGTTTCCATTCCTGACAACAGCCAAACGGGAGTGACGCGCAGCTTCGCGATCACGGGGCGGGCGGCTGTTGGGATCGTCCGCATTGAGCCTGGGTCTATCTCGCACCCGCGGCCAAGCGACATCCGGGTAAGCATCATTTCCCCACAAGGGACTGAGGTGAACCTCGGCTTCACCAATAGCGGCACCAGCATCAATCTCAGCGGCCTGTCCTTCGACAGTTTCTGGGGAGAGAACCCGAATGGCACCTGGCGGGTGGTGGTGCGGGATCTGGTGGCGGGCAGTGTGGGTACGCTGAGTCCGCTGGGTTTACGGTTTACGGATAGAACAACACCAACGCGATTTGAGTACGATAGCGGGGGCATGTTGAGCGTGGTGCGCGATGCGGATGGCGTGCGCATGCTGAGCAACACCTACGATGCGCAGGGACGCATTGTCCAGCAGGATGACGCCAATCCCAATAACCTGCCGGCTACGTTTCAATACCAGGAAGGGCCAACGGGAGTCGTCACGATGTATCAGGACCGGCTCGGCCACGAGTGGGAATTTCGTCACGATGCCGACCATCACCTGCTGTCCCTCACTGATCCGCTGAACCATACCACCCGATTCAGCTACGACACCAATGGCAACCGGATCACGCTGACGGATGCGCTGTCCCGAGTAACGCGCTTCGCGTACAGTTCGGACGGCAACCTCCTGAGCGTTACGGATCCCGCGAATAGCGTGTGGCAGTTCCAACATACTTCGCCCCAGAGCAACCTTACTCGCATTACGGATCCGCTTGGGCAGGAAACAACCTTTGAGTACGACGGCAACAGCAATCTGCGCGCCGTTCGCGACGCACTAGGCCATCGCGATACCAAGACATACAACGGCAACTCGCAACTGACGGGCAGCCTGATGCAGGATGGGGGAGGCATCGACTTCACATACAGCGGGGGAAAGCCCGTTGGGGTGTCGCACGCAAGTGGCAGGGGCAGTGGCGGCCAAGCCAACTATGACGCCATCGGGCTGCCCAGTTCGCTGCGCGACGGCGATGGATTCGAAACGAAGCTGGAGTACGACGACCAGGGAAGGGAGGTTAAGAAGACGAATCCGCTGGGTGATAGCGAAACCTTTGAGTACGATGTGCGCGGACGTCTGAGCCGCCACCGGGACTTCAAGGGCAACCTCACCACGTACACCTACGATGGCAACGACAACCTGATTGAGCTGACGGATGCCCTAGGGCGCAAAGTCCGCTACGCCTACGATGGAGAGGACCGTCTGGTGGCAACCACGGCGCCCAACGGCGGCCAGAGCCGGATGGCGTACGATGCCGCGGGGCGCGTCGTGGAGGAGGCGGACCCTCTGGGCAACACGGTGTCCTTCGTTTACGATGCGGTGGGCAACCGCATTGAGGAATACGACTCCAACGGCAAGCTGCTGGTGCGCACGAGGTACAACGCGCTGGACCTTCCCATTCAACAGGAGGATGCGGACGGAAACGTGGCAGGAACCCAATTCGATGCCGTAGGCCAGCCGGTGCGCTTCGTGAATGCGCTGGGCCAGCAATTGCAGATGACCTATGACCGCATTGGCAGACCCGTTGCAGCGCGGGACTCGCTGAACCGGCAGGCGACGCGCGCCTTTGAGCAGGACGACATGGTGCGGCGTCTGGTGGACCCCAAGAACGTCACGCAACTGACGTTCTTCTACGACCCCGCCAATCGCATGACTAGCGTGGAGACGCGCTCAGGTTCGCACCGTTGGACGTACAACGATCGGGATCTGATCACGCGCTACACCATGCCGGCGGGCCAGCAGTTCAACTACACCTACGACAACGCGGGGCGTCCGACGCGGATCGCTCCCAGCGGCACTGGATCCACGAACGGCCGCACGCTTACCTATACCTACGACAAGAACGGCAATCCGTTGGAAGTGCGACGCCAGGGTAGCGAAGGTACGGCCACCCTAGCCCGGCAGTTCGACGCGCTAGACCGCGTTACGCGCTACACCGATGAGCGCGGCAACGTGATCCAGTACCTCTACGACGCAAGCGGAAACGTGTCGACGTTGCGCTACCCGAATGGACGGGAGGTGAACTACATCTACGACACAGGGAACCGGCTGGAAGAAATCCGGGACTGGGCTGGACGCCGTACCCGCTACCATTACGACAACAACAGCCGGATTACGCGGATTGACTTCCCCAACGGCACCAGCCGCGTGATGCGCTATGACGTCAGGGGCAACATCGTGCGGAGGCAGGACCGCAATCCCACCGGCAATCTCATCGTCGACTACCGGTACACCTACGGCCGTACGGGATTGCTGGATGTGGCCTCGCCTGGCATGGTGGAGCAGACCCCCACGCCGATGAATGTCAGCTTCACGTACAACGACCAGAACCAGATTGCTACGTATCTCAACCAGCCCGTAACCCACGACCAAAACGGACGCATGACGCGGGGACCGGTGGGCCAGACCTTGCAGAATCTGGTGTACAACTTCGGGGGCAACCTCACCAATGTGGGTGCGGTGACGCATGCCTACGATGCCGAGGACCGTCTGATCCGCATCACCGATGGCACACGCGTGTCTGACCTCATCATCAATCCAGCGGGCGAGTTCTCTCAGGTGCTCATCAAGCGCGATAGCGGCGGCGGGGTAGCGGGTGATACCTACTATGTCTGGGGCGTCGGTCTTGCCTACGAGGTGGGTCCATCGGGTGACATCCGCGTGTATCATTACGACCAGCGCGGCAGCGTGGTGGCCTTTACGAACGGAATGGGGGATGTAAACGGCCGGGTTGCCTACGGCCCCTATGGCGAAATCACCGGCCGCAGCGGCAACACCGATTCGCTGTTCTTGTTCCAGGGACTGTTCGGCATTCTCTCCACGCCCAGCGGACTGAATCTGATGGGTGCGCGCTGGTATTCGGCGGCCGCCATGCGCTTCCTCAGTGAGGATCCCTACTTCGGCGAGATCGAGCGTATCGGTACCCTGAACCGTTATGCCTACGCGGGTGCGGATCCGATCAACCGGTTTGACCCCACGGGCAAGTTCTGGCAACTGATAGGAGCCGCGGTGGGGGCCGTTGTCGGCATTGCCGTTCAGGCAACGTCCGATCTCATCAAAGGGAAATTCAGTGGTTGGAAGGCTTATGCATCCGCTGCCATTGGGGGAGCCGTTGGCGGGCTGGTTGCCTCCACGACGGGTTGCTTCGCTTGCGCGGGGGCGGCAGCCTCGGCAACCGAATATCTGCTTAACAAGGGGCTGAACGGTGAACCGGTGGATCCGCTGGAACTGGCGGTTGTCACGGGAATTGGAGCCATTGCAGGCAAAGTGGGCTCAAAGGCGGGCAAGGTCCTGGGACCTGCCAGCAGACGGGCAGGCAATGCGATGAGCAAGGCGTTGGGGAAAAGTGCCGCCCGCCCGGTAGCGCAACGTTTCAGCCGCAAGGCTTTGCAGAAGGCGCTGGCGCGTGAGGCTACAAAGGACAAGATCCGCAAGGCCATCGGCTCTATCCCCGAGGATTTCGTGGTGGGGCTATCTGTTAACCAGATTGTGCAGCCTTTCGCGCTCAGCTTCCTTTCCAGTCCCCCGCCGTCCAATGCACGGTCTCCGCAGCCCGTGGAAGACGGCAACGATGGCATGGGACGCCTCAACCGCAGCCGGGTGAAGGCATACGGGGAGTTCCTCCACTGGAACTACTACCTGGAGGCATTGCAGCTTTCCGCCGTGCCCGTTCCTAACAATCCCAACAACCTGCTCACCAGCTTCTAGGAAAGGAACCAGCGCCATGACGAACTTCACACGCTTCCTTGCTCTTGCCCTGGTAAGTCTGGTTGGGCTTAGCTTGCCTGGCCAAAGCTATCGATACGACAACGCCAGCCGGCTCTTTCGCGTGATTCCGCCCGATGGCAATGGCATCACCTATGTTTACGATGAGAACGACAATCTGATGTCGGCCTTTGGGATCACAGCGCCGGCAATGCCGCTTAGCCTGAATAGCTCCCGTAGCGCGCCGAACCAAGCAAGGGTTACCTGGAGCGGCGTCAACGGGGCCAGCGGCTATCGCATCGAACGCCGCGTTGAAGGCTCCTCCAGATGGGAAGTCGCTGGCAGCGCGGGCGGTGACGCAATCGTCTTTGTGGACAGCAACCTGCAGCCAGGTGTGCGCTACGAGTATCGCGTTGCCGCCACTAGTCCCGGCGGGGACCCCGGCGCGTATACGGCTGCGTCGCTGGCGCCGCTGTTTGGGACTCCGCATGTTTACCCGCAGGGAGTTGTGAATGGAGCCAGCTTCGAACAGGGCCAAGCGATCTCGCGAGGCTCGATCATGTCGCTATTCGGCAGTCCGCTTGGTTTCACCGTCCAAGGCAGCACTCTGGCACCCTTTGAGGCCGCTGCGGAAGCCATCCCCCTGCCCCGTAGCCTGAACGGCGTTACGGTGCTGATTGGCGGCATCGAAGCGCCGCTGTTCTATGTGGGCGGTCAACCGCCAACACAGGGCGCTGACGGGAGCCTGATTTACCTAGGGCAAATCAACGCACAGGTGCCGTGGGAGGTACCCGGGGCGGGACTGGTGGAGGTGGTTGTGCGGGCGGAAACCGCCAACGGGATCCTGGAAAGTGAGCCGGTGGAGGTTCCCCTGGCTCCGGTGACGCCCGCGATCTTCACCTTCGATTTCGGACCAGGCCGCGCTGCCGCGCTGAACGTCAAGCTACGCGGCGACGATGGTGTCGTCAACAACTCAGTTGCGCAGCCGGAAGGTGCGTTTCCTGGGAGGGACTCCCAGCCGGCCCCGATCGGCGGTGTGATTACGATCTACTGCAACGGTCTTGGCGCCACAAATCCGCCCGCCCGCACGGGTGAGAATAGCGAGGACCTCCTCCGCCGCACCGCCGTCCAAGTGAAAGTCTTCATCGGCGGCGTGGAAGCGCCGGTAGACTTCGCGGGACTTGCCCCGCAATTCGTTGGTTTGTTCCAGATCAACGCCTTCATTCCGCAGGGCGTCGTCCCTGGCCCGCAAGTTCCCGTGGTGATTGAGCAGGACGGGGTACGCAGCCGTGGCGACGTGACCATTGCGGTTCGGCTGCCCTAGTGACGCGGTATTGCCACCAGATTGAGAAACTGGATCCACCCCGGCCAGAATCCGGAGAGCGCACGGCTCGTAGCGATGCCAGAGCGCGGCCCAGATCCCCTTTGGCCTTCGGTTTGTCCGCAGGGCTCGGAAAAGAACGCGACCAGCCGGATGGTATCCTAAGAGCGATGCGCATCAGATCGGTGATTGTCTCCTTCCTGCTAACCCTTGTTGGCATTTCTGCCTGGGCTCAAGTGAACATCGGGGATCAGAAACCCGAAGCAACTCTTCCATTCAACGTCACCACCGTTTCTACCTTCGCCTTGCCGTGGCGAATCGCCTTCCTCCCGGATGGCCGCATGCTGGTGACTGAAAAGATTGGCCCCATCTGGCTGGTATCGGCCGAGGGTGAAAAGATCGCCCCTTTGGGCAACACTCCCCCGGTCTACTGGCAGGGACAAAACGGCATGCTTGGGGTATATGTCTCGCCCCGCTATGCGACTGACCAGAGCATCTACATCACCTACATCGAACCCGGCGACTACGGCGGAGGGCAAGCCCTCGCCCGCGCCCGCCTGAATCTGGGCCGCGTGCCCAGGCTGGAGAACTTCGAGGTTCTTTGGCGGCAGATGCCTAGGGGCAAAGGCGGTCAGGCCGGCGGCCAGATTGCCTTCTCGCCTGACGGCCAGTATCTGTTCCTGTCGGTGGGAGATCGGCAGCGAATGACGCCCGCGCAGGACCCTAACCAACCGGTTGGCAAGATTCTCCGCCTCACTCTTGACGGCAAACCGGCTCCGGGCAATCCGAATTATGGCAAGACGGGCGCGTCCACCATTCCGTTGATTGATCCGCCCCGCGACACCGAAGCGGCGGCGAACGCCAAGCCTGTCAGTACATACACTTTCCCTGGTGGCAACCTCACGCCGTCGGAAACCTGGGCCTCTGGTTTCCGCGCGCCCTACGGCCTGGCCTTCTCACCCAACGGGGAACTTTGGGAAGTGGAACATGGGCCTCGTGGTGGCGACGAGCTTAACCTGATTGAAAAAGGGAAGAACTACGGATGGCCGGTGGTCTCGTATGGCGTGAACTACAACGAGGTGGGCATTGCCAGCCATGACACGCGCCCTGAGTTCACCAAGCCGGTGCTCTATTGGGTACCTGTCATCGCGCCCGGCAACCTGATGTTCTATCGCGGCAAGAAGTCCTTCCCGCAATGGGACGGCAACGGATTCGTAAGCGGATTGGCCAGCCGTGCGCTGGTGCGGCTGGAATTCGATGGCAAGGGCGGAGCGAAAGCGGTGCAACGTTGGGACCTTGGGAAACGCCTCCGTGACGTGGCCCAGGCTCCGGACGGGACCCTTTGGTTGCTGGAAGACGCGAATCCCGGCGCACTCATTCACATCACGCCCAAATGAGGACCTGGATCTACGTTCTGTGTGGAGTGCTGCTGATCTCCGTGGGGCTTGGAGCACAGCAGCAACCGGTTCCTTACAGCCATAAGGCGCACATGGCCCTGGGGCTGCAGTGCAAATCCTGCCACAGCAATCCAGACCCCGGTGAGCTGATGCGCTTTCCCGCAGAGACACTCTGCATGGGATGTCACCGGACAGTGAAGGCCGACAGCCCGCATATCCAGAAGATAGCCGTCGCAGCCAAGGAGAAGACGCCGATTCCTTGGTCCCGTGTGTATCAGCTGCCTGACTACGTCTACTTCAGCCACCGTGTTCACACGACGGCCGGGGCCACTTGTGAAACCTGCCATGGACCCGTGGCCACACGAGAGGTGATCACCAAGGAAGTTGAGCACACCATGCGTTCGTGCATGGCCTGTCATGCAGCGAACAACGCTCCCAACGAGTGCGACAGTTGTCACGCGGCAAAGTAGCGCAGTTCGATGCCTGCCCGAGGTTGCGCTCCCCCCACCCGATCCGCGAGTCCAGGTTCTAATCGCTCCGGCATAGCCCGGCCCTCAGGGCGGCTCGCCACCCCGGATGATCGCAACGGTCTCCTGCACCGGAAGGCAGTGGTTTGGCGAAATGGGTGTGGAACCCGCTATCGTAGGAATCACATGTCGCAATCTGGCAAATCTTCGCCACGCCGCCATCGCAATCGCGTCTCCACGGCACAAACACCTCCTCCGGCAAGCTCAGCGCCCTTGGCCGAAGGTATTCCCGGGGACAACCCGCAGGACCTCTTTCTCGACCGTGAACTCAGCCTACTTCGGTTTCAGAGACGTGTCCTGGAAGAGGCTACTGACCAGCGCAATCCGCTGCTTGACCGGTTGAAGTTTGTTGCCATTGTCGGCTCAAATTTGAATGAGTTCTACATGGTGCGTGTTGCCGGGCTGATGGACCAGGTGGATGCCGGGGTCACTGCTAGCCCTGACGGATTGCACTCGCCGTCCGTACTGCTGCACGACATTCGCACCGAGGCCTACGCCATCATGCTGGATGCGCGTGATGCGCTTATCGGCGATATCCTTCCGGCGCTGGCGCAGAAAGGCGTCCAGGTGCTTGGCTACGAGGCGCTGGACCGTTCCCAGCGCCTTGCCGCCGACCGCTATTTCCGCGAGATCATCTTTCCCATTCTTACGCCTCTGGCCTTTGATCCTGGGCGGCCTTTCCCCCACATCTCCAACCTCAGCCTGAACCTCGCCATCCTCATCCAGGACCGCAAGAAGGTGAAGCGGTTTGCCCGGTTGAAGATCCCCGATACCATCTCGCAGTTCGTGCCCGTTGGCCCCGCTGAAGGGGATGTTCCGGATGCCACTTCCAAACGTTCGCGCTCCAATCCGTCCGCCACTACTGGTGCGATGGTGTGGATTGAGGAGGTGATTGCCGCGAATCTACCGTCGCTGTTTCCGGGCATGAAGATCCTTAGCGTCTATGCCTTCCATGTCACTCGCGACGCGGATATGGAAATCCAGGAGCTCGAGGCCAGCGACTTGTTGGAGACCGTGGAGCAGAGCGTTCGTCAGCGCCGCTTCGGCAACGTTGTCCGCCTGCAGGTGAATGAGGATATGCCTGTGGAGGTGTTGAGCATCCTGCTGAATAACCTCGAGGTTGAACCTGAAGATGTGTATCGCCTCAAGAGTCCCCTAGGGTTATCGCGGTTGATGGATCTTTATGGGCTGGACCGCCCTGACCTGAAGGAACCCGCTTTCGTTCCCCGTATTCCCGCGCCTCTTCTGCGCAAGGGCGAGGAGAACGACATTTTCTCCGCTATTCGTCGAGGCGATGTCCTTCTTCACCATCCGTTTGATTCCTTTCAGCCGCTCATCAGCCTGCTGAAGCAGGCGGCTACAGACCCTCAGGTGCAGGCCATCAAGATGACCCTCTATCGCGTGGGCCGCAATTCACCGGTGGTGGAGGCGTTGCTGGAGGCCATAGAGGAAGGCAAGCAGGTAGCAGTGCTGGTGGAACTCAAGGCCCGCTTTGATGAGGAAAGCAACATCGAGTGGGCGCGCGCGCTTGAGCGTCAAGGCGTGCACGTGGTCTACGGGCTGCTGGGCTTGAAGATCCACACGAAGCTGGCCATGGTTGTGCGGCGCGAGGGCAAGACCATGCGCCGCTACATGCACCTTGGCACTGGCAACTACAATGCCGTTACCGCCCATCTCTATACTGACCTGGGTATGTTTACCTGCGACAAAGAGATCGGTGAGGACGTTACGGATCTCTTCAACTACCTCACTGGTTATTCAGAGAAGAAGGATTACCGCAAGCTGCTGGTTGCGCCCATTGATCTCCGCCAGCGCATGGTGGGGCTGATTGAACGTGAGATTGCGCATGCACAGGAGGGCCGTCCGGCAAGGTTGATCTTCAAGGCCAACGGTTTGGTGGATCGCCAAACCATCCGTCTGCTGTATGCCGCTTCCAGTGCCGGTGTGCGGGTGGATCTTCTCGTGCGCGGCGTGTGCTGTCTGCGGCCAGGAATGCCGGGTATTAGCGAGAACATCCGTGTCATCAGCATCGTCGGTCGATTTCTTGAACATAGCCGCATCTTCTTCTTTGAGAACGGCGGCGCTCACGAATTGTACATGGGCAGCGCTGACCTCATGCCGCGCAACCTGAACGAACGGGTTGAGACCATCTTTCCCGTCACTGACCCTGAACTTGTCCGCACGGTGCGCGAGGACATCCTTGAGCTCTACCTCCGCGATAACGTCAAAGCGCGGCGAATGCAAGCGGACGGCACGTATACCCGGATCTCTCCGGTGCCTGGAGAAGAGCAGGTGAATGCTCAGGAAATCCTGATTGAGCGCACACGGAAGGGGGGCGCTCGTTAGGCCAACATGGCAACCGCACTAGCGCCGAAACCAACCGTTGCTGCTGCCCCCTTGTCCAGGTTCTGGCTTGACGCCACCGTGGTCTTTCTGGGCGCATTTCTGTTATTTCTCATCCAGCCTGCCTATTCTAAATTCATCCTGCCCTGGTTCGGCGGAGCGCCGCTGGTTTGGGCCACCGCGCTGGTCTTCTTTCAGTGCGCCCTCCTGGCCGGTTATGCCTACGCGCATTGGGTTAGCTCCTATCTGGCCCCTCGCTTCCAGTTCGTTCTGCACTGCGCCTTGCTTGCCATCTCTCTCAGCTTCCTGCCGGTAGCCCCTGGTGAGCATTGGAAGCCCGGTGGCGGTGATCCTCCCACGCTGCACATCCTGGGCATGCTGGTTTCAACGCTGGGGCTTCCCTATATGCTGCTGGCTGCCACCTCTCCGCTGGTACAGGCTTGGATTGCCCGGTATCGCCACCAGATTGTGCCCTACCGGCTGTTCAGCGTGTCCAACCTCGCCTCACTCCTGGGACTGCTGAGCTATCCCTTCCTCATTGAGCCGGCCATGGGGTTACAAAGGCAGTTTGCCTTTTGGGCATCCCTCTATCTGGCCTACTGCGGCGCAGTGCTGCTGCTGGTGGGCGTCACCGCAAGGGCAATTTACCGCGATACGGGTAGCCCGCAGGACCCCGAGGCCGCGCCCGCATCCGCCGCCGATGCGGTTCCCCATAGTCGTACGCAGGCCCTATGGATCGCCCTTGCCGCCATGCCAAGTTTGCTGTTTTTGGCTGTCACCCAACACTTGACACTCGATGTGGCGCCCGTACCTTTCCTATGGGTGCTGCCGCTGGTGCTGTATCTGCTCACCTTCGTGTTGAGTTTTGAATATCCGCAATTGCTGCCCCGGCGGGTTCTGGCGATTGTTGCCGCCGCGGCATCGTCCCTGGTGGGCTTGGTGGTGGCCATGCCGCATCTGCTTCCTGACTTTCGCTTGCAGTTACTGGTGGTGTCGCTAGGACTGTTTGCGATGATGTTGTTCTGTCATGCAGAGCTTTACGCCCGTCGTCCGTCACCCCGCCACCTCACCCGCTTCTACTTGATGACTGCCCTTGGCGGAGCACTTGGCGGCAGCTTTGTCGGCCTTGCTGCTCATCATTTGTTCCGCGGCTACTACGAAGTGTACTTCGGTCTTGCGGGTTGCGCGGCACTTGCCTTCTTTGTGGAGTGGAAGCGCCGAAGCCGCCGCGATGGTGATTTTGAAGTCACCTTCCCGGTGGCCGTCACCTTGTTCTCGGTAGCCCTGGTAGTGACCTTGCCCTTCCTTGCCGCGAACCGCGAGGCCTCGCGGATTGAGCGCAATTTCTTTGGGGCGCTGCGCATGGTGGAGGGCCGGGAGCATGGATTGCCTGCGTGGCGTCAGCTTGACCACGGCAGCACCAAACATGGGCTGCAGTTACTCTCCCATACCCGCCGCTGCGAGGCGGTCGCCTATTACAGTGACGACTCCGGTGTTGGCCGCATCCTGCAGGTGCTTCAGCGTGCGCACTCCTCTCTGCGAATCGGTGTCATCGGGCTGGGGGTGGGCACCTTGGGGGCCTATGCCCGTCCCGATGACGATCTCGTGTTCTACGAGATCAACCCTTTGATTGAACAGATTGCACGAGAAGATTTCACCTACCTTAGTGAGTGCGCCCCGCAGGCAGAGGTCCGTCTGGGTGATGCCCGCATCCGCATGGAAGGCGAGGCTCCAAACGCCTACGACATCCTGTTCGTGGACGCCTTTTCGGGCGACTCCATCCCCACGCACCTGCTTACCCGCGAGGCCTTTGCGGTCTACGCGAGGCATCTCAAACCGGATGGCGTCATCCTGGTGAACATTAGCAACCGCTACCTGGACCTTCGGCCCGTCGTGCGTGCGGGTGGCGGGAGCGCAGGCTTCCAGACCGTGTTTCTTGGCTCAAACCGTGGGAAGGATCCCCACGTCTTCGACGCCGTCTGGGCACTGCTTGAGCGAGGTTCCACCTACCAAAAGGCGGTCGAGATTCGGAACGCTACCGCGCGTACCCATCAGTCGGATGGCGCCGTGCTTTGGACCGACGACTTCAGCAACCTCTTTCGCGTAATGCAGAAGTAAGTGTTGCATATCCCCCATCCGCGCTGCCCGCATTCGCGATGCTTCCAGCCGCTGGCGCTTTCGCCCGCGCCCGCACTGTAGAATAATGCCCGTGTATCCAATTCACTTGGGAGATGCCATTATGTCGATTTCAATGAAGCCGGATGCTGCGGGGAGGCGAAATGATGCGGACCAATCCTCAGCATGGTCTCGCCGCGCCTTCCTTGCTGCTGGTGCGCTGCTGCCGCTGGGCGGCTGTGCAGAAAAACCGGCCGCCACGGAAACCGTGGCCGTGCCCGTCCCCGTGCCGCCGGTGATTGGAGTGCAGTTGTACACCTTGCGGCGGGTGATGCCCAACGACCCCGCGGGTACGCTTAAGACCGTTTCCGATATCGGATTCAAGAGCGTGGAGTCTGGCCGCGCTGACCTGGCAAAGCTGAAGCCCATCTGCGATGATCTGGGCTTGGCTATGCCTGCCGCCCACTTCGAATACGCTTGCCTGACAGGCGATTGGACTCACTATGGCGGCAATCCACCCCGCCCTGGCTACAACCTGGAAGCCGCACTTACTGAGGCCAAAGAAGCAGGCATCACCTGGTTCAACATCCCTTACATTCCACAGCCTGAGCGCACGGGCGCTGACCTTTACCCTCGAATGGCCGAGAATTTCAACAAGGCGGGCGAGGCCGCGCAGAAGTTCGGCATCCGTGTGGCCTATCATCACCATGCCTTTGAGTTCCAGCGATTTGAGGGTGGCACGGGCTTCGACATGATGCTTGCCGCGATGGAACCCGGCAAGGCGTTTATCGAGTTCGACATCTACTGGGCCAGCGTCGCCGGCGAGGATCCTGCCGCACTAATGCGCAAGTACCCGCTCCACATGAAACTACTTCATCTCAAGGATAAGAAAGAGGGCACGCCTGTGATGCAAAGCGAAGCGGTGCCGCGCGATACCTTCTATGAGTTAGGCAGGGGCGTCCTTGATCTGCCTGAAGTATTGCGAGCGGCGAACGACCTGGGCGTGGAGCACTACTTTATTGAGCAGGACGAATGCCCGGGCGACCCGATAGAAAGCATCCGGACAAGCTACGCCTACCTCATGAGACTGAAGAGCACGATGGAGCAGAAAGCCTAGCCGCGGCGGAAGTTACTCGTGATTGCCGATGACGGGGCAGGGAAGGTGCCGGAAATGTGGTCATGCCAGGCGAGTTGCTCCTCGTCAAACAGCGCCCACAGGAACCCTGCCCCACATGCGGCAATGCTGGCGAAGGACGCCAGCAGCCGCTTCCAGCGCTGCTCCTTACCAGGCAATGAACCATCCAGGTTCAGAATCCGTAAGTGCAGCGCCCGGTAACCCGGAGTTTCCTGGTTCATGAAGGTGAACAGCGTCTGGTAAGCCAGAACGACGACGGCCCAAATGCCGGCCAAGCCTAACTGCAAAACCTGGGTGCTGGCTGGCAACGCGATGCCCAGGTACCGCAACCCAGCAATGAACAGTACCGCCACTGCCGCCGCGAGGATGAGCGTGTAAGCCCCATCCACCATCATCCCGGCAAAGCGATGCATCGGAGATGCCCCGTGCTGGTCGCAGGTGATGGAGGCGTCTACCTTCGTACGTAACTGGCGTGCGGGCGGGGCAGTAGGAGTTAGAAAATCCAAGGTGCCCTGGGCAAACGGCAGCATGTCTGTCTTTGAGCGTTTCCGGGCTGGCCTGCGGCGCACACCAGCGCTTCCAGGGGTCAGCAACCCTTCATCCGACGAACCTTGAGGGGCGTATAATTGCGGACCAGCCGGGCTAGGAGGAAGATCACCGGGTTGGAACAAGCTCGGCTGCGCTGTGGGTGGCGCTACCTGCAGCGCAGGGCGCTCCGCTACCTTCGCCGCAGTTCGAGGCACTCTCGCTGGAGCATCAGCCTCGTGGAAGTTCAGCCGCCGCGCCGTAGACTCTGTCGAGATGAGTCCGCTAGGATGGTCCGCACCCGCCTGCGTGACGGGAGGCACGACCACTGTATTGGCTACCACAGCAGAGTACCGTGCCTGGGGATTGATCAAGTAGGGGCGCGCACTGCGCGGGGTCAGCATGCTTCCCGCTGCGTCCACCATTGCCTGGGGTCTAGGCGACAGCGCACGTCCGCCTTGGGGTCCGCTGGCGCGAAAAGAGACACCGCAACGGGTACACCGTGTCTCATAGGCGCTGTTTGCTGTGCCACATCGCGGACAGTTCATTTCGCTTCGCTCCAACTCCCTTGCGCTACGCTCTCATTCCGCGGAGAAGCTCTCAGTTCCCCGGAATCCAAAGCTCTAACCATGCGTCAGTGAGGCATGCCCTCTGTCCCTGGCCCCGAAGCTTGCCTTCTGGGGGACCCCCATGCTACCGTCCGAGGTTTGGGCACTTCCACACATCGTGCACGCGATATCGTCCTTCTCTCGAATAACATAATCGGGCGAATTTGTCATAGGTTTTTTTGCCTCAGGACCTCCATTCAATCCATATTTGCTGTATTTGCCATCTTTATTCTCCCTTTATTCTCTGTTTGTTTTGCGCAGACTGTACCAGAGCCTCTTCCGGATATCTCAGAGGAGGTATTGCGCCGCTTGCAGGTGGAACGCTCGCTCGCCAGTACGGAGGTGCTGGTGCTTGCCAGGGACAAGCGTATAGAGGGGGATTGGACCTATCTGGAAGGCATGGCTGAACTCCGCGCGAATGGAATGGTGCTGAGGGCGGATGAAATCGACTATAACCAGCAAACCGGTTATGCCGAAGCCAGGGGTAACGTCTATTACGAAAACCTTGAGCGCAAGGAGAAGATTTGGGCTACCCGGGCGGAGTATTTCACGCGCGAAGAGCGTGGCCGCTTCTATGCCGTACGCGGGGAAACCTATCCCAAGATTGAGGGGCGACCCGGCCTTTACCGCACCGACAGCCCGGTTCGTTTTGAAGGTTCGTGGGCCGAACGCATCGCCGACGAGTTCCGCCTATACGACGGAACGCTCACCAATTGTGAGACCCCCAACCCCTGGTGGACCCTCAAGAGTCCTCAGTTCAACATCAAACCCGGCGAGAGTGCAACGATGCGGAGCGCCGTGTTGCGCATTCGCAGTATCCCTGTGCTCTACGCCCCTTGGTTCTACAAGTCGCTGAAGGAGGGCGAGCGAAAAAGCGGCTTCCTCACTCCGAACATTGGCAACAGTAACCGGCGCGGCCTCATGGCTGGGGCGGGCTATTATTGGGCCATCGCCCGCAATTATGACGCGATGTATCGCGGCCAGTATTTCACTACCAGGGGGCTGGCCCATCAAGTGGATTTCCGTGGCAAGCCCACGCAAACCAGTGACTTTAACTTCAGCCTCTATGGTGTCAATGACCGCGGACTACCCATCACGCGCACGGTATTCGTGCCGAATCCGGAACGCCCCGGGGAGTTGATTCCAGTCTCCCAGCCAGACCGATTCAAAGCCTCTGGAGTGAATATCACATCCCGTGGCCAAACCACACTGCCCAAGCAATTCTATGCCCGGGGAGAGCTGAATTACCTCAGTTCCCTCCGCTTCCGCCAGGAGTTTTCTGAATCCATCGCCGAGGCCATCGCGCCGGAAATCCAGTCAGTTGGCGTGGTGGCCCGGGATTGGAGCACATTTCACTTCACCGCCGCTTTTTCCCGGCTGCAGAACTTCCGCACCACCGACGAGGACGTGATCTCAGTACGGAAGCTGCCAGAGCTCCGTCTGGCCAGCCGCAGCCGGCGAGTAAGAAAGGATATCCCTGTCTATGTGGCATTCGACGTCGCGGGTGCTCTGGTCCGTCGAAATCAGCCCCTGTTCCAAACGCGGCAGTTCGTCTCCCGCATTGACTTCGCACCGCGCATCTTCGCTCCGCTGGAATGGAAGGGCTTCCACATCGTACCTAGCTACTCGCCGCGTCTCACGGCCTATGATTCGCAGTTTGATGGCAGCGCGACCTCCAGCATAAATATCTTCGGCGCCAACGTCGTGCGCCGCTCACAAGAGTTCGGCATCGAGATTCTTCCCCCCAGCCTTTCCCGGGTGTTTGACAAGAAAGGCATCTGGGGCGAGAAGGTGAAACATGTCATTGAGCCAAGAATTGCCTTCCGGTATGTGAACGGCATTGACAACTTCAATGACCTCATCCGCTTCGACTCTACTGAGTTGCTTTCGAACACGGCGGAGGCGGAATTCAGCCTCGTCAACCGCTTCTTTGGCAAGCGGGGTGACAGCACGGACGAAGTGCTTACTTGGGAAATCCGCCATAAGCGCTATTTCGACTCCGACTTTGGAGGCGCCGTCATCCCGGGGAGGCGCAATGTGGTGGCCAGCTCGCTTGATTTCAGCACCTTCACCTTCCTGAATCAGCCGCGGCGCTACTCACCCATCGCGTCCACGTTCCGCATCTCTCCCGCCACGCGTTACGGCATTCAGTGGCGCAGTGACTTTGACCCCTTCTATAACCAGTTCCTGAACAGTATTCTCAGTGTGGATGCGCGCGCTGGGGACTTCCTTTTTGTCGTGGGCCAGAACCGGGTTCGCAGCACTCCGCTGCTTGTGGACCCTGACAGCCAAAACGAAACGTTGGCCAGAGATGTACCCAGTTCCCTGCTGTTGTCGCCGCCAGCCAACCAGCTCATCACCACCGTTGCCTGGCGGGATTCCCTCAAGAGGGGCTGGAGCGCCGCATTCAACAACTGGTACGACTTCCGCACCAGCACTGTGGTGACCTCCACCGGACAACTTACCTACAACACGGATTGCTGTGGATTCAGTGTGCAATACCGCCGTTTCGGCTTTGGCACCCGCAGTGAGAACCAGTTCCGCTTCTCACTAACGATTGCCAATATCGGCGCCTTCGGCACCTTACGCAAACAGGAGCGGCTCTTCTGAACTGCTGACAGCCATCGGGTAAAGGCATGTGGCTAGCCCTTGTGTTCCCGCCCTAGCACTACCCACTTCATGAGTTCGCCAAGCCGGTCGCGGTAAGCCCAGGCAGCGGCGACAGCGGCAATTCCCAGTGCCATGGTCTCCATCGGTAACCAGCGGTAGAGCCGGTAAACGCCCCAAAGAATCGCAATGGGAATGACGACGGTAACCAGAAGCACGAAGGCAATATGCCAAGCCAGTTCCAACACGTCGCCAATGGTGGCGCGTGGCGGGGGAAGAGGAGCAAAGTCATTGGGGTCGCGAAACGGCTCCGGCGACAATATCTCGTCGGGATCCCGGCCAGTATCCATGCCAGCGCCTTCGGCAGGCATCTGTGGATCCGCATTGTGGTCTTCCGGTTGGTGTTCGGACATGCACGGATTTGCCCTAAGGAATGCGGACGGCGATTAGGCGCCCTTCCGCATCGGCGTCCTCTCGCGATAGACCTACCAGCCCAGTGACGTACTCATTCTTCACAAACACGAATACAGGCTTGCTATCAATTTGGCCGAAGTAGCCGCCAAAGCCTGCAACAAACTTCGCATCGGTCATCGCGTCTTTGGTATGGCCCAGATAGACCGCGGCCATGCCCGTGCTCTGGGTCTTGAACAGGAATTGCTGGTAGCTTTTGGGCCCCTTCTTGTAGTCGGCCAAGGTGGCGCGGGGCAAAGCCTCATTGCCGAACAGGTTCGTTTCGGTAAGCGCCGCCCGGACGCGGTTCTCACGCGGCATATATCGGGACAGGTCCTCTTGTTCCGGATGGGTAAGCTTCACGGGTGCGGGCGGTGTTCTATCGGTGGTTTTCTCCGCCGTCGTTCCGCATCCCATCGTTCCAGCGAACAGCAGAAACACCAGCACAGGTAGAGTGGCACTGCCGGGACGACCGTGGCGCAATCGCATCATGACTGCCCCAGGATATCGCAAATACCAGTGGCTCAACCCGTTGTCTTCGCATTCCGGTAGGCCTCGCGAATGGTCATGATGTGGCTGGCGTGCTTTTCGGCGTGTTCTGTGTAGAGCTCCAACAATCCCAACAGCGTAATGGGTCCTCGTCGCGGATGTGTGCATGGCCGCAACCATGCTTCCTCTGGCAACGGCTCCAGCAGTTCAAAGTTTTCGCGGCGCACGCGGCGGAAAGTTTCCATGCAGTCGGATGGCTTTCGGCGCGCGTAATCCAGTTTTACCGCCCAGGCATCCTGGTCCCAGCCTGGAAAGGTTGGGTCGTCCTCGGCAATCGCCTGCCGGAAGCGCGTGGAGCCCATCATCTCGCTATCCACCAGATGGGCCATAATCTGTCGGATACTCCACTTTCCGGGGGCGGGAGAGTAATCGAATTCCCGACCGGCCGCACCCGTTAGCAGGGCAGCCAGCAGTTCAGGTCCGCGGCGGAAGCGGATAAGCAATTCAGCGGTGTCAGGCATGGTAGTCAACTGGATGTGGGCGGGGCTAGATATAGTCAGCGCAGCTCATGTAGTAGCCACATTGCCGGCAATACAGTTTGCACTTTCGCGCCAGCAGTTTCTCGCTGCATACGGGGCAATGGAGCATGGGCTCACCGTCTTCTCCTTGCCTATGTTCGCCCACGGGAATCGTGGCGTCCGCTGCGGCCTTAGGCGGATGGGGTTGGTTGCTCTCCTGCAAGCGGTTCATCCGAATTCCAGTGTACCCTGATCCCATGCGCGCACTTGTGATCCTGATCGTGCTGTGGGGACAGGTGCTGTTGGCTCAGCCAGCAGACCTTGACGCCTGGGTGGTCCGTGCCCAGAAGCAGTTCGAAGTTCCCGGCATCGCCGTGGCGATTGTTAAAGATGGGCAGACGGTATTGGCCAAGGGCTATGGTGCGCGGGTGCTGGGTGAGCCCGGCCGGGTAGATGCGCATACGCTTTTCGGCATCGCCTCTAACACCAAAGCCTTCACCGCCGCCGCGCTGGCCATCCTTGTGGATGAAGGCAAACTCAGTTGGGATGATCCTGTGCAGAAGCACCTGCCGGAATTCCAGATGGCCACACCCTATGTCACTCGCGAAGTAACCATCCGCGATCTGCTTAGCCATCGCACCGGCATGGGCCTGGGCGCGGGTGATCTGCTCTATTGGCCCGATACCCACTTCACGCGGGCTGATGTCGTGCGCGCCGCCAGGTATTTGCCGGTGGACTCCAGCTTTCGCAGCCGTTACGCCTACAACAATCTTGGCTATGTGGTAGCGGGGGAGGTGGTGCGCGCGGTCTCTGGCCGCAACTGGGAGGACTTCGTTCGTGAGCGCATCCTGGAACCGCTGGGCATGACCGGGACACGCATCACCAGCGACGGGCTTGATCCCCAGCGGGACAATTTTGCCGTGCCCCACTCGCGCGGCTGGAGGCTGGAAGGTACGCTCAAGCCCATCAAGCCCACGCGAGATGAGGTGTGGGCCGCGGCTGCCGGTCTGAAATCGAACGTTACTGACTTGGCCCGATGGCTTACCCTGCAACTCAACAATGGCAAATTGCCTGACGGGAAACCGCTCTTCAGCGAGCGCCAGGCACGGGAGATGTGGACCGCGCAGATCGCCCTTCGCGTGGGTGATCCGCATCCTCTGCTGGCTGCCTCCAGGGCCCACTTTGCCGCGTACGCCTTGGGATGGAGCCTGAAGGACTACCGGGGTCGCAAGATTGTCACGCATAGCGGGGGTCTCACCGGAATGGTTACCCTCACCTTGCTTGTGCCTGAAGAGAAGCTCGGGCTGGTGGTGCTTACCAATCAGGAAGAGGGCGGGGCGTTCCAGGCCATCGCTTACCACATACTGGATCACTACCTGAAGCTGGAGCCCAGAGACTGGATTCACGCTTACGCGGAAAGCACCGCCGATAGCCGAAAGAAAGATAACGCCGAGGAGGCAAAGGCCCTGGCCGCCAGATCCATGGGAACAAGCCCGTCGCTGGCGCTTAGCGGCTACGCAGGCGCCTATGCCGATGCGTGGTACGGGCCTTCGCAGGTGGTTGTGGAGCGCAACGGACTCTACCTGCGTATGGGTGGCACCCCCGACATGCACGGGCCGCTGGAACATTTCCACTACAATACGTTCATTGTTCGATGGGCGGACCCCACGATCCCGGATGCCTTTGTGCATTTTGCCGTGGGCGTCGATGGTCAAGTGGAGGGTATGCGTATGAAGGCAACGTCGCCACTGGCTGACTTCAGCTTCGATTACCACGACCTGGCATTCCGTCCGGTGAAGAGTGCTCCTCCATCCCAGTCGCGCTAGGGGTTCTTGATTCCATTCTTGGAATGGCGTTTCGCCAGATTTTTGGCTATACTAGGGAATTGCGCCTCCTCGCGCGCAGCGGCAAGTGGCTGATTTGCGTGGCGAATGTTGCCTGAATCGCAGGGCGCCTTTGTTGCGACTACACAACAATGGGCAAGTAAGCTGCTCAGGACTTTGGCGCAATCCGTGGGGACCATGCGGGAATGCATCCGGCAATCGGATCCCTGTCGGTTAGGACAAACAGCGGCAATCACAGGAAAAGGTGAGCATCATGTACGCAGTCATCGAGACCGGTGGCAAACAATACAAGGTTTCGCCCGGAGAGACGATCCGGGTGGAGAAGTTGCTTGGCGACGAAGGGGCTCCGGTTGAGTTCTCCAAGGTGTTGGCCGTGAAAACCGATGATGGCCTGAAGGTTGGGGAAGCGCTTGCCTCCGCAAAGGTGACCGGCAAGATCGTCGGCGAAGGCCGAGGTCCAAAGATCATCGTCTTCAAGTTCAAACGCAAGAAGCAATACAAGCGCACCCAAGGGCACCGGCAGGATTACACTGCTGTGCAGGTGGAAGAAATCCTGGCCTAGGAGAGTAAGCAATGGCACACAAAAAAGGTTTAGGCAGTTCCAAAAATGGCCGCGATTCGAATGCACAGCGGCTTGGCTATAAGGTCTTCAGTGGCCAGACGGTTACCGGTGGATCCATCCTCATCCGTCAGCGTGGGCGCAAGGTCAAGCCGGGCGAAAACGTGGGCGTGGGTAGCGACGATACCTTGTACGCGAAGGTGCCTGGGATCGTGGAGTATCGTGACCGTGGATCCATGGGCAAGTTCGCTGTGGTGAAGCCGCTTCCCGCGGAAGCCCCGGTAGCCTGAGCGCAGCCCCCAAACGATTGTTCCCTCGTGGCCGCCGGACGCAATTGCCGGCGGCCTTTTTGCGTTCGCGCATCACGGCTTGTGCGTCCTCCGGGGCCGATGCCGCGGCAGCGACGCTCCACGCCCAGCGCTACCTCGAAAGGTTGCCATGAATTTCATTGATGAAGTCTCGATCTATGTGAAGGCCGGCGATGGCGGTAATGGGTGCGTGGCGTTTCGGCGCGAAAAGTTCGTGGCTCGCGGCGGGCCCAACGGCGGCGATGGCGGTCGCGGCGGTGATGTGGTGATGGTGGCGAATCCGCATTACAGCACCTTGCTGCATCTTCGCTTCAATCCAGAGCACAAGGCACAGCGAGGTCGTCATGGCGAAGGTAGCCAGCGCACTGGGAGGGCCGGCAAGGGCGTGAGGATTCCGGTGCCCGTTGGCACCATGGTGTACAACGCTGATTCCGGCGAGCTATTGCATGACTTCCAGATTCCTCGTGAACGCTTCATTGTCGCCCGCGGCGGGCTGGGTGGATTGGGGAATCAGAACTTCGCCACTGCTACCCGCCAGGCGCCTGACTTCGCCACACCCGGAAAGCCAGGCGACGAACTCAACCTTCGCCTTGAACTGAAGCTGTTGGCCGATGTGGGGCTGGTGGGCTTTCCCAACGCAGGCAAGAGCACGTTGATTTCCAAGATTTCAGCGGCCAAGCCCAAGATCGCGGACTACCCCTTCACGACGCTTATCCCCAACCTTGGCATGGTGCAGACCGAGGACTACCGCAGCTTTGTCGTGGCCGATATCCCTGGTTTGATTGAAGGCGCCAGCGAGGGTCATGGCCTGGGGACCCGCTTCCTGCGCCATGTCGAACGCACTTGTCTGCTGTTGCATCTGGTGGATGTTTCCGGCTATTCCGGTCGCGACGCCGTGAGTGACTTTGACATCGTGATGGATGAACTGGGGAAGTTCTCTCCAGACCTGCTGGAGAAGCCCATGATGGTTGTGGGTACCAAGCTGGACTTGATGCATGATCGCGCCCAACTGGAATCGCTGGAGGAGCACGTTCGTGGGCTGGATATGGACTTCTTCACCATCTCTAGCCTTGCTGGCGCCGGCCTTCCCGAGTTGCTGCGGAAGGTGGAGAGCCTGGTGCTGAAGCCCATCGGCGAGGGGGGCATTGACAGCGATGAAGAGTTGGAATCCCCTGATGACGAATACGGCGCGCCTCCGCATCGCGAGGATGAGGAGGAACAACTTCCGGGAAGCGATCCTGGGGACGAGCAAGACTAGGTTCGTCGCTCATCAACGGGGCGGATTCCTGAGGGAAGCCTGGTACTTCCAGATACGACCCATGGGCTAAGGAAGTTTGGTGCGAATGGAGAAGAACGCTGCTGGTTTCAGTGCGGCGAAGGCGACTGTGTTCGAAAATCGCGGGGAGGCGCTCAGCAAGGCATCAAAGGTTTGGGACAATATAGGATTCTGTTATGCCAGTTGCTGTAGACACTCTCCATTTGGCCTTTGGGCTGAGCTTTTCTGACTTGTACCACCATGCGGGGCTTGCCCGGGTGGATGAGGCCTTCCTTGCATACCTTCGCCAGCAGGATCAGGCATTGTGTAATCGCTTGATTGTTGCCCGGCAGGGCGGGGCAGCGCTTGACCGCAAGCAGGAATCCGCCCTCATCCTGGAGCTAGGCCCGGTGCTTGAGGATTTCCTTTCGGAACTCTTTGGCATTGGAGACGATCTGAAGGCGCTGAAGCGGGAATACCATGCGATGGCGCCTCTGTTTGAGGTGAAGCGCAAGTTTGTCCAGCGTCGTGCGGGGACGCTTGCGAAGGCGGCCGACGCAATCACGTGGGATGGCGCCGGATTGCGGGCTGAGTTGGAGAGCTTCTTCGGCGAGCCATTTACTGAGGAGTCCTTTGCCTCCCATGTGGGGGCATGGATGGAGGCAGAGGCCAACCATGCCGACGCCTTGTTGCTGGCGGCGAAGTACGCGCAGTGGGCCCAGCATACCGCTGAGGGTCGCGAGGCCAGCCACCACGGTGTGCTGTTCCGCGTGCCAAAGAAACTGGAGTTTGAGCAACTGGTACAGCTAGACTCCATCACCGCCCACGGCGCACCCATGGTGCGGGCTCATGAGCACGAACTGCGTTACCGTGACGGCTTTGCGCTCACGGATGAGGGCATGGACACGCTTCATGCCATGAGCGAGGCGCATTACTGCATCAAGTGCCACAACCAGGGCAAGGATAGCTGCTCAACCGGGCTACGCGAGAAAGAGGGCGGCTTCAAGAAGAGTGTCTTTGGGGTGACGCTGGCAGGTTGTCCGCTGGAAGAGAAGATCTCTGAACTGCACGTGGCGATGAATGAGGGTAATCCCATCGCCGCCCTTGGAATCGTGACCGTGGACAATCCACTGGTGGCGGGTACTGGACATCGCATTTGCAATGACTGCATGAAGGCCTGCATTTATCAGAAGCAGGACCCGGTGGACATCCCGCAGGCAGAGACTCGCACGCTAAAGAACGTGCTGGAACTGCCGTGGGGTTTCGAGATCTACAGCTTGCTTACCCGTTGGAACCCGCTGAATTTCGGCCGTTGGATGCCGAAGTTGTCCACTGGCTACAAGGTGTTGGTGGTGGGCCTGGGCCCGGCTGGCTATTCCCTGGCGCATCACTTGATGAACGACGGACACACCGTGGTTGCGGTGGATGGCCTGAAGATTGAACCGTTGCCGTCGCATCTTTCCGGTGTGGACGCCTACGGAAAGCGCACGGAGTGTCAACCCATCCGCGACATCCAGGACATCTACGAAAATCTGGACGAACGCGCGATGGCAGGCTTCGGCGGCGTGGCCGAATACGGCATCACGGTTCGCTGGGATAAGAATTTCCTCAAGGTCATCCGGCTGCTCTTGGAGCGGCGCGCGGAGTTCTCCATGTATGGAGGCGTTCGCTTCGGCGGCACACTGGGGGTGGACGACGCCTTTACCATGGGCTTTGACCACATCGCGTTGTGCGCGGGCGCCGGGCGACCCACCGTGATCCCCATGAAGAACGGGCTAGCACGCGGCGTTCGTCAGGCGTCTGATTTCCTGATGGGCCTGCAATTGACGGGCGCGGCCAAGAAAGACTCTATCGCCAATCTCCAGGTGCGTTTGCCGATTGTGGTGATTGGAGGCGGACTTACCGCCATCGATACGGCCACCGAGTCACTGGCCTACTACGTCCGGCAGGTGAAGAAGTTCCGGGAGCGCTACGAGACGCTTGTGGCTGAGCGCGGTGAAGTGGCCGTGCGTGGGCATTGGAATGTTGAGGAAACCGGGATCGCGAATGAGTTCCTCTCGCATGCTGAGGCAATCCTGGCAGAGGAGGCGGCAGCAGCGCGGGAAGGGCGATCACCCAAGGTGTCAGCCCTGCTGAACGAATGGGGCGGATCCACGATTGCGTACCGGCGTCGCTTGATTGATGCCCCCAGCTATACCCTGAATCACGAGGAGGTAGCTAAGGCGTTGGAGGAGGGCATTCGGTTTGCGGAGTGTCTCGCCCCAGCGGAGGTAGTAGTGGATTCCTTCGGCCATGCGGCTGCGCTGCGCTGCACCGTGCAGCACTGGAATGCGGAGTCCGCCAAGCTTGAGGGCACCACCGAAGAAGTGATGCTGCCCGCGCGAAGCATCCTGGTGGCGGCGGGCACGCAGCCCAATACGGTTCTACAGCGCGAGGATCCCACGGCAGTGGAAATCGATGGCCGCTATTTCCGGGCGTTGGATGCCCAGGGTAACCCTGTTTCGCCTGAGAAGGTAGCCAAGCCCAACGAGACGCATGTGTTGAGCTCAATGCGCGATGACGGCCGTGCGATGAGCTTTTTCGGTGATTTGCATCCCTCGTTCAGCGGCAATGTGGTGAAGGCGATGGGCAGCGCCAAGCGAGGCTATCCCGTAATCTCAGAGGTCATGTCGCGGCAGGCGCCAGTGCCTGTCAGCCCTGCTCAACTACTGGACAAGCTGGATGCGGAGTTGCGGGCGACGGTCCATGATGTCATCCGTCTCACGCCCAACATTGTTGAGGTGGTGGTGAAGGCGCCGTTGGCCGCTCGCAGTTTCCAGCCCGGCCAGTTCTATCGCCTGCAGAACTACGAAGCGTTCTCCCGCCGCACGAAGGATACATTACTTGCCATGGAGGGGCTTGCTTTGACGGGCGCCTCCGTCGATCCCGAGCAGGGCTTGCTATCGACCATTGTGCTGGAGATGGGTGGATCCAGTGACTTGTGTTCCCTGCTGCAAAAGGGTGAGCCAGTGGTGCTGATGGGGCCAACGGGAGCCCCTACGGAAACACCGGCCAACGAAACGGTATTGCTGGTGGGCGGTGGTCTCGGCAATGCGGTGCTCTTCTCTATCGGGCAGAAGCTGCGCGCTTGTGGCTCAAAGGTGGTGTACTTTGCGGGCTACAAGAAGATGATCGATCGCTACAAGGTTGAAGAGATTGAGCGTGCTGCTGACGTGATCGTATGGTGTTGTGATGAGGGTCCGGGCTTTACGCCTGCGAGGCCACAAGATCGCAGCTATGTGGGCAACATTGTGGAGGCGATGGCGCGGTATGCAGAAGGAGCATTGCACGCCGATGGCACGGCGATGCAAATTATGCTGAATCAGGTAGACCGCCTTATCGTCATCGGGTCAGACCGCATGATGGCTGCGGTGACGCGAGCGCGGCATGGCATCCTTGCGCCCTATTTGAAACCAAACCATCACGCCATCGGCAGCATCAACTCCCCCATGCAGTGCATGATGAAGGAGATCTGCGCCCAGTGCCTGCAAAGACACGTGGACAAGGATACCGGTAAGGAGTTCGTGGTCTTCAGTTGCTTTAACCAAGACCAGCCGCTTGACCGGGTGGATTTCAGCTGCCTGAACGACAGGCTCTCGCAGAATAGCCTGCAGGAGAAGATGACCAAAATGTGGATTGACCGCGGCTTGCGCGAACTTGGCCTTCGGGAGCCCGTAGCGGTCTAATCCGCAAGCAACTGCTTCAATCGCTCGCGAAGGGCAGGGCCATGGTCGGGGTCTGCCAGCGCAAACTCAATGAAGGACTCGTAGTAACTAGGGAAGTTGCCAATGTCGAACCGGCGTTCGGTGGGTGGTAGCTTTACAGCCAGCACGCGGCGTCCCTCCTCGCACATGCGCTGGATGGCGTTGGTGAGTTGTACTTCGCCGCGGTGGTCAGGCTCGACCTGCTTGATGAGGTCGAAGATCAGTGGGCTGAAGACGTAGCGCGCCGCGATGGCGAGGTTGCTGGGCGCATCGTCAACCTGAGGTTTCTCGACGAGATTGGCGACACGGATGACGTCATCGTCAATGCTGGCGGGGTCCACAATGCCATAGTGGCGAACTTCTTCGTTTGGAACCTCCTCCACGGCCACGATTGCCGCCGCGTGTTGGGTTTGGAACAAATGCACCATGCGCGCAACCAGGCTGGACTTGCCGTTCAGCCCGATGATGGAATCGCCTAGAGCAACCACAAACGGGTTCTGGCTGGCGAAGGACTCACCGCAAAGAATGGCATCGCCGAGGCCGCGCTGCACCGGTTGGCGCGTGTAGAAGTACTTGACGTCGAGTTCACTGAAGTTTAGTGCCTCCAGCAGATCCTGCTTCTTGGTCTTCTCCAACAGTCGGCTGAGTTCCGGATCGTGGTCGAAGTGGTTCTCAATGGAGGATTTGCCCCGCCCGGTTACGAACAGGATCTGCTTCAGTCCATTGTTGACGAGTTCCTCAGCCACATATTGGACAATCGGCTTGCGGGCAACGGGTAGCATCTCCTTCGGCTGGCTCTTGGTGGCGGGAAGTAGGCGGGTACCGAATCCGGCAACAGGGACAATCGCATTGAGGATCACCCTTTGAGGATAGCAATGGCTGCACCCGGCGTAATCGCCAGGTCAGTGGACGTTACTCTGCCGCCCTCGGATACTAACCCTGCTTGGCCTGATGGATGCGCGGCGCCCGCAGCGGAAACCGGTAACCGACGAGGCACATTTGATCGAGCGCGAACAGCGTTACGGATTCCAGGCCTTCATCCGCTGCAAGGAAGAGTTCCTTTCGCCAACTACTGGTGTAATCGCTGATACCTACGAGGTGTGCACGCTGGTGCAATGGGAATCCTTTTTGTGACGATGTAGCGATGGTCATCTTTGACTTCTCTATGTTTGTAGTCAAGGTAAAGATAAAACTTTCGGTCTTCAGGCAGTCCAGTCGTTGCGGTGTCCAACTAAGCTCTGGGAAATTCACAACCTCACCAATAGGACTGTCATTGACATCAGGCGGGTAGAGAACCTCATAGCGGGTGGAGGGCAGCGCCGCCCGCACGTGATCAATGATGGCTGTGCAGTAATTGCCCAGCCGGCCGCGCAAGAAGCTAAGTTCGTCTGCATATAGGCCTGGGGATTGATATTGATCGACAATTCTTGCCATCGGGCGGCCATACTGTAACTCAAACTGAAGCTTTGTATCATGATCGTAATAAGGCATGCCGCTTACGTTAGGAAAATACCAATACTGCACTTCACCTAACTGCATGTAGGGTATTAGGCCTGCGTTCGCCATCAGAACAGCGGTTTGCCGGTGGACTTCCTTCCAATAATCAATACAGATGGGTGCGAAGTTCGTTTGAATGGCGGGCGTATTTAGCAGGACAGGAGCATTGTTCCAATATCGTTGGACGAGTCCAGCTTCCACGCTGGGGTCACCGTGTCGTAGTTCCGTGCTGTAAGCGGAAACACAGTCGATGCCACGGCTTGCGCATCCAGCGAAAAACGAATGGTGCCAATCGCGAAAGGCGCGGTTGAGCTTTGTCGATGCCGGGATGTCCGTAATCCACGAACCATCCAAGCCACCCACTAACGTGGGGCTGCTTACTGTGGCTACAAACACGCCGTTGTTCGGCGTCGCGACGATGGTTACTTTGTTGCCTTCGGTGCCTAGCCGGCGCGAAAGAATCTTAAGGACAGCACCATCCGCCTCGGCGCGAATAGCCGTGGAGCCATCGTTGATGCGCAGCGCAAAGGCTCTGGCGACGGTGGATGCGGTATCGCCAACGCGGTTGAGGTGGGTGAAGATCGTATCGAAAGCCGGACCATAGTCAGTGTTACCGATGCGTAGTTCCGTGGCTGCCCCAAACATCGGCTCCCCTGAAAACGTGATTGTCCCCTCGGCGAAGCTGTAGTCCTTGGTGGTCATTTGGTAAAACCACATGGCCCCCACGTAGTGATTCAACCTTCCTCCAAAGCCAAGGCGGACTACTTGAGACAGGGTCCGTTCAGGAGGAATGGTGAGGCTGTGGTCAGTGTCCCAGTCTGTGGACAGGCTTAACTGGCTGTCCATGGGAAGTGGTGAAAAGGCAGTCTCCAGGTGTGCAATTTCCAGGAAATCAAAATAGAACGCACTACCGCCGGCGTCCTTACGGATACGCACCTCATGCTCGCCGGCACTCATTTGCTGAAGGTGTCGCCGCACGAGTGTGTCCTCGCCGGCGACAAAGAAATTCTGTAGCAGCGGTTGACCTCCATCAAGGGTGATGGTCACTGGTCCGCCAGTGCCTAGTGACCGAGCTCCTAGTAATAGCTCATGCGGCAGTGGATGCACGTAACGGCATATAACTTCAGCGTGATCCTCCTGTGTCCAGTGAATGCTTCCACCAGAATAATTACCCTTTGAAAAGTGCCACAACCCCTGGTATTCCAAAGACGAGTCGTCATCTTCCACACGTCTGCTTCCCCGTCCAGCGAAGGAATGCAGCCGGCCAGATCCGGTCACTTGCCAATTGTCCACTTCGGCAAGGAACTCCTGACGTTGGAACGCCCCCATGCTCACCGGCGCAGCGTAGGTCCAGCGCATCTTGCGCACGTGTGCCCAGTCAATACTGTGGCCTTCGTGATCAAGCAGGCTGCCAAAAGGTAAGTGAACCTGCCAGAGATCGGGGCTGGAGCCGTTCTGCATGACGGCGAACGGGACATCCCACTGCAGCGTGCCACCTCCCTTCACGTAGCTGTATACGCCCACTCGATTTCCGTTGGCCCCCGGCGGACGGTAACCGGGACTGCCGGGCATGCCCACATACCAAAGTTCAATCGTGTTGCCCGTCGCTATCGCCTCAATCCCCGCCGGAAAGCCATTGAAGGCGTCCGCAAGGGCCTGCACCACGGTCTCAGCGGTCTCATTGGCATAGGCTTGGTGAGTGCGATGCTCAGTGTGCCAGGAGAGCCCAATGTAGTCGCCCGGAGCCGGGGTGCCGACAAGTGTAAATGTGCAGTGAGCAGGGGCGTATGCCCCCTCCAACGCAGTGGCCTGCTGCAGGAGTGGCACTTTGTGGAATCGCTGGACTCCCTGGTGTTCAGTCCACACGCGCAACTGGTCCCATTCAACTGTCGGGAATAGCGTGGAGTCCATCGCGATGCAATTGTGACGGCGCTCCTGGTAACTCAGAGTAATGCCCGAGAGGTTCCCATTCGGGATATTGCGCCACAGCGGGTGGTCGATAGGGTTATCGCGATTCCATTCAATCACACACCAGTCAAACTGCTGGCGCCACTCACCGCTGACACGGAACGAGTGGGGCGTCGCATCGCTCATCGCGGCAATCGCACTGGGCTGCTCGAAGTAGCACTGGAGGTCCTGGTCGGGCTGTAAGAGATAGAACGAGTCCACTGAATAGCTCCTGGCTAAAGACGAATGCGGATGGATAGATCCCGACCGGGGATCGTATTGCCGTAGTGCACAACTGACCTCACATTGACAGTGAGCCGCGACCCTGCCCTTAGCGGCGGGAGCAGTGCGCCATTGACGACATTCGAGAATGGAGAGCCCAAGGCGAATGTGAGGGAACAGTAGACGACGCCGTCAGTCAGGATGTCGAGTTCTACAGGTCCCCCGGTAGGTGGCGACTCCAGCGTTGCGAAGACGTCATGCACGCTGTGGTCGCGGTCAACAATCAGGGGGATTGCGGCATCGTTCTCGATTGCGAGATAGCCCTCCACATAAAGGGCATACTGTCCGCCATATCCGGTACGAAGCCCAAAGTCAATCAATGGGGTGAATAGCAATCGCCCTGAAGGGGAAAGGCCAACGCTGTTGGTGAAGGCCAAACTCGCGGAGGCAACACGTGCGTGAGGAAGATAGAACGACTGCCGAAATGCTCCGCTTGCCGGGCTACCGAAGAACTGAAGTGGAACCGCGAAGCTCATGCCCTGAAGATGGAGCGCATACGGCACTGTGCCAGTGCTATGGGCGCTAGCGGTACTCCCCATAGTTCCGCGTTCCACCACGGCGCTGTGGCCCGCACTCACCGATAGAACGCGAAGTATCTCTCGTCCCAACTGGAAGTAGTCTCCCTCAAAGAGCCCTGGGTCAGCGGTGAAAGAGATGGTGCTTGTCACTCCATCCACCGCGTTTGACAACGCAGCAGCTGGGTAGTCGCGAAGCTCATCGTAATAGTAGATCTGCAACGTTCCACTCTGGATGGTGCTTGTGTTCGCGAGGTCTGCGAAGCCAATACCCGACAACAGAAGTGTGCCGGCTCCGTCGGCCGAGAGTGAGAACACAGGCTCTCCGGGTGCTGCGCCATCTACTGGGAAGACACTGCCGCCGCCAATCTGCCAGCGCGTGATCACCGCATGGTCAGCAGGTGCCTCGTTGTCAAGGGCGTTTGCTGAGACTCCAAGCAGGTGTAAAGTGGTGCCTGACAGGTTAGGGACTTCGAAGGATGCGGGGCTACCTGTTGTTTTTGATCCCAATTGCCAGGTAGACTCAGCAATCGCAAAGGTGCTGCCAAGCTCGGGAACAATGGTCCATGGCTCCACGAATAGAGTGTTGGCGTTGTTCGAAAGAATGGTGCGCTCCTGTGCTTTTCCTTTGCCATCTACAATCCACACGAGTTTGCCCTGAAACTCATTCTCCTGCCAGTTGGCCGCGGAATACGTGAGGCTGGTTAGGCCAGCCGCGTCCACGCCGGTGGCGGGGTGCAGCTCAGTACGCCAGTAGAAGTTCGCATGATGGAAGTTGGGGTCAGGTGGCACCACAGGCTGGTAAATGAAGCCCGTATCGATGAAGGATGTACTGGAGGCGGGCAGCGTGGCTACGGCGAAGAGCTGCTCCGGACTTATGCCGCGGTAGACCCGAATTTGTGCGGCCTCAGGTGGCGCGCTGATCGACGCAAGTTGAACGGAGTAGCTGGAACCAACACTCGGAAGAGTAACCATCACTGGACTGGAAATCGCGCTCTCCTCGCTGCTGGCGCTAAGGGAGCTAAGCCGATAGTAAAAGGTCGTACCTGGTGCAAGCGTTCCCCCGCCCGATTGGAAGTTTGCCGTGAGGGCCGATACTGGCGATGCGAGGGTCCCCGCGATACGGTTGGAAGGAGTCAGGAAGCCACATCGCAGCGTAACCCTGTAAGCGCCATCGCTAACGGTCTCGGCCACTTCACTGACGTCAAACTGAGAGAATCCGTTCTGCTGTACCAATGCTCCTGCAAGTGGGCGCGGAACTCCGTGGCTACCGGTGGGATTGCGGTAGCGGTCAAGTCCGCCGAGCTCCTCAAGAATGCTATCGGCGTACCAGGAATCCTCGTGCCATTGCGCGGTGATCACGGCTGCCTCCAGATTCGCCTCAGGCCGCACTCGAATCACACGGAGAGGTTGCCGCTGCAGGCCGTGGCGGGGATATGTAATGGTGATCAGGTCACCGGGGCGTACCCCAATTCCTCGTAAGCCCGTGGTGAACTCGACGAAGCGATTTCCGCTAGTGCTGCGTTTCAACTGTGCGTAGATTGCGCGTGCCGCTTGGTGATAAGTGCTTAGTCCGAGTGCTTTGCTTTGCGCGCTAATCTCCTGACGGGAGCGCCGGATCTCGCGCGAGTCAAACAGCGAGATCCGGTCCGTCTGGAACTCGTTCCAAGCGTCTTGAAACTCAGCGTGAATACGGTTCGGGCAGTCCGCGGAACCCCGGCTGAACATGCGGAACATTGGCGCGCCCGACGGGGAACGGAGGATTCCGCCTCGACCCTCGGATCCATCGCCGAACTCATACACCGGCCATCCCCCGGCAAGTGATTGGGTAGCGTTTGTTAGCGCGGGTGCTGCAGGCTGCTGCTCCGCCATCGTTGCTTCCACAACCGCCTCCAGCTTGCCGTCGAATCGCGCGCGCAGGGATACGAAGCTGGCTTCCCGCAATCCGCGCAATATCTCGCTAACGCTGCGCCGCTTCTGAAGCACAAGGTTGCAGGAAAAGCGCGCCTGTGTCTGGGTAGTGCCATTCCAAAGACCCACTTGCAGCGGGACAGCACAATGCTGCGCTGCCATCGCGAAGCTGGGAAGATGTAGTTCATCCCGGCGCCATCCACTGCGCAGCAAGACGTCCAGCAGTACCCAAACCGGGTTCTCACTGTAGACGCGTCCTGCCTCATTGCCATCAGTGTCAACTGTCAATAGACGCAAACCACGCAAAAGAACTTCAAGGCGGGGCTGGCTTGACCCCTTCTGCAGTGCGTTCGGGATCACGACCTGAAGCGTGGCCATACTGCCGTGAGGATCAGACTCCGGGTAAACTCCATCGTTGTCAGGCTTTGGAAGAAAGCTACCGTTGCGCGCCCCTGATGCGATGATCTTGTGCCAGCCGGTAGAGGTCATATCACGTCCCTCCACTGCCGCGGGAATCTCAACTCCATTCGCGACCACGCGTTCAACGCCATCCACCTCACCGTCCGCAAGCAGGTACAGAAGTCTAGTTAGATTACCGTCGTTCATGGAATGAACTAGGGGTGGTGTCAGCCAACCCTTGCCGTAGATGAGTGGGCAGACGTCATTTCCGCGGGCCTGGTTGGCATGGATGTCTGCCGGCTGCAGTGAACGGCTACCGTGCGTCCGGACAAGGATGCTGGCGGGCAGAAAGGTGAACCCTCCAAAACGTCTCGTCGCGCGACTGGCATCGTCCACCGACAACATGCCGCGCTGCGCACAGTCTTCGCGGCTGCCCCGACAACCGCTAAACGGCTGGGTCCCATCCAGATTGCCAGCGCCACCACTGACGTCGGGAGAGTAGCCGCAACGGTAGAACAGCCCGTGTGGACCCTCGTTGCCTCCGGTGGCAGCCTCCAGCCGGGTTTCTGCATCATACGGGAAGTGCCATGCACAACGTCGCTGGATCGGCGTGGCCGGAAGCTTAGAATGGAAGAGAGCAAAGCGGTTGGCCGCGGTGATGATGATTCGAGATTCGTCCATCAGCGATGGAGAGTCTGCAATCCCGCGAAACACAACCAATGTGTCACCGTCTGGTGTTCCTGTTGAGGGATCAACAAAAACAAACTGCGCTACAACCTCAGCCCCTCGGAAGCCACGTTGCTGTTCTAGTTGGGTCATCAGCCCGTCACTGTTGGACAGGGTCAGGCCCAGCCGTGCATAATAGCCGATGACGTCGTCCCCTCCCAGCGAATTGTCGTGCAATTGCTGATCTAAGACTCTTCGGGCATATGCTTCACCGCTTAGCGAAAGCTGCTCTGAAGCGAATCGCTCAAGATGGCCATCCGTGAAGCGGACCTCAAAGCAAATAACCGGGGTTGCCGCGGTGTTAGCCTCTTTCAACGTGTAGAGAGTGCTCATGTGATTTATCCGGCGAAAGGCGCGCCAATGCGCAGGTGCAGTTGGTGACAGTTTGGTGCGAGTGATGTCACTCGCAGCGATTCATCCATGAAGCGGGATTGTTCGTAGGCCCCGGTTATCGCTAGCGTTCGTTTGTAGGCGGCGGGTGTGGTTTGCGTTTCCAGTTGTGCGGCGGTTGCTTCCGCTTGCGCATTGGGAGGAAGTCTCAGTCCAACATCGATGCCTCCCCCAGCGGGCCACCAAAGGCCACCAAACCAATAACGCCGCCACTCCGCCGATAACGTTACGGTGTGCTGCTGAATTCCATGGGTTGACCGGACAAATAGAGTCAGTGCCGCCGGAGATTGCGCGCGTGCATAAACGCTCAGCAACCAATGGTAGTTCGTAGGCAATTCCAGGCTTTGCCACATCTCCGCCCCGGTCTCAGACGCGGATTGGAGAGTGAACGCGGTTTCAGCCACACTTGGTGAAGTGTCCGCGACCCCGATGGATAAGCTCGCTGTCTTGTTCCATACAGGTGACGTGAAGTCTTCACTGCGTGCGAGGAGGTTACCGTCAGGATCCAGAAACACGAAGTCGCCATGAGGACCTCGCATCGTGCGATAAAGCGTTTCGATAGCGTCGAGCTCCGTGTCGCTTAAGCCCCGTAATTGCAGGTTCCACTCGAGCCGGGAACTGCCCTCATCTGCACTGCGCAGTGGCTGTACTCTATCTTTTGGGTGCACGACGGTGCGATAACTAGTCGCTTTACGAAGGGGGTATTGCATGGCGGATCCCGGACGTAATTGAGGGAAGAATATTGGCATGGGTCTTAAACCTCTGAGGCGCTGATTCGCAACTCACCCGTTAGCCAGTCATCGCCTTCGTAGGTGAGGTTAAGCGTGTCGGAGTCGAACCAGCAGGGTTCATGCCACTGTCCGGTCCAGGGATCTTGAAATCGAAATGAAGCCGCACGGCCTTTTACGGAGACAAAGAACTCTGCTACACGTTGAGCGTCCTCCGTGTTGAGTCGTGCCAATCTCACATGCCAACCACGCTTAGAGCTTCCGCGGCGAACGAATCGCTGCTCAGTTCCGTCTACAGCTGTCTGCACCGTTACCGCGTACGATAGCTCGTACGACGAAGGATACTGCGCCACCGCATGGCATCCGATCTGAGGAAAGTCTGGCATCACCGTTAGTCCTCCCAGATCTCGTCGCGTAAGGCATGATTGCGGGTCAAGGCCTCCCGAACAGCGGAGGCGATTTCGTCGCGGTGGTCTGCGAAGGAGCGGGCATCCATTGTGTTTACCTGAATCACGACTGGTGTTTGCTGAGTGTGTCCACGGCTGTCCCACTCATTAGGCGAACCGGCGCTGAACCCAGTACCTTCGCCTTCTTGACGATCTCGAAGCGCCATACTGCCCAAGTCGAAGTCCATGGATAATGCCTCCGGCTGTTCATGGACGGAATAACTCATGGGTTCCGGATCACGGCGGAACAGGGACACAAGGCTGCGTGAGAGCAGGCCTAGTGGGCCCTGCATCACTCCATCCAGGGCGGCGCCTGCTGTACCTGCTACCGGTAGCAATGAACGCAGCCGACCACCCACTGTGTTGTCATTCGCCCCGTCACTGAGTTCTCCAAGAAGGCCTTTCCCAAGAGAGTTCGCCACTGACCGCAGAGCTTCAGATCCACTTACAGAAGACAGATTGGAGAGCTGCTCCCAAATTGGGATGCGACTGTTGCCTCCCCCTGTGACCGATGGTGAACGTCGCGCATTCCCAATGAGCTGCTCAAACTGTGTCGCGATTGAACGTAGGGCCGTTGGTACAGTGTCCACGTCTTGTTCCTTTCCTTGATGAAGATCACTTGCGATTCGACGAGTTCCGCTATGGCCTGGACCTGGAGGTGCCTTCGTGCGCCATCGCCTGGGCATCCTGGAGTGCTTGTTGGCGGAGTGAGTCAAGAACCGCAAAGGCGTCCGCGCATTTCGCTCGAAGTCGCGGATCAAAGCGGCCGTCGCATCGGCGCCACACGCTATATGCGGCCAACATCGCTAGGCTGAATGATTGAATAATTGGCTTCGGGCAATGGTTCAGCACCAGAGGGCCGCGCGCCCAAACGGGGCTGTCAGCTTCCGACGAATGAAATCCCAGGAACCCGCAGCGGCGGCTTGCTTCCAGCCCCGCTTCTCTGCACGTATCGCACTTCCAGCCGGGTTCGCCACGTGAGTGGAACCAGAAGGCGATGGCTAGTTTTTTCGTTCGTCTCCGGTTAGCTCGCACTCCTCACGAATCCTGCTGAGGATTTCGCGGGTTAGGCCCTCCGGGCCTTTCTCGAAGAGCGTCTTCGCGTCGGGAGCTTCCCCGTCGATCAACAATCCCAGCACACGCAGCAGGCCCCAGTCCAGGTACTCGAAGTCCATGCGAAGCCGCAAAGCTTCTGCCTGTGCACGATCGTCCATTCGCTCTGACGCCTTAAGTGCTTCGTAAGCCGAAGCGTGTCCAGCTAACCTCTCAATCAGGGAAATCCGCCGTGCCACTGAGCATCGCCGCAGCACAAAGCGAACACCTGGATACTGCCTGCTGGTGGCTTCCACCTCAGACGCGTACATCACTCCATCTGGCGTATCACGCGAAAGCAATGCTAATTTCATCGTTCGACACTCCGTATGCCATGCTGCGTGGGTAACTCATCACCACTCGTGAGTCAGCTTCATTCATATCTGGGATTTCCGGTACAAAGCGTGGCACATGGATACCCACCAGCTGACCCGCTTGATTGCCTAGCTGGATGGTTAGGTCCGTCTCTTGTCGCTGCCTCGCCAGCACATGCAACTGGTTCACTGCCGCGTCGGTTGCGGCATACAACTGAAATTGCAGAGAAACCTCACGCAAATCTGCGCTATAGCATGGCGCTAGTGACATACCGAACTCGCGGGTTGAGGTGTCCGCATTGTTCAGAATGCGTAGGTTCAGATCCAGCAGGAAGTATTCCACGCCACCCAGAAAGAGCCGGCCTACATGGCCCGGTACCAGTTGAAAGGCTTGAGTGGGATTGATTGGTTCCATGGGAAATCCCGATAGACCTGTGCTTCCCGCATCAAACCCAGTCACTGAGGCAACCTCACGCACGGTTCCTCGAAAGGCGGCGCCATGAAAGTCGCTGTTCAGCGCCACTGCCATCTCATTCACTACACATCCCGCCAGCACTCGATCCAGAGTGCCAGTAGGGCTCCAGTAGTTCCCCATCGTAACGGCTTTGGGCTTTTCGCCAGGCCACATGGTGATGGTCTTTCCGGTAACGCTTCCTACTTGAAAGCCCGCGCCGAAAGGCGCCGAAACGGTTACTGTCGTGGAACTGTTAACAGTCTTTACAAAGCGAATTTGCCCCTGAAAGCGAATGGCCTGTCCCTGCTGTAGGTTGTGTACAGCATTGAAGGACACCACCATGCCTCCGCCTCCCACGTCAGTCACCGTCAGGCCGTTCCACGTGCTGCGCACGCCTCCTAGTGTGGCTTCCACGAGATTGGAGACACCATCCACAGGGTTCGCGGGATCCCTGCCGGCAAAGTAGCAATCCAGGTCAAACCTATTCTCGGTGCGCAACTCGGGATGAGGCGCAAACCTTGTTCGCGTTCCCGTCTTGTCCCGTCTCTCGGCGCGCTTGGTACGCTCTGTCAAAGCCAGCCGCCGGAAGCTCAATCGATCTGTGCCCACAAGGCTGCGCGCGGTTCCGTACGCTTGTTCGATGGCGCCATACAGCCGCTCTCCTGTTGTGTTGATGTAGCAACTCATGATGCTCTCGTTCCCCCTTCTTCCATCGCCAGTTGGAAGCGCAACTGCGCTACCTGGTGAAAGCCATGTCCCCCCCGGTCCATTGGGGAGATCGCCAACTCATACCCGCCGCCATAGCAGACACCCTCCGCAAGCTGCCCAACGTGGTTGTCCAACACCAACAGGATGGCGTCACAGATAGCGGTAAGTTGCTCCGCAACCAGGTCCTGCCGGTCATCTGCAGCTTCTACGGTCAGCAGCATCGCGCAGAAGCCCGAGAAGGGCATAAACTTCTGCCGCTGTGTGTTCGCCAGTTTCTCCACCTGGATACGGATTCGTGGGTCACAGGTGAACTGCTCGTCAGCGACAACTCCTCGCTTCAGTGGATAGCCGCGCACGACAAAGCCGGCAACTGACTGGGCCAGCTCAGGACGGCCTTCCGCCAACTGCTCCAATTGCACCCCTACGCCCCCAGCACCGGTTAGCAGGTCCACGATTGTTTGGATCGCTTTCTCCAGGACGTATGCCATGTTCACCCCCGCGGAAATACTCGCTGTGGTTGTAGGTAAGCGTCTGGCGTTTGTTCATTGCCAAACCGTTCACCAGTTGCATTCCAGGGCAGCGTCATCACCCAGATCTGGCCCGGTGCGATAGGCACTGCGCTTTGTCGCACAAGGCTCTCCGCGTTGGTTCCCATGTAGATGTGCCACCCTTCTGCGGCTGCCGGTGCAGTACCGGGGCTGACGGTCATTGTGCTTTGGCCATCCGTATTGAATGTGTGCAGCGGACTTAGTGCGCTCTGCCGGCCGTTATAAGCTACCCACGCCACCGCCACGTAGTAGTTGCCAGGATCAATGATGCCGACCGCTGGCGAGATCGTTGGACCGTCAGGGCGTGGAAGTGGCTGCGACACCACTCCCACACCCCGTTCAAGATAAGTGTCCTTGGCCCTCTCAGCCCGCTTCGCGTAATGTGTCTGCTTGGTCTTGAACCTCTCATTGAGTTGGTGGCCATAGGCCTCCAGATAGATCAGGTGCAGCGCATGGCAATGCAGCCACCAACGCAATGCATCTGTAACCACTACGTTCCTGAGGCCAAAGCCAGCTAGGCCCGCGCTCGTGGACTCCATCCCAGCTCGGTCGAGCTCGATCTCCACCTGATTGCGGACTTCCTCGATGGCAAGCTTGGCTTTTGCTTGGATGTCTACCCGCTCTTTATCGGCTGTCTCCAGCAGGTCATTCTCGTAGGGCAACAGGTCGCGGATTTCTATCAGTCCACTGTCCGTGATGAGTGCCATGCGCGTCCTCCTTATGCCTTCGCTCTTGTTCTTGTGGAGATCTTCTCCGCTGTCAGTTGCACATCCGCGTCGTTTACCAGCGTGATTCTCAACCGGTTGCGCAACTGCTCTTCCTTCGCCGCAAGCCGGTTTGCCTCGGCTTCTGTTTGGTAGCTGTCAATCTCGTCCGCAGTCGCCAATCGCGCAACGCCGTCTGTAATCATGCGCGCCGCCAGGTCGGCTGGTGCTTCCGACACGCATCCTTCTTTGCCGCCATTGGGTGTGGCAAGACTGGTAAGGAACACAAACGGTTCCTTGATGTCCTGCCGGATCTTTTTCACTTGGTCGTAGTATTTCGTCAGATTCATGGGATTCCGAAAAACGGGTCCAACACTCGGTTGGACCCGGATGGTTGGTTTCTGCGTTGCGGGCGTTACTCTGGCCCTGAGTGTTAGCTGCGTACCTGTACGCCGAAGCCGTTCCGAAGCACGCCCTTGCCGTAAAGCACGTCAACGGTGAACTGCTGGGCCAGTGTATCCGGCTTGTAGCTCATCACCACGCGCATGCCGAAGTTCCCGAACTCAGCGTATTCCGCAATCGCGCCGGTTCCTGGAAGCGGACGTGGCAGGCGGCGAATAACCAGGCCGATTGCATCGCGCGAGAACGCCATGTTCTGTGTGGTCACCGGAGAAATTCCAGTCTTCTTCACGAACTGTGAGCGGAACACGTAGAAGTCCTTGATGCGCCCGACTGAGCCTTCCACCATCGCCTTCAGGCCCGCTTCGCCAACATTCCCGTACTCGCTGAAGCGCGGAATCTGCCGCATCGTCGAATAGGTGCCGGAGTCAACCACCAGATACTTCGGAGCCGACGGTGGAACCTTCGCCTCAAAGAGCCGCGTCTCCGCCGTGTCGATCGTCGCCTCGGTGATTGGTGTGCCGCCAGTGCCCACCGTGGCATTTGCGGTGAACTGCGAATAGAGGCCCAGAAGATCGCCTTCGATCTTCTCAGCGATCGCTACTAGAGCAGGCTGCATGTACAGTGACAGCAGGTCGGGCACAGCCAACACCTTGGTGATGTCAGGAATCTGGAAGCTGGCTTCCACGTGTGTGTCCAGCACGATCTGGGCGTTGCCCAGGTTGGGGTTCTGTGTCTGCACCGTTCCCGCTTCGGCCAGGTTGTTTGCCGTCAGGACGGGCGGAATCGGTACGTTTACGGTATCGCCTGAGTTAGCCAGCGACGGTTCGAAATCCCGGTTCACCAGGTTCCCCATCACCAGATTTCCCATCAGCGACGGCAGTGCGTCAGCGGCCACCAGCTTTACGATCGCTTGGGCCAGGTTTGCTGAAGTAATTGCAGGCATTCCTATTCTTTCTCCTCTGTTGCTAGCTCTTGAACGTTTGGGACGCCAGGTTTGCGATGGCCGCTTGCACTTGCCGCCGCTCCTCCTCGCTCATCCCGGGTCGGATTGCATCCAGGTCGAAGCGGGCTCCCGCGGCGTCGCCTCCCATCCCAGAACTCCCTGATCCGCCCTTAATCCGTGGAGGTAAGAACTCTGGGTTCTCATCCACAAATTTCTTCACATAGTCGCCTAGCGGCACGTCTCCGTCCCGCCCGCGCACCACATAATCGCCATGTTCGGTTTGGCGGATGTCATCCCTGATCACGCGGAAAGCCAGGTCTACCTTCGTGACCCCTTGCTTCTGCAATTCGTCGCGTACCGCACCAGTCATCCGTGACCGCGCGACCTCCATTTCGCTTTCACGGGTCTTCTGGAGTAGTTCGCGCACCTGCGACTCTAGTTGTTCCCGCCTCCGCTTCTCCTCTTGCAGTTCCGCTCGGTGCGCCGGCTCCGTTTCCTGTTGCTTGTGCCTCAGGAACTCCTGAATCGCCTCCTGCACAAGCCCTCGAATATCCGGAGCTGTCGGCGCTTTCGCGCTCTCGCTGTCGTTTGCTTCATTCATCGTTGCCGCTACCTTCTTCCTCATCCAGCCAGTCGTTGATCTCGCTCGAGATTCGGTCCTTGATGTCCTGTCGCACGTCGCACAGGTACTTGTGTGTCAACCGCCGGTATACCTGCCGGCGCAGGGTTTCTGACCGTATCCCGAAGCCAAGTAGTTTCCTGGCATCCTCGATTTCGTTGGTGAAATCCCCGATGTCGAACTCGTCTAAGCCAGACACGTTGATCTCCAACTCGTCGTTGCGCGCCCGGTCAATGCCGCGCAAAATTCGTTTTGCGAAATCCTTCACCGCATCTCCATACCCACGCAGCACTTCTTGCGTCACGGTGAAGTCCCGCTGCTTGCTCAACCCTGATTGGTTGAAGTGCTGGGGGCCGCCCGCCTGATTTAGCAGGTAACTCACCCGATAGATCTCTTCCTTCAGCCGTTTCAGATTCTCCGCCGCAATCTCATACACTCTCCCTTGCGGCTCAGTCCATCCGAATCGGTCGTCGGCGCCCAATTTTAGGTAGTAGCTCTCGCCAATCACCTGTTTCCACTCCCGGTCGGAGTAGATCACCGGCATTGAGAACAATCCCATTGAGATCGCCCATGCCTGCGCGTTCGACTTGTTGAAGTGTTCCAACTGCAGCAACGCTGCCTTGTTCATCAGCCACAAGCCATCGGAGATACGGAACTCGTATACCGGCACTTGGTTCAACGCGGCGAATCCATGGGGTCCCTCATCGATCAGTTCCGGCTTATCGGCTCCGAAAGCGCGAAAGAGTTGATACTTCTGTTTGCCGAAGCTGTACCAGCGGCTCTCCTTCTCCCACACTGGGTTTGAACCCCCGCGAGGTACTAGCCGCTCCTGTCTGAATACCACCCACTCAAACCGCCCAAGTTCGTCGTAGGCCCAGTTCACCATCTGCTCTGGCGTAAACCCGGTGAGGTATGCCCGAGAGAATCCAAGTGCGTCCTCTTCCGCCTGGTTGATTGCCTTGCCGGTTTGGCGCGGAAAATCCACTAGTGTGTAGCTCTTTCCATACACCAGTGCTTGAGTGAACTGCTGCCTTAGAAAGTCGCCGAAGGCTGTTCCCTTGCGGTCGCAATCCTCCAGAAGTTGTCCAAAGAACAAGCCTCCGCGCTCCTTGCCGTTCTCGTAGGTCACGATCGGTTCGCGACGGAACAACGTCGCTCCGTACCAGTCAATGATTGAACCGATGTAGTTCTCATAGAACACTCTCGAAAGCCGTTCCTCGTAAACCTCATGCGGCTCGCGCAGTCGCCGCGAAAGGTATTCTCCGGCGTTCCGCTTCAGCACTTCGCCACCGTGGTAAAGGTGATGGTAGGTGCGGTACATCGCTTGGTTGCGCTCATACTCCGGGTGTGCCCGCAGCAAAAATTCCTGGTTCATTGCTTTCCGCTCCTGCTTGCTCCGCTTCCTGCTCGCCAAGGCGCACCCCGGCCCAGGCGTCCTGGCAGAACATTGCCTGGACGCCACCGTCAATCGTTGTCAGTTGGAACTGGCGCTCTTAGCAAGCGCCCGGGACATCATCGTGAGAGTGGCTTTCACCGATCCGCGGCTTGTCGCCAAACTCTTCATAGGCCAAATACCCAAGGGCATCTGAGATGTGGGTTCGTCGAGGATCCCTATTCTTGTCCATGCGAATTCCGTCCTCGCAGAACTGCACCTCCTCCAAGTCCGCAATCAGCCAATGACACCGTGGATCAATCGCTATCTGTACCTTCCCGCTTGCGGCACTCAGCAAGCGGTTCAGCACATTCAGCCGCGTTAGCACCGGCGGGTTCCGCCTTCCCACCCTCATGTGCAGGTACTTCCATTTGTCTGGTCGAAGCTGCGCCAGCAGTTGCTTGTAGTTGCTCCCGCCTGACGTATGTTCCGCCGCTCCTGTCGCGTCTCCATAGATCACCAGTCCATGGCCAGATTGGCCATACCGATCATCCATTTGCTCGGCCATCTCTACCGTCTGTGCCCCCGTTAGCACAAGCTCGTCCAGCACATGCAGCGTGTCCCCAACGCGTTGGCAAACTACCGTGCAGAATGGATTCACATTGAAGTCCAGGCTCCACAACAACGGCAACGAATGCACAACCGCCAGCGGTCTGAGGTGATTGTCTCTGGTGAACGAGGGATACACCCGGTGACCGTTGCTCACCACGTACTCTCCCAGTACCTCCTGCCGGTAGAAGGCATCACTGTACGTGCTCTTCAGTCGCTCATAGAAGTTTGGATCCACCTCCAGTACGTGCTTGTTCTCGCTTGGCTTGGCCATCACCACCGCATAGTCCTCTGATTTCGCTTCGAGGAACCGCCGGTGTACCCAATCCTTCCCTTTCGGTGTCCATACCCCAAACCCGGAAGGCCGCTTCGCCAGTGGTTCCCTTAGCCGGCCTTCCAGTCGCAGCCACGCCTCCTCCCGGCAGTACGTCAGCTCATCCACCCCAAACCACGCCAAGTTAGTGCCTCGGAGCCGCTCATACTCTTCTAACGACCGCAGCAGAATCTTTGACCCGCACTGCGTGAGCTCAATGTAACTCTCGCTGCGATTCCACGTGTACGGAAGCTCGTTCTCATCCAGGACCGTCAACAGTGCCCTTCGTGTGGCATCCCGCAACATCGGGTACGTGGGTGCCCCCAACAGGCCCATGCAGCCTGGGTTTTGATATGCCTTGCGGATTGCCTCGTGGCAAAGCGCCGCGCTTTTCCCCGATCCGATGGGTCCAGAGAAGCCTTTGAACCTTGTCCTCGTTGCATGAAATCGCCGCTGTGAAGGCAGCGGTTGATATGCGATCAGTTGCAGGCATCGTCCTGCTCGAATGAGTCTTCCCACCGCACGATCGTCTCCCTCTGCACCGGCGCATTCTGTCGTCTTCGCTCCGCCACCAGCGTCACCAGTTTCAGATAGTCGCCGATACTCACTCTCTGAAGTTCATGGGATTCCGCGCAGATTTGCCGGTAGCTCTGCCCCAGCAGTTCTTCTAGTAATTCGTCCAGGTCAACGTCTTGTCTCTCTGTCTTCTTGCCTGCTGGCATTTCGATCACTAGATGCTGGTTTGTCTCTCTTCTCCGTGTCATTTGCCGCACACAACAACCCTCCAGTCGCGGCGTCAGCACGGAGTACGTCCCGCACTCGCTGCCGCCAAACTTCACGGCCGCCGTCCCGCGACTCACTTCGTCGAAATCATACTCAGGTCCCAAGTGCATAACCTCTCGCGAAACACGCAAACAAATAAAAATAAAGGAGAAATATTTTTCCAACTCGCCAACAACATCGCATCCACGATCTCGGCAATGGACAATCCACTTTAGGCGGAGCATCGCCAATACACAGTGCAGATGGTTGAGCCTTACAATCAGGGAGAATACGATTGGTCAATCGTGATTACCTTAGCGAACGCGCGTTGGCATGCGTCTCGTTGCTCTGTCGCAAGACTGCCCCGGGGGATGCCGCGCACCAGCGCTCCGATGCCGCAGTCCGAGAGCCGAAGCACCCGACACACCTCCGTGCTTCTCCCCCCAGAACCGCCCAGGGTTGCAACAGTCATCCCAATATCCGCCGGCGCGGGCCACCCGATACGAGGTGCCTAGGCTCGCCCGCACCCACGATCCAGTTCCGCCACTCCCAGCGCTACGCGCCAAACCTGGCTGCAGATCGCAGCCGGTTCCATGGCCGCCCGGCACCAACGCTGCCCCTCCATTGCCAGTGCGCGGCGGGCATCGCGGTCGTTCAGCAACCAGCTCAGCACCGCCAGCAGCGATCCCTGCTCCGCCACCCCGGTCAGCACAGGAGCATAAGTGCCGGCAGGAAACTCCGCGTCATCCTCTTTATCTATGCTGCTCAACACCAGTGGTGTGCCCAGCGCAAGCGCTCGCGCCGCGATGCCAGAGCTTTCTCCGGCTGAAGGATACTTGAGATTTACGCAAACATCGGCCGCCGAAAGCAGACGCCCAAACCGCTCCACATTTCCGCCTGGCAGAAAGATCACTGCCGGGTGCCGCTGCAAGCGTGGTTCCCATGCCCGCCGGTAGTCATCAGACGCGAAACCACCTGCCACCAATAACCTAACGGGCACGCCTTGCCCTCTCAGCGCCTCCACCGCCTCCACCACTGCCGCTAAGCGCTTTGATTCCCGCAGGTATCCATACAGTCCCACCAGCATTTCCTCGCTGCGCAGTCCCAGTTCCTCTCTCCGAAACCTTGCCCTCTCAGCACCTGCCTGATCACTGGTCCAGTGGCTTTCCATCATTGGGCCAAGTCGCAGATGTTGGATCACCACCACCTTCGCCTGCGGGCTGTGTGCCAGCACCCTCCGCCGCGCTGCTTGCCCGTGCACGAGCACCACTCGCGACCGCTCGGCTAACCGCCGCAGCAGTGGATATCGGAAATACGTGGGGTCTGCCATCGCACCTGCACGCCGCCGCCACAGGTTTGCCGCTAGTCCGCGCTCCCACTCGCCGTAGTTGTACGCGAACTCCTCCAAGTAAGCGTCCTCATTCAGGCTCCCCAGCAGGAAGTGGTGCAGCATCGCATCATGCAACACCACCACTCCCGGCTCAGCCAGTGCTCGACGATAGATTTCCGTATGTAGCCCGTTGTTGCCCACGTGATACAGGTTCACCGCGCCCGCAGTGTTCAAGCGCACTTCGCCCAGCGGACGCAGCCCCTCCAGCATCGCTACGGCGTAATCCGCGATTCCAGATGCCGCCGGCGGCATTGGTGCGAAGTAGCCCAGCGTCATCAACCTGCCTGCCATTAGGGTCGCGGGCTCCGCTTCCCGAACAATACGGTACCTAGCCGGATATGTGTGGCTCCCTCCTCTACGGCAACCTCGAAGTCGCCGCTCATTCCCATTGAGAGCGCCCCCAAATTAAACGCCGCCGCCAGTTCCCGCAGCCGTACAAAGTAAGGCCGTGCCCGCTCCGGATCGTCGAAGAATGGTGGCATCGTCATCAGCCCTGTTAAGCGTACGCCATCCATCTCCTGCACTGCCTCCACAAGTCGTGGCAACTCCCCCGGTGCACAGCCGTACTTGCTCTGTTCCTCTGACAGCTTCACTTCCAGCATCACGTCCAGCGGCCGGCCTGTCTGCTGCAACTTTCGCGCTAGCTTCACCGAATCTACCGTTTGCACGCAGTCAAACAGCGGCGCAGCTTTGTTTACCTTATTGCTCTGCAAGTGCCCGATCAGGTGATACCTTGCCTCCTCCAGCCCCGCTAACTCAGGTGCCTTCTGCTCAAACTCCTGCACGTAGTTCTCGCCAAATACACGCAGTCCTGCCTCATACGCTGCAACCGTTACGTTCGCTGGGAAGGTCTTCGTCACGGCAATGAGCGTTACGTCCTCCCGCCGTCGTCCGCTCCGCGCCAACGCCCCCGCCAGCCGATCCTCTGCCGCCTCAAGATTCTCCCGTATGTGTTCCACCCTTCCAGTATCCGGGAAGCCACCCTCCGTCCGGCAAGCCTCTGCGCCTTGGTGAACTTGCGAGGGCTCCGATTCCATACAACCTTGCCTCACCACACTTGCCGCCGCCCGTGTCGATTTCGTGAGAATTATCGGCTCGCCAACCCACTATTCCCGTATGGCAATCACTCCGCACCCGGATGCCACCCCGGCCCAGTCACTGCAACAGGAAATCGCTGCTTTTCTCTCCTCGTGCGAATCTCCTGCCATCCTTGAACCCGGAGAGGAGATTCTCCCCCTCATGCCGGGTGAGTACTCGCTTGACCTCGATGCGGAAGGCCTCCTATTGGAATGCTGGGGCGAATCCCGCTCTCTCCGCCGTCGTCTCCGCGCCGTACGCAAACGCGCACGCAACCGGCTGGAACTCGACGCTGAGCGCTTCCCGCGCCGCCGCTGCTCCCTAAGCATCATTGATCTTCAGGCCCACGCCTCCGCCCGCTTCGATACGGAATCCAACCGGGGCGTTGCACGCGAAGAGCTTCGCCGCTGGTGTGAGCGCTTTCACCCCGGCTGGCACATTGAAGCCCTAAGTTCCGCCCCCGATCTTCAGCACTCCCTCTCTCCCCGTTTTCCCCGTGCCCTCCTGCACCGCGGCAGTGAGGCTGCAGCCGCCATCGCCGCTCCCAACCTGCCCCTTGACGCCGTCTCCACCTCCACCGGCCTCGACGAAGTGTTCACCTTCGGCCTCATCTGGCTGCAGCACTGCCGTCAGCGCTGGCCAGAGCACCACGTGCGCACCTTGCTCCTCTTCGTTCCCGAATCAGCGGCCTCTGCTATCGCCCTGCGCCTCATCGCCTGCAATCATGCCAAGTTGCGCTATCGTCTCGTGGCAGCTTCCCCGGATGGCGCACTCCGTGAGATCTCCCCGCGCTCCTGGGGCAACCTCGCTACCCAGTTCCCTCTCAACAATCCATCACCCCCACATCCCCGCGCGCTCAGTCTTTTCCAGCAGGTGGCTGCCTCCGGCCTCGCCGAGTGTGTCCAGGATTTCCATGGCGTGCTCAGCCTCGAAATCCGTGGTCTGCCAATCGCCCGTGCCGATGGAGACGATCTCCGTTTCGGTCTCAAGATGCGCCGCGCCCAGCCATGGCCTTCAACTGACACCCTTCTCAGGCTCGCCTCTAAAGTCGCCCGCCTCCGCGCTCCAGACTCTACCCCGCCCCATCATGCTCTCTATCGCCTTCATCCCGAACGTTGGCTCGAAAGCCAGATCCGCGCCAACATTCACCGAATTGACCCCACCATCCAGCCCGCTACCCTCCGTCGTCAGGTCAGCGGTGCAATCGGCCTCCACCACTCACGCACTGACCTCCTCGCCCTTGACGATTTCGGCCGCCTCGTCATTCTTGAAATCAAAGCCGTTGAGGATATCCACCTTCCCGCCCAGGCGATTGACTATTATTCCCGCCTCAAGCTCCATCTCGAACGGGGTGACCTCCAATCAGTTAATCTATTTCCCGGCTATTCCATCCATCCGCAGCCTCCTCGCGTCCTCCTCATCGCCCCCGCCCTTAGCTTCCATCCCTCCAACGAAACCGTCCTCTCCTTTCTGGAGTCCTCTATACAGGTCCGCCAGGTGGGCATCGCGCTAGAATGGCGGAAACAGGTGCGTGTCGTCTTTCAGCATGCGCTGGCTGGCTCCGCACCGGGAGGAGCGTCCCGTTGGCCACCAATATCTTTCAGCAGATCCGAAAAGCGCTCACCACGCTGAACCCCACTGAGGTTCGCGAGATCGCCCATCGTCCCGCCCGCATTGTCCTTCACGCCACAAGCGAACAGGCATTCCTGGAGATGGAGCGTTTCTTCGTTCCACCCGATCTCTCACAGCGCCGCCGTGCTGCCGTCCTCGGCAGCATCTTCCGCGCGGGTAATCCCCAGGCCCCCGTTGGCCCCGAAGTGGAGATCTTTGAACAGAGCATGATGCCCTCCGCCCGCGGTTTCACTTTCTACTCTTATAACCCTCGCGATACCGTCCTCGAAATCCTTGATGCCCGCCCTGAGCTCGACCTCGCCCTTGCCCGCAACTTTGCACCTTTTCGCGATCCGGTCGTCGATAGCCTCATCCACAAGATCTCCGCTGAGAACGGCTGGTTCAGTGTCATGACGGCTCTACCCAACATGGTCCCTAGCGCCATCATGGTGCCTTGGGCTGTCGGCGAGTTCGCCTCCGATACCGCCATCATTACTGCCAACCAGATTCGTCTCCTCTTCCTCATCGCAGCCGCAAGCGGTGCCTCCATCGGCTACCAGGAGCAGAAATCCCAAATCGCCTCCGTCATCGCTGCCGCCTTTGGCTGGCGCGCACTCGCCCGGCAGGCCATCGGAAAGATCCCCATGGGCGGGGGTCTTGTCCCCAAAGCCGCCATTGCCTATGCCGGCACCTGGGTCATTGGCCGCAGTTTTGAACGCTTCCACCGCATCGGCTATGCCTATACTGAGATCGAACGCAAGCGCGCATTCCAGCAAGCCTTCGAACGCGGCAAGGAAGTCATGGCCCAATTCCTCCGTAAACAAAAGGGCACACCACCACCCTCCCCGGAGTACGATGAGGAGGTAGCACGGCAAATCGTGCTTCGCTCTAAGGGTTAGTCTGGCCCACGCCTGCAAACCCGCGGGCCTTGAGCCATCCACCCGGTTCCTTCTCGCTTGAGTGGGTAGCGGTGCTAGCGCACGGAGGTTGTCTTGAAACTGCGCGTGTTCTCATCTACTCCCGGCCTGGCCCGGTTTTCCATTGCTCCTGTCACCGTTTTCGTTGCTTTGGTGGCTTTCCCCCTCTTGCTGGCGGCTGACGTGATCACCTTCACGAACGGAGCCATCGTTCGTGGCACCTTCCTTGGTGGCGACGCTCGCAGTGTCCGACTTGAGGTCAACAACCAGGTCCAGACTTACCCCATTTCGCAGGTCGCCAGCATCCTGTTTGGTGATGGATCTCCGCAGTCGGCTTCAGTAGCGGGTCCGGCCCTCCAGCAAGCAGCCCAAGTTCAGCCTCCGCAAGTCCAGGCCCCACAACTGCAGCCTCCACAAGTCCAGGCCCCGCAAATCCAGGCTCCGCAAGTCCAGGCCCCGCAAATCCAGGCTCCGCAAGTGCAACCACCCCAGGTTCAGGCACCCCAAGTCCAGGCACCCAAAGTGGAAGCACCGCAGCAACAAAAGCGCGGTTGGTTTGGACGCAAAAAAGCGCCTGAAGCCCCCAAAGCCCCGCCGGTTCAAGCTCCGCAACTTCAACCCCCAGCCGTTCAGCCGCCCCAATTGCAGGCCCCAGCCGTTCAGGCTCCACAAGTCCAGGCTCCACAAGTCCAGGCCCCTTCCGTGTCTCTGCCTTCGCAGCCAGCACCGCCCCAGCCGGTTGTAGCTGCCCAACCCGTAGTCGCTGCCCAGCCAGCGGCGCCAGCTCAGCCGGTTATAGCTCCGCCTACGCCCTCCCCCGTTCCGCCACCTTCACCCGCTGGCAATCCGGTTGCCCAATCCATCGCCCCTCCAGTTCCCGGCCAATTGCCTGCCGCAGTTTCCTCTGTCTCTCAACAGCCCGCCGCGCCCACCCAAACCGTGCCCATCGGCGGTGCCGACGGTCGCACCATCCCCGCTGGTGCACTCCTGCTCCTTCGCATGATTGATACCATTGATTCCTCGGTCCACCAGCCCGGTGAGTCTTTCCGTGCGAGCCTGGAATCCCCCCTTGCCGCCGCCGGTGACACCCTGCTCTCCGCGCGCTCCGACGTCATCGTCCGTCTCGTTCGTCTCCCCGCCGGCGCTTCTGGACCACCCATGTTCCGTCTTGAGGCCTCCGCGGTCCGCGTCGCTGGACGCAATCTGCCCATTGCCGCCGAAGGTCTCCCCACCGCGGATCCCACCAGCCCCCCACCGGCAGGAGCAGGTCTTGCCAAGCTGCGCATCGCCTCTGATGCCCTTGCCACTTTCCGCGTCACCCGCGCCTTCCGCATACCGGATCCCGAACCCTAGTCCCCTTTTTTGTCCCGGCTCTCCCCGCGCCCCCTAACCTCGCTATCATCAAGCTAGGCGGCGGACAGCTCCCTTTTGGGGGCACCTCCACCGTCCACCTGCTCTGCTTCCGGAGGCTCCATGTCCAAACCGTTGGCCATCGTTACTGGTGGGGGCCGTGGCATCGGCCGCGGCATCGTCATTGAACTCGCTCGCACCCACCACGTCATCGCCACCTATCGGGGCAACCGCGAAACCGCACAGTCCCTTGCCGATGAGGTAGGCTGCGAAATCACCCAGTCCGATATCTCTTCCGCTGAAGACCGCGCCGCCTTGATTCAGCTCGCCCGCTCCCGATCCCCCCACCTTGACCTGCTGGTCAATAACGCCGGCATCGCCCCGCGTGAACGCGCTGACATCCTCGACGCCCGCGAAGACATTTTCGACGAAGTCCTCTCCACCAATCTAAAAGGACCCTACTTCCTCACCCAGCTCGCCGCCCGCTGGATGCAGGATTCCGGACGTGGCCGTATCGCTTTCATCACCTCCATTTCCTCCTTTACCGCCTCTGTGAACCGCGGCGAGTACTGCATTTCGAAGGCTGGTCTCAGTATGGCCGTCTCCCTTTTCGCCACCCGCCTGGCCGCGCAAGGCGTTAAGGTCTTTGAGATTCAGCCCGGCATCATCCGCACCGACATGATCGCCAAGGTTGAACAGATCTACGAGGACAGGATCGCCAACGGGCTCCTCCCCCAACGTCGCATGGGCGAGGCCGCGGATGTCGCCAAGGCAGTCCGCGCCATTGCTGACGGCCTTCTCGATTACGCCACGGGACAGGTCCTCCACATCGACGGCGGCTTCCACCTCCGCAGCCTCTAGCGCTGCTTCGTCGCCCACCTCAGCTGCGCGCGTTCGAGCACCTCATGCACGGATGTCCGCCACCAAGGTCAGACCGCATGGTCACCAAGTGTTGCTTACCCTTCCACAGTTCCGGGAATTAGCCGAACCTCTGTCAGCAGATAGGTTGTCGAGTTGGTTGATTCGCGGGCAATCTGCGCGTATGCTTACGGGCACTACCTTTACTGGGGCACCACTGTTCATCCTTAAATCGAGAGTCCCGTAGCGACTTTGGCTACGGAGATTTCTGTTGCTACCGCTATGATTAGCTTTCGAAGAATCTTGAGTACAAGGCAGTGCAAATGACGACACCCGCAACGACACCCACGCCCGAACGAATCATGGCTGCGGCATTTGCCCATCATCAGACCGCGGCCTTGGGCTCGGCCTTGGAACTGGGAGTCTTCACCGCCATTGGCACGGGCCATTCCAGCGCCGAGGCGCTCAGCGAGCATTGCCATGCCTCCGTGAAGGGCATCCGGATACTGTGCGACTTTCTGGTGATCCATGGCTTCCTCAACAAGAACGGCACGGGCTATGAGCTCACCGCGGAATCAGCAATGTTCCTCGATCGGCGATCCCCGGCCTACTTCGGCGGAGTCGCGGCCTTTCTCTCCACTGCACCTGCCATCCGCAACGGATTCAGTGACCTCACTGCGGCAGTCAGGAAGGGCGGCAGTACCCTCAACAATGAGGGCGGCACAGTAAGCCGCGAGAACCCGGTTTGGGAGGAGTTCGCCCGTTCCATGGTGGCGATGATGGCGCCCGCCGCGGAGGCAATTGCCCGGATGGTGAATGCACCTGAGGGCAAGCCCATGAAGGTACTTGACTTAGCAGCGGGGCATGGCGTTTTCGGTATTTCGATAGCTCGCCATAACCCTGCGGCAACAGTGTACGCGGTGGATTGGCCCAACGTGCTGGAAATTGCGCGTGAGCATGCCCTTGTTGCTGGAGTGGCTCACCGTTGGAACGAGATTGAGGGCAGCGCGTTCGAGGTAGAGTTTGGCGGTGATTACGACCTGGTGCTAATTACGAACTTCCACCACCATTTCAACAAACCCACCATCGAAACCCTCATGCGCAAAGTACATGCTTCGATGAAGCCGGATGGGCTGGTGGCGACATTGGAGTTCGTCCCGAACCACGATCGCATCACCCCTCCTGACGCGGCCAGTTTCGCCATGATGATGCTGGCAACCACGACCGAGGGCGATGCCTACACCTTTGAGGAGTACGATGCGCTCTACAAGCAATGCGGCTTCGGGCACAACGAGCTGCATCGCTTGCCAAACTCGCCTCAGGCTGTGATCTTGTCACGGCGATAACCGTGGCCGTCTTTGGGCATTTAGTATCCAGTCCAGGCATGAATACCAGCACAGAAGTCAGCTAGGCGTGGCTCATCGCGACAAACAGGGGCGAGTCCCTGCCTCGGAACTCGTCCCTGTAATTTTCCGTCCTGGTCAAACCAGTTGGGCTTACCTCGCAAAGGTAACGCGCGCCGCGGTGGTTAACGCATCCGCGGCGATCGGGCTGATCGTGGGCGCGCTGGTTGTCGTGCTGCGATCCACCACAACAAAGAAGGCTTTTTCCGGCTTCTCTGCCGCGGCATGGTCACCCCGCTCAACAGCGGTCTTGACGTCCGCGATGTGCTGCAGCAGTTCGCGCTGGGTGGCGTTGTCTTCCACAAGGTGGCGGGTGAGACCTGCCAGGCCCTCGAATCCAAGGAAGTCGCTACCTGTCGTGCTTTTGTTTTCTGGTAACGCTCCTATCCCCGGCCGCTCAGTCCATTTCTCCTGATAGGCTCCCAGCTGCAACTCACGCAGAATGGCTACCTGTAACGAGTCCAGGATGAAACGAACCGAGCCATCGCCCATGGCGAAGTTCGCGCCGCCGGAGTGGTTACTCGCGATGCTAGCTAGGCTTACCCTCCCGTCTGGACCAACATTGGCCGCAAACCCCTCCGCCGCTGCGCGCGGCGAACTTACGTACGGCGTGATCTGGTGCAACAAGTCATTGCGTTCGGCTGCCGGCAGCAGCGACGCCAGTTGCGCCACTGCCAATGCGCCATGGGCACGGATGTTGGCGAACATGCGAGCGCGACCTTCTTCGGCCCCTGGGGTGGGCACGAACCAGAGATCCGTGCGCCCGCTTGCGTCGCCCCTCAGCCAGCCGGTATCGGATCCGGTCACGCCGGGTACAGGATTCATCGCCAGTGAGTAGCCCTTCGTGGTTGCTTGGTAAGAGGACGCCTTGTAGCCATCCACCTCGCCATGCACGGGAAAGCCGGAGACACTCATCGCTTCAGCCAATGTCTTAGGATAAGCACCATGGGCATCATGGTAGTTGTGCATGGCAATGCCCATCTGCTTCAAATTGTTCGTGCACTGACTGCGAGCAGCTGCCTCTCTAGCCTGCTGCACTGCGGGTAGCAGCAAGCCAATAAGGATTGCCGTGGTGGAAATCACCACCAGCAGCTCAATCAGCGTAAAGCCTGCTTGGTGGCGTCGGGGTGAAGTCATAGGCCGGATGGTTGTCCGGCTGGTAAAGGAAGTTGTTTGCATTGGCAATCTCCATGGATTCGCATCGGGCCGGTAGGCTCTGCCTGAACGGTTGCCGTGTCTGCAGGGCAGCCGCATTCGATGGCAGCCCCTGTCAGCCATCTATGCGTTTTGATTTACGCAATCAGCCAGCCCGTGGGCTTTCCAAAAAACTTACAATGTTGCTACAGAGTCCATACACGGCCCTGGTTGCGGTCCGAAGGGGAGCGTAGCCAGGGAAAGGTTGCTTGCATCCCGAGGGTGATGTCGCCAGGAAACATCAGCAGGCGGGGGCCGCAGACTACCCGCTGTACCCACCAGATCGTCGCAGTCCCTACGGCACCCAGCCTTCATTCCAACGAAAGTAGTTGTGTGAAGCTCACGATTTCTCGCATTTCCTTATCCCGGCCCGCTAACCGCGTGCCAGCAGCGCCTGCTACTCGATACTCTAGAACTTATGTCTGCGCGCCTCACTAAGTTCGTTCGCTTCACCACCGGGATCGGGTCGTCGTATGGAATCTGGCACAGCGATGGCATTCAAGCCATCGCCGGAACACCGTTCATGGAATGGCGGCCAACTGACCATTGGGTGCAACCGGACGAAGTGGAATTGCTGGTTCCCTGTCAGCCATCCAAGATCCTGGCTGTGGGACGAAATTTCAAGAGTCATCTGCACGGTCGCCCGCAGCCTGCGGTCCCGGAACTCTTTTTCAAGCCACCCAGTTCCCTACAGTGCAATGACAAGCCCATCTATCTGCCATTGGACGCCACCGACGTCCACTTTGAGGGCGAGATGGTGCTGGTGGTGGGCGAGCGAGCGCGCAATATTTCCGAGTGGGTGGCGATGGACTACCTACTGGGCATCACGATCGGCAATGATGTCAGTGACCGCAATTGGCAGCGTGGTGAGCAAAAGGACCTTCAGTGGTGGCGAGCCAAAGGCTGCGATACGTTCGCGCCCTGCGGACCCTGTATCGTGGCGGGACTCCTGCCGAATGACCTCCTGTTGGAAACCCGCGTGAATGGTGAGCTCAAGCAAAGTGAGCGGACCAGCGACCTCATCTTCTCTGCCGCTCGCTGCGTTGCCTTTGCCTCCCGCTATCTCACCTTGGAGCCAGGTGACCTCATCTATACAGGGACGCCGGGCAACACGGAGGCGATGAAGCACGGCGACGTGGTGGAGGTGTTTCTGGAGGATGTAGGGGTGCTGCGGAATCCAGTGAAGCTCGACAATTCCGACTAACCGTAAATGTGAGTGAATTACACTAAGATAAAATTAGTTGAAACTTATTAGACTTCCCTGTCATCCTAGACAGTGACGGCCAGCGTGGGTTCGTTTCGTAATCCGGACCTTTGTCGCCGTTTCCCGCCAGATGCCTCAGTCAATTGTGGCGTGGGTGGAGTAACCCTATGGATATCAACCGGTTCACAGAGAAAGTACAGGAAGCACTTCAAGCCTCGCAGTCGGCTGCGGTGAGGTTGGGTCATCAGCAAGTCGATGTGGAGCATCTGCTGATGGCGCTGCTGGAGCAGCAGGACGGCTTAGGTCCCGCGATTCTGCTGAAGGCGGGTGTGGCCCTGGATCGGGTAGCGCAGCGGGTAGATGCGGAACTCAAGAAGATGCCTAAGGTCTCTTCGCCCACCGGTGCCGCGAACCAGATTTACCTCACCGGCCGGCTGAACACCGCACTCACCCAGGCGGAGGACGAGGCGCGTCGGCTGAAGGACGAGTACGTCTCCATAGAGCATGTCCTGCTGGCATTCCTGGCCGACAAGGGCGCTGTTGGCCAGATTCTGGCCGAGGCCGGGTTGCGCCGTGAGCGATTGCTGGAGGCCATTCAGGGCGTCCGCGGGCGGCAACGCGTCACCAGCCAAAATCCCGAAAGCACCTACCAGTCGCTGGAGAAGTACGGTCGCGACCTCACCCAGCTGGCTGAGCAGGGCAAGTTGGACCCCGTGATTGGGCGCGACGAAGAAATCCGCCGGGTGATGCAGGTGCTCTCCCGCCGCACCAAGAACAACCCCGTGCTCATTGGAGAGCCGGGCGTTGGGAAGACCGCCATCGCCGAGGGTCTGGCGCAGCGCATCATGCGGCGTGACGTGCCGGACGGGCTGAAAGACAAACGTGTCGTGGCCTTGGACATGGGCGCGCTGATTGCCGGCGCGAAGTTCCGCGGCGAGTTTGAGGAGCGGCTGAAGGCCGTATTGAAGGAAGTGCAGGAATCGAACGGGGAGATCATCCTGTTTATCGACGAACTGCACACCGTTGTCGGAGCAGGGAAGGCTGAGGGCGCCATGGACGCTGGCAACCTGCTGAAGCCCATGCTCGCTCGTGGCGAACTGCACTGCATCGGTGCCACCACACTCAACGAATACCGGAAGTACATTGAGAAGGACGCAGCGCTGGAGCGGCGCTTTCAGCCCGTCTTGGTTGACCAGCCCAGCGTGGAAGACACAATCAGTATCCTGCGCGGCCTGCGCGAACGCTACGAACTTCACCACGGGGTGCGCATCAAGGATACGGCGCTGGTATCCGCGGCGGTGCTGTCAAATCGCTACATCTCTGACCGCTTTCTGCCCGACAAGGCAATTGACCTCGTGGATGAAGCGGCCGCAAAGCTCCGGACGGAGATTGACTCCATGCCTGCGGAACTCGACGAAATTCACCGTCGCGTGATGCAGTTGGAGATTGAGCGGGAGGCGCTCCGCAAGGAAAACGATGATGCTTCGCGCGACCGATTGGAAAAGCTGGAGCGTGAACTCGCCAACCTCAAGGCGAGCGGAGATGCCTTGCAGGCGCGATGGCAGAACGAGAAGGGCAGCGTGAAGCGGCTGCGCGCACTGCGCGAGCAGATGGAGCAAACGCGCGTGGAGATTGACCGTGCAGAGCGCGAATACGACCTCAACAAGGCCGCAGAACTCAAGTACGGCCGCATGACCCAGCTCGAACGCGAACTGAACGAAGCCACCGCCGCACTTGCGCAGTTGCAGGGCGAAAGTTCCCTGTTGAAGGAAGAAGTGTCGGAAGAAGACATCGCCAAGGTGGTAAGCCGTTGGACCGGCGTTCCCATCACCAAACTGCTCCAAGGCGAAGCAGATAAGCTCCTGCACCTGGAGTTTGAACTGCACCAGCGCGTGATCGGGCAGGACGAAGCAGTGCGCGCGACGGCCGAAGCGGTGTTGCGTGCTCGCAGCGGACTGAAAGACCCTAACCGTCCCATTGGTAGCTTCATCTTCCTGGGTCCGACGGGCGTGGGTAAAACGGAACTGGCGCGGGCACTCGCGCAGGCCTTGTTTGACGACGAACGGGCGATGGTCCGCATCGACATGAGTGAATACCAGGAGCGCCACACCGTGGCGCGCTTGGTGGGTGCCCCTCCTGGCTACGTGGGTTATGAAGAGGGCGGGCAATTGACGGAAGCCGTTCGGCGGCGTCCCTACTCCGTCATCCTCTTTGATGAGATCGAAAAGGCCCACGGTGATGTGTTTAACGTCCTGCTGCAGGTTCTCGATGATGGCAGGTTGACCGATGGGCAAGGGCGTACTGTCGACTTCCGGAATAGTATCGTCATCATGACCTCCAACATCGGCAGCGCGCGCATCCTCGAGTTTCGTGGGTCCACCGATAGCTACGACTTTGAGCGTATGCGCGAGGCGGTGTTGCTGGAGATGCGCCAGCACTTCCGGCCGGAGTTCCTGAACCGGGTGGACGAGACCGTGGTGTTTCACTCCCTGCGGCAGGAGGACCTGGAGCGCATCGTGCACATCCAGTTGGGACGTCTGCAGGAGCGCTTAGCTGAGCGGCAGATGACCGTCGAACTCTCGCCTGATGCGGTGGCCTACATCAGCCACGCTGGATTCGACCCCACCTACGGGGCGCGTCCCCTGAAGCGGGCCATCCAAAAGGAACTGGAGACTCCATTGGCTCGGCTGCTGCTGGCGGGAGACATCCGTGATGGCAGCACGATTTACGTTGAGATCGCTCCGGATGGAGGCCCCTTGCGGTTCCAGACTGAGCGCCCGGCGAACTGGGACGCGTCGCGAAAAAGCGCCGCGCACATCAACTAGTCACAACAACTGGTTGCGGCCGGATTGAGCCGCAAGGGGAGTAGCATGTCACTAACGACAACGCGGACGGCTGCCACGTTGCAGCCCTTCGCAGGCACGAAGCAAGAAAGGGGATGGCGATGACCATTCGCCGCAGGTCTACCTCCCTGCTATTCCATACCCAATTGGACGCAGACGCGCGCGACAGCGTGTTGCGACCGCCCACTGACCTCTGCCGCACTGCCAGCGGATGGCTGGTGAAGATGGAACTGGCCGGCGTGAAGCCGGACGACATTTCCATCGATATCGACAACGCGTCGCTCCACATTCATGGCGCGCGGCGCGACTACACCTGCGACGAGGTCACCGCGCACCACAATCTGGAGATCGCCTACCAGCGATTCTTCCGCACCATCACCCTGCCGCATCCGGTGGATGCGTCGCAGATTTCCCTCGACTTTCGCGACGGCATGCTGTTGCTACGCGTCCAATCGAGTAAGGAGAACTCGTGAGCGAACAAGAGCAAGAACAATCCAAAAGGACGACGAACGTTCGCCGGTTGCCCGTGCTACCCCTGAAGAGCAGCGTGCTGTATCCGAACCTGATGCTGCCTTTGTCCGTGGGACGTCCCGCATCGGTAGCGGCAGTGGAAGCGGCGCTGGGTACCGAAGAGAAGGAGATTCTGATCGTTGCCCAGCATGATGCGCAGGTGGAAACTCCAGCCTTCGAGGACCTCTACCGCGTTGGTGTGCGCGCGGTGGTGAAGCGCATGGCCAAGACCGGCGATGGTCTGTTGGAGTTGCTGGTGCTGGGCGTTGAGCGTGTGCGGCTCGTGGGGGCGCCTGTTTCTGACCCATACATGATCGCCAACTTCACCTCGCAAGAACTGGTTGAGGATACAGGCCAGGAAGTGGAGGCTCTGCAGCGCGCCATCGTTGAGCAGGCCCGCAAGGTGCTGCAGATGGCCAACACCAACGCCCCCCGAGAACTGGCCCAGTTCCTGGTGAGTACCGAAGATCCAGCGCGGCTCGCGTATCTCATCGGGTCCATGCTCTCCATCGAGACGGAGAAGGAACAGAAGATCCTTGAGGCCAATACCGTTAGTGAGCTGCTGCAGACCGTGCACGACTTTCTCAGCTACGAGGTGGAGATCCTGGAGCTGCGCAACAACATCCAGACTAAGGCCCAAAGCGAGATTGGCAAGGAGCAGCGCGAATACTACCTGCGCCAGCAGTTGCGTGCCATCCAGGACGAGTTGGGCGAAAAGAGTCCCGACAAAGCTGAGGTGGAAGAACTGCGCGAGAAACTGGCGAAGGCCGTGCTTCCCGATGAAGTACGCAAGGAAGCGGAGCGTGAACTAGGCCGGCTGGAACGCATGCCGCCTGGTTCACCGGAGAACAACATCGTCCGCACATACCTTGAGTACGTGGTGGAACTGCCGTGGGACAAGGGCACTGAGGACAACCTCGACTTGAAGAACGCCCGCACCATCCTGGATGAGGATCACTATGAACTGAAGGAAGTGAAGGAGCGCATCCTGGAGCATCTTGCGGTACTCAAGTTGAACCCGGATGCCAAGGCGCCCATCCTCTGTTTCGCCGGACCTCCCGGAGTGGGCAAGACCTCACTGGGCCAGAGCATTGCTAGAGCGTTGGGCCGCAAGTTTGAGCGGTTGGCCCTCGGTGGATTGCACGATGAAGCGGAACTGCGCGGGCACCGCCGCACCTACATTGGGGCGATGCCGGGACGTATTCTGCAAGCCATCCGCCGGGCGGGCGAAAAGAATCCGCTCATCCTACTGGATGAAGTGGACAAGGTAGGGCGCGACTTCCGCGGAGACCCAACATCGGCCCTCCTGGAGGTGTTGGATCCTGAGCAGAACAAGACCTTCCGGGACAACTATCTTGACATGCCGTTTGACTTGTCCAAGGTCTTCTTTGTCACCACGGCGAACACGCTGGATACCATTCCGGGTCCGCTGCGCGACCGTATGGAAATCATCAACCTCAGTGGTTACAGCGCCCTCGAAAAGCTGGAGATCGCCAAGCGCTATCTGCTACCGCGTCAGTTCAAAGAGACTGGTGTGAACCCGGAGCTGTGCCAGATTCCTGACTCCACCGTGGAGAAGCTCATCGAGAGCTACACGCGAGAGGCGGGTGTCCGGCAGTTAACGCGCCGGCTGGGACAGTTGATGCGCAAGGTGGCACTGAAATTTGCTGAGGGCATGGCAGAGCAGATGGAAGTGAAACCGGAGGACCTGGTGGACCTGCTGGGTCCTGAGCAGGTGGTGCCGGAGGAGATCCGCAAGGATCTGCAGCCCGGCGTGGCCACCGGACTGGCCTGGACGCCTGTTGGAGGCGATGTGCTCTACATCGAAAGCACCATCCTGCCCGACGGCAAGGGGCTCACTCTCACCGGGCAATTGGGCGAAGTCATGAAGGAATCCGCACAGGCCGCGCAAAGCTACGTCTGGTCGCACGCCAGCCAGTTCGGCATTGACCCGGAAACCTTCAAGAAGACGGGTATCCACATCCACGTGCCTGCGGGAGCAACGCCTAAGGATGGCCCATCAGCAGGCATCACCATGGCTGTGTCGATGGTGTCGGTCTACACGGGACACGCCATGCGTAGTGACACGGCCATGACCGGTGAACTCACGCTCACCGGCCTGGTGACTCCCATCGGTGGCATCAAGGAAAAGGTGCTGGCGGCAAGGCGCGGCGGCATCCGGCGCATCATTCTGCCCGAAGGCAACCGCAAGGACCTGCGTGACCTGCCAGAGCATGTCCGCGAGTCCACTGAGTTTGTCTTCGTCCGCCGCATCGATGACGTCATCAGCGAAGCCGTTCCCGGCATGAAGGAACTGCTTCAGTTGGCCACCGCATAGGCGCTTCGCTGTTCGGATATTCGGGGCGGGGACCTGTCAGGAAACTGGCTGGTCTCCGCCCCTTTTGCTTGGAGGACCCTCGCGGTCCAGCCGCTACAATGGGGAGGTGTTTCCGTTTGGCCACCGATGGATCCTCTACGTAATCGCGTTCCTGCTGTTTGTCGCTAATGCTCTGCTAATCCGGGAGTTGTTCGGCATCGCCTACCCCGCATCCATGTACTCCATTGAGGCGGCTTACGTGGGGCTGGCCCGTCATTACATGGAGGCCGGCCCATTTCCAGGGTGGTTCCCCTACTGGTACGGGGGACTGCCCACCTTCAGTACCTATCCCCCCTTGCTGCACTGGATGGTGGCGGGGGTGGCAACCGTGTTCGGTCTGGATGCCGCGCATGCGTATCACGTCGTTACCGCATCCACCTACTGCCTGGTAGCGGTGGCTGTCTATGGATGCGCGTATGCTCTGTGCCGGCAGCCGGTGCCCAGCGCCATGGCGGGACTCATGGCGACGCTCGTGTCTCCGTCCGCCATCCTGCTGTCGGCTCCTTTTCAGGATCTGGGAGGATGGCAAGGTCCGCGCCGCCTGCAGACTTTATGGAAATACGGGGAAGGGCCTCATGTCACTAGCTTGATGTGGATGTTCGCGGGCATCGCCTTGCTGCATCTTGCCCTGGAAACCCGCAAAGGCCTGTGGCGCGTACTGGCGTCGCTCGCATTGGCGGCAACCGTGCTGACGAACACCATCGGCGCAGCCGCGCTGGCAATCATGGCGGTAGCCTACCTGCTGGCGCGCCCCGATGCCTTGCGGTGGCGTCCGTGGAGAGACGCCGCCCTGTTAGGTGTGCTTGCCTATCTGCTGGCAGCACCCATGCTTCCGCCGTCTACCCTGATGGCTATCCGGCAAAACGCCCCTTTTGTGGGTGGTGTGTATCAGGGCTCAGCCGTCACCTATGGCCTGCTGTTGCTGCATCTGGTAATCGGGGGCTGCACCGCCCATGCTCTGCGCCAGCTCGGAGTGTCGCTGCTGCTGCGCTTCGCGGTTGCCGCACTCATTCCGCTCTCGGGCATCACTGTTTCCCGTACCCTTTATGGCCTTCCCCTGCTTCCTCAACCGGACCGCTATCACCTGGAGATGGAACTGCTGTTGATCCTTGCGGTCTCCGCGGCGGTGGCGATGCTATGGGAACGATTGCCTCGGCGGCGATGGATCCCCTATGCTGCCCTCGCTGCGGTGCTGGCGTTTTCCGTCATCCAGGTGCGCGGCACGCGATTCCACGTGCGGAACGAACTACGCAGTGGTACGGTTGCGGACACCATCGAATTCCAAACCGGACGCTGGTTGGCTCAACACTTCTCCAAGGAGCGTGTGCATGTCGCCGGGTCCATTTCGTTCTGGCTGCACGCCTTCACCGACACCCCGCAACTCGGCGGCGGCTATGACAATGGTGTCCAGAATCCCAATTATCTTGCGGTGAACTACCAGATTTACTCGGGCGACGGGGCAGGGTTGCGGGAAGCTCATATCGCGGTCACTTGGCTGAAAGCGTTCGGTGTCCGAGCGGTGCAGGCCGTGTACCCCGATAGCCCCGAAGTGTTTCACCCTTACCGGAACCCGGCCAAGTACGAGGGTGTGCTGGAGGAACTATGGCGCCACCGAGGTACGGTCTTCTATGCGGTCCCCGCCCGTCATGCTGGTCTGGCTAGCGTAATTCCTGAAGACGCGGTTCCGCGCAGGCGTCCTCAAAATGGCTTGGACGTGCAAGAAGCGGAACGCTATGTGACGGCGATGGAAGATGCCTCCCTGCCGGTGGCGGCATGGCGATGGCTCTCAAGCACTGAAGCCGAAACGGAAGCAGAGACCCGCAATGGTGAAGTGCTAAGTGTGCGGGTAGCCTACCACCCGGGCTGGGAGGCATCGGATAGGAGTGGCCCCGTGAAGGTGGAGGGCGATGGCTTGGGCCAGATGATTCTACGCGTTCCGTCAGGGGTGCACCACATTCGCTTGCGCTTTACTGGGGGTGCGGAGAAATGGGTGCTTTGGGGCTTGTTTGCGCTTGGCCTTATGCTGGCTATCTGGCTTTGCCGGACTTCGGGGGGCGGGGCATCTGCCTATGGAAGTCGGCCAGACCACGGCCAGACCACGGCCAAAAGCGATCAGGGACTGCCCAATGCGATGGCCGGTGGTATCCATGCCAGGCACTAGGGCAGTCCCCAATGAGGGGCGGCCGCTTAATTGCGCGCGAAGGCTTTGCGGCGGGCAATGAGCAGCAGCGCGCCGAAGCCCATCAGCATCCAGGTGGAGGGCTCCGGCACCATGACTGACTCAATCCACGAGGCATTGTAGGCCACGCTGGTGCTCCCGGCGAACTCGCCGAACGAGGAGTTCAGTCCAGGAAGGACGTCGGTACTGAACACATTGCCGTCGTCATCAGTCAGCGTAAACGTCAACCCGAACGAAGTGACGGCGGCAATCCGGTCATCGACGAAACTGGGGCCGCCCGAGTCGCCGGGCGCTGTGCTGGACTCGGCAATACCAAGGCCTAGACCGTTGATGCCCAGCCAGAAGCCGAAGGCGTCGTTTTCAGCCAAGCCGTTGTCAAAGTCGAACATCAACACATTGTTGGCACCGCCGATTCCCAGGAAGGGTAACAATGCACTACCCATTGCGTCGAATTGATTGAAGCCACGGATGCGGGTGCCAGAGTTCACAGTTGCCCCAGTGTCACCCTGGCCCCGTCGTCCGAATCCCACCACTTCGAAGACTTCGCCCACCGCGTCGTCCTTGTACAACTGATGGCGATCGACGTTGCTGCCGATCAGCGAATCCAAGCGGACGACTGCAATGTCGTGGTCATCAAAGACGCTGCCGGTGTAAGACGGATGGATGAACATAGCTTCGCTGGACGCCACAACGGCAGAGCCTCCATCATTCGGGAAGAACACCGCCTGGACGCTGGTGGCATCCAGAGCGCCAGAACCGTCGGCGAGGCAGTGCGCGGCGGTGAGGATACTGAAGCCATCGGCAAGAAGGCTGCCGGTGCAGATGCCAGATGTGCCATCAGAGAAATTGACGATGAGGCCCGGAACCCCAGAGTAAAAGGGCCGCGGCGTGCCGTGGACCTGTCCGTAGAGCGGGTCAGACAGGGCTAGTGTGGTGGTGATGTGACGCCGGGCGTGCCAGTCAACGGTGGCTCTACCAATGGTCGTCGTGCCGCTCAAATAGCTGGCGGCGGCAGGAATCGTAAAGGCAATAAGCAGACAAAGAGTAAGTGGAAAGCGTAGATATTGACGTGTCATGGAAACCTTTCCCGGCAACAACATGGAACGCAAGCAAAGCGACTGCCTGGTTACATGGGAAGCGACCAGCAAACTCAGTTTCCCATTAAAGTGACAAGAAATTTATCCCAATACATGTAAATTCTCTAGCCCCACAGGGACTATTAGTACTAGAACGTGGATCGCTGTACCTATTGCAGCAGACCTTGCCTGCGCAACAGTGCGGAAGGGTCAGGATCTCTTCCAAGAAATTGATAATAAAGGGTTTGAGGTTCTTCGCTATTCCCTCTTTCCAGAATGGTCCTTCGGAATGCAAGGCCGGTATCGCGGTGAAAGACGCCATGCTGAAGAAAGCGACTAAAGGCATCTGCGTCTAGTACTTCTGCCCATTTGTACGAGTAGTAGCCTGCCGCATAGCCCACGGGGTCAGAGAACAGATGCAAGAAGCCAGCCAGCATCCCGTAATCCTCCGGCAGCGGGGCGGGGGAGTAGCGGGCCATCAGGTTTCGCGCCCACTGTTGCAGGTTGCCATCTGAGGGAACTTCCGCGGAGCTATGGAGATGCAGGTCCACCACGCCGAAACTGAGCTGGCGCATCTGCTGGGTGGCGGCGCGGAAGGTACGGGCGCGCCGCATCTTTTCGAGGAGTTCGTCCGGGAGGATCTCGTTCGTTTCGTAGTGGCGGGCAAACAGGTGTAGGCTTTCGCGTTCCCAGCACCAGTTTTCCATGATTTGGGACGGCAGTTCGACGAAGTCCCAGGCCACATTCGTTCCGGAAAGACTGCGCACTGGAACCTTACTGAGGCAATGATGTAGCAGGTGCCCGAACTCGTGAAATACTGTTTCGACCTCGCGATGGGTGAGCAGGGCGGGCTTCTCGCCGAGGGGCGGGGTCATGTTTCCGCACATCAGGCCAAGGTGGGGGCGGAAGCCATCGGGCGTTGGACCGCCGGTGAGGAGGCTGTTCATCCACGCGCCGCCGCGTTTATTGTCGCGCGGGAACCAGTCTGTATAGAAGGCGCCTAGCTGGACGCCATCCTCATCGCGGATCACGTAGTAGCGCACCGTTGGGTCCCAAACCTCGGGGTTCTCCTGTTCCCGCACCTGGATACCGAATAGGCGCTCCACCAATGCGAACATCCCGTTGAGGACGGCAGGCAATGGGAAGTAAGGCCGCAGGACTTCTTCGTCGAAGTCGAATCGGGCCTTGCGGAGTTTTTCGGTGTAGTAGCCAACGTCCCAAGGCTGAATTGGTGGGGCGTCGGCACCTTCCAACTCGTTCCGGAAGGCCTGGAGTTCGGAGCGCTCGCGCTCAAATGCTGGACGGCTGCGGTCCTCTAGCTGCTGCAGGAAGGCCAGGGCTTCACCGCCACGCTTGGCCATGCGGTCTTCCAGCACAAGATCAGCGAAGTGGGCATATCCAAGCAGCTTCGCCTTCTCCTTGCGAAGCGCTACGATTTGCTGGATGAGACTGAAGTTCTTGAATGGCGCCGGAACGGCGATCTGATTGTACGCGCGATAGAAGCGCTCGCGGACCGTCGCGTCGTTCAGGTAAGTCATCACGGCTGAGTAGCTAGGCTGCTGTAGGGTGAAACGCCAGCCATCCTTGCCCTTGGCCTGCGCGGCCTGCCGGGCAGCGGCGATGGCGCTCTCGGGCAGCCCGGAAAGCGCGGCGTCATCCGTAACCACCCATTCAAAGTCCTTGATGTGGTCCAGCACGTGCTGGGCGAAGGTCGTGGTGATCTGGGTGAGCTCGACGTTGATGGCGGAAAGCCGCTGCTTGCCGCTAAGGGTAAGTTCAGCGCCATGACGGCGGAAGTCATCCAAGGTCTTCTTCAGAAAGCGGGCGTGGGTGGGGCTAAGCGATTTGGCTTCGTCAGTGGTGGAGAAGGCTTGGATGCGAGCGTATAGCTTCGGGTTCAGTGGAATGCTGGTGTAGAACTCAGACACTGGACCCTGGACGGCATTGTAGGCTTTGCGAAGTGTGGGCGTGGTAACCACGCTTTCCAGGTGGCCGGCGATACCCATTACGTATTCCAGATGTTCAGTAGCTGCTTCAAGGGCACCCAGCGTGCTGGCGTAAGTAGGAGTTTCTTGGCTTTCCGCAATCGCGTCTACGCGGTGTCTAGCGCCTTCCAGGGCCTGGGTAACCGCGGGCTGGATGTGCTCCGCCTGTATGGCGCGGAAGGGAATCTCATAATCGATGGAGGCCAACGGGTTGGCCGGTGACTGGGTGGACATACGCCTTCAGTGTAACAACCGGGTTTCCACGGCAACGTTTTGGCGGAAGGCTCCCGCGGGGTGCGATAAAGGAGTCGCCAGTCAGCCCGCGTTCGCGGGTTCTTACCTCATGGCTAGCTGGTTGCGAGGAAGATGGCTGCCAGCGCCAGCGCGGAGTCTAACATCTGCCGGAAAAGGAGGTAGCAAGTCATGAACAGGACCAGTTTCCGGCGGGATGGCCCGTAAACCCTACGAATGGAAAGCGTGACATAAGCCACCCACGCCAGAATGAGCGCGATCGTCGCGATGCCCCCAATCGCTTCCCAACCCGTGGTGAACAGACGGATCACGGCCAAAGGTAGGACGAGGAGAAATACAAAGGTGAGCTCATTCAGCGCAAACACGAGATGCTCGCCCGTTACCCGGTTGCGGAAGACAGTCTTTAGTACCAGCGTGTTAATGGCCACCGTGCATGCCAACAAGAGGGTGTACCAGTTCTGATAGGACGAGTAAAAGGCTCCAGATTCCATGCTGGAACGCATCCGTGTGAAGAACGGCTCTACCGCAGGGTCTCTGATCTGGGAAGCAAACTGCTCCATGTCCGGCACATTCAGAATTGCGTAAGGAAACAGCAGGAAATAAATCGCGGTGGAGACCAGATAGAGTTTCACCGGGGATACATGAAGTTGTCCGCGGCCCTGGAGATAATCCACCACCAACTGGCCGGGGCGGGTAACCAGCAGGCGAGCGGTAGACCAGAGCTTGCCGTCGAAGGAGGTCACCTCGCGAACGAATTCGCCAACAAGGTGGCGCACAGTGAAGTGCGAAGTATCCAGCGCCTTTTGTCCGCAGTAATGGCAGTAGACACCCAGCAGCGGCGAGCCACACGCCGCGCAAACCGAGGGTGGGTGTCCTGCTGCAACCGGGGCGGCCGCCGCTAATCCAGGCTCGGCGGCGCCGGCTTGCGGATGCGCACTCAGGCTGGTTATCTTTTCGTTGGGGATAGCCTCCATAGCGGAACCCAGAACAGAATATTAGCAGCAGTGGATGAGCACCGGGAAGGGAGCGCGGCCATCCGTTATCGGGTGCCCGGGCGCTTCACCTTGGGATTGCTGAGGCCACTGCGCAGCAAGCGTTCATCCCATCGTACGGGTTCCGGTGTCGACGGCTTCAGACTGGCGAAGTCAGGATGCAGAGGATTGATGACAACGTTGTCCTCCAGCCCCTCCACCACAGCGGAAGGAACAATCAGGACAAGGCTGCGTGCTTCGGCTAGCCAACGCTGCCCCAGAGCTTGAGTGTAGGTGCGATCGGGCGAGTCCCATCCCGCGTCATCCTGTGGATACACTCGCTCAGCGAGGCAGCCATCAGGTAGAAGGACATGGCTGCGAACAAAGGTGGGTGGGATGGTGCGGCTGCTCAGATTGGCGAGAGTCTCCAGCAGCGCCAACGAGTAGTGAGAAGCGGCGTACACCACGGGACTGCCGACCGGATTCCACCGTCCGCCGTGGGTGGCAGCGCCAGAGCCGTCCCAAAGGGGATAGGCAGGATGTCCGATGCGGAAGATTCGCAGGGGCTGTGCCAGCTCAAATGCCATGGTGAAGCCGGGTGCCCGAATCAGGCCGGGATGCCATGGATCGACTGATACAGGATCGCTTCCACGCGACGCGCACCCAATTCCGTACGTGCTGCTTCCAGGGGACTGCGGTCATCCAGGTGGAGGTTGGGCGTGCGCAGCCACTCATGCGCCAGTTCCGCGTCGCCCCAGGTGTGTTCGGCCAGGGCGATCACGCGAGCCAGACGCTCTGACCGTTCGCTCTCGTCCGGGCTCAACCTTCGGCGCCGCTTGAAAGTGGATTCCGGAATGAACTGGTGGATGAGGGCCGTGGCCTGCGCGCGATTTGTGGCCACGCGCTGGGCGGCGAAGCGCAGGGAGGCTTTCGGAAGGCCGTCGCGAATCAGCATTTCCAGGTCTGCCAGGGTACGCACGCGGATGCCCAACACGGCCTCGCCGCCAAGAACCTCCGCGACTCGCTGGGGATTCATCATTGCCCTCGCTAGTACCATTATAGCCGTCTTGTGTCGCCAATTGAGCCCTAAACGGCAGGGATACCTGCGGTCCGGGCAAAGTAAAAAGCCCACGTGGAGGGGCATTTCAAGGAACTGGATGTTCCCGAAAATGCAATCCGCGCGGGCTTCCTGAAGGGACGCTCAAGCTGAAGTTCGAGCTAGTCCAGTGGCTTCACCATGATGTCCTTGTACATCACCACACTGCCCGGGTCGTGCTGCTGCAGAGCCACGTAGCCGTTGGTGTAGGTGTTTTTCTCGTCGACGAAATCCGTGATCACGCGGTCGTTCACCTTGATGATGATGTGGTTGCCGCGGGCGATGATCTCCTGGGTCCACCAGGTGTCATCGGGGATGATCTGCTCGTAGAAGTTAGCGAAGTTATAGAGGCTGCCAGTCTTCTTGGGGTCGCCGGACGAGTTTTCCACCTGTGACTCATAACCCTTGGGCCAGCCGGTTCCAAACTCGGCGCGGAAATACATGCCGGAATTGCCCTTATTGTTCAGCTTTACGGTGGCTTTGAAGTGCAGGTTCCTGAACTCCCGCTGTTTGTAGAATAGGTGGCTACGCGTGCCGCGGCCCACCAGGATGCCGTTTTCGACGGTCCAGTTCTCAGGCTTTTCGTTCGCTTCCCAGCCATCAAGGTTCTTTCCATTGAAAATGCGGATCCAGCCGTCATCCTGGGCGGCGAGCGGGGGGACGCACAAGATGGTGGTGAACAAGGTGATGGCGGCGGCCATCAGCAGCAGTTTGCGCATAGGGTACTCTCCTTCAACATGATTGCGGCACGGCAATCGAGCCGGGCACTCAAAAGGACTGCCGCTGTCACCGAAGGGTTACAAAACGGCAGGCCCAAGCGGCCAAAGGCCAGCGGAACGTGGGCTTTCTGCTACAGTTTATATGAAGCCGCTAGTGGCGCGCGATACGTATTCCTGGCGATGCTTGCGGCGTTGTCAGCATCCCGCGAAGCCTGGTTGCCGGCTCGGCCGGTCTTTCGATTGCCTGTATGATCCACCGCTTGTATTCCAATTGGATCGAGAAGCGCGAAGAGTATCTCTGCACCCGATCCACCGACCGTGTAGTTCGCCCCTTTGATTGGGGTACTGAGTGGCTGCATGAATGGCCCACTAACGGCCTTCATCACCTGAACGGGCAGGGCGAACTGGACTACTTGCGCCAAGCCAACCGTTTGGCCATTGAGGGTAGTCAGCAGTTCTTCAGCTACAAAACCCCCATCGACTTCCGTTTGGATGGCAACCGCCTGCTGTTCCGCTCCGCGGTGGCGACGCCTCATGAGGCCAACAACACCGTGCATGCGCAATGGTTCCCCGCGGTGAAGAAGGATGGATCGCATCCTGGGAGGGCGGTGTTGGTGCTGCCGCACTGGAACAGCACGGCCAACCAGCATTTGGCGCTATGTAAGGGGCTGCAAAGATTTGGGATTTCTGCCCTTCGGCTTAGCCTTCCTTACCACGATTGGCGCATGCCGCCTGAACTGCACCGGGCCGATTACGCGGTGTCTTCGAACATTGGCCGCACTTTGGACGCTACTCGTCAAGCGGTGGTTGACAGCCGTAGTTGCGTGGATTGGCTACAGCAGCAGGGGTACGAGCGCGTAGGCATTTTGGGTACCAGCCTGGGTTCCTGCTACGCCTTCCTGGCAAGCGCGCACGATGAACGGCTAAAGGTGAACGTGTTCAACCACTGCAGCGCCTTCTTTGCCGACGTGGTGTGGACGGGGCTTTCTACTGCTCATGTGCGGAAGAGCCTGGAGGGTGTGATTTCGCTGGATGAGTTACGTGCCTGTTGGGACGCCATCAGTCCTGTGCACTATTTGGCGAAGTACGGCAGCCTCCCCAAGACGCCGTTATTCATCTACACCAAGTACGACACCACGTTTCTGCCGGAGTTCTCGCAGTACATCGTCAACGAGATTGGCAAGCATCTTCCAGCACGCAAGGTGAAAGTGCTGCCCTGTGGTCACTACACGCTGGGAGAGTCGCCTTTCAAGTACGTGGTGGGTTACCACATCGTGTCGCACTTCCTGCGGAACCTGTAATCTTGCGTTAGCCTTGTGAGGCTACCAGATGCAGCGCGCTCCATAGCCTCCAGAAATGGGATCCTAGCTGACTCGCGGGATATCGAGTTCTCCTTCCTACGTAATGTCGTACATAATGGCTGCCCCTACGTCCAATTTGGCCGTAACCGCTAAGTGTATTCACCAAGCAACCCCGCTAGCGCTCCATCCGGTAACGGTAAAGTTCGTTCCCCTCGTCGTCGATAAACCGGAACTCGAGGGCCGGGCGGTTGTCGTTTTCGTTGGGCTGCATGCGGACAAGCAGGAAGCCTCCGGTGGGCTTTGCGTTGGTGAAGGGTTGCCGGATGAGGGCTTCGGGGTCAGTGGAGTTTGGGTCTCCTGGCTTGCGGCCAACGCGGGAGTTCTGGCGCACCAGCGCGCCGCTACCGAACTCATGGACGCCGGTAGGGTGGATGGAGTGATATTGCCAGTGGCGGTCTCCGGTGGCAATCACAAATCCTTTGTCCTGTAGCCCCTGTTCCTTTACCCAGTTCAAAAAGGTTTCCCCTTCGTGACGGAAACCTCCGATGTTGGTGTGATTGTCCTTCTTACGGGCATCGTCAGGACCGACTAGGGGCGTTGGCGAGATCAGCAACTTGAAGGTCGCGTCGCTTTCTAGCAATGTGCGCTGCAGCCACGCGCGCTGCATATTGCCCCAGATCGTCTTCTCAGGGCCATCGGGCATGCTATTGGCGCTACGATAATCGCGGCCTTCCACCAGCCAGATTTGCAGGTGGCGATTCATGCGATGGGTGCGGTAGGTTACCGCGGTGGCGTCAGCGGGAGCAGTGACGGGAAGCTGTTCCTTGAACACAGCCAGGCCTAGTTCGTGTGACGGCATCTGGTCGTCCAGGCCACTGCCCCCGCGGTAGGACGAGTAAGGGTCGGAATCATCCCAGCGATGATCGTGATCGTCTTTGATCCAATAGCTGGCGGTCTGGCGGAAGAGATCAAGGAAGCGCGGTTGGGAATACTGCTCGTGATGCTTCTTGCGCATCTCGTGCAGTGTCTGCGCGCGGCCTAGGGCAGGGTGGTCGTAGTAGACGTTGTCGCCGGTGGCGACGAAGTAGTCCGCTGCGTGGTCGAGGATCACTTTCAGAGATGGATAGCCCAGTCGCCGCTCTGCCTCGTTGGCGGGCGGATAACCTCCCCCGCCAATGTGGTGGAAGAAGCTATAGTTCATGCCGGTGACGATGGCAAGGGAGACGGGGGCTGGGGACGCCTCGCCAGGCAGAGTGCGGAAACGGCTGGCGGCAGATACCAGGCCTAGGTCAGGGGTGGGTCCGTAGTGCACGCGGTAGTGGTAAACGACTCCGGGGCGAAGGTCTGTCACGTGCTGCTTGACGATGAAGTCCGCGACAGGGATGGCCTCAGCAATTGGAGTGCGGACTGCGTTCGCAAACTCAGCGTTGTCGGCTACCTCAAAGCGGGCAAAGCCAGGGGCGCCAGGAATCCCGCTCCAGCCGCGATCGATGCGATCCGTAGGCCTTGTTAGGCGGGCTTGCAGGATGACGCTAGTTGCGGTGACCTCGCCTGCCAGCATGCCTTGAGCCAGTTCGGTGCTGGGCCGGGGGCTGTCTTGCTGGGATCTCAACGCTTCAGACGCGAGGAGCAGGGTAGCGCCTAGCGCCACCAGGAGAAACCCTTGCCTGTTCATGCACCGCAGAGTATCACCGTTCCAGGGAGGTTTAGAAATCGTTGAGTCGCGCTAATATGAACGAAGTCGTAAGTTCCTACAAAACACATGGACAGGGGAAACGTTACAGAACTTCTGCAGCGCTGGTCGGACGGAGACCCGGATGCCTTTGAGCGTCTGCTTCCCTTGGTGTACGACGAACTGCGTCGTATGGCGGACCAGTTCCTGCGCCATGAACGGGTAGACCACACCTTGCAGCCAACGGCACTGGTGCATGAGCTCTACCTGAAGATGGTGGACCAGGACCGCGCCCAATGGCAGGACCGTGCACACTTCTTCAGCGTGGCGGCCAAGATGATGCGGCGCATCCTGGTGGACCATGCGCGGAAGCACATCACGGGCAAGCGAGGCGCGGGCGCACTGCATCTTCCCATCGAGGATGCCCTGGACAAACCAGTGGAACCCAGCCGGACCCTGCTGGCGGTGGATGACGCGTTGACACGATTCGCGGCGTTTGACCCAGAGCGCAGCCGCATTGTGGAACTGCGCTATTTCGGCGGGCTTGACCTGGAGGAGATTGCAACCTTGCTGCAGGTATCCCGCACGACGGTGAAGCGGCAATGGACTGTAGCACGGATGTGGCTACATCGTGAACTGGAGGAAGACCTCCGTGGAAACTGACAGGTGGAAGGAAGTTAGCGACCTGGCGGCGGTGCTGGCGGAGACGGGCGCTGAGGAGCGGGAGGCATTCCTGCGCGCCAAGCCCGACATTCGCAAGGAAGTAGAGAGCCTGCTGCGGTATCTGGACGAGGGTACAGGTCCGCTAGACCGCCCGGTAGCAGCGGTCTTCGCTGGGGGCAGTGGCTATACAGGGCAGCGGATTGGCGCGTATCGCGTGTTGCGCGAACTGGGTCACGGCGGGATGGGCGTGGTGCTGCTGGCGGAAAGGGAAGACCCGCAATTCCAGCAACAGGTGGCAATTAAGATTGCCCGTGCTGCGTTTCAGTCAGAGTTCTTCCAGCGTCGATTCGTGGAGGAGAGACAGATCCTCGCCAGGCTGGAGCATGCCAGCATCGCACGGCTGCTGGATGGTGGCATCACTTCCGATGGCGCGCCGTTTCTGGTGATGCAGTATGTGGAAGGCGTGCCCCTAGACACCTGGTGCGCGGAACGGAACCTGGATCTGATGGGGCGGATCCGGTTACTCATCAAGGTCTGCGAAGCCGTCGCCTACGCGCACGAGAATCTGGTGGTGCATCGGGATCTGAAACCCGCCAACGTGCTGGTGACTGCCGCGGGTGAGCCGATGCTGTTAGACTTCGGCACGGCGCGATTGCTGGAACATGCCGGGCAGGGAGGCGCAACGCAAACCGCGATGCCCATGTTGACTGCGCGTTACGCCAGTCCTGAGCAGGTGGCGGGGATGGCGGGTTCCATACGAAGCGATGTGTATTCCTTGGGCGTCATGCTCTATGAATTGCTTTGCGGGGAGTGGCCTTACCAGCCCGCAGGCGAAGGAAGTGCCGCGCTGCTGCAGGCGGTGGAAGAGCAGGAACCGCGCTGGCCCAGCCGCGCCGCAAAGGACGCCGGAGCGGCTCGTGCTCTACGGGGCGACCTGGACGCCATTCTGCTGCACGCACTTGAGAAGCAGCCGGAACGCCGCTACGGTTCGGTTCGTGCCTTTGCTGACGATCTTCGACGCTACCTGGCGCTGGAGCCCGTAGGGGCGCGCAAGCCCACTTGGGGCTATCGAGCCGGGCGCTTTCTGCGGCGTCATCGCTGGGCAGCGAGTGCGGCGGCGCTGGTAGCGCTGAGCCTTGCCGCGGCGACCGCGTATAGTGTGCGTCAAGCACAAATTGCGGACCGCGAGCGCGAAAAGGCGGTGCAGGTGGCCATGTTCCTGGAGCGCCTCCTGGGGGCGTCCCGGCGGGGTGGCGTTTCTCCGCTTGCCACCGGTGGAAGAGACCTGAAGGTGGTAGATGTGATTGAAGCCGCCGCTGGCCAAGTGGGTGACGAGTTTAAGGACAACCCTGACATTGAGGTTGGGCTGCGCTCCACCATCGGTAGCGCGCTAATGGCATTGGGTACGGCGGATAAAGCGAAGCCTCATGTTGAGCGGGCGGTGGAACTCAGCACAGCGTTGTACGGCGATGATCACGCCGTAAGCACACGAGCGCTTACGGCGCGCGGGCGGCTGAAGTTGGCGGCGGGAGATTTCGCTGGAGCACAGCAGGATTTTGAACGGGCGGTGAAGTGGCACGAAGCGAACCCGTCGAACGACCTGTCGTTTCAACACAGCCTGCTGGCCGAGGCTTACATGCGGCAGGCGAATCTGCAAGGGGCACGCAAGCATTTTGAACTGGCGCTGGTAGCAATGCAGAAGCAGTTCGGCACCCAGCATATTGCCCCGGCAACCATGATCAACAACCTGGCAGTGGTGATGGACGATGAGGGTGATGCGGAGGCAGCTGAAACGAGGTTTGCTGAGTCAGCATCCATTCTTCGTGCCTTGCCCGGGCCGCCGGGCAATCTGGTGTATCCGTTGTTGGGCCTGGAGCGGATGAAGTTTTTTCGCGGCGATTACCAAGAGGCGATGGAGGTGGGCGAAGAGGCGTATCGCCATGCGTTGAACGCTGCGGGCGAGAGGCACCCGAACACGGCCTCGGCGCGGATGCTGTTGGCCGTTGTAAAGGCGTATGCTGGCGTGCAGGATGCAGAGGCGGAGGCGCGCGCCACCATGCAACTGCTACGTGAAATTCATCCGGCTGGACACTTGGAGATCGCACGCGGACTGGCCAGCCTGTCGCGAGTGTTGATTGTCGTTGGCAAGGCGCCGGAGGCAGCGACGCTGCTTGGCGAGGCGATGCCGATTTTGCGGAAGCTATATCCCAAAGACAACTGGCGCACTGCGGAAACGCAACTTCTACTGGGTGCGGCCGAAGCGATGGCGGGCAAGCCAACAGCGGCCGTACAGCACCTGGAGGAGGGTTTGCGCGAGATGCGAGCGGCGCTGCCAGAACGCCACCCAAGGGTTCAGGAAGCCATACGTATCCACACCAAGTGCCGGCAACTGGATCAGCAGACCTGCTTGGCGAGGTAAGCCAGACTGAACCGCCGATACACTGGCGACTCGCAATCTGGGATTCCTGCTAATCTTGCTGTAGAGTGCGGACAAAACAGGCGGCTTCGTGGGCGGCGTTGGGTTTCGGCGCGGTGGCGCTGGCAAGCTATGCAGTGCACGGCCGGTCATCTACGCTGCTTGCGCCGTCCGTGCATCGAGGTCCGCGCGGAGTACCGCGCTACGCGCTCACCTTTGATGACGGTCCCAGTGAGAGTACGCCGCGCTTGCTTGACCTTCTAGATGCCCATCAGGTACGCGCAACCTTCTTCCTACTTGGCGCCAATGTGCGGAGGCTTCCGTGCATTGCACGAGCCATCGTGGCCAGAGGTCATGAAGTGGGTAGCCACGGCTATCTGCATCCGTATTACTGCCTGAAAACACCGGGTGCGGTGTACAGTGACATCGTGGCCGCGCAAGAGATTCTGGAAGACACCCTGGGCTTCAGCCCTTGGCTGTACCGGCCACCATTTGGCTTGCGCTGGCCGGGCATGCGCGCGGCCCAGCAGGATTGCGGGCTGCTGGGTGTCCAGTGGTCCTTGATGCCCAAGGACTGGCAGTGGGCTCCACAACAGATTGCTGAGTATCTCACCAGTCGGATTCGGGGCGGCGATATCGTGTGCCTTCACGATGGCCGCGAACTGAAGGTAAACCCGGATATCCGCGCCACCATTACCGCCGTGCGCGCCTTCCTTCTGCACCGCGCAACGCGCTGGTTGCGGGCGCAACCAATCTCAGAGCTTGTAGGAATCCTGCCGGATGTCCTGGATGAAGATACGCCATCCAGCATTCGGATTGCTTACTGAACGCGCACAAACATCGAATTGGCAACCGCCTATTGTGGCGTGAACCAGACGCGCTGGATTGGGTATTCCAAATAACCGGGTTCAGCGTATGGGCTGCGGTTGTAGAACCACTCCAGACGCAGGCGCGGGCTGGCAGCGAAGGCTGCATCTTCCCGCAGGCGGAGCTCAAACTGTTCTCGCAATGTGGGATGTTCGGCTGCCATGCGCTGGGCGATGGGCTCCATCACATAGGCGCCGAAATATTCCTTGCGTTCAAACAGCGAGTGCATCAAACCCCAACGCAAGAGAGAATCGGGCGCGTTCGGCTCCAGCAGATGCGCCGCGATACGGGCGCTGGCGTCGCGTGCGGACACCAGCAGTGTTCCGGCGGGGAGCGTACAGGACGATTCTACTGTTTGCGTCTTAATGTCTGTAAGCGGGAAGCGGCCTTCGCTGGGCACGGAGGCGAACTTCGGTTCAGACAACTGGTAGCGCTCACAGCGGCCTTCGCGTGGCGCGCTGAGGCGCTGAAAGGGAACTCCGTGCAGCGAAAGCTTTTCAGCCACCACTGTCCAGGCAGCGGGTACCGCCCAGGCTTCCGGTACGCGCACAGCCACCGCCGCTTCCTGACGGCGGAAGAGCCTGGTGGGGATCTCCGTGCGGGGCAGCGTGTAACGAGCTACCGTTCCGCCTGCGATGGGTGCTGGCGCCTGCTCCACGGTAACTCCACGGAAAACGAAGTCTTCCGTCTGCTGCGAGTGCTTACCTTCCAGGATCAGCGACGCGTCGGAGCCGCCCAGGCCGCGCGTGGCCGCATCCGCAAGGTTGGTGGCGCTGACGAGTGCCGCCGGATCTTGCGCAATGGCTTGGAGAGCATGCAGCGTCACGTCATAGTGGCTCCAAACACGGGTGCGATAGGTCTTCAGGCTATGCGTTTCAATTAGCAGCCCGGCACGGTTGCGCGCGGCGGCATAGGCCTGCGAGAAGCGCGGCGAGAATATCTGTGTACGGTAGCCACGCTCAGGATGCGTGGGGTCGAAGTAGCCGTAAGGTGCCATGATGTGGCCACCCGCTTCCATGTGTTGATAGAGGATTGGCAGGAAGCGGTCGCGGGTCCAGCGGGCAAGAGGGAGGGCGATGTCGTCATTTTCCGGCATGTCGATGGTAAGGTCGTATTGGTGATCCATGCCGTTGGTGACGTGGTGGTCAATTAGCAGATGGGGAAGCCAGGCGTTGTAGTAGCGAAGCCAGCACTGCATCTCCGGCGCGTCTGCCTTCACGTACTCGCGATTCAGATTCAGACGCTGGGCCGTGGCACGGAATCCCATGGCGCGCGGACCGTTCTGGTTCACACGCAGGTAGCGGCTGGCCATCTCGTGGCCGTCGATGTTGAACACCAGGATGCTGGCCACGTGCATGTGGTCAAGCAGTGCGGCGTGCCTGCCGGTCACCAGAAGATCGCGCATCAGCATCATGCTGGCGGGTTTGCTGGCCACCTCGCCGGAGTGGATGGCATTCTGGATGAATACCAGCGGTTTGCCGCTCTTGCGAACGAGTTCCGGTGTGAAGGCGCGGCTCTTGCTGGCCATCAGCACAAGCATCTCGTGGCCCTCCGGGGTCCGTCCAATCGAGATGAGCTTCGCATAGCGTGAGCGCTTCTCAATCTGACGGGCCAGCGCCACCACTTCCTTATATGGGCCGGTTTCCAGGAAATTGCTTCTCTCGTCAGTGGTGAGCAACTCCGCGGGCGAGGCTTTCGTGCTATCCGCAAGACTGCGCGCCTCCGCTGCGCCGGGTGGTTCGGCTACGGAAACAGGACGTATGGGTTCCACGGAATAGGTAGTTTGCGCGTTTGCCGCCAGCACTAGGCAGACTGCCAGCATGCCTAAGGCATGGAAGGAACGAAGCATGATGACTCCACGGAGGTGTTGGTTGATTGCAATGCCCAGGTGCGGGGAGGGCGGCGGCATACGGGGGCAAGGGCGCGGATTGCGAACAGAAGCAACTAGGGCGCGTCCTCTCGTATGGTACCGCGAGAACGCGCCCTTGCTACTGGAAGGATGGACTATTGGTTGGTCGCGGCCGTGCCACCGATGGCCACGCCAATGGCGTCACCAGAGATGACAAGTTCCACGCGACGATTGCGCTGGCGGCCGTCGCGGGTATTGTTGTCCGCAACGGGCCGTGAACTGGCATAGCCGCGACCGCTGATGTTGGCGGCGGGAAAGCCCTCCTGAACCAAATAGTTCATGACGGCGGACGCGCGCTGCTCAGACAGCCGTTCGTTGATGGCCTGGGAGCCGGTGGAATCCGTATGGCCTTCGATCTCAAGAGTCAGGCCGGGGGTCCAGCTCAGGATGCCGCTGATCTTGGAAAGCGCTTGGCGGGTTTCGGGCTTCAGGTCAAACTTGCCCGTATCAAAGAGGATATCGGACATGGTCACCACCAGGCCGCGTGGAGTGTCCTGGGTTTGCAGTACACGGTTCAGCTGCTCCACCAGCCGCTGCCTGAGGGCGTTCGCTTCAGCGCGCGCGCGCTCAGCATCGGCTCGAGACAGCTCAGCCTGCTGGGCTGACTGGGCAGCCTGCTGCGCGGAGAGCTCAGCTTGACGCCGGGCAGCCTCTTCGCCCGCCCGGGCGGCGGTCTTCTGTGCCTCGGCCTCAGCGCGCTGACGCGCTTCCCGCTCTGCCTGCAACTGGGCCATCAGGCTTTGCTGTTCGGCCTGTCGCTGGCGCTCTTCAGCTTCCTTGCGGGCGACGTCGCGCTCAGCGGCCAGCTGCTTGGCTGCCTCCTCGCGGCGGCGGGCTTCCTCGGCCTTGGCGCGCTCAGCTTCCTGCTCGTTGAAGATGCGCTCTTCCTCACGCTTGCGCAAGGCGATGATGCGGGCGTCCTCAGCTGCCTGGGTAACGTCGCGAGCCGTAGTTTCCGAAGGCCGCCATTGCTTGCGGGTGACGTAATCCTCGGTGCGCTCCATGAAGCTGCGGGCTCGTTCATAGCTGGACGCGGCGTACTTATCCGCCATGGCAATCTTGGCCAGCCGGATCGCGTTGCGCGCCTGGACGACATCGAAAGGTACTCCGGGTTCCGCCTCTAGAGGTTTCAGATCCTCGGGGTTGGCTTCCAATACATACTGGCCACGCTCAATCAACTCAAAGCGGGCGTCGATCTCTGACTGCATGCCCTTGGTGTCGCGACTGGGGACGTTCTCTAGCACCACCACGTTGCTGGGCATGGTAACGGCGAAGTAGGGCTCCGCGGTCACGATCATGCCGAAGGTCTGCAGCTTTGTGGTGACGTTCAGCCGTGCGCGGCCTTTGTCCATGCGCACTTCGCCCATGCTGATGGCACGGCCCTGGGGCGTCACGGCCCAAAGCACGTAGGTGAGATACTCGTTGCCGAAGCGGGTGGGTGACTGCAAATCCCGCAGATCCGCCTGCACCTCCACATAGCCATCACGACTGCGAACATTCGCGCGGCCTTCCGCGCTACTCATCAAGACCGTCCCGCGGAAATCCACGCTGGTGGAAGTATTTACGCGGTAGGTAATCGCTTTTGTGCTTCGCGAGGTAACCGTGATGTTGTAGAGTGCCTGCGGCTTGTCCTCTGAGCCTTCCGCCTGTTGTGCCAAATTGGGTAGGGCGAACAGAAGGAGGGCCAGCATCAGAGCCCCTGTTATTCGAAGTATCTTCATGGTTTCCATCCTTTCGAACATCCGTACTGGATTTGTACGACTCTTCATCGCACGAAAGTGTTGCACGACGAGTGCCAAACGTTAACTATTGTTTCTCCGGCCCAATCCGGGTCTTGCCAGGTTCCGGCGGTCCGCTTGGGTAGGACTCCGGTGTCACCAACACCTCAGTGGAGAACTTCAGAGGGTAACGGCCTGGGCCTTTCCATTCCATCTCTACAAAAAAAGCCGTAAAGCCGGTGTCCGGTTTCGGGACGTTGCCAATCCACACATTGGGTTCAGCTTCTTCCAGCACGGTGGCCTTGTAAATGGGACCCGCGGAGTCAATCCGGAAGTCGTTAAACTTCGGGTTGGTCCCGGCCCAGAGGCGGACCGCCTCTGGTTTCGGGGATGCGGTTACGCGCAGGCTGCCGTCGTTTTGGACAGTCCAGTCAATGGATGGACGCTTGGCGCCGGCGAGGATCGTTTGGTAGTAGGCGATGATCGTAGGCAGCGCATCTGTACCTTTGCCCACATCATGACCCGCATTAGGCACATAACGAAGGTGCTTTTCGCCGCGCAGATCCTTGAAGTAGAAGCGGGAGGACTCAGGCCGGAAGAACTGGTCTCCACTTCCGTTCACCAGGAACTTGGGCATCGTAAGGCGATCGCGATAGGCATAGGGGTCCACGATGGCCATTAACTCGCGGAAGGCAGGGTCGTCCATCCGGTCCATCAATCCTTCGCGGAAGTAGTCGCCCACAGCCGGGGCCCAGAACCCGTATTTGCGGTAGTGGTAGAAAAAGCTGCGCTCCACGTTCAGCAAGTCAATCACGATGGGGACGGCGGCGACGACGCGCTTGTCGGCGGCAGCCGTGGTCCAGGTGGTCCAGCCCCTTTTGCTGCCGCCCGCAACAACGAACTTGTCTACCGTCTGGCCACCTCCGGCTTCGCTCGCCAGCAGGCTGGTGATGGTATCCATGGCGCGCACCGCGGCTTTGGTCATCGGGAGCCGAAAAATCCATTTGGGATTGCGAGTTTCGATGTACTTCTTCCAGCCAAGAGCCAGGATCTCATCCTCCTTGCGAGGTCCAAAATCGTCACCCGTGAACACCAGGGGTTGGTTAGGGACCATGCGTAGTTCGGTTACCACGCTATTGGTGGCCTTGGCGATGTTTAGGAAGTCTCGCGAGAGCCGAGGCAGTTTGCCGTCGTTGGCTCCACCGGTAATGAACAGGAAGCCGGTGGAGTGCTTCACTTCATCGGGCCGGTACACGTAGAGGTAGTGCTCCCACACAGGACGGTCCACTTCGGCCTTTGTCAGCCAGGTTTGGGAGATCATCTTCACCAGAAAAGCCGTGGCGCCCTCAGCGCTCTGGTTATGGACGAGTTCATAGCGGTAGCTGGGGTCCGGTTTGGCGATATATTCATCCAGCGCGGTGGGTTTTGTTGCCACGCGGGTGAGGGGGACAGCCATGGGGTCCGCTGACCTGGTGCTCAAGGCCACGGCAGCCACAACAACGAAGAAAAAAATCAGGACGGCGTGGTACTTTTTCAAGATGACTGACATCCTTAGGAATGGAGTGGAATTGCTTGTTCCCCAGTTTACCGCGAGCCACTGCCCGAGATTACCGTGATCTTATTGAAATGAATGCTTGAGCACGCGGCGTTTACGTCGCATCGCCCATACATAATTGATTGAGTGCCTGATGACGAAACCAGCGATTCTAACTGTGGATGACGATCCGGAAGTACTTCGATCCATCGCCCGTGACTTGCGGAAACAGTATGGTGAGGACTACCGGGTGCTACGCGCTGATTCTGGTGCAGCGGCCTTGGAGGCACTGGAAGAACTGCGGCTGAAGCAGGAACCGGTGGCGCTGATCCTCAGTGACCAGCGGATGCCGGGGATGGACGGTGTCACCTTCCTTGAGCGCGCCGCCGTGATCAATGCCAAGGCCAAGCGAGTGATGTTGACCGCGTACGCGGATACGCAAGCGGCCATCAACGCCATCAACCAGTCGCAGGTGGATTACTATCTGCTGAAACCTTGGGACCCACCGGAGGAAAAGCTGTTCCCGGTGCTGGATGACCTGTTGGATGCCTGGCGGGCTGACTTCAGGCCCGGTTACGGAGGCCTTCGCGTGGTGGGTTCCCGCTGGAGCCAACCTACGCATCTGGTGAAGGATTTCCTGGCCCGCAACCAGATTCCTTACACCTATTTAGATGCGGATGCCAATGAAGAAGCGAGGGGGATGCTGGAGGAGTTTGGTGCGGGTGTCGCCACGGTACCGCTGGTGCTGCTGCCGGACGGAGAGCGATTGGTGGGGCCTACTCCGGCGGAGGTGGCTGCGCGGGTAGGCATGGGCGCGCGGGCCACACAGAACTTCTATGATCTGGCGATTGTAGGAGGTGGTCCCGCAGGGCTGGCGGCAGCCGTCTATGGGGCGTCCGAAGGGCTGAAGACCGTGCTGATTGAGCGTGAGGCCCCCGGTGGACAGGCCGGTACAAGTAGTCGCATTGAGAACTATCTGGGCTTTCCGGTGGGGCTGTCCGGGGCAGATCTGGCAAGACGGGCGGTTACCCAGGCTCGCCGCTTCGGTGTTGAGATCCTGACGCCCGCGCAGGCTACCAGCCTCGCCGTCGACGGGCCCTATAAACGCATCCGCATGGAAGACGGCAGTGAGATTTCTTGCCATGCATTGATGCTGTCGATGGGGGTGTCCTGGAATCTGCTACCAGCCGAATGTGCTGAGCGTTTCGCGGGCAAGGGCATCTTCTACGGGGCTGCGATGACTGAGGCCTTCAATTGCGCGGGCCAGACGGTGTACGTCGTTGGGGCGGGGAACTCGGCAGGCCAAGCCGCAATGTTCTTCAAGGACTATGCCGCGCGGGTGGTCATGGTCGTTCGTGGACGGTCGCTGGCCTCCAAGATGTCGCATTATCTTGTGGAACGGATCGAAGCGACGCCCAACATCGAGGTTCTCATCCAAAGCGAGATTGCGCGATGCTCCGGCAGCGACCATCTGGAGGCCATCACCCTGCGCAACCGGGCGACGGGCGAGGAGCGCGTTGAGCCTGCCAATTACGTGTTCGTTTTCATCGGGGCGGCTCCACGAACTGCCTGGCTGGGCGACATGGTGGCGCGCGACCGGCTGGGCTTCGTGCTCACCGGCCCGGACTTGACGCCTGGTGAGCACCTGACGAGTTGGCCGCTGGAGCGAGAGCCCTATCTGCTGGAGGCCAGTGTTCCTGGCGTGTTTGCCGCGGGTGACGTGCGGCACGAAAGCGTGAAGCGGGTGGCCTCAGCCGTAGGCGAAGGCTCAGTCGCCGTGCACTTTGTGCACCAGCATTTGGCTACGCTGTAACCGGCGTTGCGGCGTTGGCAGCGGGGTGCTACTTAGGGAGGTCGCGATGGTGGAGATGAATGACGCCATTCCGGAGCGAGGGGAGCAGCGCACGGCCAACTGGGTGAGTGCGATTGCCCTTGATCCTGCTGCCCTGTCTGGCGTGCGCCTGCTTGAAGGGTTGCGCAGTGAGCAGATCGCCTGGCTGCTAAACAAAGCCGAGTACGCGGTGATGGAACCAGGCGACCGTGGCTTTGCCGAAGGTATGCCCGCTGACCATCTGTTCCTTCTGCTGGATGGACAGGTGCAGTTTCAGATTGAGACAGACGGCGTATTGGTGTATGCCGGCGACATGAGCGGGGGGGAAGCTGGCGGCGTGCTGCCCTACTCACGCATGACCCATCACACGGGTACCGCGGTGGCACTGGTCCGCAGCCGCATTCTGCGGCTGCATCGCGAGTGCTTTCCAGACATGAACATTCATGTTCCGGAGCTGGTGCAGCGGCTGGTGGGCGTCATGTCAGACCGTGTGCGCGAGGCCACCCGTCTGCAACAGCAGCGCGAGAAGATGATGGCGCTGGGCAAGCTGTCGGCGGGGCTTGCGCATGAACTGAACAATCCCGCGGCTGCCATCCGTAGCAGCACCACCGAGTTGCTTGAGCGGCTTTCGCTGATGCCTGAGCGTGTTGTACGCCTGGGAAGACACAACGTGAGCGAAGTTCAGTTGATGTCGTTGAGCCGGCTCCCTGAGATCTTGCTGGCGCAACGGAACCCACGGTTGAAGGCGTTGGAACGCTCCCGCCGTGAGGACGAAATCACTGATTGGCTGGACGCGCGCGGTGTCGCCGGTGGCTGGAAAATGGCGGAGACATTTGTCGACGCGGGTTTCACGCCCGCCTGCCTGGATGACATTGCTGCGCAGACGCCGCCCAGCGCCATTGCTGATGTGCTTTGCTGGGTGGAAGGGCACACGGCCATCTTCAATCTGGTGCGGGAGGTTGCATCGGCCACTGAGCGAATTTCCGGGCTCGTATCCAGCGTAAAGAGCTATTCGCACATGGACCGAGCGCTGAACAAGCAGCCCACGCAGGTGCACGAAGGGCTTGAGACGACACTCACCATGCTGGGCCACAAACTGCGCAAGAAGAATGTGCGCGTTGAGAAAAAGTATGCTGACGGAGTACCCGATGTGTTTGGGCTTCCCGGCGAGCTGAATCAGGTATGGACCAACCTGATAGATAATGCCATCGATGCATTGCCTGGCGAGGGCGGCGTGCTGCGAGTGGAGACAGCGCACGCGCGTACTGCGGTCCTGGTGACCATCACAGATAATGGCATCGGCATCCCCGAAGAACTGCAGAGCCGGATCTTTGAACCCTTCTTCACCACCAAGTCCGTGGGGGAAGGCACTGGTCTGGGGCTGGATATCGTGCACCGCATTGTGACACGGCAGCACCAAGGCTACATTGACGTGGATAGCCGTCCGGGCTGCACGCGATTCACTGTCTCGCTGCCGGTGGCACTGGCGGCGCAATCCTCTCCGCAGCTGCCAGCGCCACCAGCGGGCGACTAGGATCGGGTAGTGCTGTGCTTCAGGCAAAGCCGGCGAAGCTCAGCCAGCAGGCGCGGCATGGCCGTCTCCGTGGGTTCCGTATCTTCGTACTCGACAGCCAGATAGCCCTTGTAACCGCTGGCGGCGAACATCCCAGTCAATTTGTCCCAATCTGAGCGAACGCGCTCCTTCGAATTCTCGGCCGCCATCTTCGTTTTGTATTGTGCCGCCACGGCGAAGGGCAAGCACATCTCGATCTGTTGAATCGGGCGTTCCTTGAAGTTGCCCGTGTCCAGGTTGATGCCCACGTAGTCAGAGTTCACTTTCGTCACAATTTCCACGATGCGCTCAGCGAAGTCAGTGATGCCGCCATGGTTCTCCAGGCCCAGGATCACGCCGTGTTTGCCCGCATAATCAGAAGCGCGGCGCAGCACGTCCACGCACCAGCCAGCCGCCTCATCCTCAGTGTGGCCCTTGGGCACGTTTCCGCCAAATATCCGGATGTGACCCGCGCCCAGCTTCGCAGCCACGTCCACCCACTTCATGATCTCCAGTACCTGCTCCTGGCGCTTGCCTGCTTCCGGCTGGCAGAGGTTGGTGCGGACAGAGATACTGTAGATCTCCACGCCGTTCACATAGGCAAGACGGCGCAAGGGCATCAGGAAAGTGTCTTCCGTGGAGGGGAACCAGTAGACGGTGAGGTCCAAGCCATCCACATCATGATCCACGGCGATGCGGACCAAATCGGAATACGTAAGGCTCTTCGCGGCTAGTTCCTTGCGGTAGGAGTAGGCGCAGATGGCAGGCTTCAGGCGCGCCTTCTTGCCGAACATATCTTCACTGCGCGTGCCCGCGATCAGGGGTGCCGCGGTTGCCAACAGGGGTAAGCCGCTCAAAAGAGTACGCCGGTTCATCGTGGGAAATCCTCCAGGGTGAATATGGCCACCATTGTATCGGCTTGCCCGTGAAACTGTGCAGCCACGCGGACAGGCCTATCAGAAGGCCAAACGCAGGTCTAGTCCGTGGGGCGTTCCTTCGGCGGAGCGCTCGCGTGGTAATCCTGCTGCACGCGCCGTGTGAAGTCATCCAGCAACTGCCCGATCCTATCGTGAGAGTGAGACTGGAACAGCAAACCCACGTGATGCTTCTTCTGCATCCGCCACACCAGTTCGGGTTCCTGCCAGTGAGAGGTATCGGGCCACTCCTGTCTCGCCAACGACACCAGCAGGCCTGCGTGATCCTGACGTGAATCTGGGATGGCGTAGGGGGCTTTGCCTCCCGCTACTTCGATCTTGGCCCATTCTTCCCACAGGTTCACGCCCGTGGCGGCGGCTACCATATCGGCCACGTGCGCTCCTCCTACACGGGCCGCGGTTTCCAAAAAGTAGATTTTTCCGGAGTCATGCGCGCGAATAAACTCAGTGTGCGCCACGCCTCGCAGAAGACCCAGCACGGGAAGTACGCGCGCGTTGCTTTCCAGCAACACCTGCTCCAGCGTGCTTCCATACTCGATGGTACGGGAGGTAAAGATGCCGCCATCATGCGACACCTCCAGAGGGGGGCGTCCGTAGACGCTGGCGCAGGCAAACAGCAACTGGTTCTCGTAGACGATGGAGTCCACGTGGCAGATGTCACCGGGCACAAACTGCTCCAGCAGGTAGTGGCTCCGTTCATCGCCCAAAGTGTCGCTCCAGTGCCAGAACTCTTCCTTGGAATGGGTCTTGCGGATACCGATGGCGCCAGCCATTGAACGCGGCTTCAGCAGCCATGGCGCGGGAACACGATCCAGGAACGCGTGCACCGCCTGGTCGTTCAGCACTCCCACGAACTCCGGCACGGCAATGCCAGCTTCCTGCGCCCGCATGCGCATCGCCAGCTTGTCGCGGAAGTAGCGGGTGGTGGATGCGCCCATGCCCGGCACACGCAGATGTTCGCGCAGGTGCGCAGCGCATTCGAGGTCAAAATCATCCAGGGGTACAATCCGTTGGATTTGCTCCCGGCGCGCCAGATAGCTCACCGCTGCCTGCACCTGAACAGGGTCCCACTGCTTGTTGTGGTCAGGCATGTAAAACACCTCGTCGATGCACTCCCGCGGCCATTGGGCTTCGCGTTCAAGCGAATGCGAAGTGAGCAGCAGTACGCGGGCGCCCTGTCGCTTGGCCTCACGCAGGAAATCGTGGCCCTTCTCATAACTGGCCAGTGCAAGTAAGGTGATGGGTTCGGGCATCGTGGGGTTCTCCCGTATTCTGCGAGTCTCTCATGGGCAAGTTGTGGCTGTCCAAGGGGCACTTAGCGGTGGCGGTGGCGTGCCGCTCTCCCTCGTCATGCTGCGTCGTTCTCCATCAATGCCCATGCTTCCGGCGTAGGCATCGCCGCACCATTGGCGGACCCGCTAAGGTAGTGCGCGATACGCCATGCGTGATTGGTTACCTTGCTCAACCAGCGCAGCACGTCCAGCGCGTCCAGGGCATCGGAGGCCGTCCAATCCCCACTTGCCGTCTGCTGCAGCAAGGCGGGACGCTCCCATTTGCTAAGCGAGGCAAGATGTTCAGCACTCTGTTCCATCTCGCCCAGCCAGTTGTCCGCAAGGTTTCCTTCCAATCCATCAATGGCGCGCTGCAGGAGTTGGCGGGATTGCTGCATTGCCGGGGCAAGGCGCGGGTGCGCCACCATGCGTCGCAAGTGCTCTGGGGTACTGCTATAAGGAAGCAGCCGTGTCAGGTGATCCAGTGAGTGCAGCAAAGCCACGCGAAGCCCGGATACCCCTTGATGCTCCGAAACCAGCGGGATCTTGGCAAAGAATGCCTCCGCTCTCTCTAGTGCTGCTTCTGACTTGGCCCGGCGGATCTCAGCCTCTGCGGCTCCACCGGGAGCAAGTCCCTCGCGCAGCAGCCGGAACTGGTCTACCGCCACTGCCCGCAATGCTCGGCGGAGGGCCTCCAAAGCCACGGTCGGCAGTGAGTGCAGGCTCTTGTCCAGGTTGCCTGTCAACTTGTCCTCAGGCTCAGGAAGCAATCGCTCAACGCGGCGCGAAAAGCGCCCGATAAAGGGGAACAGGACACCCACTCCGACAGACGTGAACAGCGTGTGAAACGCGGCCAAACTGATGGCGCCGGGTTGCAGAAGTGCGTCTTGTTGCGCCCAGGAGAGCATACGGAAGAACAGCGGCAACAGCAGAATGGCAAGGGAGCCTGAACTCGCGTTGAAGAGCACAAGCGCCAACGCGGTGCGCTTGGCTGGAATGCTGCCACCGATGGCTGCTAGGGCACCGGTGACCGTGGTCCCGATGTGAGCGCCAATGACGAACAGCGCTGCTTGCTCAAAGTTCAGCGATCCGGTGTGCAGCGCGGTAAGCACTGTGGCAATGGCGGCACTGGACGACTGCATCAACACCGTCAGGACAATGCCCAGTCCAACGCCCGCCGCGATGCCGGCAAGTCCGCCGGGCAATACGCTGAAGTCAACAAAGCCCGAAGCGCCCTGCATGGCCTCCTGCAGCACGTCGATGCCCAGAAAGATCAGTCCAAAGCCTGCCAAGGCGATGCCCATCTGCCGCCACCGCTGCGGTGCTAACAACCGCAGGAAGGCGCCTACCCCCACCAGAGGTAGCGCGTACTGCCCAATACTCACCTTCAGTCCAAGGCCGCTCACCAGCCATCCGGTGCTTGTGGTGCCCAGGCTTGCCCCTAGAATGACGCCCAAGGCCTGGGGAAAGCTCAACAACCCAGCCGACACAAACCCAATCATGGTCACCGTGGTAGCGCTGGAGGATTGCACCAGCGCTGTTGCCAGCACCCCGGAAGTGAAGGCTGTCGCGGGCGTCCCTGTGAATCGCACCAGAGCCTTGCGCAGTGAGTCGCCGGCAAAGGACTTCAACCCATCCGTCAGCAAGGTCATGCCCAGCAAAAATAGTCCCACTCCGCCCAGCAGTAGGAGCAGGCTGGCCGTCATGTCCATGGCTCCCGTGCTGCTCTCGCGACGTCGTGACGCATGCTTGCCGATATTTTATCGCGGGGGAGGGGCTTCATCTGTTCTGTCAAGCGCTGGTTGTCAGGCCTTCGCCGATGCCAGCGTGGCGGTGGCCAGTGCTTCCAGAATCACGTGGGCTAGCGCCGTATCAGTCGTGTGGGTCATGGACAACGCGACATTGTTCACTCCCATCCGGGCAGCGTACTCAGCGGCCTTCCCGTGGAAACGCAATGTCGGCTTTCCACTGGGCAGGTTAGCCACTTCAAAATCCTGCCAGCGAACGCCACCTCGCATGCCCGTGCCAATCGCCTTCATGCCAGCTTCCTTAGCGGCGAAGCGTGCGGCGTAGCGTTCGTACTTGTTCGCCTTACGCTCGCAGTAGGCAATTTCCAGTGGCGTGTAGATACGATCTCGAAAGCGCGCGCCATAGCGCTCAAAGGATTGCCGGATGCGCTCCACTTCGGCCAGATCCACGCCTACGCCCACGATCATGCCAGGCTCCCCGCGGCGGCGATCACCAGCTTTGCGTGGCGCACGCCACGCAAACTGCCCAGGCAGCCCGCCAACGTCTCCATCTGCCCCACCTGCCCGCGCAACACAATCACTTCCAGGCACAAGTGATGCGTCACGTGTACATGCATGGTGGATAGAATCACGCTTTCCGAATCGTGCTGCAATTCCGTAAGCTTTCCCGCCAGGCCGCCGACGTGATGATCGTACAGCAGCGTCAGCGTCCCCACAGCAGGCTCAGTTGGATCCTCAGCTGCCTTCGTGGTAAGCGACGCCCGAATGAGGTCCCGGAACGCTTCTGACCGGTTCTCATAGCCTAACTGTTCAATGTGGCTGTCAAAGCGCTCCAGAAGATCGCTTTCGATGGCCACGCCTATCCGGCTTAATGTATGCATGCCGCGTCTCCAGCGTAGCCGAACAGACCACTCGCAAGCAATGGCCGCATGCTCGCAACGGTCGCTGGCAGCGTATGCGGTTGCGGAGCGCTTAATGACGAACTTCGGCCACCTGGGTCGTCATGGGTTGCAGCTTACGCAGCCTGGCGAGGGTGTAGGGGGTAGCCACGCCACGCTCACGCCATGTTTGCCATGCGACGGCCGCTTTGCCAAGCCATTCGTCCTGTCTGCCATCACCGGAACGCCTTGATGCCTGCGCGAACACCTCGTAGCATTCCCCGCACTGCGTCACGGTGCTAAGGGTGGGAGGACTGCTCTCTAGTACCGCCAGCCATTGTTGCGCTTCCGCAAGCGACTCCTCCGTTCGCGTGTCATTCAGTTGCATTCTCAGGGCAGCGATCGAACAGGCGGCGGCGCTTAGTTCCAGTTGAACGTCGGTGCGCGTGGGTTCGTCATCCAGCACCAGCCGCCGGATTTCCAACGCGCGCTCAAGCTCAGTAAGGGCATCACGCAATTGGCCGGCCTCCTGAAGGAGTCGCGCGAGTCCTTCGTAGCGTCTTGCCTGCCACTGCCTGTACCCAACGTTCTTCGGCGATGCAGCCACAATCTCATCGAAGATCCGCACAGAACCACGCATCATGGTGATGGCGTCGTCCAGTTGTGACTGGGGAAGGGATTCCGCAAGGTGGGCCCGGCCAAATGCGACGTCCACCTTGGCACGGCTACTCGCTGGGTCATTGTCCGCCAGATCCTCGGCAATCACCAGAGCTCTGGCGAACCACTGCCGGGCCGTCACTTTGTCCTGCAGGCTGAGTGCCCGCGGAGCCCCCCAGAGGGCACCGACGGAAATGTAGGCATTGAACAAGTCCCGCTGATACTCGTCGTCGTTGGGAAAGCGTCGTGCCAGCGTTCGGCGCAAATCAATTGAGCGTTCATAGTGCTGAATCGCCAACCGTAGCTGTCCTGTCGCCGCTTTAGCGTCGGCCAACCGCGCGTAGGCTCTGGAAATCTCCCGCATCGTGGCAGGTTCCGTGGCGTTGGCCGCCTCCAGCACCCGCGTGGCGAAACGGTAGCTTTCCAGTGCTTTATCCGGCTCGCCGTTCAGCATGCGCACATCGCCCAGATACATCGCTCCGCGACTGCGAAGCTCAGTAACACGCGCGTCGTAGCTGTGTTCGCGGGCCAGCCGTTCAGCCCGGCCAGTTGCCTCCTCGTACAAGGAAGCAGCTTCCTGCAAGCCACCCGAATGCGCCAGCAGGCGTCCCAGCGCGAACTGGCTCTCGGGTGCTTCCAGCAACAATTCGAGGTTGCGGGGAGCAGCCTTCGATGCTCCCAATGCTAACTGGAGCGCCTTGCGGTAACTGATCTCCGCTGCCGCCGTGTCCCCCAAATTCGGTTGAAACGGTGACCCCTGCACATCTCCAATCTTGCGATAGGCTCGCGCCAACTCCGCCATCAGGTGAGGGTCTCCGCCAGAATCTCCAGAGAGATTGTCCAGGTATTGCAGCGATGTGCGAATTAGCGCTCCCCGCGCTTTGGTCGAGCCCGGAAGCACACGGATATGGTCGTCCAACTCAAACACAACCGCATGGGCAAAGCTGCGCAATTGCTGGAATCGGCGTTCTGCCTGGTGCGCTTGCCACGTGGTAGTGGCGATTCCGCCTACCAGCGCCATCACTACCAGGCTGGCCATGGACAGCATCAGGCGATGACGTTGGATAAACTTCATCCCGCGGTATCGCACTGTACCCCTGTGCGCTTCTACCGGATCTCCTTGTAGGAAGCGCTCCAGATCGTCAGCAAGTCGAGACGCTGAGCCATAGCGCTGCCCGGGTTCCTTGCTTAGCGCTTTCAGTACAATCTGGTCAAGGTCGCCTTGCATCAGACGCCGGTCGCGGGGGCTTAGCGCCTTTGATTTGCTGGGCAACTCCGGTTCGCGCGAACAGATTGACTCCACCCACTCCATCGGGTCACGCGTCTTGAACTGGAATGGGCGCTCACCGGACAGTAGCTCGTAAAGCAACACTCCCAGGCTGTAAACATCGGTGGCCGTCGTTAGCCCTTCGCCATTCAACTGCTCCGGGCTGGCATAGTCCGGGGTCATCAACCGCCACTGGGTTTCGGTAGGCGGCAACTCCAGGGGAAGCAGTTCTGGACCCATCAGCTTTGCGATGCCGAAGTCCAGCAGCTTGGGCTCGCCGTTATCTGCCACCATCACGTTGCCCGGCTTCAGATCACGATGGATCACCAGGTTGCGGTGTGCGTGCTGGACGGCTTCGCATACTTTCTGGAACAGGCGGATGCGTTCCTCAATGCTAAGCTTCTTCTCCGCTGCGTGTGCGGTGATCGGTTTGCCGCTGATGAACTCCATCACCAGGTATGGCGTGCCATCCTGCGTGTTGCCGCCGTCAAGTACGCGCGCGATATTCGGATGGCTGAGCGTGGCCAGAATCTGGCGCTCCCGCAGAAAGCGCGATGCCAGCATGGACGTATCAAACTCGCGCCTCAAAATCTTGATTGCTACCGTTTGGAAGAATTGCGGATCGTTCCGGATGGCCAAGTACACCACTCCCATGCCGCCGCTGCCGATTTCCTTGATGAGGTGGTATGGGCCGACATTATCGCCCACGCCCGGCCCTGCAGGCCGCTTTGGCTCCGGTTCAATCCGCTGCACCGCATCCCGCACCAGATGACGGATTTCCTCCTCGGCGGGCATTTCATGCTCCAGCAGTGAGCTCACTTCCTCCCGCAAGCGATGGTCGTTCCCACAGCGCTGCTTCAGCCACGCGGTACGCGCGCGCTCGTCCACATCCATTGCTTCATGGAACAGTTCTTCAATCTGTCCCCAGCGCGCCGCGTCCATGGTATGTGAATCCGTTCTTTGGGCTTCGCCTGCTATTCGTTTGCACACATCTCCCTGTGCAGCCAGGCTTGCGCCATGCGCAACTCCCGGCCCACGGTAGCCACCGATACGCCAATGTGTTCCGCGATCTCGTTTACGGTAAGCCCGCCGAAATAACGCAGTTCAATCACCTTTGCCTTGCGGTCGTCAAACTCAGACAGTGCGGTGAGGGCGTCATCCAACGCACTGATGGATGCGTCCTTCGGCTGTCCCACATCGAAGCCCTCGTCCATGGAAATTTTCACTGCCGCCCCCCCCCGCTTCTGGGCCTTGTGGTTCCGGGAGTAGTCCACCAGGATCCGCCGCATGAAGCGAGACGCCAGCGCGAAAAAGTGCGTACGGTCCCGCCAGTCAGCTCGGTTTTGGTTCAACATGCGCATCCAGGCTTCATGCACTAGCGCGGTTGGGGCCAGGGTATGGTCCTGTCGTTCGCTGCGCAACTGCCGCCGCGCGATGCGCAGCAACTCGTCATACACAATCGGCGTGAGCGAATCCAGCGCACTCTCGTCGCCGTTCTTCCAATCATGCAGAAGTTGGGTAACGCTCAGTTCTGCATCCCGTTCATCGTTACTCGTCATGGGGCGCATCCCTCTCCCCAATGATTGGCGCACCGGTGCCAGCTTGGCAGATGCGTTCCAGATGCTCCCTATCTTACCCGAAGCAACTCCGCCATTCATGGGGAGATGCACGTTCGGCATGCGGATGGTAACAGCCGCGCTAGGCGTTGGATCCTTCAACATCGGGGCTCCTCTCTTGCAAAGTCTCGCGCATCCTGGGACACAGGATGCACGCAACAAGCTTCCCTTCGTTACGCGCGAAAGCGCCCCACATTCGATCAACTATCTCAGGGATACCCGCGGTCCGTTGATTGAGTCAATGATCTGGTGCGGCATCAAACTGCAGCAGGCGCAGGACTCCTTCCACCGCGGCGCTATCCCAAAGGTAGCCCACTCGAACCTTCGCCGCTCCAGCCGGACCGCAAACAAGCTCCAACTCGCGCATCCGCTGCGTGCCCTTCAACACCATCAGGTCCATCGGATTCTCAATACGTAATCTACGCCTCCCAGACGCGCTATCCACCAGCAACCACAATGCGTTTTCCTCGCAACTGACCTCCTGAAGCCATCCCGATTCAATGACGGCGTTGTCACTGCCGGCGAAACGCTCCAGTAATCGAGTGAGCGCGCGCTGCTGCGGCGCATGACTCTCTGCATTTGCCTCTCGAAACAGTTCCATCTGCATGGAAAACTCTTCCCGGTCCGCGATGGCTCGCTCCAGGTCACGTAGCATCTTCAGCCGTCCCTGGTGAAGCGGAAGCGCGCGCGCTTCTTCAATGCGGGCTCGCGCTCCGTCGAAATCCTCCATGTGATACAACGCGTAAGCCTGCTTGTGCAACCAGTCAAAGCTTCCTTTGTCCTCAGGCAATGGCGGATGCTCCATCCACTGCAACGCCAATGGGAAATGCCTCATGTTCAGGGCGAAATCCACAGCGTACTTGCGATACTCCTGGTTTGCCGGATTCAGGCGCATGGCGTCCTTCAGCCAGTCCATGCATTGTGCCTCCTCCGATTGCATCCCACAACGCAAGGTCGCTAGCCGGAAGTAGACTTCCCCGCTTTGGCTTCCCAGGCGCGCAGCCTCCGCGAAGTGCACTGCAGCCTCTTCCAGGTTCTGCCGCGCCAGCGCAAGTTGTGCCAGGGATTCCCGCACTTCGGGGACATCCGGGAACTCACGTTTCAGTTCCAGATAACCGTGATGGGCAGCCTCGAATCGTCCGCGATAGGCCAGCACATCAGCCAGCAGCAGTCGCAGTTCCCAAGGCGGCAATTCCACTTCGGCTACCCTCACCGGGCCATCTACCGGAACCTCGATCGCATGGGTTGTGAACTTACCAGCTAGCCGATACTTCCGGGCTGCATCGCGTAGCGTCTCCGGTTCCACACTGTAGACCGCCGCGAGCGCTGCCTCGCTGGATCGCTGTCCCGTGGCTCTCAAAAAGCCCGCGAGATCAGTCCGCCAGCGGGGATCCGTCATCATCAGGTGAGCCACCAGCCAGCACTCTGCGTAGAACTCCGCAGCCGTGGGGCTGCCACCCCGATGACGCGCATCATGCGTTACGGCGAACAGGCTTGCCGGTTCAATCTCCGTCTTGCCGGAGATCTGCAGCATTCGATCGTGCCGCCTAACCGGATCCCCGATCAACAGGCGGGCAACGCCATCATCGCCGGTCTCCCGGCGCATCGTGGAGTAGTAGTCCGCCAAGCCCTCGGCCGCCCATACGGGCAGCCGCATTCCGGCTTGATCGGCGTACACATGGAAGAACTCATGCGCGACAATCTCGTCCATTCCCTCGTTGACATCCTGCAGCAGCACCAGGCTGCGGCCCATCCCACCGATGTGGAAGGCTGGCGCATCGGCGGCGATGCGGTAAGGAAGGTAGCTGGCGAAATCCCGGAACAGGACCATCCGGACGGGCCTTTCAGGCGCCACCTTGTTTCCGGTGGATGCCTCGGCGAACAGCCCTGTATGGCGATAATCCTCCAACAGTGCGCCAGCGCGGGCAGCCAGCCACCGTGACCGTTCCGGGCTGGAATTGGAATACAAATCGACACCGCGCGCGCTGTACTTCCGCCATTCCTCCTGCGCTTCGGTCAACGCCTGCGCGTGCGCCATCCCCATCGCTGCTGCAAGCAGAAAGGCTAACCCTGCCATTGCCATCAAGCGCATCTGGGAAACTGCGGGGCGGAAGTTTCGGCCGCCCCTCCGCGGATTGGGACCTACACTTCTTGCAGACTGCTGGGCCAGATAAGCTTGGAAAACACGCCACCATCTACCCACACGGTCTGCCCGCTGATGAACGACGCCTGTTTTGAGCAAAGTAGCACGCATGCATTGCCTATATCCGCCGGGTAACCCACACGCCCCAGCGGTGTCACGTTGCCCCAAGTGGTGGAGTAATCCTCCATCTCGGTCTTTGTCCGCTCAATTTCAATGGCGCCTGGGGCCACGCAGTTCACCTTTACCCCGAAGGCGCCTAACTCCGCCGCCGCTACCTTCGTGAACATCTCTATGCCGCCCTTGCTTGCGGTGTACGAAGACAGGGAAGGGAAGGCAATTTTGTTGCACCCTGAGCCAATCAGGATGATGTCGCCACCGCCATGGTCCTTCATGTAGCGGCCTCCAAACTGCGTACACAGGAAGGATCCCTTCAGGTTGGTGTCAATCACCAGGTCCCATTCCTTCTCTGTGATGTCAAGCAGGGGCTTCCAGGTCTGCACACCGGCATTGGCAACCACGATATCCAGGCCATCCATGGCGTTCACGGCGGTATCGAACATTCGCTCTACATCGCCGGAGTTACCTACATCCCCTTGGACGATGAAGGCCTTGCCGCCAAGGTCCGCAATCTGTGTGGCCGTGGCCTTGGCGCCGGATTCATCGCCACGGTAGTTCACCACCACCGCGGCCCCCGCCTTGGCCAATTCCAGGGCAATGCCCTTACCTACGCCCTTGCTGGCGCCCGTTACCAGGGCTTTCCGTCCGCTTAATAGTCCAGTCATGCCCCCAGTGTATCGGAATCCCAAGGGCTTACTCTACGTACTTGTGCTGAGTTAGAAACGCAATCGTCTTTGCCAATACCGGGCTATACCATCGGTTGTCGTCGCGGCCGTAGTTGAAGAAGCCATGCTTGGCGCCTTCGCTTTCCTCCACCTGACAATCATTCCCTGCCGCGCGCATGGCCGCACAGAAGTCCTTCACTTGCTGGATGGGAACCGTAGTATCCGCTGTGCCATGGAAAATCAGCACGGCGGGCATGCCGCTACGCACGAACGCAGCCGGCGAGATTACCCCTGCATCCTTGCCGAAGCGCTTGGCCCAGCGTTCGTCGCGTAAGTCCGCCACAGGATTGTAGCCAATTAGCAGATTGGCGGCCGGCGAAAGTTCATCCGCCTCCAGAGGCGCAACCAGCGTGGTGGCTAGCGCCAGTTGACCGCCAGCGGATCCACCGGCTGCAACAATTCGATTCGGGTCGATGCCGAGTTTTGTCGCGTTTCTTTTGACATACCGCATGGCAGCTTGCGCGTCCTTGGTGGAATGAGCGGGAGTCGTCTTGTGGCGGCTGCTCACGCGGTAGTCTACAAAAACTGCTACCATTCCGCGCGCTACCAGTTCCTTGCCAAAGGGCACAAACTGCATCACCGTTCCATTGCTCCACCCACCACCAAAGAAATAGACGATGGCCGGACGGACCCCTGTGAAGTGCGCGGGGGGCCGCATTACCTGCAAGTCAAGCGCCACGCCGTCGGCCGTCCGGTACACAAATGGCATTGTGTTTGGAATTGGCTCGCGCGGGCTTTGGGCCAGACACAGAAAGCAGGACAGCAGCAGCGTCCCGACGATGGCTGACAGGCGGCGTTTAGGCATTCAGCAAGCCTATCATGCGGGTCCCGTTAGCGTCCTGACGAAGAGCCTCGGCGAGGCGCTGTGCTGCCCACACCATACATTTCGTGCAGGATGCGGCCCTCACTGCCACTGGGTGCTTCCACTTCAAGCAGGTTGGCAAGCGTGGGCGCGATATCCTGCATCATCACCTTTGCATCGTAATATCCAGCGCGTACCCCGGGCCCCATGAACACCATGGGAATGTGCGTGTCATAGCTGTATGGCGTGCCATGGGTCGCCCGTGATCCATCGCCAATCCAATAGGGTTCCAGCAGCACTTCCAGGTCACCGGAACGTTTCGGGTGAAAGCTCTTCTGTACCCGCTGGGCGGCCTCATCGGAAGGCGTCTGGCCCATCAGCAGCTGGTCCCGTGTGAACACCCTGGCCACACCGTCCACCTTCATCAGCTCTGCCGCGGCGAAAGCGCGCACGTCGCTGGGTTGCAACTGCTTTTCCTCCATGAGCGAGTAGTTCAGGTACGGCGAGCTCCCCGCCGTTCCCACAATCCACTTCCCTTGGCCGTACTTTGCAGCTAGCGCATTCTCCAGCGGGTCAAACAGAGACTTCCGGTTCAGTCGGCCGCCCGGCATATTGCGCTCCTGGTTTACTTCTGGAATCGGCCCCACACCGTGGTCAGCTGAAAGCACCACCAGGACGTTGGCCATCCCCACTTTGGCATCTAACCAAGTGAAGAACTCGCCCAGAATCCGGTCAGTGGCCAGTGTCATTTCGCGAACGCTGCGGGCGTCGGGTCCATCGCGATGGCCCAGGCTGTCGTTGCCGGAAAAGCTCAGGGCCAGCAGGTCAATGGCGCCGCGCTGGCCCAGCCGGTAGTGTTCCACCGCCGCCTTGCCAAACTCAGCGATCAGTTCACTGGAGTAGGGGGTATTCCACAGGGAGGAATAGTACATCGGCCCACGCGTACCCGGCACCTTGGTAATGGGCTCCGCCATCCCCTCGCACTCAAAGTTCCTGCCCAGGTAGCGGTCCTGCAACTTCCTCGCATTGAAGCTCTGTACCCAAGCGGGAACTTCCTTGAAATAGTAGGTGCTCGATACGAAGTCGCCCGTCTGCCGGTCGTACCAGAAAGCGCCTTCGGCCATGTGCCCCGCAGGCAGAATCGCACCGCGGTCCTTCAGGGAAACGCCCACCACCACAGGCGGCACGGTATCCGGGTCAGCGCTGACGGCCATCTTCAGCTGGTCGCCCACCGTACTCACCTGCATGCGCCGCGGAGACGCACCCGCCCCGTCATTCTCGGCCCCATAATTGGTCTCGTTGAAGTCGGTGATGCTCTCCACCTTCTTGCCGCTTTCGCGGTCATACCAATCGTTCCCCACAATGCCGCTGTTCACCGGATAAGCTCCGGTCAACAAAGCGGAGTGTCCGATGGCCGTCACGGAAGGATAGTGTCCCAGGTGCGCGTCCGTGAAATTGGCCCCGCGGTCCAGCAGCATCCGGAAGCCGCCTCGGTACTCCTTGTTCCAGCGCATCAGATAGTCATAGCGAAGCTGGTCAACCATCACCGTCAGCACCAGTTTGGGCTTCGGAAGCGGCTCCCTCGGACCCCCGGCAACCTGTGCATACGAAGGCAGCACAGCTGCCAGCACCAAGCACGCAAACAACCGGAAGAACTCAGCAAGTGTAGGCATTAGCCCCAGTGTCTCACGACACCCAAATTGTTACAGAATCGTTACAGTTGAGCGTCCGCCCTGCAACCCTTACCGCAGTGCAGGCACGGTCTCCCATTCCATTCTGTACCCCGCGGGTATCCGCCCTTCACCCCCAGCGAAGAGAAACGAGCCCACGCCTAGCACTGACCGGTACCCGGGCTGTGCCGATCCCAGCGAGTCGTAACCCCCAGCTGTTGTTGATGTGGCTGTCGGTCTGCGCGCTGCGCCAGGAATCTCGTTCACCAGACCCGGCAGAGCGTCCCGTTTCTTCAGGTCGGCAAGAAAACTGTACTCCTGGCCTCGTCCACGGATAGTGGGGAACTCCAGCCACAGCACGGTGTGTGGATAGGGACGCTCGTATCGATCCAGTCGCCGGATGCGTCCTTCAAACTGCGTCCCGCGTGTCAGCCATGTTTTCCCCCGGTGGACAGCGGGGCTTTCCAGAAGGGCCTGGAACACATCGCCTACTGACGCGGACGCCAGGTTCAAATCTTCCATCACTCGCAGTTCCAACTTCAGCCCAGCGGGCAGGAATCCCGCGGCCACAGGTTCAGAGGTTTCGCTGGCTTGCGCCGCAATCAGCGTGTCCGCCGGTGCCTCTTCCTCGTCGATCGCGTCCGGCTCCTCCGGTTCAAAGCGGATGGTGCTCTCGGCCAGGTACTCGCGGCATTGCGCCAGCGCCACGTCATTGCGGAGCACCTCCCCGCTTGCCTGGAACACCCACAGTTCCGCCGATTGCGGTAGCAGGAAGCGTCCGGATAGCGTCACGACAACGCCCCAATCCATGACGTACAACAAGCGTTGGATGCCGGCTTTCGGAACCTTACCCGCGCTCTCAATCATCATCCGCCGCAACAGGAAGTCTTTCTGCGATATCCAGAATTCGCCCTTCACCGGGATGCTTATCTCACCTTGCGGCTGCCGCAGAAGCATCGGCGCGCGTACCGGATCCAGAGTGAACCGGTAGCGCAGCAATCCGCGCGTGGCGTCTCCGTCTATCCCCAGAAACTGCAGGCTTTGGACGTTGCGCTCCACAAACAGCGAGTGCGCGTAGCCTTGGAACAAACCGTTGCTCACCAGTCCCGTGCTCACCAGATCCCTGGGATTGCTGCTCGCGGCGTCCCTTCCCGGTAGCGCGAACGATTCCGTTCCGTCGCGCGATGTCACCTGCAGCCGCACAGTATCCACCTGTCTGAGGATTGGGTCGCGGCGTCCCTGCTGAAACCGCGTGATGTGCATGATGCAGGAATAGTTGTTCATCCGCGCCAGCACGTCTTTCATGGCTGCCGCGCCGCGTTCCCAATAATGCTTACCTGGCTGGAAGGCAGTTGATTGCGGATTGGCCTCTGTCGCGGCCGGCGGCGCTCCCTGTGCCCCAGCATGCACACACATCCACAGCGCCAGCGGCCACAGAAACCATATCCGCGCAAAGGAGATACGTTGGAACACCGTCTTGACTGCGCCGCTCAATCCGCTTCCCCCACCCGGAAGTAATGACGAGCCTAGCTCTTCGCCGGCTCCATCCGTTCCGGATCCCAGTACAGGATGCTCTTTTGGTAGTAGCTCTCGTTGCACAGCAGCGCCGGTCCGGCCGCCCGCATGCCAAACACGGCATCTTCCACCACTGGCTTCCGCGTCCGTACACCCTCCATAAACGCCTCGTGGTGAGCCACATGCGCGCTATACCCCGCGCTGGCCTTAAACGAACTGTTCTCCACCACCCGGCCCTTGTTCTTGCGCACCATCTCCGGATACTTCTCGTTGTACTCCTTCAAATACGCATCCTGCATGGCCTTGGGGAAGGTGCCAATGGTGTAGCCGGGGGCGCTCTCATCGGGCGTGCGTACCATCTCCAGGGTGTCGTAGCTGGTGGTGAAGCTGCCTTCGGTTCCCACAAACCGGAAGCCGAAGCGCTCTTCCGGCTCCCCGCATTTGAAATTCACCCGCAAGGCCAGGTTGAATGCCGGATGCTCTTTTGTCTCCGGATAATCAAACAGCGCAAGCATCACGTCGGGCACATCGCGGCCGTCTTTCCAATGCCGAAGCCCTCCGGTGGAATACACGCTACGCGGCCCCTTTGAGTTCGTCACGAAATGGAGGCCCGATAGCAGGTGCACATACAAATCGCCCGCCAGCCCGGTGCCGTAGTCGTTGTAGTTGCGCCAGCGGAAAAAGCGGGTCGCATCGAAAGGCCGCTTCGGGGCTGAGCCCAGGAACCGGTCCCAATCCACAGTCGTCGGGCTGGCGTCCGGTGCCACCGTATACTGCCATGCGCCAGTGGCCGTGTTGCGGTCAAGCCACGCCTCCACCATTGTGATCTGCCCAATCTGTCCGCTCTGAACGATGTCGCGCGCCTGGCGGTAGATGGCCGAACTGACATACTGGCTGCCCACCTGAAGAATGCGTCCGCTTTTCTTTGCCTCCTCCATCAGCGGTTTACCTTCGCTGATCTTGTGGATCATCGGCTTCTGCAGATACACGTCCTTCTTCGCCTTCATCGCGTCAATGGCAATCGGTACATGCCAGTGGTCCGGGGTGGCGATGATCACTGCGTCGATATCCGGTCGAGCCAGAATCTCGCGGTAGTCCCGTGTGGTCATCAGATCGGCGCCAAACAGTTCTTTGGCCCGCTCCAGACGCCCCGTATACAAGTCGCATACCCCCGCAAGTTCCACACCAGGGTCCTTTAACGCATTCCTGGTATCGCCAAAGCCCATGCCTCCAATGCCAATGGTAGCGATGCGTACCTTATCGTTGGCGGCCACTGCGCTTTGGGCAGCAATGGCTGGGAAGGCAACGGAGGCGCTGGCGGCGTTCCGAAGAAAGCGGCGTCGGGATGCAGACATGGTGGCAATTACCTCGCGCGGGTGGTTTGTCCCATTGTACCCAGCCGCAGTTCCTTTGCCGATACCCTCCATGGTTCACGGCATCCGCCAACTGTCGTCAATCCTCCGCCGGAACCTGTCCTCCTTCAGCATCCACTTACCAAGTTGTCGTCCGGTCTTCTTGCTTCGTCTCCCCTTTGCGGCTCTTCCCACCCCGTTTGTGGGGTATCATGACAGCAAATCGGAGGTGGCTCTTATGAGCATGGTTTCTGGGACCTCTCTCTTCCTCTCGCACCTCTCTCGCCTGGGCTGGAAATCCTTGGCTGTGTGCGTCCTGTTTATCTCAACTTCTGTCTATCTTGCCGGTCAAGCTCCCGGCGGTGGAGCACCCGGTGGTGGCACCGGAGGCACTGGTGGAACCGGGGGCACTGGTGGAACCGGGGGCACGGGCGGAACCGGGGGCACCGGGGGCACCGGCTTTCCCGGGGGCAGGCAGCCCGGTACCGGCTCGCAAAGCCCATTCCCCGGGGGTAGGCAAGACGACCCCTTCGGAGGTACACAGCGCCAGGACCCCTTCGCCAATCGCCCCATCTACCTCAGCGGCAAGGTGGTGCTTCAAGAAGGCGACCCCGCGCCCATCGAAACCGTCATTGAGCGCGTCTGCAACGGCCAGCCCATTCCAGAGGGCTACGTCAATTCCAAAGGCGAATTCAATATCCAGCTCGGACGCAATAGCCAGATGTTTACTGACGCCAGCACCAGCAGTTGGGGTGGCCTCGACGGAATGAATCGTGGGGGACCACAAGCCGGTGGCATTGGCATGGGTGGCGGCAGCCAGATCACTGAGCGTGACCTACTGGGCTGCGAGATCCGCGCCAGTCTGCCGGGCTATCGCTCCAACAGCGTCCAACTGGCCGGACGTCGTGTCCTGGATAAACCCGACATCGGAACCCTGGTGTTATCACGCCTCGCGAAGGTGGAAGGGTTCACCATCAGCGCCACCACCTTGAACGCTCCCAAAAGCGCGGCAAAGAACTATGACAAAGGCGTCAAGGAACTGCGCAACGGCAAGTTTCAGAAGGCCATCCCCTACCTGCAGAAAGCGGTCGCGGAGTATCCCGAATACGCCGTTGCATGGCATGCCCTGGGCAGCGCCCATGAGGGCATGAAGCAGTTTGAGGAGGCCGAAGCAGACTATCTCAAGGCGATTGAGACCGACAGTAAATACGTTTCGCCCTATCTGCGCTTGGCCTCCCTTGCCGCTTCTAACCAGCAGTGGGACAAGTCAGAGCAGTATTCCGCCACTGCCATTCGCATGAACCCGGTTGACTTCCCGCAAGCCTACTACATCAACGCGCTCAGCAACCTGCAATTGCAGCAGTTCACCAAGGCCGAAGAAAGCGCCCGTGAGGCCAAAAAGATGGACCCCGCAAACCGGCTGCAGCGCCTCGATTACTTCCTGGCCCTCATTCTGGCCAACCGTTCGAAGTATCAGGAAGCCGCTACCTTCATGAAGGCCTACATGAAGGCACTTCCTGAGGGCTCAGACGTTTCCGTGCTGCAACAGCAACTGGGTCAGATTGAGAAGATGGCCCTCACCCAGCAGCCAGGCCAGAACTAATAGCGGCGCTCACCCGCCGCCAGTCATCCAGACAACCGCGAAGCCCGGCCTCCTGAATAGGCAGCCGGGCTTCTCGGTTGCCCGCTTCCCTCCCCGCGTGTACTACTCCCGCCTTCTGCATCAACCTGGCCTTCTGCGTCAACCTGGCCTTCTGCGTCAACCTGGTAGCCAAGTC
>DAISIM010000007.1:0-136696 GCA_036821995.1 Bryobacteraceae bacterium
AGCGTTTCACCGGCAAGCAACGGCATACGGAGACGGGGCTGGATTACTTCGGGGGTGAGGTATCTGCCGGCGGCGCAGGGGAGATTCAGAAGCCCAGATGTTCCGTTGCTCGATCAGCAGCGTAGCGATCCGCAGAGATGGAACCCGCGCCGAAGTGCGAAAGTCCCATGGATCATAATTAATTTTCATTCATCATTAAAGCTTAGCATTCTACCGTGGTTCGCATCGTTACGCCTATTTTTGGGGGTTTGAGTGTGGTTGGGTTGCCACGGCCACCGCTTCGATAGGCCTAGTTTCGACAATCCAGCCCGATTTGCCGAGGTTAAGGAGTTGCCATCTGAGGCCGCGCCAGATATAACGAACGCCAGGAACGTTACTGCCGTAAGGTTCTAGAACTGAGGTCTTTTTTTCGGGAGTGCAACTCATGGCCAATCCACGCCGTGTTCTTTCCATCTTGTTTTCCGCATGTCTGCTGGTGGCGGCTGCGATACCGCTGATCGGGCAGGACCCGCGCGGCACCATACTTGGGAACGTGACAGATTCCTCCGGGGCAAGCGTCGCGGGAGCCGAGGTGCGAGCGACCAATAATGCTACGGGGGTGAGTGCCACTGGCCGGACGAATGAGTCGGGTCGCTTCTCATTTCCCTTCCAGTTGATTGGCACGTATACCATCACCGCGGAGTTGCAGGGCTTCAAGCGCGCGAGTCGCGATGGGGTACAGGTTCGCATTGGCGAAGTGACGGAGATCCGCTTCACGCTGGAGTTGGGTGAGATCACCCAAACGGTTGAAGTGACCGACACTCCACCGGTACTGGATACGACGACGCCTTCGCTGGGCCAGGTGCTGGACGAGCGACGGGTGCTGGAGTTGCCCACGCTGGCAGGCAATCCCTTTGAACTGGCCTTGCTGACCCCGGGCGTGATGAACGCGACGAATATGCGGGATCGCAAACCGGCGTTCAACAATGGCAGTTCGCAGATCTCCACCGATGGCTCAGGCCAATACAACAACGAATTTCAGATTGACGGTGTATCGAACACATTCGCAGACAACGGGCGCGCGCGCGTTGCTTTCAGTCCGCCGCAGACTGCGGTGCAGGAGTTCAAGATGCAGACGTCCACGTATGACGCCAGTATCGGCCATACGTTGGGTTCGGTGATGAACGTCACCACCAAGAGCGGCACCAACCGCCTCCACGGGGAAGCGCACTGGTTTGTGCGCAACAACGCATTTGATGCTCCGGATTTCTTCAGCAACAAGAACCGCACAGATGAGCCTGTGTATCAGGACAACCGTTATGGCGCGTCAGTGGGCGGACCGGTCTTCATCCCGAAGTCTTATGATGGCCGCAACAAGACGTTCTGGTTCTATGCTTGGGAAGCCAACAAGTGGATTGTGCCCCAAAACTTCACGGGTACCGTCCCCACGGCGGACCAGCGCCGCGGCGACTTTTCCGCATTGTTGAACGTGGGCAGCATCTATCAGATCCATGACCCGGCGACGATTGCGCCAGCCCCGAATGGACGATTCAGCCGGCTTCCGCTGGCGAACAATGTGATTCCTCAATCGCGGCTGGATGCCGTCGGCGTGAATCTGGCCAACCTTTACCCGCTGCCGACATCGGTTGGTTCCGCCGATTTCCGCAACAATTTTTTCAATGGCGACCTTCGTTCGCTAGAGGATTACTATGTGCACATCGGGCGCGTTGACCACAATTTCAGCGAGAACTACCGCGTGTTCTTCCGGTTCCACTACGACTACTGGGAGGAGGACAAGAACGACCACTTCAACAACCGGATTAATGGGATTATCCTGAACCGCATCAACCGGGGCATCTCCCTAGACCAGGTGCTGGTGTTTTCGCCCACGCTGCTGCTAAATCTGCGCTACGGGCTTACCAGCCAGGACTTCCCGGAGCGGCGGATCACACAGGGGATAAACCTCAGCACGCTGGGGTTCTCGAGCCAACTGACCAATCTGATTGACGGCTCACTCGCCACAGTTCCCCGCACCACTATTGCGGGCTACTCCACGCTGTCGCCGTGGGAAAGCGGAGACGGCACGCAGAACAGCCTGACACACATTATCTCGGCCAACTTCACCAAGCTGGCGGGTGCGCACAGCATCAAGTTTGGTGCTGACATCCGCAACTATCGCGCCTTCCGAAACCGATTCCCACAAGCGGTATCCCCGGACTTGAATCCCAGCAATCTATGGACCCGCGGTCCGCGGGACGATTCAGCGGTTCCGCCCATCGGATTGAATCTGGCGACGCTACTATTCGGGATACCGGGTGGGTCCATGTCGGTGGCTGCCAGTTCCGCCGCTTCCAGCAACTATTACGGATTCTATTTCCACGACGATTTTAAGGTTTCGCGGACCTTCAACCTCAATTTCGGGTTGCGCTATGAACGCGAATCGCCGATCACGGAACGATTCGACCGTCTCAGTGCCAACTTTGACGGTACCGTGGCCAGTCCGATTGAGGAGCAGGCGCGCGCGAACTACGCAAATTCCACCAAGCCCGTGCCGGAAGTGCCGCTTTCAGCCTTCAGCGCCCGCGGGGGCCTAACGTTCGTGGGGGCAAATGGCCGAACGCCGTTCACCACGGAGACCAACAACTTTCTGCCGCGCATTGGCTTCTCGTGGGCCATCCATCCCAAGACGGTGTTGCGGGGCGGTTACGGGATTTTCTTTGATCTGGTGGGAATCAACCGCACCGCCATCCAGCAGATTGGATTTTCGCAATCCACACCCATTCAGGCATCACTGGATAACGGGTTGTCTTTTATTGCCGACAATGCGAATCCGCTGCCCAATGGGCTTTTAACGCCGCTGGGCGCGGCGGGAGGGCTGGCAACGAATCTTGGCCAAGGCCTGACGGTGTATCCACAGAATCGGCTGAACGGGTACGCACAGCGCTTTAGCTTTGGGCTTCAGCAGCAAGTGGGCGAACTGCTGCTGGAGGCAACGTACCTGGGCAACCGCGGTACGCGAATGGCCACCAACCGCGGCATCAACAACACACCAAACGAATTCCTCAGCACAAGCCCCGTGCGCGACAACGCGACCATCGCATTCCTGAATGAGGCATTTCCGAACCCCTTCCGAGGGACCAATCCAATCTATGGGGCGAACATCTCTCGCGCGAACATGCTGCGGCCGTTCCCGCAGTTCGGCAACATCACGCTGGAGGAGCCGAACGGCTACACCTGGTATCACTCACTGCAAACGCGCATCGAGAAGCGATTCTCAAAGGGCTATACCATCCAGGGCGCCTATACGTGGTCAAAGACGATGGAGGCGCTGGAGTATATGAACCCTGCCGATACGGTTCCGTACGAGTCGCTTAGCAGCATGGACCGGCCGCACCGGCTTTCCCTGAGCGGGATTTACGAGATGCCCTTCGGCCGTGGCCGGCGCTGGCTGGCCAGTGCACCATCGGCGGTGGACTTCATCGCGGGAGGCTGGCAACTGAACGGCATCATCACCTTCCAGTCTGGTGCGCCACTGGGATTTGGCAATGCCCTGTTCAACGGCAACATTGAGGACATCAAGATCCCCGCCGGGGAGCGCACGGTGGATCGTTGGTTCAACACGGAAGCTGGGTTCAACCGGGTGCCCGCACAGCAGTTGGCGTCTAACTTCCGCACCTTTCCGCTACGCTTTTCGGGTATCCGGGGCGATGCCCAACATCGCTGGGACCTGTCGGCGATCAAGAACTTCCGCATTTACGAAGACGTGCGTCTCCAATTCCGCGCGGAGTGCTTCAACGCCCTCAACCGTCCCATCTTCAACAACCCCAATACTGCGCCTACAAACACAGCCTTTGGCGTGATCACCGGTACAGCAGCGAAGGCGCGCACCTTCCAGTTCGCCCTGAAGTTGGAGTTCTAGAAAGGTCAAAGCGGACACTCTTGCAACTGTAAGCGAAGAGTGTCCGCCTTCTCACGCTGGTTTTCACTTTTGGGGGCGCAGAGCGGGTGTGGCTCGGATTGACCTGCCGTGGTTTGGACCGCAGTCTGGTAAGCGCAAGGTGTTGAGCTTGGGCGGCTCTGATTCCCGAAACCCTCAGCGCTGCGGTGCATCCCTTTAGGTATTCCCCGGTTCTTTCCTGGTTCCCAAACTCTCCGGGCATCCGCCCGAGTTCGCACCCTTGGGATCTGCTGGAGCTAAGAATGTGCCGCAACGAGCGGGATTCGCTTCCTTCGGATCCCTGCGATGATCTGTCTGGATGCTGGTTCCCTAGAATCCTGCCAGGGCGGCTATGTGAGTATGGACCAGATTGAGCCAAGGGGTGACTTCAGGAGGCTGTGCAACTGACCATGATTTCTGCGAAGAAGGTTGAACGATTAGACCAATTCTGGGAGGCCGTTGCTGCCGATGTGGAGGTGCAGTTGAGGACTGACGGCCATTTGCTGCACTACCAGTTACTTTCGCGCATGGAGGTGAGGGAGCGAGTGCGCGATGTGGTTGCGAGCTTGCAGGACTGGCTTACGCGGCAGGACGATGGCGCGCTCTCGCAACGGTTTGAGGGACTGGCAAGGGCAAGATTCCGGCAGGGCATTCCCTTGCAGGAAGTGATCTACAAGATGGCAATCATCAAGCAGAAGCTTGAGAGAAGGGTGCTGGAGAGCGACCCATCGTTCAGCGTCCTGGAGGTCTACGAGGAATACGACTGGATGCGCACCATTGAGCGAGCCTTTGAGATTATCACGGTGGCGATTACCGCCAGCTACGAAGTAGATCGATTAGCGCAACCGTCCAATCGTTTGGCGTAGAAGGGGTGTTCTTCCAGATCCTGCAGTCTCCCTAAAGTTCCAGCGCGATTGGCCGATCCCCAAGGTTGGAGCCATATCGTCATGGGAACCAACCGCGTCCTGAGCCAAGAAGAAATCGATCATGTTTTCAAGAAGATGTCGGGCAAGACGACATCGGCCAAGGACCAAGTCCAGGCGATGACGTATGATTTCCGCCGGCCGGACCGAATCCCCAAGGACCAGCTTCGCGAAATTCATCTGTTGCACGAAAACTTCTGCCGGAACCTGGCGGGCAGCCTTTCGGCGTATCTGCGCGCGTACGTCACGGTAAACCTGATATCGGTGCTGCAGCTCAGTTACTCCGAGTTCCTGCAGTGCTTCCCGTCGCCGACATCGATTTCAATTCTGTCGCTGCGTCCGTTTGAGGGCAAGGGCGTGCTGGAACTGAACCCCACCCTGGTGTTTCCGATCATTGAGATTCTAATGGGGGGGCAGGGGAAGCCGTCTTCAACACCGAAGCGGGAAATCACGGAGATTGAGCAGAGCATTCTGGAAGGCGCGCTGCGCTTGACTATCCGCGATCTTCGCGAGGCCTGGACGAGCGTGGCACAGTTTGACCTATCGTTGGAGAAGAGCGAAACCGAACCGCAGCTGGTACAAACTCTTTCGCCAAACGAGGCCGTGGTTGCGGTGGGGGTGGAGGTAAAGGTAGGCGACTGCGTAGGGATGCTGAACTTCGGCGTTCCGGCCATCATCATCAAGATGCTTCGGCAGCAGTTTGACCAGCGCTGGAACCGGAGGCATAGTCCGCCCTCGCGGGAGGAACTGCGCCGGACTTTCTCGCTGGTAGAGCCGGTCCCGGTGCTGGCGGATGCCTTACTGGACGGGGCCACCATCGCCCTGCGGTCACTAATCCGGATGCAGGTGGGGGATGTGATTGCGCTGGACCATCCCATTGACCGCCCAATTCAGGTCACAATGGCCGGCAAGGAGAAGTACACCGCGCACATTGCTACGGTTGGGAAGAAAAAGGCAATCCAAATCCACAAGGTGGTGCCGCGCCGGGTAGTAACCGTTCCTATTGAACCAACCGTTGCGGGAATCTAAGGCCGCAGTGAGGAGAGACCTCACGATACCGACGCAAGTTCTGGTGGCGCTCGAGGCGGATGCACAGGGAGAATCACCATCAGGTTAGCGGCTGGGCTTTGCGGGCGAGGGTTTCGGTGATTCCGGGTCTGGAGGCCACCATTGCAGGTCTACGATAAGGTCACTGAGGCCTAGCCGGTTCTGTAGCAGACGGCGAAGCATGGTTGAGGTAACTTCATCGAACGCGGACTTTGCCTGATAGCGTACCCGAACGACAACACCTTCCCGCTGGAACCCCAATTCATAACCCTTCAGCACCGCCAGTTCCTTCGGCCATACTTCCAGAAGCGGGCCCTCCAGCCGGTCGATGGATTCCCGGCGCACGTCCTCCAGGTTGCGCATGGCGCGCGGCGTGGCTAGCCGTTCCTGCAAGCGCACCAGTTCGTCGTCGCCGGCCACTTTGCGCACAAACAGGTCAACGTCTCGTCCGGTACGCCTGAGGATGAGGTTGCGTGCTTGCTCAACGCGCGCAGGGTCAACGGCGTCGCTCAAGATCAGCCGGATACGAATTTGCTCTCCGGATAGGTCCATCACTTCAGAGACGATGGCATCGCGGTTAGCAATGCCGCGGATGGCTTCGCGTACTGCGCCACGGGCAATACTCTCATTGCGGAGCTCCATTAACGCCTTGCTGAGCGGGACGAATAGCACGCCAAGCACCAGAGCCAGCATCACCACGCGCCAGCGCAACTTTCCGATGTCCGCTAGCGAACTGCGCAGAAAAGACCGCCGAAGCAACCGGAACAGGCGGTCGTCCGATGCGCGTTCCCGGATGGAATTGTCGATTTCCTGCCGCACATCCGCAGAATCCATCCTTACGGCGAGGAAGACAGCAAACGCGCTTGCCACGATGGCAGCCAGGTTGGTGAGGAACAGCAGTCCAGCACCATAGATGATGGGCCACAAAAAGCCGCTGCCTACGCCGAAGCCCACCGTGCACAACGGCGGCATCAAGGCAACCGCGATGGCTACGCCGGGCAAGGCTGTCACGCCACCGCCACCACCGCCGCGGAACACCACCACACTGCCCGCGAGGCCTGAGAATACGGCAACGCCCAGGTCCAAAAGATTCGGGCTGGTGCGGGCTAGTATCTCATTGGTAGCCGAATGAAACGGCAAGAGCCAAACGATCGCCGAGGAAAAGATCACCGCGGCCAGGATGCTTAGGGCCAGGTTCACTCCGCTGCGGATACCCAGATAGAGGTCCCCCACGGCAAGCGACAATCCGGCCGCCAGAATGGGGCCCATGAGGGGAGAAATCAACATGGCACCAATCACAACCGCGGGGCTGTTCAATACCAGCCCCAGCGTCGCGATGCCTGCCGAGAAAAACAACTCCAGCCAGTAGTTCAGGCTGCTCACTTCCGCTGCTTCCGAAATGCTGGCGTAGAGCCTAGGCTTTGAGCGCGGATCAATGCGGAGGAATTCCTCTAGCCGCTGGCGCGTGCTTTGTACTTCAGTGTCCGCCATTTCGTTACCAGTCTAAATGAGTTGTGCTTTCGTGGGGCACCCGGTGCACACCATATCACGGTGGGACGACGCGGAGACTAAGGGATGTAGTCCTTGGCGTCGCGGCGGCGGTGGTGACCATCCAGAATATGCACGACACGGAGCTTCTTCAACTTCTGCGGCGACAGTTGGCCAATGGGGATATATACAATCTGCCGTCCCATCCGGGTTGCAATGCTGCGCAGCAACGAACGCGGCGGCTTGGGAGCGACATACACCACGTATCGCTTCACAGAATAGTCAACGCCTGCAAGCAGCAAGCGTTCCGGTTTGTTCAGGGCCATGCGATAGTCAGGGTCTCGCCAGACGTCGTACATGCGTCGAGGAGGAAGGCTAAGCAGCAATCCTCCGTACTCTGCCCGCCCGATGCCAGGCCCCACCAGATGTTCGTAAGGGTCAGTGGAGTAGAAGGCCATGTCGCTCTCGTTCTGGTGCTCGCCCAGCCAAGTGGTCATCCACTGATAGCGATCGTCGCGGTCCTCATCGAAGATCACTACCACGCTGCCTACATCGCCATGCACTTTCTCCAGGCTCTTCACGAAGATCTGTTTTTTGTACCAGTTGCGAATGGTCTCGCGGATGTCTATGCCGTCCAGAATCGAAGTCATGAATGGCTCCACGCGCGAGCGTTCCTCTGAGAGGATACTGATGGCCTTGCTCTTGAGGAACTTGCCATAGTCCTCAATCACGAGGTCCTCAGGGGGGTAAGAGCAGATGGAGTTGCCGTCAAGCTGCTGGGCCCAGTCGCCTTTCTTCTTCTCTTTGGGACGTCGTTTTAACCCGGTGGCCTCGAAACGCTGCTTCAGGCTGCGTTGGCGACGGCGCAGTTGCATGCGCTTTGTGTTCAGGTACACGTCGCTGGCGTTCAGATTCAAGGTGGGCGGATAGTCTGTTTCGCGCTGAGCGGCGTATTGGTTGGCCGTTTCCCACACCCAGTAGGCAAAGTCGTCGTCGACGACGCTGCGGGCTCCGGCGGCAAGGTCAAACAATGAGGGAGTCAAGCGCTTGCTCAGCAGGGCCAGATTGCGTGTGAAACGGGCCAGCATCCGGCGCTGCCAGGGGTGCATGGTCTCGCCGGTTTCCCGCATGTAAACGCCCTCCACCTCCTGCAGCATTTGGTATTGCAGCTTCAGCCGGTCAATCTGCATGTGTTCGACAGGCTCCAAGCGAACGCGTTCGTAGTGGGCCTGCAACCAGGGGATCTCCTGAAGGATTTCAGCGAGGCATTCCGGGTGGGCATTGGCCAGATGCAAACCTTCGCGGCGCAGAAGGTCCTGAGGTTCCTCACATGGCTGAGGGAGGGAAGCCAGAACCGGGTGGAAAAGGGCGAGGGACAGCACCACCGCCGTGCGCGCCTCTGGGTTGGCCCCCTGCAACTTCCAGGCGATGCCGCGAGCCAGTTCCTGCACCATGGGGTGGATGGTGCGCGGCGGCCCGTGTGCATTCCAGGCATGGATGTATTGCTGATAGGAGGTCCGCACGAGGGCGTAGCTATCCGGGTAGGCCTCATCCAGGTGAGGGCGTGTGTTGACGTCCGGCTCCAGGAAAACGATCTCCGCCCCAATTTGCAGGCCTGTGCGGATCGCTTCGATGAAGGGGTCAGACGGCTCAACCGGTAGATAGACACCCGCGCTGGGGTTATCCTCATCCTCGTGAACCACTACGGAAATCTCAGGCAATCGCCTGACCGCTTGCAGTAAGACCTCGCCAAGGGTGATGGGAAGTTCCACTGCCACCACATCGGGCATCTGTTGCAGCAGCCGCTTGCGCACTTCCAGTGCGAACTCCAGCCGGCCGGGCACCACGGGCAGGAAGAAGAGCTTGCCGGGGATGCCATCCAGCCGAAAAGTATCCGAAGCCTGGCTCATGTCGTACGCTCTACCTTCATCTTGTAACGCCCGCGGATATTCCGCCAGTGCAGAGCGCTTGGGAACGCATTACTTGGGCACCCCTGCGGGGGCAGTCCGCGCCAGGTAGGCTTCCCAGCGCTGCCATTCCCGCTGCTGCCGGTGGTGGTCCCAGCCGAGTTCGGTAGCCATTTGCTGAGCGACGGCAGGAGCAGCACGCTGGCCCTGGTCAATCGAAAACGCAAGGCCTGTACGGCGGACCAAAAAGTCATCCAGGTGCTGGCAGAACTCCTCGCGGATTGCCAACCGCACTTGAGCGCCAATTTCCGGATGGCTGTCGTCCAAGGGCCTGGCCAGGCGTGGATCCTCACGGGCAATGGTCAGCACGTCAGTGGCGCGGCTACCGTAGAAGGCAAGCAGGTAACTGGCGCTTCCGGCTGGCACCCCAGCGGTGGACGCGTCGCGCTGGAAGGCTGCTGGATCCGGCACCGTGCCACCGCCCGGCAGCGACGCCTGGGCAGTGCCGCAGGGCGCCTTCTGATTCAGCTTCCGGGCCACAAGGTTGGTGGCTTCTTCCGCGATGGCGCGATAGCCGGTGATTTTTCCTCCCAGCACCGTAATCAAGCCCGGAGCGCCTTCGCGTTCGCCGTCTCTCAACTGGTGCGAGCGGCTTACCGCACTCTCTTTCCCTTTCTGCATGACCAGGGCGCGAACACCCGCGTTGGTGAAGCAGACCGGTTGGCGGCGGATGCCCGGGAAATAGTGCTGAGTGGACTGCAGCAGGTAGGCGATATCCTCAGGCGTCGCGGCGCAGGTTCCCGGATCGCCGTTGAAGTCAGTATCGGTCGTGCCCAGCCAGGTTAAGCCCATCCAAGGGATGGCGAAGAACAGCCGTTGGTCAATGGGGGAAAACAGCACCCATGCCTGGCGGTTCAAGGCTTCGGTCGCCAGGTGAATACCCTTCGTGGTCCGGATGAGCGGCTGACTACCCTTGTCGATGTTGCCAGCGAGTTCATTTAGCCAGGGTCCGCTGGCGTTCACCACCACTTTGGCGCGAATCTGGATGGACGTGCCGTCCTCCCGGGTGGCCTCTACGCCCACCACGCGCCCCTTGCGCCGCAGCACATCGGTCACGCGCGTGCCGCTGGCAATCATGGCCCCATGGTGCCAGGCATCTAACACGTTTTCCATGCAAAGACGCTCAGGCAGATTCACCTGGGCATCATAGAAAGTGCTGGCGCCGCTAAGGCCGTCCGCGCGCATTGCCGGTTCAAGACGCAACACTTCCTCCCGGCTGCTGTGACCGCGATTGGGGAGGCTCTTGTCGTAACTGAGGAGATCGTACAGTCCAAGGCCGATGCGCATCTTCGTGCGGTAGAACCAACTGGAGCCGAAGTAAGGGAGATAGAACTGGAGCGGCTTTACCAGATGCGGGGCAATCCGAAGGAGAGTTTCCCGCTCACGGAGATCCATGCGCACCAGACCAAAGTCGAGCATCTCCAGGTAGCGAAGTCCGCCGTGGATTAGCCTGGTGGATCCAGCCGTGGTTCCCCCACCGAAGTCGCCCTTCTCCAGCAGAATGCAGCGAATTCCCCGCAAGGCAGCGTCGCGCGCAATGCCAGCGCCAATAATGCCCCCGCCAACCACTGCTAAATCGAATTCCTGCTGGTTCATTCCATGGCTCTCCTGGCACGCCGCCCAGCCCGAATTCCGCCGGGGTGTGACCCGAATGGGCGTCCGCGACGGAAAGGTGCCTGACTTTTCCAAGTTACCCTGTTTCCCAGCGACTTCCATAGGGTTGGTTAGGGAGCGACCCAGCAGGGTGGAGATCGCCAACGGCTTGCAGTTTCGCGCCGGATGGGGAATTTGCAGTTATGTAAACTCTCAGGCAGACACGCGGATTGTCCCCATGAGAGCCTTCGATTCCCGCCAGAAGTCGTTCTGTTTACAATTGCTTGCAGAAAATGCTTGCTGTTCTGGCCAGTATGCTACAGTGGCAAGTAGTGAGCACAGTTCCTTCCGGAATACGGAAGAGACGCGCTCCCGAGGGCAAGCAATGCGCGGCTTTCCAGCGCGCCATGGGTACCATTGAAGGCTGCAACCGGATCGTTTCCCAGAGGGCAGCGACAAACCATGCCGCCCCGATACCTGCGATCTTTTCCGCCGGGTTTGCCATCGGGACGTTCCCCTCTCCTGCACCGCAGCGGACCTGCTGCCCCGTATTTTCTCCCCAAAGGTTAGATTGCCCGAATGCACGCAAGGTCCTTATTCAGCTTGTTCTCCAATGACCTGGCCATCGATCTCGGCACCGCCAACACCCTGGTGTATATGCGGAGCAAAGGAATTGTCGTGAACGAGCCATCGATTGTGGCAATCAATAAGGTGAATGGCGAGATTGAGGCCGTGGGCCGGGAGGCCAAAGAGATGGTAGGCCGAACTCCCGGCAATATCGTGGCCATCCGCCCGATGAAGGACGGTGTGATCGCCGACTTCAAGGTGACTGAGCGGATGTTGAACTACTTCATCCAAAAGGCACACGGGCGCAAGATGCTGGTGCACCCGCGGATTGTAATCGGCGTGCCGTCTGAGATTACGCAAGTGGAAAAGCGCGCCGTCATGGATTCGGCTTATCGCGCCAAGGCCAGTGAAGTGATTCTGGTGGAGCAGGCAATGATGGCGGCCATCGGAGCCGGGCTGCCCATTACCGAGCCGTCAGGAAACATGGTGGTGGACATCGGCGGCGGGACTACCGACGTGGCGGTGATTTCTCTTTCGGGCATCGTCTACTCGCGGTCGGTCCGCGTGGCTGGTAACGAGATGGACGATGCGGTCATGCAGTACCTCAAGCGCAAGTACAACCTGCTGGTGGGCGAGAGGACGGCGGAGCAGATCAAGATGGAGCTGGGCAGCGCCTATCCGCTGGATAAGCCAATCACGATGGAGATAAAGGGCCGCAACCTGATTGAGGGCGTGCCGAAGACCATCACCATCAACGACACCGAGATTCGCGAGGCGCTAAGCGAGTGCATCGACACCATCATGAATGCCATCCGGGTTGCCCTGGAACGGACGCCACCAGAACTGAGCGCGGACATCAGTGACCGAGGCATTGTACTCACCGGAGGGGGTGCGCGCATCAAAAACCTAGACCGCCGCATTCGCGAAGAAACCGGGTTGCCTGTCTCAGTGGCTGATGACCCGCTGGCCTCCGTCGTTTTGGGTACTGGCCGGATGCTCACCGATTTCAAGCTGCTGCGACGAGTGGCTATCGAGTAGGAGTGGGCTTTCAGCCAACTTAGCGTTACGATGCGGCAATTCGTCCCTGTTCGTGGGGCTTCCCGGCTGGAGCGGAATTGGGCAAGGGGTGCATGTGATGGAAGGGAGCGAAGGCGTCCTGCGCATTTGCGCATCGTGAACTCGTCATGGAAACGCTGCTCACTCGCTATCGAGGACTGCTGGTGCTGGTATCCATTCTTGCCTTCCAACTGGTGATGTTGGGCGTGCAGGTGCGGAACCAGAGCGAGGTGCGATTGCTGCGCGTTTGGGCGGTGACCGCGGTTACCCCATTCGCCACCATTCTGGAGGGAATCCGGACGGGAGTGGGCGGTACCGTTGCCAACTACGTGGATTTGCGGGGAGCCCGTACCGAGAACGATGCACTGCGGAAGCAGTTGACTGAGCTTCGCCGCCAGAACAATTTTTTGCGCTCTGAGCTGGAAACGGCGCAAAGGGCCGATGCGCTGCTGGAGTTTCGCCAGAGGATCCTTTCGCGTACGGTCGCCGCCCGAGTGATCGGCGCCAATGCCGCGCCGGCCTCGCGAGTGGTTTTTATTGATCGCGGGTCTTCTGATGGACTCCTCACCGGCATGGCGGTGATGAGCGCGAACGGCGTGGTGGGCCGGGTATTGGACGTTTACCGGACCACTGCCCAGGTTATGCTGCTTACTGACCCCAGCTTTGCCATGGGAGTGGTAAGCCAAAAAGGGCGCGTTGTGGGCACGTTGAAGGGGCTGGGCCAGCGCCGGGTAGCGGTGGATTACGTGGAGAACCACCTGACCGTGGAAAAAGGAGAGTGGTTTTTCAGTTCCGGGGATGATCGTGTGTTTCCGCGCGGGTTGCCGGTTGGGCCAGTGGATGCAGTCGCTGAAGGAGGCGGATTCCAGGACATTCTGGTGGAGCCGGCCGGGATGCTGCAAGGGGTTGACGAGGTGTTGGTGGTGCTGGAGGCGGTCCATCAGGCTGTGCCGGAGTTGGAGGAGAGTGTACCCACTCTCCTGGCGCCAAGGCGCGATCCGGAACAGGACGCCTCACCTGAAGTGAGTATGTTCGAGACAGAGGCTCCCAACGCGATGGATGAACCGCAGACGACAGCGGATGGGACGTCGGTTGCCGTTGCGCCGGCATCGAAGCGGCCACCGGCCACCGATGCGGACCGGCTGCTGGAACGCTACCGCCGTATCGGGGACAGCCAGGGCCACGTGTTTGGGACCGGACTTCCCGGTTCAACACCACCGGACTTTAACCGGACGCCCGCGCCACGTGCCGCACCCAACACCGGTCGTACTCTCCCAGATGGTACGGTGAGCCTACCTGGCACCGAGGGCGCAGACACAGCCAGCCAGCCAACACGCACGCCGCCCGCTGAGGGTGTGTCACCTGCTCGAACCATACCAAATGGCCAAGCCGTTCGGCCTGCTCCACCTCCCGCAGAGACACCATGAGAGTGGAAACCAGCCGCATCCTGATTGATTCCGCGCGTGAGCGGCAGATCATCCGATTTCCATGGTGGGTGCTGCTAGCCGCCCCGCTGCTGGCCCTGCTGTTTCAGGTCTACGTGCCTGTGATTTTCCGCTTTCTGAATTTCCTGGAGATCCCCCTGCTGCTGGCCATTTACTTTCCGTTGATGTGGCGCAGGCAGATTCCGGGCACCCTTTTCGGATGCGCCATTGGGTTGTTTCAGGACATGCTGTCCCATCATCCCATCGGGATGTTTGGTGTGGCCAAGACACTGGTGGGCTACTTCGCTGCCTCCGTAGGCATGCGGTTTGACGTGGACCACTGGATGGTTCGATTCTTCCTGGTCTTCTTCTTTTTTCCCTTTCACCGGGTGTTCTATTGGATTCTTTCGAACTCTGTGCTGAACATTCCGTTGGAACTTGACCCCAGCCGGACGATGATTTCGGCGGTGCTGAACGCGGTAGTGTCGGTGTTCTTGTTTAACATATTGGATAGGAGCCGGGACTCTGTGTAGTCCCGCGTGGCTAGGCGAAGGCAGGGTTTACTGCGATGGATCCCATCGAACGTAATATCGGTAAAGTGTTTGGGGCGGGGGACCTCATGCGGACCAATGCGGCCCGTGGCGCCAGTGTACGCATGGTGGTGTTCCAGGTTCTGGTGTTCGCCATTTTCCTGTTTCTGATCCAAGGCTTCTGGAAGCTGCAGGTGATGGAATCAGACGCGTATGCTGCCCGCGCCAATGAGAATCACATCAAGAGCCTTCCGATCCTTGCCCCGCGCGGCAATATTCTGGACCGCGATCGCCGCATCATTGTCGATAACCGGTCCAGCTTCAACGTGATTCTGTCACGCCTCGGGTTGAATGAGGCCGCGCTTACTCCCATTGCGGATGGTCTGGGCGTGGATGCGGGGGAACTGCAGGCGCGCCTGAACCGCTTCCGCAACCGTGCCCGCTACGAGCCCATCATCGTCAAGGAAGGGCTGAGTTCCGGGGAAGTGGCGTTTGTGGAAGCCCACCGCACGATGGCCGGTTATCCGGATATGGAACTTATCCGTGAGCAGCGGCGCCTCTATCCGGCCAACGGCATTGCCGCCCATCTGGTGGGCTATGTGGGCGAGGTGAGTGAGCGCGAACTCGACACGATGGAATATGCCCGGTATAACGAGGGCGACGTGATTGGGAAATTCGGGGTCGAGCGGAGCTACAACCCCACGTTGATGGGCGAGGACGGAAAGCGGCAAGTAGTGGTGGATAACCGCGGCAATCATCGCTACAACATCGGGACGAAGCCTGCCCGGGCTGGGCGCGATCTGGTGCTTACCATCGATTTGGATTTGCAGGTGGTGGCGGAACTGGCCATGGAGGGCCGACGCGGCGCTGTGGTGGCGCTGGATCCTCGTAACGGTGAAGTGCTGGCGATGGTGAGCCGTCCGACATTTGACCCAAACCGGATGAGTGGCCGCATTCGCGCGGAGGACTGGCGCAGCATTGTGAACGATCCGTTTAATCCGCTGATGAACCGTGCCACGCAGGCACAACTCGCGCCGGGGTCGATCTTCAAGCCTTTTGTCGCAATCGCGGCATTGGAGGAGGGTCTGGTAGATGAGAACTATCGCGTGAGTTGCAGTGGCGGTGCGAATTTCTTTGGGCGCTATTTCAAGTGTCACAAGCGTGGCGGGCACGGGTCAGTGAACCTGCGGTCGGCTTTGGCGCAATCGTGTGATGTGTACTTCTATACCATCGGCAACATGCTGGGTATCGACAGAATTGCCGAATACGCGCGGTTCTCCGGCCTTGGCGCAAAGACAAACATCGACCTGCCGCATGAGGTGGTGGGCACGGTGCCGGATACGCGGTGGAAGATGGAACTGTTCGGCCAGAAATGGTATGCCGGCGAGACGATTTCTGTAAGCATTGGGCAAGGCGCCCTGACGGTGACGCCCCTGCAGATGGCCTACGCCATCGGCGGATTGGCAGTGGGCGGGGAATGGCATCAACCGCACGTCGTGAAGTCAAAGACAGGCAAAGAGGCCGTCCGCAAGGCGGAGTGGAACCCTGAGCATGTCCGGCAGGTGGTTGGCGGCATGTACGCCGTGGTGAACGAAGGCGGCACCGGCGGACGCGCCCGCATACCAGGGATATCGGTGTGCGGGAAGACGGGTACGTCGCAGTTGATTTCCAACGAGGCGTTGGCCAAGGTAGCCAATAAGGAAGACTTCAAGGACAACGGCTGGTACGTCGCCTTTGCCCCCTGCGAGGCGCCCGAGATTTCCGTGGCCGTGTTGTGGGAAGCCGGCGAGCATGGCAGCACGGCGGGTCCAATTGCCCGCGATGTCATCAAGGCGCACTTCGACAAGAAGCGCCGGCAAGACCTTACGCGCACACAGGGCGAACCGGTAGAGACGGCATCCCGCCGGAATTCCGATGGTTCCATCGGCGAAGCGGTGCCAACCCGTCTAGTGCCTCAGGCAATGCCAGAGGTGAAGCCATGATCGCCCGCAATCTCAGTATTCGCGACCTCGACTGGTTGCTGATCTTCGCGGTCACGGGCATCTGCCTCCTAGGAATCCTTCAGATCTTCAGCGCCACGAGCGGCACAGCGCTGAGCGATTCCAGTTGGAAGCAGATTCTGTTCTTTATCGTGGGGATCGGCCTGATGTTCGTGGTGAGCAGCATCGACTATCACGTGCTGCTGGAACAGGTGCCCGTTTTCTATCTGGTTACCGTGGTGGCGCTGGTAGGCTTGTTGCTGTTTGCACCGCCCATCAATGGATCCCGAAGCTGGATTCCCATGCCCGGCGGCTTTAATCTGCAGGTCTCCGAGTTCAGCAAAGTAGTGATACTATTGGTGGTGTCCCGGTACTTGGCGGAGGTCCGCTCTGAGCAGTTGGCTCTTGGGGATCTGGTTCGCCTTGGCGCGTTGGTTGGCGTCCCGTGGGTGCTTGTATTACTAGAACCTGATTTGGGGACAGCGCTTACCATCCTTCCGATGCTTGCGGTGGGGATCTTCCTCGGCGGTCTGCGCTGGCAGCACCTAGTTGTGATTCTGCTGGTGATTGGCCTTATCCTGCCCGTGAGTTGGTTCTTCCTAAAGGACTATCAGAAGGCGCGGATTATGACGTTCGCTGACCCCGGGGCTGATCCTCGTGGCAGCGGTTACCAGGTGATTCAATCCCTGATAGCCGTTGGCTCTGGTGGGATGTGGGGGAAGGGCATTGCCCAGGGAAGCCAGACGCAGTTCCGTTTTCTTCCCGAAACCCACACTGACTTCATCATGTCCACGTTCGCGGAAGAACATGGATTCGTGGGCGTGATGGTGGCGCTTGGCTTGTATTTCGTGCTTCTCATGCAAATTGTTCAGAATGCCCAAATGGCGCCAGACCGCGCGGGATTGTTTCTGTGCATGGGTGTAGCCGCCTTGGTTCTATTTCACCTTCTGGTGAATGTAGGAATGGTGATTGGGCGTATGCCCGTCACGGGAATTCCACTTCCGCTAATGAGCTACGGTGGTTCAAGCTTACTCACTATGTTTCTGCTGCTGGGGCTCGTACAGAGTGTCCGGCTACGGAGACTGGTGCGCTAGCCCGGATCAGTCCGGGAAGACTCTGGCACAAGTGGTAAACAGAATGGTTACCCGCGCGCGTCGGTTTGGCTGCTTTCCAGCAGTATTGCCGATTGCGCCACGCGCGGTGGCATGATGCCGCCGCCGTTTAGTAGGAGCACCCCGGCAACGGATGTGCGGAGTGTCAAACAGTCGCGGATGGCCCCACCTGGGCCCTGTGAACGACACGGTTCCTGGCTTCCCGCCAGGATTCGCCTCTCCGCGGCTTGCCAGGAGTACTTCCCGGGACGCGTCGCCGCTGGCCTGTTCTGCCTTACCCCCTTTGACTCGAGATGCAACGCATCGGAGGAATGAATGGCGAAAGAGCTGATTATTTCGTCGAACCGCCACGAAACAAAAGTGGCGATGTTTGAAGACGAACAGTTAGTGGAGATCTATTTTCAGCGCTCGGATGAATATTCGCTCGCTGGCAGTATACACAAAGGCCGCGTAACGCGGGTACTGCCCGGAATGCAATCCGCCTTTGTGAATATCGGTTTGGAACGGGATGCGTTCCTTTACGTTTCGGACTTCTTTGAGGAATCTGAAGAAGAGTTTGACAAAACCCCCATTACCAATCGCGACCGGCAGAAATCCCGCGTCCCGCAAATGGTGGATGAGGATACAGGCGAGCCCACCAACGAGTCAAACGAGCGGTTTGCAGCCGCGCAGACGGTAGCGGAGCTTGCCGTTGTGGCTTCCATTGACGCAGGGCAGGATGTAGATGGCGAGGACGATGGAGATGGCGACGACGAAGTTGCCCTGGTCGTGAGTGCGGCCATTCCACAATCGCGTCCAGCCGTATCGGCGCTGCCGGAAACAAGGCCCCCCGCCCGGATTGACGATGCGGGTGATGGTGGGTTCGATGACCGACGTGGGCGCCGCCGGCGCCGGCGGCGAGGCCGGGGCGGCAGTGGCTTGCCGGAGTCAAAGTTCGCTGAGGGTGGCGCCCCCACGGGTCAACGTTTTGAGAATCGCCAAGAGGTGAAGCCACCGCAACAGCGCCAGGCGCCAGCAGCACGTCCCCCGCGGACTCCCGTTGATGAGGACGCGCGGTGGAACCGGAAGCCAGTGGCCCCTGCCCGGAGCGACTTTGACGATGAAGATCCGCCACAGGCCGTTCTGATCGCAAAGGTATCGGATCCCAATCGGCTACCTCCTCCGCGTCGCGGTGAGGATTCCCAGCCCATCGTGCTGCCAGGCGAGTCACTGGCCAAGTATCGACGCGGCTCAGGTGCTTCTGGGAAGCAGCAGGCTGCCGACTATGGCGATGCAGGCGAACCAGCAGGAAGCCGTTATTCGCAACCCCGCCGCAACCGTCATGGCCGGGCTGGATTCCTTGCCCCAGCCGATAGCGGCCCTACCGGGCAGGAAAGCGGCCACCCTGCTGAAGGCCGTTCGGCTTCCCTATTTCCGCCGGACGATTCCAACCCGAAGCTCGCCGTGAAGTCCCCTAGCGGCGGAGGTGATGGCGAAGGAAAAGCGCCCGCGAAAAAGAAGGCAACCTCGAAGAGCGCGGCTAAGTCAGCAAAGCCTGCGGCGAAGAAGGTGGCCCGAAAGCGTGCCAGCAAGAAGGCGGCGAATGCGGGAGCCACAGCCGAACCCTCCGATGTTCTGACCACGGAACTAGATGCTGGTACAGAGGATTTCAGTGCGACCGCTACCCAGGATGATCTGGTCTCCACGGAAAGCACGAACGAGTCCATGGCCCAGTTCGCATCCGATGACGATGGCGACCTGCCGGAGTTCAACGGCGACGCGGGCGCGGAAGAGGACGATGCGCCAGCGGATCTCGATGACGCAGGACTGAATGTGTCAGCCGAGACGGCCGGCACAGCTATTGCGGAAGCCCTCACTTCCTCCGATGGTGATGAGGGTTCGGATGGCGACGCAAAGGACGACGACGACGCAGGAGAGGCGATTCCAGCTTCCGACGGGTCGCAGCGGCTTTCCCGCCGTGAGCGCCGCCGCTTACGGATGATTGAGCGCCGGGACGAGCGACGCAAGGGCAGGACTGACCAACCCGTTGAGGTTGCTGCCGGCGACGACGCTGACACTGACGTCCGGCCGCAGGTGCTGATTGTTGACGACGAACCGGTACATGCGCGGCCAGGGAGCCCCGAACCAGAGGACGGTCCAGAGCCGCAGGAACGTGCAGAACGCCCGGTGTCTGCGGAACGCCGTGAGCGGCGGGACCGCCCGTATCGGGCTGATCGCACGGAACGGACGGAGGGTAGTGATCGCGGGGAAAGTCAGGAACGCACTGACCGCACTGACCGCACTGACCGCACTGACCGCACGGACCGCAGTGATCGCGGGGATCGCGGTGACCGGCGAGGCAAGTTCTCGCAGCCCGTCCAGTCAATCTCTGAGGTGCTGAAGGAAGGCCAGGAAGTGCTGGTCCAGATCGCCAAGGAACCCCTTGGACAGAAGGGCGCGCGCATCACGTCGCACATCGCGCTACCCGGCCGCTATGTCGTCTACATGCCCACGGTGGAGCATGTCGGCGTGTCGCGGAAAGTGGGTACCGATGCGGAGCGAATCCGTTTGCGAAAGATCCTGCAATCGGTTCGCGAAGGCAAGACCGGCGGCTTCATCTGCCGCACTGCCGCTGAGGGCCGAACCGAAGCAGAGATCCGCGCTGACATGGAGTTCCTGTACAACATGTGGCTGGGGATCAAGGCGAAGGCCGATAAGGGCAAGGCGCCGTCGCTCATCCACCACGACTTGGACATTGTTGAGCGCATGCTTCGTGACCAACTCACCGATGAGTTCAAGACAATCTGGGTGGACAACGAGGAACTGTATGAGCGCATTCTGCGCTTCGTGCAGACGGTGCAACCGAACCTCGTGTCGCGCGTCCGCCTTTACACGAAGCCCGCGCCCATTTTTGACCACTTCAGCGTCACAAGTGAGCTGGAAAAGGCGCTGCGTCCGAAGGTCTGGCTGAAGTCTGGCGGATATATCGTCATCAATCAGACGGAAGCTCTGGTGGCGATTGATGTGAACACTGGCAAGTTCGTGGGCAAGAGCAACCGGCTGGAAGACACCATCGTTAAGACCAACCTGGAAGCGGTGAAAGAAGCGGTAAGGCAGATTCGCCTGCGCGACCTGGGCGGCATCATTGTGGTGGACTTCATCGACATGGACGAGCGCAAGAATCGCTACAAGGTGATGCAGGCGCTGGATGAAGCGATGAAGGTAGACCGGGCTCCTTACAAGATTCTGCAGTTCAACGATTTCGGATTGATTGCCATCACCCGCAAACGTGTGAAGCAGAGCCTGGAGCGCACTCTTTGCCAGCCTTGCCCAACCTGCGAAGGCGCGGGCTACATCAAGAACGTGCAAACCATCATTGGGGAAATCCTCACGGAGGCTACCAAGCTGGCGCGGGCCATCGATGACACGGAAGCATCGTTACGCGTCCATCCGGAAGTGGCAAAGGTGCTGAAGTCCCACACCAATAAGTACATGGAAGAGATCGAAGAGATTCTGAAGGTGCCTGTGATCGTGACCAGCGATCCTTTGCTGCACCCTGAGAAGTTTGATCTCGTGTAGCGGATCCTCCGTTCGCAAATGAAAGGCCCCGGCGCGTCCGGGGCCTTTTTGCGTGTGGGAGTCCGCTACCGTACGACACAACATTCCCGGTGGAATGCGTCTGCCAGGAGGGCAGCCGTGCCGCAATCGCAAGATGCCCAGGCGGAGCGTGGGACGGGTGCGTCTTCCAGCGGGCAAATGCGCCAGTACCGCTCGGGCTTCCCCATCAGGCACAACGCGGCAAGAAGCCGAGCGCATCCTGATCCGCGGCAGTGCGCAATCGCCGATGCACATGGCAAAAGAAAAGGAGGAGCACGCATGCTCCTCCCGTAGTATTGATTTCCAGACAGCTGCGCCTAGAATGTCGTGCTCAGCAGGTTGCTTTGTCCAATGGAGTTCCGCAACTGTACCGAGACGCCGGTGATATCCGCTGATTCGCCCGAAAGCGTCACCGGGATGGTTAACTGGAAGCGGCTTCCGTGCTGTGCCGAGGCCGCTGAAGAGTACCACGCGGTGAAGGCCGCTGCCAGGTCCACCGTAAACGTGAGCGGTCCGCTAACCGTTGCACCCGCTCTGGGAGTAAAGGTCACCGTGGCCGATGTCATGTTCCGTGGCGTGGAGAAGCCCCGTACGACGATGCTGAGCCCATTGGCGTTGCGTGTGGCGCTGAGGTCGCTGATGGTGGGCGCCACAGCCGGTATCACGATGATCTCCGTTGGGGCCGGCGTGGGTGTCACATCGAAGCCGTCCCTGCGAAGTGCCGCGGTAATGCGGATCTCGCCGGCCACGGTGCCGGTCTGGATGCCGGGGGAATTCGGATTGCCTCCGAACAGTCCGGCTGTGGTTCCAGCGGGTATCTGGAAGTTCGCGGTCCTGCCACCGCTGACGAATTGAATGGCGGGGTCATCCGAACCCGGCGTTGCCGACGGCGCGAATTGCAGCGTCAGCGTACCGTCCAGGGCAGCGTCGATGACCTGGGATAGGATGACCTGCACGGGCTGTTGCGCATTGGGAGCCGGGTTTGGCGTGGTCGGCCGGATGACAACGCTGCTGACAGCGGGCGGATTTGCGTTCAGGGTAAAGCTACGCTCCGCGGTGCGCCCGTCGAGGTCAGTCACCCGCACGGTGAACGTGGAGACGCCAGGGGCTGTGGGCGCCCCGGTGAGGTTGCCCTGCGGAGACAATACCATGCCCGGTGGGACGCTACCCCCCACGACTGCGTACTGGTATGCAGGCGAGCCACCATCCGCGAGAATCGCCTGGCTGTAGCTTTGGCCCACCACCGCCGTGGGCAACTCACTGGTGAGGATCACCAGCGCGCTGCTGATGCGCCATTGGAAGACGCGCTCAGTGGACTCGGGTGGCGTGGCCGCATCGGTCACCCTAAAGGCGATGCCTCCATTGAAGGCAGCTGTCGGAATGCCCGACAGCGTTCCATTCGCCGCCAGTGTGATGCCCGCCGGCAGAGGTGTGTTGCCCAGGGCAAAGGTGTAGGGAGCGAAGCCACCGTCCGCCTGAAGAACCAGGTTCACTGCTTGCCCCAGGGTTCCTCCCGGAAGAGGACTGCTGGTGACAAAGCGCAATGTGCCGAGAATCTGCACCGTGAAGGTTCTCTCCGCGAATTGCCCCTCGCTGTCCTCGACACGAATGGTGAACGTGAACGCGCCAGCCTGCGTGGGAGTTCCCGAAAGGACGCCCGCGGCGGACGGCCCAGTGATGCCAGGAGGCAGCGCGCCGTTCGCCAACGAAAACGTCAGCGGACTCATCCCGCCGCTCACCAGCACCGCTGCACTGTAGAGGTTGTCGCGCAGCCCGTCCGGCAAGGTCTCCGATAGAATCGAGAGCGCCGGTGCATCCTCGGTCACCACCAGCACGAAGGTTCGCGATGCTTCCACTTGGTTGGCATCGCGGACCGTTACGGGGAACGTAAAGCTACCCGCCATACTGGGTGTTCCGCTCAAGATGCCAGTTGCAGGATCCAAAGCGATTCCTGGGGGTAGCGAAGCGGGAAGGGTGGCGAAGCTGTAGGGCTGCGTCCCACCAGAAGCCTGGATCTCCCGATTGTACGTAACGCCCAACTGTCCGCCCGGCAACTGTGCGCCGGTAAGGATCGTCAATGGCTGTCCGATGGGCAAGGCAACCGTGAGGATCGCCTGCGTCCCAACGGAATCCGTTACCCGCACGGTGAAACTAAAGTTCCCGTTGGTGGTGGGCGTGCCACTCAAGACGCCCGTGTTCGCGTTCAATGTGAGGCCAGGGGGCAAAGTGCTGCCATTCACCAAGGACCAGAGGTATGCGGGTGAGCCGCCGGTGGCGGTGAATGCAAACGAATAGGCAACGCCCTGCGACCCACCGGGCAGCGGTGAACTGCTGGTGATGGCCAACGCGCTGATTACCGTGAGCTGGTAGTCCCTGCTTACTTCAGCGCCTTGCACATCCCGCACCTGCACCGTGAATGAGAACACGCCACCCTGTGTGGGAGTCCCACTCAGAATGCCCGTGCGCGATGCCAGGGCAAGTCCTGGAGGCAGTGTGCTGCCCGGAGCAAGGCTGAACAGATAAGGCAGGCTGCCTCCCTGTGCCCGGATGGTGGCCTGGTAAGCGACGCTGCGGGTGGCGTTTGGCAAAGGTGTGCCCGTCAGCAATTGCAGCGGTCCGGTGATCCGCAGGGTGAAGGTGCCGGTCACCTGCTTGCTGGTGCTATCGCTCAACATGACCGCGAAGGAGAAGAAGCCCGGCTCAGTGGGTGTCCCGGACAGCCGTCCGCTATCCCTATCCAGCAGTAACCCTGGAGGCAGGCTGCTGCCCGCAGCTAGTGCGAACTGGTAGGGAGGATTGCCCCCTCCGGCCGTCAGGAGTTGCGAATAGGCTGTACCTACCGCTCCGGCGGGTAACTGAGAGAAGGCAGTGAAGCCAAGGCTGTCAATGATGGTGATGCTGAAGACCCGCGTGTTCGAAGAGCCATCCGGGTCCTGGGCGCGAATCCCAAAGTTGAAGGTGCCAGCGAGTGTGGGTGTTCCACCCAGGATGCCGCCGGAAGAAAGCGTCATGCCCGGGGGCAACGAGGCGCCGGAAACCAAGCTCCAGGTGTACGGGGGATTTCCTCCCGTGGCGGCCAGTGCAGCGTTGTATGCCGTACCTACCACGCCAGAGGCTAGCGTTTCCGCCGTGGTGATTTGCACGGGTGGCCGAATGGTGATGTTGAACGTGCGCGTGACGATGTTCTCGTACTGGTCAATCACCTCAATGGGAACGCTGAATGTTCCCTGTTCCGTGGGTGTTCCCGAGATCACGCCAGATTCACTCAGCATCAGCCCTGGAGCTACGGGCACGCCGTCAATCGTTGTCCAGAAGTAGGGAGGGATACCACCAGTTGCCTGCAGAGGCACGCTATAGGCGACACCCAAGGTGCCGGGTGGAAGCGTTGCGTCGGTGACGATGGCAAGTGGCCCTTGAACGGTTAACTGCAAGGCAACGCTTTGCTGGCGGCCGTCATCGTCCGTTGCCCTCAGGGTGAATGTATAGACGCCCTCAGTTGTCGGGGTCCCCTCAAGGAAGGCACAGCAACTGAAGCCGTCGGCAGCCGTTGACCCATTGCTGCCATCCTGGGCTACCTCAATCAACTCCTCTGGCACTAACTGAAGCCCCGGCGGTAGCGTGCTGCCCGGCGCGACGGTCCAATGGACCGACATGCTGCCGCCCTGCGATACTAACCGCTCCTCATAGAAATTGCCTTGTACTGCATCGGGCAACGGAGAGGTGGTGGTAATGATTAATGGGTTGGAGACCACCAGCGTAAACTCGCGCCCTGTCGTCCCCTCCGTGTCATCCATCATCGATACAGAGAAGTTGAAGAAGCCTGTCTGCGTGGGGGTTCCGCTCAGCACTCCCGAGGTCTCGTTCAAGGTGATGCCAGGTGGTAGGCTCTGCGGGTCAGCGTCCCAGTAGTAGGGGGCAAATCCGCCTACTCCCTGCAAGGTGACGTTATAGGCCACGCCGGTGGTGCCCGGTGGCAGCGGCGAAGTGGTGATGATTGCCAACGCCGGACGGATGGTGAGTGCATAGGCTTGGTCTGCTTGCCGCCCCACGTCGTCGGTCACGCGAAGTGTGAAGTTGAAGGTGCCCTCTACCGTTGGCGTTCCCTGAACAAAATGGGCGTTTGTGCCCTGCGCGGGGGGTGTAAGGGTTAATCCAGTGGGCAAACTGCTGCCAGGGGCAAGCGCCCACGTGAAGGGAGCCTTGCCGCCAGTGATGTTGATGGTTGCGGAATAGGACCGATCTCGCACCGCGTCGTTCAGGGGGGATGTTGTGGTGAACGTGATGGGAGGCGCCACGTTGAACGTGAAGAGTTGAGACCCGCTGGCGGACGCACTGTCAAACACCACGATGGGGATCTCGTAATCCCCTTCCTGCGTAGGCGTACCTGAAATCACGCCGTTCTCGGACAAGTCCATCCCGGGAGGCATCGGCACCCCGTCGTCCGTTGTCCACGAGTATCCACCTTGGCCGCCGGTGGCGGCCAAGGTGACGTTGGCATAAGGCAAATTCAACGTGCCGAACGGGAGCTGCGGATTGGTGGTGATGACCAGTGGCGGCCCGAAAGTGACGCTAAATTGCCGATCAGCAAAACGTCCCTCGGAATCGGCCACTCGCACGGTGAACTGGAAGGTTCCTTGCTGTGTGGGAACTCCGGAGAGCTCGCGAGTATTGCTGCCGTTGAAGGCCTCCAAAATAAGCCCAGGAGGTAGCGACGAGTCGTTGATCAACTCCCACGAAAAGGGCGCCTGTCCTCCGGAGACGGAAATTACCTGCGAATAGAAGCTATCCGCCGTCCCGTTGGGAAGAGTAGGAGCGGTGTCGAAGGTCACCGGTGGCCGCACGTTCAACTGGAAGCTACGGCTGTCTGTTCCGCTGGCATCCTGTACTTGCACGCTGAAGGTGTACAAACCTGCCACCGTGGGGGTGCCGGAAAGCACGCCGCTTAATGGAAGAGGACCCAATCCTGTTGGCAATGTCCCGGATGTTACGGTCCACTGGTACGCCGAGGGGAGCGGCCCGCCGGTGGCCTGGAACGACGTGCTGTAGGGCACGCCAATCGTCGCGGGTGGCAGAGGCGATGTGGTGCTGATCGAAACTGGCGGGCGCACCACCAGCGTGGACGCGCGCGATGTCGACACATTGGAAAGGTCCGTCGCCGTCACGGTGAAGTTTAATGTTCCATTCGCGGTGGGTGTGCCCTGGATGGTGCCGTCTTTCTCGTTCAGGCTAAGCCCAGGGGGTAATGAGCCACCGGTAATGGCGAAGTTGTAAGGGTTGCCCGGAGGCCCCACGGTGCCCCCGGTAACTGTTAGCACTACAGAGTAGGGAACATTCTGCGTCGCTGTGGGCAGCGTGGGGGAAATCGTGAACGCAGGTGGCGGGTTGATCACCAAGCCAGCGCTAATCGCCGGATTCGTGCACGATTCAATCTCTCCCTGCCCGACGTTCACCCAATTGCACACCACCACAGGAAAGGTGCCAGCTACTCCACGGACAGATTGCACCACGTTGATGGTTGCCTGGCTCGTTCCCGGCTGTCCGCTGATGGGGATTGCGGTGCCGCCCTGCACATTCCAGTAGGCCCGAAAGCCCGCATTGGGCCCCCCCGCGAGTTCAAAACCTTCCATCGTGATATTCACGAAGAGATCCTGGCCCGGCAGCGCGCCCACGGTGATCTGGGGAGGGGAATACGTGGCTACGCGCTGCGCCTGTGTATTGGCGACAGGTCCTAGCAGCAATCCAAGCAACACCACGAAGCCCAGCGCCAAGCGGGCAATCCAAGACCGTTCCATCGTTTTTCTCCCCAGCGGACGGGTAGTCGCCTTGCGCGCCACCAAGCCGCAATGCTCAGTTCATTCGGTGGGAGACTGCTACCAGACCGTTAAAGGCCGGTGCGTCTCCTCTACTTCTTCAATTACGGTTTCGTAGCCAACTAATCCAAGCTAGCGCGCCTGTTGCCGCCAGTACGCCCGCTGTCTCCGCGGGGCACATACACGGTGCGAAGCCCTTCGGGCTGTACTTCCAGCAGCAATGCCGGCGCGTTGGTGCCATCAGTTACCTGGAAAACGCCGCGGGCGTTCATGCGGCGGATGCCCGTTGGCGCTTCCGCCAACTCCACCTGCTGCGATGCTCGCGATTCCAAATCCATCACCACCGCACGGCGGATGGCAGCCGATACGACGGCAACGCTCCGGCCGTCCCCGCTTAGCGCGATCGCCAGGGGTTGGTCAATACCGTCCGCTTGCGAGGCCACCACGTGCAATGACGGGTTCACTGCGGCGAAATCTACCTCATACACGGTGTTCTGCGCGGCATCGAGGACGAGTGCACGCTCACCACCCGCGAAAAACGCCAGATCCACCGCTGCTGGCAGAGATGCCAAGCTGCGCACGCTGCCGTCCGCATTCACCTTGGATACCCCAGTGCCCGCACCCTGCGCTGCAATCACAAATGCCGCCTCGCCTTCATCGGCAATCGCCAGGCGGGCGACACTTCCCAAGGGCAGGCTCGCCTGCAGAATGCGTGGCTCTCCCGGTAGGCCATCCGTCACCGTATACAGCGCGATGCGTCCCGTGGACGCCGCCAACAGCGCGAAGCGGTCACCTCGCGGGCTGACCGCAGCATGCGTCACCGGCGCGGCATCGTTCCACACCTCCAGGCCGGCATCCCCACGGGAATAGCCCTCGGTGTAAAACGCGACTGTGTCTGTCTCATCCACCACCACGGCAAAGTCTCGCGACGGCGAGATGGCGGCCAGCCTTACCGGTGCTTTTCGATGGACGGCAGCGCCAGCTACCGAGGATCCAGCCAATCCCCGCACCATGTGCAGGTCGCCCGTGGACGCGTCCAGAAGGTATCCCAAAGACGGGCCGCTCACACCAGAGCCGCGCTCCGCGCCGTCAAGCGGCGATCCCGTGGCGGTCATTCCAGGCCGATCCATCTGCACCCGTGCGCCGCTTGTGCCGCGTTGGGCCAACGCGCTACCCGCCGTCAGCAGCACCGCTGCGGCAAGCGCCATCCCCTGTATGCCCTTGGTAACTCTCATTGCCTTGCTCCTGTTGCCTGAATCTACCGATCCACTCGCCTAAGCCCGTGCCACCGTTGTCGTCCGGCCGGCGCCGTTAACGCCTACGGCGCGCCCACCGTGGGGGTCCCCACAGAAACCGACGTTGGTGGCCTGGTGACGCCGCCGCCGTTTCCATTGCCATTCCCTCGCGTGGCTGCGTAGGTTCCCCCCGCCACCGCCGCGCCAATCACCGCAATAATTCCGATGACTTTTCCGGAAATCCCGCCCGCTGCCGCGCCCGCCGCCGCTCCTGCCGCGGCACCGGCCAGCGCATTTGTTTGGCCAATCACCGTGGTTGCCGTTTGCCCTTCCTTGGACGCCGTCACTCGAATGGTGAAGTCGCCGGTGACGTTATTGGGCCGCAACCCTCGCGCCACAGCCTGGCCGGTTTGGTCAGTCTGTACGGTCAACATGCGGCTACCATCTGCAAACACGCCGCTAGCGCCGTCACTGGGAAGCAGAAACACCACAGCCGCTCCTGCAACCGGACGGCGATTCTCATCCTCAATGCGCACGATGGGCTCACGCGCCACCCGCTGCCTGATGTTGTTGACTGCGCCTTCACCTTCCACAATCACGATGTTGAGCTGGCCGGTGGGGGCATCCTGTGCCATCAATTGCCGCGGCGTACCGCAAAGGCCGAGCGCGAGCGCCCAGACCGTCACCCACGCCGTCGCAACCCGTGTGAACCGTGGCCATCGACGCCCAAAATGGAATGCTGATTCAGCCTGCATAGATCCCCCTATCCGAACCGCCATGCGCGTGCCCCGCTGCCCTTTGCCTATGAGAAACGCCATGGACGGTCTCCAAAACCCAACATGGATAACAGCGAAATGTCAGAGGTATTCGGGCCAAGGCCCGCCAAAGTCCGCAAAGAATGCCTGTTACACACTGTACTCCCGAATAGCGCGAAATCCAATGCCGCAGGTGCACCAGGGATATGAAATCCTTGTCACGGTTTGGGGTGGTGCTTCCTGGATTTCCCATGTCGCCTAGGAGGATTTCCTGAATCTACTCACTGGGTTTAGTCGCTTTACAGCCCGGAAAATCTCACAAAATCGGCGCTTCGGAAATCGAAATTGTTTACAATTCCTCCAAGCCCGCGGCACGTCGATCACCTCCTTCACCGCTGAGAGCCGTCTGGTTGCCTTGCGCCCGGTCGTACCCGGTACGGACACCCAAGGTCCTTCATGGGTAAACTAGGGAGTCAAACCCACTGCCCAGCCAACATGCCAACGCTGCTGCTTCACATCAATCCAGGCAAGCCCACGGAACAGAAGTTTCCACTGTCCACCAGTCCGGTCCATCTGGGGCGAGCCGCTGCGAATGAGCTGAGTTTCCCCCTCGACGCCCGCCTCTCGCGTATGCATCTGGCATTCGAGTCCCGCGGTGGCCTATGGGTGATCCGCGACCTGGGCAGCAAGAATGGCACCTACGTCAACGACGCCCGCATCACCACGGAACAGCCGCTCCGTCCGGGCGATGTTGTCCTGGCCGGAGAACTGCTGATCCGGATCCAGGAAGCCGGTAGTGGCAGCGCCGGCCGTCAATCCGTTGTGATTGTTTCCGAGGATGTCATTGAAGACGAGGATCCGCAAGCCCGTACCGTTATCACTGACCTCAACCAGTTCCTCCGCCGCAGCGCCTCGAAGTTTGAAACGCCCGGTGTGGTGCAGAAGCACATGGAGGCCCTCGTGCGGGCCGGCCGGGAACTTGCCGGGCATCGCCCCTTAGACGACCTTTTCGCGCTGATTCTTGACCTCTCACTTTCCGCTGTTTCCGCCCGCCGTGGCGTGCTGATGCTGCAGGAAAACGGGGAGTTGGTGCCGAAAGCGGCCAAGGGCGATAACTTCCGGATCAGCCGCGCGGTCTGCGATCAGGTCATCCGCCAGCGGCAATCCCTGCTGGTGAAGGACACGCAGTTCGAGAAAGCCTTCCTCGAAAGCCATAGTATTGCCGCTGAGAGTGTGAAGAGCCTCATTGCGGTGCCGCTGCAAACCAACAGCGATGTGCTTGGCCTCATTTATCTCGACACCCCGCACGTCATCGCGCCCTTTACTGACGATGATCTGGCCCTGCTGACGGTGATGGCCAATGTCGCCGCCATCCGTCTGGAGCAAGCGCGGTTGGTGCTGGTGGAGCAAGCGGAACGCCTGATGCAGCGCGACCTGGAACAGGCCGGCGAGATCCAGCAAGGCCTATTGCCCACCGTAACTCCGCATGTCGACGGGCTTGACCTTGCCGGATTCAACAAAGCCTGCCGTACCGTGGGTGGCGACTATTACGATTTCTTTACGTATCCCGATGGGCGACTTGCTGCCGTTTTGGGAGACGTCGCAGGCAAGGGCATGGCGGCAGCCCTGATGATGAGCGGGGTCCATGCCCGCAGCCACCTGTTGCTGGAAGAACCCATCGCGCCCGGCGAGTATCTCACGCGGCTGAATCGAGCCACCACAGGACGCTGCCCGCAGAACCGGTTTATTACGATGGCCGCTGCTCTAGTGAACCCGGCAACCGGGGAAGTACAGTATTCCAGCGCCGGGCACAACCCAGCCATTATTGTACGCGCCAACGGACAGGTGGAACTGTTGAAGGACACTGGCCTCGTGTTGGGCATCCTGAAAATGGCGAGTTACCAGGATTGTTTCGTCACTCTGAACGCCGGCGACATGTTGGTGCTTTATAGCGACGGCATTACGGAGGCCACCCGAGAGGATACCGATGAGGAGTTTGGCGAAACCCGCTTGTGTAGGGTGCTGGCCGCGAATGCCCATCTTCCCGCCACGGAACTGGTGGAAATAGTCCTTCGCGCTCAGGCGTACTTCACCAACAATGGACCCGCTGCCGATGACGCCACCCTGGTGGTGATCCGCCGTGGCAGTCCCCCCGCCAAGCAGCCCCAATGGACTACCCTCACGGACGAAGCGCCAGCGCCGGTTGTTGAGCAGGCGCCGATTTAGGCCGCCGCGGCCGCGATCTCCAGGATATTCACCACATCCTGGTGCGATAACGGCCTGAGGCTACCCAAGGGCTGTGTGAGCATGGCTGTTTCCGCAATCGCCGGAATCTCCTCGCGCTTCACTCCCAGGTCCCCAAGAGAGATGGGAGCCTCCCACTGCCGCAGCCGATCTCGAAACGCGGCAATCCCTTCCTCCACGGATTGGGAACTCCACAAGGCTTCCGCCCAGTGCGCGAAGGTCTCTGGGTTAGCCGACTGACAATACTCAATCCACGCCGGAAAAAGCACGGCCAAGCCCTCGGCATGTGCCACGTTGGGATGGTGCGCGCTAACGGCGTGCTCCAGCATGTGCGTGCTCCATTCGCCGAAGTTCAACCCGCAGCCACTAATGCCGTTCAGCGCTAGTGTGCTGCCCCAGGCTAGATTGGCACGTGCCTCATAGTCACCGGGTGAACGCTGCAGTTCATCCACACTGCGAATGATGGTGCGCGAAACCGACGTATTCACCGCCACAGTCGTATCCCCGGGTTTGCCGATGAAATAGAACTCCATGATGTGTGAAAGCGAGTCGACCCCGCCGCACACCGTTTGCCGCCAGGGCAAGCTGGTTTGGACCGAAGGGTCAACGATACTCAGCACGGGGTACAGGGAAGGGTGCGCAATGGCCCACTTTTTGTGCTCCTCCGGCTTGGTGAGCACCGCGAACATGTTCATCTCTGACCCTGTGGCTGACAACGTCAGAATGGTAAACAAAGGCAAAGCCCTGGTGATGGCCTCCGTCTTTTCGAAGCCTGCCCAGACGTCGTTCATGTAAAAGCCGCAGGCTACTGACTTCGCGCTGTCCAGAACGCTGCCGCCACCCACAGCCAGCACCGCGTCTACGCCCTCCTCGCGGCACAGCGCAATGGCCTCCTGCACCTTGCTCAAGATGGGGTTGGCCTGCACTCCCCAGCACTCCGCGCGCGCGATCCCCGCCGCTTCCAGACTTTTCACGGTGTGTTCATACACGCCGTTCTGCTTGATGGATCCCCCACCTGCCAACAGCAGCACTTTTTTGTGCCCGCGCTTGGCAAGTTCCTCGCCAATCTGCGGGATGGTGTCCTTGCCGAACAGCACTTGGGTGGGGTTATGGAATGAGAAATTATTCATGGCTGGGGTGCTCCAGTTGCTATGGTGACACGAATTGCGATGGAGGCAGGAATCGCTAAGGACGAGGGAATCACGGGGGCGCGGCGAGGGCGGTGGATATGCTGGGCGCGCTATACTCCCCGCCGGTCTCCCCACAGGTCCACATGCATTCGCGGGCTCAACCGGTAGCCGTGCTGCTTGCAGAGCTCGGCCAGCCACAGGCTGCGTTCGCGCAGCGTTATCGGGTCCCGCCCCTCTGGCATCAGCAGCACATTGCGCGGGTCCGCTTCCAACTGGGCGCATAAGTCCTGGATCTCCGCCAGATCCTCCGTCCGCTCCACTACAAACTTCAACTGGTGCGGATAGCCCGCCATCAGGTCGCGCAGCACATCCACCTGGATACGCAGCCGGTCATGCTGCGCTGCCCATCGCCCGCCTTCGCGGTCGTGCGGCGTTGAATTGCTTAGCTTTGGGCTAATGGACATCAACTGGCAGGCGACCGGTTGCCATACGGTCCCGGCGGTCTCAATGGTGACGTGATAGCGCCGGGCGGCCAGTTGCTGCGACAACTCAACGATTCCTGGCGCAATCATGGGCTCGCCGCCCGTCAACACCACGTGGGAGGACGCCTTGAAGCCCTGTACCGCCCGCACGATTGCCGGCACATCCATCTCCTCACCTTCGGGCGCCCACGATGTATATGGCGTGTCGCACCATACACAGCGCAGGTTGCATCCGCTGGTGCGAACAAACACGCTGGGCACGCCCACCAGCCCGCCCTCGCCCTGGATCGAGTAGAACAGCTCCGCAATCTTCATGCGGCATACTCCAGTGGGTCAAGAATCCCGGCCTCCGCAAAGCCCTTGCGGCGCAACAGGCAGGAGTCGCACCGCCCGCAGGGCCGCCCATCCGGCAGAGGATCGTAACAGCTATGCGTGAGCGCGAAATCCACCCCCAGGCTGTGGGCCAGTTGCACGATGCCGGCCTTGCTGAGGTCAATCAACGGTGTGTGGATGCGGAACTGGCCCTTGCCCTCTGCTCCCGCCGCCGTTGCCAGGTTGGCCGTGTGCTCAAAGGCCCTGACAAACTCTGGACGGCAGTCAGGGTATCCCGAGTAGTCAATCGCATTTACGCCCAGATAGATGTCAAAGGCGCCCAGCACCTCTGCCCATCCCAGTGCGCAGCTGAGAAAGATGGTGTTGCGCGCCGGCACATAGGTGATGGGGATACCGCTCTCAATCTCCTCCACGCGGTCGTGCTTGGGTACCGCGATCTCATCGGTCAATGCGCTTCCCCCGAACGCGCGCAGGTCTAATGGCAGCGTCACGTGGCGCACCGCGCCCATCGCGCCGGCAATCCGCGCCGCCGCTTCCAGTTCTCTCCGGTGCCGCTGGCCGTAATCAAACGACAGCGCAAAGCATGAGAAGCCCTCCTGCCGTGCTACCGCCAGGCAGGTGGTGGAATCCAACCCGCCACTCAGCAGACACACCGCGCGCCGCTGAAAGGGACTTGAAGTTTCTAGGGGAAGAGACATGAGGCTCCTTCCATTGTGGAACCAAAGCCCCTGTTCCGTCTTTGGTACTAGAGGTGGGCAAAGAATTTCCACATTCGCCGTAGAATCAGGCGAGGGCGTCATCGCGGTGCGCATTCCTGTTCCTAAGGAGCGAAGACTTCCCAAAGGACCACAATATGGGCGTCGACTACGAAAAGCAGATTCGCGAAATGCAGCAGGGAGTTCCGCCACAGGTTCGCTTGGATGGTGAGGAACTTCACACGTCCTCCGCCTCTGAGGAGCCGGATGACCCCACCGCTGTCCACTTTCCCCTGCAACTCTGGATCCTGGCCATCCACGTTGGCGGTGTCTTTGGCTTCGCGGGTTGGATCGTTTACTCCGCCTACCTGGGCAGGTTGGATCAATCACTGGCGCCGGTCTACTTTGGCGGAGCGGGCATGCTTTTCTTGCTGGGATTGCTGCCCAGTTCCCTCACCATCGACAGCACAGGGGTTCATCAGTCATTTTTCCTTGGGCTATGGATGCGCAGTATCGCTTGGAGCGACGTCAGCTTCTACTGGCGCACCACCCGGCGCGAGTTACGTCAGGCCGGCCTGCTGCGATTCCAATCCCGGAACGCCTCCCGTCAAAAGAACGATCACGAGCAAGTGGTTTACGTCGGCTCAAAGTCAGGGAAACTCTACCTGCTGCATACGGCCGTGCACAGCGGTCGCGAACGTTTCGTGTCTGAGCTGGATAAGCGGGGCGCTCACCCCAAGGGCTACGAGGGCTGGGAGTCGTTTATGGAGGCGCGCGGCGTGCCTGTCCGTTAGCGGAGGGTCTGGATGCTGCGCGTCCCTCTGAAACATATTGCTAGAGGATTGTAACTCTAGGCGTATACTGGGACCATCCCCATGGATCTATGGACTCCCATCTGGACCACCCTGCGCGTGGGCGTCGGTGCCACCCTCATCGCCTTTCCGCTGGGCGTGCTGACGGCCCATTTTTTGCTGCGCGCGAAATTTCGTCTCGCGCGATGGATGGAGGCCGCCATTTTGCTTCCATTGCTTCTAACGCCCCCGGCATTAGGCTTCCTACCGTTGTTGTTGCTGACCGGGGTTTCACCAGTGCGGCTGCTGGCGGAATACGCTGTCAAGGTGGCTCCGGTACTCTACTCTGAGAGCTTTGCTACCGTCGCGGCCGTGCTCTACACCGCACCGCTGGTTGCATTGCTATCGGTATGGGCGATGCGCTCAGTCCCAATGCAGTTGCAGCAAGTGGGAGAAGTGTTGGGGCTGAACCCCTGGCAGGTTTTTTGGCGCATCACAGTTCCGCTCACGCGTCACTCGCTCGCGGCCATCGCCGTCCTAGGCTTTGCCCGCGCTGCCGGGGAGTACGGGGTGTACATCCTGGTTGGACCCTATTTGGCTGGTCATGCGATGCCCCTTTCCTGGGCGCTGATCGTCGGGTTTCACAACGGTCAGGCGCCGATCCTTTGGCTGCTGCTTGCCAGTGCAACCCTAAGCACGCTGTTGCTGCTGGCCGCGTTTACCCTCCGCCGGGGAGGCCGCCTGCTATGATCGACGCCCGTGTCGTATGCAACCTGCCCGCTAACCAAGCGCAAGCTGCGTTTTCTCTGGAGGCCCACCTGCAGGCCGCCCCCGGAATCACGGCCGTCTTCGGCCCCGGTGGGGCAGGAAAGACGCTCCTCTTTGAGATGCTTACCGGGCTCCGCCAGCCACTGTCCGGCCGCATTCTCCTGAACGACGAAATCCTCTACGACGCCGGAACCGGCGTGAATCTGCCCACCCCCCGGCGCATGCTGGGCTTGGTCTTTGAATCCAACTGTCTGCTGCCACACCTTTCCTTGAAGGAAAACCTCCGCCTGGCCGCCACCGTGCTGCCTGCCCGCGAGGGGGCCCGCCGCGTCAGTGAGATCCTTGAGCGATTTGACCTGAATGACCTTGCCGGTCAATCCCCCGCAGCGTTGTCCCCCGTGGAGCATCGTGTGGGTATGCTCGCCCAGGCCCTCATTCGAAGCCCCCGCGCCCTGCTGGTTGACGCCATTCCCTTCGGCTGGGAGCCCCACGTCCGCGCACAGTTTCTTCGTGTCTTGCGCGACTATGCACAAACCGCCACCATTCCCATCGTCCTTGCTACCCGTGACCTGAACGATTGTTTCCTAGCCGCCAACAACATGTTGGTGATGCAAGCCGGCAGGTTTGTCCAGGGCGGTCCACCCATCGAGATCTGCCGTAAGCCCGCCTCGCTTGCCGTCGCCGAGCTCCTAGGGCAGGATCTCTTGATCCCCGCCGAGATTACCTTCCTTGACCCGCAGAACAAACGAAGCCGCCTCCGTGTTTTCGGCGCTGAGATTTCCGGACCCTATTTCGCCGGCCGCTTCAAGGGCAGCCGCGTCATGCTTTGCGTCGCCCCCAACGCCGTCCACGCGAGTCCGCGTCCCGGTGAGGCCGTCCTTCCCGACCGCATCCCCCTTAGGCTGGATTATGCAGTTTCGCGGCCACACGACACCTGCCTTCACTTCGTGGAGGGCATCGCGCTCACGGTTCCGACTGCTGAGCAATCCAGCCTGCAACCCGGCAAACGCTGGCACCTGGAAGTCCCCGAGTCTGCCATGCGAGTCCTCTAGCCTGTTGCCCATCCATGGAAAGCCTGTGGACCACTGCCGCCTCACAGCGGTGGTGCCGTCGCGCTATGCTCACAGGAGTGCTGCGCTGCTACATCACGTGCCGTCACCAGGCCGGAGGACCGGAAGCCCTGCTGGCACTCATCGCCCGCGCCCTTGATCTCGGCGTTGAGCTTATCCAGATTCGCGAGAAGGACTGGGATACCCGCTCCCTGGCGGCCTTCACCGTGCGCGCGCTCACCTTACCCAACCCGCATGGCAGCCTCATTCTGGTGAATGGACGCCCGGATGTTGCCCTTGCTACCGGTGCGCACGGCGTCCATCTTCCGTCCGGCAGTCTGCCGCCCGAGAGACTGCGCGCCATCGCCCCGCCACGTTTCGCCATCGGCGTTTCCTGCCATTCCCGCGCCGCGATGGACCAGGCTTTGGCTGAGGATGCCGATTACGTGTTCCTTAGCCCCGTGTTCGCACCGCTTTCCAAAGACGATAACCGCCCCACGCTGGGCATCGACGGCCTCATGGAAGCAGTGAAGGGCTTCCCCATACCTACCTTCGCGCTTGGGGGCATTACCCCGGATGCCATGGCTGCCTGTGTGCAGGCGGGCGCGCCCGGCGTTGCTGGAATCAGCCTGTTTCAGCGCTATCTGCTGCAGTAAAGCCTGCTGGATTCGTCAGGTTCACCCAGCCCTCCGGAGGGCATTCCCCGAACCCTGCAGTGCTATCATACCCAGTAGTTCCTGGCATGATTGCGCACACCCAAGTCGTTGAAATTCCGTCCTTCCAGCTTGAATGCGGAGCCACCCTGGCACCCGCCTCGATTGCCTACGAGATGTACGGATCCCCCAACGAAGACGCCTCCAATGTCGTCCTGGTGGAGCATGCTTTCACCGGCGATGCCCACGCAGCCGGCATTAGTGAACTGGATGGTAAGCCCGGCTGGTGGGACCTGATGATTGGCCCCGGTAAGGCCTTCGATACCAATCTCTACTGCGTGATCTGCTCAAACGTTCTTGCCGGCTGTAAGGGCACTACCGGCCCAGCCAGCAACAATCCGGCTACGGGCAAACCCTACGGCATGGGATTCCCGGTCACTACCATTGGCGATATGGTGAGGCTCCAGCGCGAACTGATGAACGCGCTTGGCGTTAAGCGGCTGCTTTGTGTCGCTGGTGGCAGCATGGGTGGGATGCAGGTGTTGGAATGGGCCGTCAGCTTCCCGGATGACGTGCTTTCCGCCATCCCCATCGCCACTACCGCCCGTCACAGCGCCCAACAGATCGCGTTCAATGAGGTGGGCCGTCAGGCAGTGATGGCGGATCCTGACTGGAATCACGGGGCGTACTACGATGGCGAACCGCCCCGCCGTGGCCTTGCCGTTGCGCGGATGGTGGGTCACATCACCTACATGAGCGACGAGTCAATGCGCGAAAAGTTCGGCCGCAGGGTCCGCGGCGAGCAGGTCCTCCACCCGGAGAACGGCGGTGTGTTTGAGGTGGAAAGCTACCTGCGCTACCGGGGCAGCCAGTTCGTGAATCGCTTTGACGCCAATTCCTATCTGTATATCACCAGGGCGATGGACAGCTTTGATCTCTTTGGCAGTGAGCGTCTCAGTAACCTCACCCGCTCGTCTACCCGCTTCCTGGTGATCAGCTTTACCTCTGACTGGCTGTACCCCAGCTATCAAAGCCAGGAGATCGTGAACTTGCTTCGCGGTCGCAATCACGACGTTGCTTACGTGGAACTTACGTCCAATTACGGCCATGATGCCTTTCTGGTGGATGTTGCCCAGCAAACCGACGTCGTGCGTGGATTTCTGGCCAGCGTCAGCCGCAATCGCACGTCCGTTTACGCGTCTAACCGTGAGTCCGCTTCACCCGGAGGGCCGAGTTAATGGCAACCACAACGGAACCCGCCCTGCCCACCTCAGTCCCAAGCCTGCTGGGGCGCGAGGACTACGCCCTCATCAGTAGCCTGGTGCCCGACGGCGCCCGCGTGCTGGATGTCGGCTGCGGCGAAGGTGAGTTGCTTCACTGGCTGGTGGAAAACAAGCACGTTCAGGGCCGTGGAATTGAACTGGAGTCCGCCAAGGTCCACCGCGCCATCGCCCGCGGGCTGTCGGTGTATCAGGGCGACATCAACCAGGGCCTCCAGGCTTATCCGAGCCTTGCGTTCGACGTGGTCATCCTTAGCCAGACCCTACAGGAGACCAAAGATCCGCTGAAGGTGTTGCAGGAGATGCTACGCATCGGGGATAAGGTGGTGGTCACCTTCCCGAACTTTGCGCATTGGCAGGTTCGCCTCTCCCTGCTGCTGCACGGGCGCGCACCCCAAACCAAATTTCTGCCCTACTCCTGGTATGACAGCCCGAACATCCGTGTGTTGTCCATCTGTGACTTTGAGGCGCTGGTGAAGGCGCAAGGCTGGCGAATTGAACGCGAGTTCTTCCTCGCAGGGCGCCGCCACGTGGGCTTGTTTGCCAATCTCCTGGCCGAAGTGGCTGTCTGCCTCGTGACCCGCTAACCGCGGAGGCTGTGGCATCCCCTCATAGCTGTAAATGCTATCTAGACGGGCACAGGAATTTGCGTCAGAATCTCGCGGATGATCTTCTCGGACGAATCCGCTGACCGCTGCGTCAGGCTGGCCCGCGTGTTCAAAAGAACCCTGTGCGCCAGCACCGGAACCGCCAGCCGCTTGACGTCCTCTGGCAAGGCATAAAGCCGCCCTTCCAGCAGCGCCAGCGCCTGTACGGCCCGGTACATCGCCTGCGCGCCCCTCGGGCTGACGCCCAGCGATAGCAGGTCGTAGCTTCTGGTCTTGTCCACAATCGCCAGCAGGTAATCCAGCACCGCGTCATCCACGCGCACCGTGTCTACCTCATCCCGCAAGGCAATCAACTCCGCCGCATCCATCACCGGCTCAATCCTGCGCAATGACGAATCCCCGCCACGCAGGATTAGCCGCTCATTGTCCAGGTCTGGATACCCGATGCGCAGCCGAAGCAGAAAGCGATCCAGTTGGCTTTCCGGCAAGGGATAGGTGCCATGGTGCTCCACGGGGTTTTGCGTCGCAATCACCATGAACGGCTCCACCAGAGGATAGGTGGCCCCATCCACGCTTACCTGCCCTTCGTTCATTGCCTCCAGTAGGGCGGATTGTGTCTTGGGCGTCGTCCGGTTGATTTCGTCCGCAAGCAGGAAGTTGGTGAACACCGGCCCCCGCTTGAAATCGAAAGACTCCGTGCGCACGTTATAGACCGTCACGCCCAGCACATCGCCGGGCAGCATATCGCTGGTGAACTGAAGCCGGTGAAAGTCACAGCGGACACTGCGTGCCAGGGCTTGCGCCAGCGTCGTCTTGCCCACACCCGGCACGTCCTCCAGCAACAGGTGCCCGCGGGCCAGCAAACACGCCAGACTTAGCCGAATCACATCCTGCTTGCCCCGCAAGGCCTGCCCCAGCAGTTCTTCCCACTGCTGCAAACGCGCGCGGGAAACCACACTGCTGGCAAGCGTCTCACGTTGGCTCATTTCTCCTCTATGATACATAGTGCACCGGTTGTTTCCGGCATCGCGGCCGCCGGCGCGGCTTTCGCCGCTTCGCGCCGGGCACTCTGCATGACCACCCCCAACGCAGATCGCCACCACGGACCGCTTCTCGCAATCCTCGGAGCCATGATGCTGATGGCCCACATGATCAGCGGCAAGGCGGCCCGCGACTCTCTGTTTCTCCTCAATTTCCCTATTGAGATGCTGCCGCGCATGACTGTGGTGGCGGCGGTTGCCAGCCTCTTCTTCGTCATTGGTTGGGCGCGCCGCCTCGCAACCCGCTCACCCGCCGAGCTGGTTCCCTGGGCACTCCTTGGCGCCAGCGTGCTGCAGTTCTCCCTTTGGGGCCTCTACTCCCTTCAGCCCAAGGCCAGCGCCGTTTTGTTCTACGTCTACATGATTGGCCCCAATGCGATTTTGCTGTCATCTTATTGGAGCCTGCTGAATGAGCGCTTTGACCCTCGTGAGGCCAAGAAACTCTTTGGTCGCGTCACCGCTGGAGGCACTCTTGGTGGAGTGCTTAGTGGCGCCGCGGCTGACCAAATCGCTGATTTCTTCGGCCCATCCAGTCTTCTGCCGTTCCTGGCTTCCATTCAGTTCCTCGCCTTTCTTCTGGTGAGGCGTCTGGCAAGACCCATCGCCACACGGCCAACCGCTCACTCAGCGAAACCGACTGACTTTATTGCCGGCTTCCGCTACATCCGCTCAAACCGCTACCTGTTTACTCTCGCCTCGCTTGTATTCCTGGTAACTGCCAGCGCGGGCCTGATGGACTATGTGTTTAAGGGCGGAATCACCGCGACCGTCGGGCGTGGGGAGAACCTGGTAACGTTCTTCGCGCTCTTCTACGCCTTCAGCGGTTTAGCCACTTTCCTCATGCAGTCGTTCGTCGCTCCCCTGTTCTTCCAGCGCTTCGGCCTCACCCAAAGCCTCCTGGCCCTTCCGGTTGCCTACGTCGCCGGCGTGCTGAGCCACGTTGCAATTCCGGGGCTTCCTGGTCTGGTGATGTTGCGGGGCTTTGAGTCAGTTACCCGCGGCTCCATTTATCGCTCCGGCTACGAGGTCTGCTACACCCCTGTCAGCACCCGCGAGAAGCGCGCCAGCAAGACCATCATTGATGTCGGCGCTGACCGCCTTGGGGAAGCCGCCGGCGGACTGCTGCTGCAGGGACTGCTGCTGGCCGGGCTTGCTGGGGTGGAAACCGGCATTCTGGCTGTGGGCTGCGCACTTAGCGCCTTCGCCGGGTTCCTCACTTACCGCATGGGCCGCCTTTACATTGCCACCTTGGAATCCAGCCTGATCAATCGTGCCCGCGAGATGGCCGAGGAAACCGACGAACTCCCGAATTTCGACGCCGAAACGGTGGTGATGGGCTCGCTGGCGGAAGCCTCACTGGTTGACCAATCCGCCGCGTCTCTTCGCGCCGTTGCTCCGCGATCCCAAGAGAGTCAGCGGCCTGCAGCGCTAGCGCCGATCACAGATATTCCCATGCCCAGCCCGATAGCCTCCAGGACGTCCAGCCCGGCCGGCCGGCAGGAGTCCGGGGTCTTACCGCCGTCTATCGCATCTCAGGACCGGCTCCTGGAGCGGGCCGCAACGCTGCGTTCCGGTGATGGCGCCAAAGTGCGGGCATTGCTATCCAGCGACCAGGCGCTTGACCTTCTGCTTGCGCCGATGCTTATCCGTCTGCTGGCTTGGAACGAGGTCTCTGACCTCGTGGTCCGCGCCCTCAGCACCGCCCCATTCCCCGTCGAAGGCCAGCTAGCCGACGCTCTCCTGAATCGCGACGAGGATTTCGACATCCGCCGCCGTGTCCCGAGAGTCCTGGCCGCCCGCCCTTGTCAGATTTCCGCCGAGGCTCTCCTGCAGGGCCTTCGCGACCAGAGATTTGAAGTCCGCTTCCGTTGCGGACGGGCCCTCGCCCGCATTACCACCCTGGATGGCGGCCTCATCGTCGATCGGGACCGCATCCTTCGGGCCGTTGAGCGGGAGTGCTTCGTCAGTAAGACCGTCTGGAACAGCTACAGACTTCTTGATCGCCGTGACGACAACGAAGAAAGCGCCTACTTCGATGAAGTGCTCAAGGACCGCACAAGCAAAGGACTTGAGCACGCGTTCACGCTGCTGTCCCTTGTGCTGCCCCGTGAGCCTCTTCAGATCGCATTCAAGGGGCTGCACACTACGGATGCTTACCTGCGGGGCACCGCACTCGAGTATCTCGAGAGCGTCCTCCCGGACTCCCTGCGTGAAAGGCTGTGGCCACTGATTGAGACTGACGGAGCAGCTGCCAGACTGGCCAGCCCACCCCGCTCCCGGGAAGAGATCCTCGCCGACCTCCGGCGCAGTAACCAGTCCATCATCGTCAACCTGGAAAAGCTCCGTGGATCTTCGTCCTCAGACTCCGGCAAGCTTAGTTAGAAGCGCCAGTCCAGCCCGATCAGCGGGAACAATCCCAGTTGCTCGCCAACCGTTTGCTGGTTGGCCACCCTGTCCCATCGCAACTGTGCAAAGTTGCGGCGGTTGGTGACGTTCTGTAGCCCCAGGAACACCAGCAGCGGCTTATCCCGCACCGTAAAGGTCCGGTCCAGCCGGATGTCGAGCCGGAAATAATCATCCGCCCGCTCCTCATTCACCCGGGTCAGGTCGAAAATGGGGCGCCGCTGTTGAGTGCTCTCCTCCACATCAAACGGCGTGAATGGCCGCCCGGACAAGAACGATGCCCGGGTGGACACCTCCCACTTTGAGTTGATCCGGTAGCCACCCACGAAGTTCGCGATCACTGGATAGTCAAACGACCCCGGCCGGAAAATCGTGTCCAGCGCCGCGTGGCGCGTCCGCGAGAACGCCAAATTCGCTTGCCCAAACCACCGGTCGCGGAACTTCTTTTCCAGGAAGAACTCGATACCGCGTACCCGGCCGCGGCCGGCGCTGGTGATGGGGAAAAGCAGGCTGGATACATCGAAGGTATCGCCCACATTCGCCAGTGAAAGCGTAGGGTATTCGAGCGCTGTTGGATAGTCCTTGTACTGCTTCGCGTAGCCCTCCACCGTAAACCGTAACGTCGGGCTGATCTCATAGCTGATGCCTGTAACCAGGTGGTCAGCGCGAAACGGCACCGCCCCCCGGTTCACCGGGAATACCGTCACAAAGAACAGCAAGGGCTGCTGGAAATACTGTCCGTAGCTGGCGCGTACCGAGAGCTTGTCGTTCACCCGATAGCTCACGCCCGCCCTGGGGCTGAAACGGGTGGTCCCCAGAATTCTATAATCGTCCACACGTCCACCCAAGGTCAGATTCAACCGGCTACTCACGTTCTTCGAGGCCTGCAAATAAGCGCCTGATTGCGTGGCGGTATCCCGCTCATCCAAGAAGAACGGGTTCACTCCGGGCGTCAACGAGAACGGGCTAAGCTCCCCTAGAGGCTGTTGCGCGTTATAGCGCACGCGGAAGAGCTTATAACTACCGCCCACCTGGATTTTGTCCATCATCGGCAGGTAGCCGGTGAAGTCGTACTTCAGCGTTGTCTCGCCCTCGCGTGAGTTTTCGCCAAACACCAGCGGACTATCTGGAATTAACTCATCCACCGGCCGCGATGGGTCAGGGACTGTGAAGCGCACCAGATCGCGTACGCGCGAGTTCACGCTTGCCTCAGAGTGCGTCAACCCCAGCAAGCCCACGCCTTTCGAGCCGAAGAGCCGCTGCCAGTTGAACCCTGTCGCACTGCGCCAGCCGTTATAGCGGATGTCAAATTCATTCGGGCCATCCTGTTCCGTGTTGTCTCCGAATGCAGTGCCCTCCGCTGGACCCAGCCGGATGTTGTCTACCCCGGTTAGATTCGCCACCCAGATCCTGTCTTTCGGTGTCAGGTCGTACACAAACTTGCTGTTGGTGGTGTACACCACCGGCACTCCACCAAAGCCGATGTCATTGGTGAACAGGTCCAGGAAACTGCGCCGCACTGATGTTACCCACGATCCTTTACCCTGCCGCACCGGCCCTTCCAGTACCACGCCACCGCCCGCGAAGCCGGACGTCACCTGTCCCCGGAACCCCTTCCGGTCGCCCTCCCGTTGCGTAATCTGCAGGACGCTGGAGACGCGGTTGATGTAGGGTGCTGGGTAGCCTCCCGTCAGGAAGTTCACATCCTGCAGCAGGTTGGCATCCAGGATGCTGACCGGCCCTCCCGCTGAAGCGAAGTTTGCAAACGCATTGATGTTCGGAATCTCGATGTTGTCCACAATGAACAGGTTCTCCAGCGGACTTCCCCCACGCACAATGATGTCGTTGCGGAAGTCGTTTGACCCTATCGCCACTCCGGGCAGCGTCTGCACGTAACGCGACACGTCCTGCAGCGCCCCGGCTGCCTGAAAGACTTCCTTTTGGGTCACCAGAAAGCTCGAGTTCTTCACTTCCTCCGGAGCTACGAATACTGACGCTGTCACGGTGATTGACTGCCTCACCGTATCCAGCGCATCCAGCGTGATGTCCACTGTGCCTTCCAACCCGGCGCGCACTTGCACCACTTCGCTTAAGGTCGCCGCGCCTCCCGGTGGCGTCAGTTCTAATTGGTAATCGCCTGCCCGCAGATCCGCAATGCGAAACCGCCCATCAGCGTCCGTCGTTGCGCACCGGTTTAGCTCAACCATGCAAACCTTCACTTGCGCCGATGAGGCACCATCCGGCTTAGTCACCCGTCCTTGCAGCGCTCCCACGCCAGTTGTGTCCTGCGCGGCGGCAACCACCGTTGCCAACGCGATTATCCACCCAAATGATAGGAGTCTATTGTTAAAGCGATTGGTCATGATTTATCTTCTCACCAAACTTTCCCGCCAAAACGTTCGATGTAGTGAACGTGACGTTCGATCGTCACAGTTTCGTGTTGCGCCTCCCCCACCCGACTCTCGGGCAAGCGCGCGTCCCTCGCGATCCTGGCATGGCAAACGGTTTTTTGTGTGGCAACCCGACTTGGACGGAACGCGAGGCGTCATCCCAGTCTGTAGTGCTTTCCCAAGCATGGTTGACTTTCCATGATGTCTGTCTAAGTTTAGACTTCAGATACAGTACGTCTATAGCTTTAATTTACTCTTGTTAAATGTCCAGGCGCGATCAATTAGTATCGAGATTTCCATAGCGTTGCTTACGTCAGGCCGCTTTTCGGTAGACCATATATCGACGTATAAGGACCGCAAGAAATGAACTAAAGTGCATTTGTTATCAATCGTTTCGGATAATAAAAAAGAACAATGACGACATATCGACACTGGAATGGAATAGCTACCCCCACGGGGGCGATGTACCAAATAAATGATTGATTTCTAAAAATACAAACCATATACTACTTCCGCGGTGGAGTGAGGTTCGAGACCTGAGTATAAGAGGAGGAATCTGTTATGGCTCCTAAGAAACCAAGGGGAACCACGTCATCTGTCCCTATTTCGTCTTCCGTTGAAGAACTGCTGCTGCAGGCGCTTGAGCGAGACGACAACAGTATGCAAACCGGCCGCTATTTGATCTGCTATCAGGAAGGTGGGATGGAGGAGGGCGAAAAGTCACTGAAGAGTATGGGCTTCCTGGTGGCTGACGCCAGGGACTTTGAAGAACAGGCGGTGGCGCTTGAGGATGTGGGAGACGCAGAGGCGCTGGTGTTTCCCGAAATCGGTGTTGCCGTGGTGTCCGGCGGGGCAATGGAAGCGCACGGCATGGATGCCGAAGCGGAGATTGCGGGTCCGGGTCCCGTGGAGTTCGTAGAGCCTGAGTACTTCGCGTTTACGGAGAACAGCGAGTACTTGCGCGGATTCGTCAGTGCCGCCACCCGAATTGCGGACGATCTGAAGGCGGGGGCACCCGCTTTGGAGGAAGAAGAGGTTGAGGCAGAGGTCCTGGGCGCCACCTGGGGTTTGCGCGCTTGCCGCGTTCCTCCCAGTGTGCGCAGTGGGGCTGGAATCAAGGTGGCTGTGCTCGATACGGGAATGGATCTTCGCCACCCTGACTTTGCTGGCAGAGCGTTTGTCACCCGCAGCTTCGTTGGCCAGCCGGTTCAGGATCTCAATGGGCACGGCACGCACTGCATTGGTACAGCGTGCGGACCTCGCGCTCCGGCAGGCGTTACACCCCGCTATGGCATCGGCTTCGGAACGCGGATTTTCGTTGGCAAGGTATTGACGAATTCCGGAAGCGGCACGGGAGCTGGCGTCCTGGCCGGGATGAACTGGGCCATCGCCAACCGCTGCGAAGTCATCAGCATGTCACTAGGCAGCCAAAGTCCCGTCCAGGCTGCCTATACGCAGGCTGGTGCCGCTGCATTGGCACGCCGACTTCTGATAGTGGCTGCGGCGGGCAACGCTGCCTCCAACACGGGAGCGCCCGCCAACTCTCCTACCATCATGTCGGTGGCATCACTGGATTCGAACCTGCGGCCGTCCTCCTTCTCGAACTTCGGCAAGATAGAGATCGCAGCCCCCGGAAGGGATGTATTCTCCTCTTGGCCGCGTCCTACCCGCTACCGCACCATCAGCGGCACCAGTATGGCAACCCCGCACGTAGCGGGCTGTGCCGCGCTTTGGGCACAAAGCAATGCTGCCCTTCGCGGCATGGCGCTGTGGCAACGCCTGCAGGCCACCGCCCGCCCGCTCCCCTTCCCGATGTCCCGTGTCGGAAGGGGATTGGTCCAGGCACCATAATCCGGTAGGCTGGACGTAGGCCCTCCAAAGGCCATCCCGGTCCCGGCGCTCCCCCGCGCCGGGACCCCCTTTCGTCCCAACGGAGGCTCAAGACATGGGTCAGCGCAAATCGTTCAACATCACGGTGGAGGAAACCCGCCCCATCGAACTCATTCAGAAAGATCTCGAACTGGCCGGCCTTGAAGAGATGCAGGTCCTCGAAGCCATTGGGGTAATCACCGGGTCAGCCGACGAGGACAATCTGGCCAAGCTCCGCGCCATCGCTGGGGTCCGCGATGTTGCTGGTGACGTGTTCATTGACCTTGGACCGCCGGGCTCCGACGTTACCTGGTAGCAGCCACATTGCTGTGTGCAGGCATGCGTCGTGTGACCGCCCATAGTCACTTCCAACTATTGCCCCACATTGCCCCTCTCTGTCATCGTGTGGAACATGCGCGTGCTGTCCCCAGCGGGATGGCCGCTTTCACCCTGGGGTTGTTCTCATGATGCGTTTGTCCACGGGCGCTGCGGTTCTCACTGCCGCCTTCCTATTGCTGCTGGCAAACAGCGCCTACCTTTGGGGATTCCCTGCGCCCACGATCTTCTACATGGGCAATGTGCTGGTGCATATTGTTCTGGGGTTGGGGTTACTGATCGCTGCCGTGGTCCTCGTCTGGCGCAAACCTGCCTTCCGCCAGCAACTGCGCTTCACGCAGGCTTCCCCCGCCGTTGCTCTCCTGTTGGTTGCCGCGGTAACCGGCGTCTATCTGACCGTCTTTGGAGCGGCCTCTGCCCAGCGTCCCGTCCTCTATGCCCACATTGCCTTTAGCATGGGGGGCGTACTCGCCCTCATCCCTTACATCCTCCAGCAGATGCGCAGTCTTCCGGGCTGGCGCGTAGCGGGCCGTCTGGGCGTCGCCGCCGTCTCCCTTACGGTTTTGGTTCCCTTGCTCGCTTTCGGCTACCGCGCCATCGCGCCCAACCCCACCCACCGCATTGTGAACCCCAACGTCGTCGCCACCGCGATGGAGGAAGAGGGCGATGGCCCCAATGGCCGCTTTTGGCCCAGTTCCGCCAAGACCAACGTCAAGACCATCCCCTCCAAGTACTTCATGGATTCCAAGCAGTGCGGCACATGTCACGTGGAAATCTACCAGCAGTGGGAAAGCTCAGTCCACCACTTCGCCAGCTTCAACAACCAGTTCTACCGCAAGAGTATTGAGCACATGCAGGAAGTGCAGGGCAGCACCAAGCCCAGCCGCTGGTGCGCCAGTTGTCACGACCACGCCATCCTCTTCGCGGGTAAGTGGGAAACCCCCATCGCGGAACAACTGGATACTCCCGAAGCGCACACCGGCCTGGGCTGTGTGTCCTGCCACTCGATTGCTGAGGTTCACAACACCACCGGCAACGCCTCCTTTACGCTCGAATACAACAGCTTGCATGAGATCGCCGCATCAGAGAACCCCTACCTCCAGGCCCTTGACCGATTCCTCATCAACCGCAATCCCCGTCCCCATAAGGACACCTTCCTGAAGCCCTTCATGCGCCAGGATGCCGCTGAGTTCTGCAGTTCCTGTCACAAGGTGCATCTGGACGCCCCAGTAAACAGTTATCGCTGGCTACGCGGTTTCAACAGCTACGACAACTGGCAGGCGAGCGGCGTGAGCGGCCAGGGCGCCCGCAGTTTCTACTATCCGGACGAGCCCAAGCATTGCAACGATTGCCACATGCCCCTGGTGGCATCCACGGATCCCGCCGCCAAGAATGGCAAAGTGCGCTCTCATCGTTTCGCCGCCGCCAACACCGCTGTTCCCTTCGTCAACGGCGATAAAGAACAGCTCAACGAAGTGGTGAAGTTCCTGCAGTCCGGCTTTATTTCCGTGGACCTCTTCGCTGCCTCCCCCATTGAGGACGATGCGCAGTCCGCGCCCATGGTCCGCCGCGCCACGGATGCTGACCTGCAGGCCATGTCCACGTTCGGTGTGGGTGAAGAAGCAGTAAGCGGCGGCCAGGTGCTGATCCGCGAAGTAGGCAAGGTGGCGGCTCCCCTCAATCGAGTGCAAACCAAGTTCCAGCCGGGCTCCACTCTGCGGCTAGATGTGGTTGTGCGCACCCGCAACGTGGGTCACTTCTTTCCCGATGGCACCGTGGACGCTTTCGATGTCTGGCTGGAAGTGGAAGGTAAAGACCGTCACGGCAAGCACATCTTCTGGAGCGGACGAGTTGATGACGACGGCCGCGGTCCGGTTGAGCCGGGCGCGCACTTCTACAAGAGCTATCAGCTTGATGGCGCCGGCAACCCTATCGACAAGCGCAATGCCTGGCAAACCCGCAGCGTTCTCTACGTGCGCCTCATTCCGCCCGGCGCCGCCGATGTTGCCCATTACCGCGTGAAAATCCCGGCTAGCGCCGACGGCCCCATCACCTTCACCGCGAAGCTCCATTACAGGAAGTTTGCCCACAGTTACACGCAGTTCGCTTACGCCGGTAAGCCGGTGGAAGGCCAGGATCCCTCGCTCACCAGCCTCCACTTCGACAGCCGTGTCTACACTTATGACAAGCAGAACATTCCTGCCAACGTGGCCGGAGGCATCAAGGGTGAAGTCCCCGCGCTGCCCATCGTTACCCTCGCTCAGGCAAAGGCCGTCCTCCAATTGGCCGCTCCTGGCGAGGAAACCGTCTGGCAACCCGCAGCGGAAGCCCGCGACCATCTTCGCTGGAATGATTGGGGCATCGGCATGCTGCTGCAGGGCGACCTGAAGGGCGCGGAGTATGCCTTTCTCAAGGTGATGGAGGCCAATCCCAACTACGCCGATGGCCCCCTGAACGTTGCCCGCGCCCTCATCCAGGAAGGCGAAACCGACGCCGCCAAGGGCTACATCGAAAAGGCCTTGGCCATTGACGCTAAACTTGCCCGTATCCACTTCTTCCGGGCGATGGTTCAGAAGGCCGACGGCGATTACGACCAGGCCATCGAAAGCCTGCGCTACGTGGAGCGCCTCTACCCCAAGGATCGCGTCGTTCTGAATCAGTTGGGACGTCTCTTCTTCCTGAAGCGAGACTTCGTCCAATCCGTGCGGTATCTCGAACGCGTCATCCAGGTTGACCCAGAGGACGTGCAGGCCAACTATACCCTGCTGTTGGCACTGCGCGGCATGGGGGATACCGAACGGGCTGCCCGCGCCGAAGCCGCATTTAAGCGCTTCAAGGCCGATGAAAGCTCACAAACCATCACCGCTCGCCGCCGCATGTCCAGCCCTGAAGAAAACAACGAACGGCAGATGATCCACGATCACACCAGCATCCTGCTGGGCGAATTGGAATCGTCGCCCACGCCCGCTGTGTCGCCTGCCGCCGCGCAACCGGCTCCGAAGCGCCTCACGCCCAATCCGGTAGCCTTTCGTGAAGGAGTTGCCCCCTGATGCGCATTCATCCCGTCGCCGCGCTCCTGCTGCTGGCATCTACGCTGGCCGCTCAGGTCACCTTCACCGATGTCACCCGCCAAGCGGGCATCAACTGGCGTCACAATGCCGGCAAGGCGGGCAAGAAATGGCTGCCCGAAACCATGGGTCCTGGGTGCGCTTTCCTTGACCTCAACAATGACGGCTACCCCGATATTGTCCTGGTAAACAGCCGCTCCTGGAGCCCTGGGAAGACGAAGTCCACCAGCGCCCTTTATCTCAACAATCGCAACGGCACCTTCCGCGATGCCACGGCCGGCAGTGGACTGGATGTCGAACGCTACGGCATCGGAGTGACCGCCGGGGACTTCGATAACGATGGCCTGCCAGACCTATACATCACTGCCCTCGAAGGCGACCGCCTTCTTCGCAACCTTGGCAACGGGAAGTTCCAGGACGTCACAGTCCAGGCCGGCATTACCAACAAAGGCTTCGGTTCCTCGGCTGCGTTCTTTGACTATGACCGCGACGGCAACCTCGACATCTTCGTCGCCAACTACGTCCAGTGGACCGCCGCCAACGACCTCTTCTGCTCTCTTGACGGCTCCTCGAAGAGCTATTGCACCCCAGAGAGTTACAAGGGCCGCTCTCCCGTGCTTTACCGCAACCTCGGCAACGGCAAGTTCCAGGACGCTACCAAAGCGGCAGGTCTCTACGACGAAACTTCGAAAGGACTGGGCGTCGCGGTCTTTGACTATGACAACGACGGTTGGCCGGACCTCTTCGTCGCCAACGACACCCAGCCCAACAAGCTGTATCACAACCTCAAGAACGGCAAGTTCGCGGACGCCGGCCTCACAGCGGGAGTGGCCTTCGACGAAAGCGGCGTTGCCCGTGGCGCGATGGGCGTGGATGCGGCTGACTATTCCCGTTCCGGCCGCCAGCATCTGGTTGTCGGAAACTTCAGCAATCAGATGCTGAGCCTCTTTCACAACGAAGGCAAGGGACTTTTCGTTGACGACGCAGCACGCGCTGGCGTTGGCCGCCCCAGCCTCCTCACTCTCACATTCGGCGCCTTTTTCTTTGACTATGACAATGATGGCTTCCTGGATATCTTCACCGCCAACGGCCACATTGACGAAGAGATCACACGCGTTCAGCCCAAGGTCACCTATGCCCAGCCCCCGCAGATGTACCGCAACCTGGGGGGCAAGCGATTCCAGGATGTCAGCGGCAGCCTCGGCCCGGATTTCCAGAAGGCGCTCGTTGCCCGGGGGGCCGCTTATGCCGATTACGATCTCGACGGAGACCTCGACATCCTCATCGCGAACAACAACGGTGCGCCCGTTCTGCTGCGCAACAACGGCGGCAACCGTGGCAACTGGCTGCGCGTTCGCGCGGTGGGTGCATCGGCCAATCGCGATGGCATTGGCGCTGTGCTGAAGCTCACCACTGCTTCCGGCACCCAAACTCAAAGCGTTCGAAGCGGCTCCAGCTACTGCTCACAGAGCGAGTTCCCCATCACCTTCGGTCTTGGCGCCGATGGCAAGGCGACGCAGTTGGAGATCACCTGGCCCGGCGGCGAAAGGCAGATCATCCCCAACCCACCTGTTGGCAAGCCCATCACCATCGTTCAAGGGAAGGGCATTCCATAGACCGGGCATTCGCTAGACTGATGGTTGGCGCTTCAGCGGGCGCCGCCCAAGCCATGCCAATCAACCGCGAAGCCTTGCAGATCCTTGACCGCCTCGCCGAAGGGCGTCCCACCCCACCTCATCTGCTTCCAGTGGAGGAAGTGCGTCAGCTAGCGCGAGACTTTGCCACGCTCAACGGACCTCCCGTTCCCGTCGCCAAAGTGCAGGATCGCCATATTCCGGGCCCCGCCGGTGAGATTCCTATCCGCATCTACTGGCCCCGCGAACTCCACCCCGATGAACGTATTCCCGTTACCCTCTACTTCCACGGAGGCGGCTGGGTGGTGTGCGGACTCGATACCCACGACACTTACTGCCGGCGCTTTGCCAGTTCCGCCGAGTGCATCGTCGTCCTCGTGGATTACCGCCTTGCGCCCGAGCACCGTTTCCCCGCCGCTGTTGACGATTGCTATGCCGCCCTCAAGTGGCTGAAGGAGGAAGCCCCCCACATCGGTGCTGACCGCCGCAAGATTTCCGTTGCGGGCGATAGCGCTGGCGGCAATCTCAGCGCGGTTATCTGCCTCAAGTCCCGTGACCTGAATGGGCCTCCCATCGCTGCCCAGGCCCTCATTTATCCGGTTACTGACCATTGGGACGCCGGATACCTAAGCTACACCGAGAACGCGGAAGGCTACGGCCTCACCCGTGACTTCATGAAGTGGTTCTGGCAGCACTACCTGGGACCTGATGGCGATCGCCGCCATCCCTACGCCTCGCCGCTGCGCGCCCCTTCGGTCGCCAGCCTGCCCCCGGCCCTCATGATCACCGCCGAATACGATCCCCTCCGCGACGAAGCCCATGCCTACGCGGACCGCCTTGAGCAAGCTGGAAACATCGTCCTCCGCAAGCAATACCACGGCCAGATCCACGGCTTTTTCGGCTACTCTTCCATGACCTCGGATGCAGACGACGCCATGCAAACCGTCGCCAAATTCTTCACTCGCGTCTGGTCTGTCCTGTAGGCCTTGGTGATACTGCCCGCAAGGCGGCGTTCACCGGGGAGGGTTTTCCCTCCGCCGCCAAATGTGCAGTTATCCGTGCAGCGCTTGCTTAGGTATACTGCGTGCAGCGCCCATGTCCGCGCCCATCAGCCACCAGCCGCTCACTTTCCAAGCGCCGGCGTCTCCACGCGAGCATGGCCTTGACTGGTTGCGCGTATTTGCCTTCGCGGTCCTCATCTTCTATCACACCGGGATGCTCTTCGTGAGCTGGGACTTCCACATCAAGAACCCCGAAACTAGCCGGACGCTGGAATGGTTCATGCTGCTGGCGAACCGCTGGCGTCTGCCTCTGTTGTTCCTGGTGGCGGGGGCCGCCGTCTGCTTCAGCCTTCGCCGCCGCACTTACCGCCAGTTTGTGGTTGAGCGCACGCGCCGCCTTTTCCTGCCGCTTGTCTTCGGCATGTTCGTCGTCATCCCGCCGCAGATCTACTTTGAGCGCCTCTGGCGTGGGGCCGACGTCTCGTACGCTGAGTGGTATCCCACGGTGTTTCAGTTCCAGCCCTACCCCCAAGGTTCCTTCAGTTGGCACCACCTGTGGTTTGTGCTGTACATCTTTCTGTATTCCTTGGTGGGTATCCCGTTCTTCACATGGGTGCGCTCAAGGGCCGGGCAGCGTGTGGTGGACGCCATGGTGGATGGCTTCCAACGCTTCCCGGCCACCATCTATCTGGTGAATGTGCCCAACATCGTTGTAGGGATGTCTTTGGGTCCCTTCTGGCCCACCACCCACAACCTGATTGCGGACTGGGCGAACCTTGCGGGCACCTTGCTCACCTTCCTGTGGGGCTTTACCATCGCCTCCAACGCCCGGTTTCTTGACCACATCACCCAGCGTGCAAGGGAGTTCGCTATTGCCGGCCTGGTGATGGCCGGGCTTTTCTTCGCGGTGCGGATTACGGGTGGGATCTCATATCTGCCGGAACTCCCGCGGATGATCGCAAGCAACCTGATTGACGCCTATTTCGGGTTCACCTGGGTAATGGCGCTGGTGGGTCTGGCGCGCCGCCACATTCAGTCCGGAGGGCCTTGGCTGCGCTACGCCACTGAGGCTGTCTATCCCTTCTACATCGTTCATCAAACCATCATGATTGCGGTGGGCTATTACGTGATCCAGTGGGATTGGAGCGTCTTGCCGAAGTTCGCCTTTGTAGCCACAGCTACTTTCCTTGGTAGTTGGTTGGCGGTGGAGATTATCCGCCGCACCGCGCTCACCCGGCTATTGTTCGGCATGAAGACATAGACCGCATGTTGCGCCAGGGTTGCAGCCGGATCCCGGTGAAGGATGATGGCTACCGGCCGGCCCGCAGCACCTGCAGCAGCGCTTCGCTAACCGCCGTCTGCTCCTCAGCGCTAAGCTCCCGGCCGTCTTTCTGCACATACAGCGTGTCGAAGGCCCGGTGGGCGCGGGTTTCCACGATCAGCACATCGATGGTGCATCCGCTGGTGGCCAGCGTCCGCGCCACATCGTACAGAAGCCCGGGCCGGTCGGCGGCGCCCACCTCAAACATGGTCAGCGTCGGCGATACATCGTTGCGGCTGTAAACGTAAGGTTCAAGATGGCGCTGGCCGCGTGAAAGCCTAGGCTGCCCTCGGCGCGGAGCCACTGAGGCTGCCGTCGCGTCCTGGTAGAGCACGCTGGCCAGCCGCTGTCCCAGCCGTGTAAGGTCCTCAGGGTTCAGCGTCAGCCCCCGTCCCGGATCCTCAAAGCGGAAGCGCAGCAGCATCACCCCGTGCGCATTGCGGAAGGCATCAGCCACCAGGATATTCTGTCCCATTGACGCTAACAGTCCCGTCACTTCAGCGAAGCGCATGGGCGCGTCTTCGCACACGGCAATCAGTTCAAAGCTGGAGTCCACGCTCCGCAGGCGCAATCCGCTCTCACCGCGCAGCATGGCCTGATAAAGCATGAAATGGTCACGTACCTGGGAAGGCAGAAACAGCCGGGTATAGCGCGTTGAGAAGCCCTCAAGATACCGAAGTTCAGGCGGACTGTAGTTGCCGGCGGGCCGGATACGCTCCTGTGCGATGCGGTCCTCCATCGCCAACTGGGCAATGCGGTAGGCGCTCCATAACTGGTCCATCCGCCACGGCGTCAACGCCCCTGGAAACACGCCCCGGATATCGGCATAGGTCACCAAGGTGAGCATCCGCAGATGCCCTAGCGTCCCCAGTTCGGCAGCGATTTCGGTTCCCGTGGCCGGGTCAGCAAGATCGCGGCTGCGCATCATTCTCGCCAAGAGCAGGTGTTGTTCCACCAGCAGGCAGATGCTATCAATGTCGTCCGCATCCAAACCTAGCCGCAGTAGCGCCGCGCGGGCGGCATCGCGTGAGCGCAACTCGTGGCCTTCCACGCCATCTTTCTTCCCGATGTCATGGAAGAGCATCGCCAACACCAGCATGGCGCGACCCTGGGTCTGCTCGGCCAGGTCTGTCATTCTAGGGTCCAGATGTTTCTGGCCGCGCAGCAACTCGCAAAGTGCATCAATGCAGACCAGGGTGTGCTCATCCACGGTGTAGCGGTGGTAGTAGTCGCGCACCAGCAGCGCTTCAATATCCAGCCACTCAGGAAACACAGCGGGCAGGTATCCTGCGCTCTCCATCGCGCGCACGGCCGCATCGGCATGGGCGCCATCAAGCACAGTAAGCAGCGCGTCTCGCAGGTCCCGTTGTGCCGCCGAGTTGCCTGCAGTGCTGGCAAGGCTCTGCGCGAAGTGGGGAAGGGCCTTGCGCAGACGTCTCACGGTATCTTCGGCAATGGGCAACCCATGCCGGGACACAAATGCGAATAGCCGCATGGCCAGCGTGGGATCCTGGTCAAGCTGTCCAGGTGACTTCAGTAGCACCAGCCCGCGGCTCACAAGGAAATCCGCGTTGCTCAGGCGCGCCTTCCACTCCGTGATGCCCCGTTGCAGGGCCGTGGCCGGACGGCTGTAGCGTTCCATCCAATGCTGCAATTCCCGCTGCAGGGTGCGTGCTTGCCGGTAGTGCTCCCTGCTCCAGTCTGCCGCATCCAGCCCGCGCCTGCACAGCAGGTCAATCCACTCCTCTTGTGCGTCGAAGCGCAGGACGTTCTGATTTCTCCCTTCCTGAAAATGAAGGAAGCAGCGAATGGCTGCCAGATGCCGAAGCGTCTGGCGCTCAAACTTCGCCCACTGTCCCGCCTCTTCCCAAAACGGGGTTTCGTCCTTTAGCGCAGCAAGCCAGCGCAGGCTATGAAGGTCTCGCAGTCCGCCCGGACCATCCTTGATGTCCGGTTCCAGATGATGGATGGTGAAGGAGAACTGACGCCACCTGCCGTCCATCAGGTCAAACAGGCGCTCAGCCAGCCGCGATCTCTTCTCCCGCAGCAGTTGGGCGCGGGCCGCTTCAAACTGCGTCACAAGACCGGAATCCCCCGCCAGTGGACGCGCGTCCAGCAAGCTGAGGAAGAACTCGGCGTTGTCGCTTTGGAATCGGGTGAGGTCACGCACGCTGTGCACGGAATGGGAAGGCTCCACGCCCAAGTCCCAGAGAGCTTGGGTGAGGGGTCCGGACACTGTCGCCATTAACGGCGGAGCCACCTCATCGGGATGGAGGAACATCAGGTCGATGTCGCTATGAGGGAATAGCTCGCCACGCCCGAAGCCTCCCACTGCGAACAGGGCCACGGGCCCAGGAGCACGCGCAGCTACCTGCTGGAAACCTGCCAGCACCTCTGCCTCCACAATCGGGCACAGTGCTTGCATGCATTCACGGCCGTCGAGGGTCTCGAAGAACCGGTCGCGGACCCTGTTCCAAGCCTCGCTAGAGTGCAGTTTCTCCACGTTCGTCGTTACGGATCCGGATTGCTTCGACCACGTCATACAGGAAGATCTTTCCGTCACCGATCTTCCCTGTGCGAGCGGCGGTGATGATCGCCTGTACGGCTTCTTCCACCTTTCCCTCGGCCAGCACCACTTCCACCTTCACCTTGGGCAGCAGGTCCACCACGTACTCGTTGCCGCGATAGACCTCCTTGTGCCCCTTCTGCCGGCCATGCCCCTTCACTTCGGAAATGGTCATGCCGCTAACCCCAATCGCGGTTAGCGCCTTTTTCACATCTTCCATCTTGAAGGGCTGAATGATGGCTTCGATTTTCTTCATGGTGCATCCAGGCTTCGAACCGCGAAATCATTGGCCTTAGCGTTGTACTTCCATCTCGACGATTGTCCCGGTGCACGTCGGCCACGGCGCAAAGCCAATCTGCTGGTCAGCCTTGTTCACCACCAAGTTCACATCATCGCCCTTGATGAAGAGGTTAAAGATAACGGTATCGCCACAATACCGCACTTTGGCAATTTCCGCGTAGTGAGGATCACTCCAAATGCTGCCCGGTCCCCAGTCCTCCAGGAACTTCTGGTAGCTGTAGTCGCGGCAGGGAGTTCCTTCCGTGCAGCCGAACAGCGCGTGGGCGGCCGGGTAGTTCCGCTGCGCCAGCAGATCCAGGAAGCGGTTCATCGTCTGCTTTTCGAAATAGGTTCGAAAAAAGAAGTAGCCGGAAAAGCCCCCTACCGTCAACACGAGCAGCGAGATGAGAATCCGGTTCCGCCATCGCTCGCGACGGGCGTCCGTTACGCCATAGCTCGATAGATAGTCGTACATATCGCCTGCAGAAGCAGACTCCGCGCACCTAGAAAAGTTCCCGCTGCTCTACGGGAAGCGGAGCAATTCCATACAGAGCGGGCGCGTGAGACCTAGATTGCCGGGTAGGCCTTGTCGTAGGCCGCAATGGCCTCGTTCGTAATCTCCAAGCCGGGCTTGAAGAAGACAGCATTCGAGACGTCAATGAGAACGTCCAGATCCTTCTCCGCGGCCATCTTGTTCACGATCTCCTGTAGCCGCTGTCCAACTTGGGCTAGCACGCCATCGCGGTCGCGGGTGATGTCGGCCTGCAAATCTTCCTGAAGCCGCTGTGCGCGACGTTGAAGTAGTTGCCCGCGGCTCTGCAAGTCAGCTGTCTGCGCCGGCGTCAGGCTCTGCGCGCCACTTTCCAGTTGCTGTTGAATGGTCTGCAGGTCTTTCGACACGGCTTCCAGTTCGTCCTGGCGGGGCTTGAACTTGGCTTCCAACTCAGCCTGCGCCTTCTTGATCTGGGCGGTTTCCAGGATCGCGCGCTGGACGTTGATGATGCCTACCTTTGCCTGGGCCATCGACGAAGAGGCGCCTAGTAGCACAGCGGTAGCGGCAAGTAGAAGTAGTTTCAGATTCAATCGCATGGGAATACTCTGCAAGTGTGACGCACCTGCGTCTTTCAGGGTAACACAGGATTTTGTCTGCTCCCGCAGGGGGATTCCAGAGTGCCTGATCATCTTCCGCGGCAGAAGCGCAGGTCATCGTGGCAGGTAAGGATACGGCGTCCTGAACGGTTGCGCTGTGCAGCTCGTTAGCGCCACCAGAACTCCAGCACCAGCACCCCGATAGCAATCGTCACCAGGCCCAATGGCAGCCCGATGCGGGTGTATTCCCAAAAGGATATCCGCACCCTGTGCCTCGATTGCTGGACCACAATCAGGTTGGCTACTGAGCCAACCAGCGTCAGGTTTCCGGCCAGCGTGGAACTCATTGCCAGGGTCAGCCAGCCTAGGGTCGGGTCAGCCATCGCACTGATCACCGGCCGGAACACGAGCACCGCCGGCACATTGCTTAACAGGTTCGAAAGCAGCGCTGACCACAGGCTAAGGGCCGCGATCCCATGCAATCCCCATTCCTCGGCATATTCCATCAGCGCCTGGCCGTACACGCTGCGTTCCATGGCCTCCACCAATATGAAGAGGCCGGAAAACATCACCAACAGTGGCCAGTCAATTTGCTCATACACCTTGGCGGGCTTCACCCGCCGGGTAATCAGCAGCAGCGCTCCCGCAACAATGGCAACGCGTGGCACCGGCCATCCCGCCAGAAAGAACGCTAGCATGCCCGCGGACACTACTGCTGCCTTGGCCAGCAGCACGCGGTTCACCCGCACTTTGGGTGGCGCGGCGTTCACTGGCTTTCCCTCGCGCAACTCCCGCCGGTAGAAGGCCCAAATCATGAGGAAGGCAGCCAGCAAGCTTAACACCGCCACTGGTGACAACACGGCGGCAAAGTGCGGGTAGGAGATCCTCGACAGCCCCCCAATCAGCATGTTCTGGGGGTTCCCCGTAATGGTGGCTACGCTGCCGCAATTGGAACCCATGGCCACCGCAAGGAGGTAGGGCACCGGGTTGCGTTCCTGGGCCAGTGTCACCTCCAGTACCAGCGGCGTCAAAACCAGGCAGATGGTGTCGTTCACAAACATCGCTGAGAGGACCCCAGACGCGAAAGTGACGCCGAACAGCAGCGCGACCGGACCATGGGCAGCGCGTAGCGCCCAAGCGCTGGCAGCGCCGAAGAAGCCTGCCAGGCGAAGGTTGGCAACTACGATCATCATTCCCAGTAGCAGTGCGAGAGTGCGGAAATCGATGGAGGCCAGGGCGTCGTCAAAGGGAATAGCACCAGTGGCCACCATCAGGCTGGCCCCAATAAGCGCTGCCCCGGGACGGTCAATCCGAAAGCCGGGCAGCCTCCCCACAGCAAGCACGAAATAGGCGCCAAGAAAGATCGCTAAGGTCAGCACATCATCCGCCCTGGACGGAACCTCCATTATCGGCCATCGCCTATCCCATCAGGCAGGAGATAGCCCAAAGGTCATGAATTCCCCCATCATGGCCATGCCGATGGTGCCTACAGTGCGCCTGCGCCCGTCAGGATGTTACGCTCCGGTAAAGCGTCATGCCTGCCGCACCCCTACCCTTGCAGTTTGGCCGACACCTACTTTTCCACAAGCCCTTTGGTGTCCTTAGCCAATTCACTCCGCAGCCAGATTGCCCCCATGGGTGTCTGGCTGACTTCATCAAGGTGGCGGGCGTCTATCCGGCAGGGCGTTTGGATGGCGATAGCGAAGGCCTGTTACTACTCACGTCCGATGGCTTGCTTCAGCACCGCCTCACGAACCCCCGCCACGGCCACCCCCGCACGTATTTGGCACAGGTGGAAGGTACGCCAGACGCTGGGGCCTTGCGCCGGCTGCGACAGGGTGGCATTCCCATTCAGGACTATCAAACCCGGCCCGCTCTGGTGCGCTTACTGCCAGCGGAGCCAGAGCTGCCACCCCGAAACCCGCCCATTCGCATGCGCAAGCACATCCCCACCGCCTGGCTGGAGCTAACCCTTACCGAGGGCCGCAACCGCCAAGTGCGCCGGATGACCGCGGCCGTCGGCCTTCCTACTCTCAGGCTGGTGCGCGTGGCCATCGGCTCCCTTACCCTGGATGGGTTAGCACCCGGTACATGGAGGGATCTGCAACCCGGTGAGCTTCACCAACTGCGTTTGCAGCTTGCCGCTCGCGCTCAGAAGCCTTCCCAAACATAAGCCGGAAACCGGTGCATCACGGTAAAGCCCAGCTTCTCGTAGAGCGCCACGGCCTTGCGGTTGGTTGCGGTCACCGTCAAAGTGGCATAGTGGCAGCCGCCGCCTGACAACTGTCGCAGTGATTCCCGAAGCAGCCTCTCACCCATCCCTTGGCCGCGAATTGAAGGGGCTGTACAGATTTGGGTGATGTGGCCGATGCCTTGGTCCACATTGCTGGCCAGGCTACAGCCCAGCAGGCGTCCCGTGCCCCGTTCAATCGCGGAGTAGCTGGCGTCCGGCGCAAAGCTGCCGCAGCCGGGGTACTGGATGATGTTGTAAAGGAATCTCCGGGCGCCCTCCACACTTCGGTATTGATCGTTAATGGTGGAGTCCAGATGCCCCCGGTAACTCTCCTCAATCAGGTATGCGGCGCGGTCCTGGTAGCGTTCATGCCACGCTTCCACGCGCAACGGACCATCGGGCGCCGGCTCCAGAGCGTCGATTCCGGATAACGGAAGCCGCACCCGCATGAAGAGCCGCTCGTGGATGCGCAGATGCTCCGCCATCGGCGGCTTTTCCTGGGGCATCTCCAGCAGCATGAACTGGGACTCAATCCGGTGAATGTGCCCGCGTCGCCTAATCGCCTGAAGCGCTGCTCGCAGCAGGGCGTTGCGACGCACTTCCGAGTCTTCGTTCTGGGTAATGAACAAGCAGCCTAGCAGAGCCTTATTCTCTTCCAGGATGTAATAGCAGTAGCCGATCGGATGCTCATCGCGGCAAAGCACATTGCCCTGCAGGGCGTGCGCGTCAATGAATTGCCCGACCAGTTCCGAAGAGCCCTTGTAGTCCCAAAGCAATCGCTGGTGCCACCGCTCAACCTCCTCCCGCAACAATGGCGCCAGTTCGCTGAGCCCGAACTGGGGAAGGTCGAAGACTTCCAGGCTACTTTCGTAGCTGGCGTGCGGCATGTTTGCATTATACGGCCAGCGGGCAGGCAGGCCGAAACTACTCGCCTATCAGGTGCAGTGCCACCTTGCGGGTGTGGGGCGAACGGCGATGCTCCCACAGGTAGATGCCCTGCCAGGCGCCCAGAACCGGAAGCCCGTCCTCCACGGGAATCGAGAGGGAAGTGGCTGTCAATGCACACTTGACGTGGGCAGGCATGTCATCCGGACCTTCCAACGTATGAATATAGAGGGGGTCGCCCTCAGGAATCAGCCTCTGCAGGAAGGCGACTAGATCCCGCCGTACGTCAGGGTCAGCGTTCTCCTGAATCAACAAGGAGGCAGAAGTATGGCGGATGTACACCGTCAGCAGTCCGCGCCGAATACCGGTTGACCGGGTCCAGCGGGTCACTTGATCGGTGAACTCGTAGAGATTGGGCCCCACCGTACGGAGGCTGATGCTGGTGAGGTCCTGTCTCATCGGAAAGGGAGCGGGCTGGCGGTCGCCGCCATTGCCAGCCCGAATCTCTGACAGCTACTCGTTGCTGGACACCAGCACCGCGTCACCTTCGCCCAACTGGAAGGTGCCCACAAAGGCGCTCATCTTGTAAGGGCTACTCCAGGTGGTGTCCAGACCCTTGCCGGCGAAGCGGTGCTCCACCGTGAAGGCAGGCATTGCGTGGTCAAGCCCGCTAGTCATGGGTGGGTAAACCGTGTCTTCGTGCGAGCACACCTTGTCTGTTGAGCGGATGGCGCGGGTCTGAAGATCTACCAGGCTGCCCGCCTTCATTGAGCCCACCCGGCTGTGAACGTCGCCATCTGCGAAGCCCAGGTCAATCGTCTCCACATTCACCGCCACCACCTGTTCCACCAGGCGTCCGGCCAGCTTGCGGGCAAGATTCTGCAGGGCAATCTGTTGCAGGGCGTTGGCTTTCGCATCTACCACCAGAACGGCTTTGCCAGGCAGGTAATCCGTGTGGATGTCGCCAATGGTGCCATTGGCCCGCACCACTGCAATCACCGAAAGCCCGTCCAGCGATACCCCGTCCAGCGACCCCTTTTCCACTTTCCAACCCATTACGCCCAAGTCGCCTACCAGGCCTACTTCCGAATTCCGGAAGCACTGGCCAATGTAGACGTCGGCAGTTCGGGCCTCCATGTAAAGGCCGTGGATGCCCGCCTTCGCCATCTTCGCGGCATGCGCGTGGCCCTGGTGATGAGGTTCTTGATTCGAGGCGGCGCTGGCACCCAGCGGCAGCACCGTGAAAACAGCCAATGCGGCGGCACTACAGAAAAACCGTGTCATCGTACATCCCTCTTGGTTCGCAACTATCCCCAGCCTGGGCAAGGAACCAGCTGCGGCTTCACTTTGCCCAAAAAGCGATGTCCCAGCATCGCGCGCCCTCACCGGACGCAGTACTTCTAGTGTACCCCGCTGGCTTTGCATGTTGGGGGGAGCGGCAGCAGCTGGACGCTGATGCGTGGACGAGCTAAATCCAATGGAAGCAGCGCGCACCAGGGCTGTGACCCAGCGGACTGCGAGCCAAGGCCGGCAGGTTGGCCCCTATCCGGAGAATGCTAGCTGCTGGACTTCACGGCCCAGAGGTTGCGCAGGCTCTGCGAAAACAGTGCATCAATGTCCGGAGACAGTGTTGCCTTCGTTGGAAATTCGAGGTGCGCCGCAAGCAACTGCAGTGAGCGGAAATCCCGCTCCACGATCGGGCGGCTTGCCTTCCTTTGGATTGCTAACCGATCCCCGGCGGGAACCCGATCCTTTTTCCAAGCGGGTAGCGTGAGGGCGGCGTGATAAGCCAGTTGAGCCATACGTGAGTCCTTCTGTGCGTATAGTCCGCTGAGCGGCAAAAAATTCTCAACCAAACTGCGCCATTGCGCTAGTGAAATTGTACAGGAAGTGCCAGTTTCAGGCAAGAATATCTGTTTAAGGGCTTCCGCCGCTTTCTGCCTCGGTTCGTCCCGCCAGCCCCTCCCCTTCGGAACTCCCGCGGTTTTGAGAACTGTGCCGCGTTTGACACTGTGCCAGACTGAAAGGCAATCTGGCCGGTGAGCCAGAGCCGGTACGCAGACGCGCGCATCCGCTGTAAGTGCCGCGCGGTGGGTCCGCAGTTCCAGCTGGTACGCTAGGCTGCGTCAGGCCGGGTACCCTGCCCAAAGAATCGATCGACTTCAGTACAGCGGCCGCATACGCAAATGCCATCCGACGAGAAGATCATCATCGCCACGCTACTGCTGGCCTTTGATTTCCTGGGCACCTTCGTATTCGCCATCAGCGGTGCGATTGCGGGCGCCCGCCACCGCCTTGACCTCTTCGGAGTGCTGGTTCTCTCGGTTGCCGCGGCGACCTGTGGAGGAATCGCACGCGACGTCATCATCGGCGCCTTACCACCCGCGTCCATCCAGGATTGGCGGTACATCGCAGTCTCGGTGGCCGCGGGCATCATCACTTTCTTCTGGCACTCGAAGGTCACTCGCCTGAACTACGCGTTGTTGCTGTTCGACGCCGCGGGCCTCAGCCTTTTCGCCGTTGTTGGTGCAGACAAGGCACTCGCCTACCAGATAGGACCCCTTGGGGCAGCAATGTTGGGGATGCTTACCGGAATCGGAGGAGGCGTGATGCGGGACGTCCTGGTGTCCGAAGTGCCGGCAGTGTTGCGTGCCGACGTCTATGCAGTGGCGGCGCTTGCTGGAGCAAGCGTCGTGGTGTTGGGCCACGCGATGCACTGGCCCCCGCAGCCCACCGCATTTGCCGGAGCGCTTCTGTGTTTCTGTATCCGCATGTTGGCCATCCATCTTCGATGGCAGTTTCCCGTGGCCAAACCCTCCGAACCTCCCACTGCCTAGCCCGCATCGTGCAGTGCGCTGCAATCGCGCGATCTGCTGAGTGCTGCAGAGAACACCGGCAAACGTCTGCGACTTCCACCATCCGCAGACCTGTCCGTCGGCGTCAGCAGCAAGCGAACCAGCCGTATGCTGGTGCCATGTGGCCGCAAGTGGGCGAATGCGGGCCAGCCTCCCAGCCTCCTTTGGCTACTTCCTTGTTGGCGAGTGCGGTATCTGCACACGCGGTAGGGGGCTGGCTCTCCTTCCTTTCATCACGCGTTGGAAAGAACATGTGCAATCCACGCGACAATAGGGGTATGCAGGAACATTGGGAAAGCGTCTATGCCTCCAAGGATCCCGAGCAAGTAAGTTGGTTCTGTCCTCACCTGGAGACCTCGCTCACTCTCATCGAACAAGCGGCCCAGAAAAACCCATCGGCCTCTATTGTTGATGTCGGAGCCGGGGCCAGCACGCTCGTCGATGACCTGCTCGTTCGTGGCTACCGCCGCCTCGCGGTGCTTGATATCTCCTCCGCTGCCCTGCAGATCGCTAAGAATCGCTTGGGTGAGAAGGGCCGCGATGTGCACTGGATCCAATCGGATGTCACACAAGTCGATCTTCCCGCGAACTCCTTCGACGTCTGGCACGACCGGGCAGTCTTTCACTTCCTCACAACGCCGCAGCAACGCGCTGCTTACGTAAGGAACGTCGCCTGGTCTGTGCGGCCTGGCGGGCACGTCATCCTTAGCACCTTTGGACCCGAAGGCCCCACCCGGTGCAGCGGTCTCGATGTCGTGCGCTATAGCGCGGATGCGCTTCATGACGAGTTCGGGCAACGATTTCACCTCGTCCAGAGCGCAGTGGAAACACACCAAACTCCATTCGGAACCACGCAGCAGTTCCTCTATTGCTATTGCAGGGTAGATGCGCTTGCCCCGTGATGGCTGCTGAACGTGGATGACGCGCGCAGGAGCTGGGGTGCAAAGGAAGCGTGCCGGGCGACGTGCTAGCATGAGAAGTTGTCAGGTTCCGGGCTTCGTGCAACGGGCGACTGCAAACCCCGCCAGGCCTTGATCGGAGCAACGGTAGTGGACCCGTCCGTGTGCCGCGAATCTCCCGGAGCCTGGCAATTTCTGTTTTCGCCGCCCCTTTGTCCGCGCTGCCCTCTGTTCGTTCCACCCCAGATGTCGCGTCTGGTGAACGCAGCGCGGCAACTCGGGGATAAGCGCTTGAGCTTCCCATCATGTACCAGGTAATCGCCCGCAAGTACCGCCCGCAATCCTTTGCTGACCTGGTAAGCCAGGAACACATTAAGCGCACGCTGTCCAATGCGATTGAGCAGCGGCGGATTGCCCACGGCTACATCTTTTCGGGCCAGCGCGGAACAGGGAAGACCACCGTCGCACGCATTATGGCGCGGTGCCTGAATTGCATTGAAGGACCCACCATGACGCCCTGCGGCAAGTGCGCCAGTTGCCTGGAGGTATCGGCGGGAAACTCAGTGGACGTGATTGAAATCGACGCAGCGTCCAACCGGGGTATCAACGAGATGCGGGAGCTTCGGGAAAGCGTGCGCTTTCGTCCGGCACGCGACCGCTACAAGGTGTTCATTATTGACGAGGCGCACCAGATTACCAACGATGCCTTCAATGCCCTGCTGAAGACGTTGGAAGAGCCTCCCGAGTGGGTGGTGTTCATGCTGTGCACCACGGAAAGCCACAAACTCCCCGCAACCATCGCTTCGCGCTGCCAGCACTTCAGCTTCCGCAGCGTGGAGATGGAGGAGTTGATTGAGCGGATGCGGATGATCTGCCATGAGGAGGGCATCAGCGCGGACGATGACGTGCTGACCGTGCTGGCCCATGCGGGCGGTGGCAGCGTGCGGGATAGCCTTTCGGCACTTGACCAGGCGATTGCGTGCTGTGGCAATACGTTGAACGCGGAGCAGGTGCGTCTGCTGATGGGCTCCTATTCCCTGGACACGCTGCAGCGGGTGACTGAGGCGCTGGCGACGAGGGACAGCCAAGCGATGCTGCTGGTGGTGGATGAGCTGGAGCGAACGGGCCAGAACCTGCAGCACTTCTGCCGGGAGCTGGCCGCTTATTTCCGTAACCTGCTGGTGGCAAGGGTGGCTGGGGCCAATGCAAGGCTCATTGCCGCGACACGGCCAGAGCTTGAGCGATTAGTATCTACAGCACAGCAGTTTAGTGAGCAGGATCTCACCCGTTACTTGAATATCGTCCTGGAGCTGTTTTCGCAGTTGCAGCACTCGTTACAGCCCCGCTTTCACCTGGAGTTGGGCATGCTGCGGATGATTGAGGCAGGAAGGATGGCGACCGTGGAGCAGGCCATCAGCGCGCTGCGCCGGATGGGAGACGGAGGGCCTGAGGGTGGCGGTGCAACTGCATCGGGTGCGATGGGTAGCGCCGCAGCTCCGGCCAAGGGCGTGGCGGCTACGGGGATGACGGCTCCTGGTGTGAAGGGCACTAGTGGAACCTCGCCATCGCCTTCCGCGGGTGTGGAAACTGGGCGCGAGATGCAGGGTGGGTTGAAGGCGGCAGCGCCCGGTGTCGGTGTTGGTCTTGGTGTCAGCCCTGCCACGCCTGGCGCGAGCACGGCGGCGAAGGTGGGCGGCGCGTCTGCACTGGCTGCTGCCGTGGCACCGCTGACGACAGCAGAGGCTGTGCGAGAGCAGCCGCAGTCTACGATGCTGGGCGATCAGCCAACGATCTCAGCGCAAACGACACCCACCCTACGCGCGCCACAGCTGGTGTCACGGTCTCAGGCGGAGCAGATTCCCGAGGAGCCGGAGCCAGAACCGCCGGTTGCGATTGCGGGCAAGGATGAAGCTGCCGGGAAGGGCGATGGCGTCAGCGGAAGCGTGGCGACAGTGTCCGGGACGGAAGAAGGCGCTGGAGAAAGCTGGGAAGTGGAGACGCTGCGGGAGCGGCTGGTGGCGGCGTTGACCGAGGCCGGCAAACGCTTTGTGGCGGATTCCATTGAGCAATCCGAGCTGAAGCTGGATAGGCTTCCGCAGGGTGGCTGGCAGTTGTTGGTTCGTGCTCCCAAGCAGGCCAGCCTCTCCTTAAAGGAAGAGGATTTACGGCAGGCTCTCCGTGCTGAGCAGCCCGCCATCGCGCGCATTCGCCTGGAGTTTGGCCTGGTGGCGGCGGCAGCGCCCAGCCGTCCGCAACGAACTAGCGCGGATGATGCCGCGCTGCGGGAACGCATTGAGGCTGACCCGGAAGTGCAGCGCATCCAGCAACTGTTTCGTGGAACAATAGCCAGAGTGCGCAGTCTCCGCGACTAGTCTGCATCCTGCGCATCCAAGGGACATGAGAGAGCCACGTGCGGGGCTCAAAGGAAAGGAAACAGCCCAATGAAACTCCCCGGCAACATGCAGGGCATGATGAAACAGGCGCAGCAGATGCAGCAGCGCATGCAGGAAGAGATTGCGCAGATTCGCGTGGAATCGTCAGTGGGCGGCGGCATGGTGACGGTGCAGATGAGCGGCCAGAAGGTAGTTCTTGGCGTCACGATTGATCCCGAAGTGGCCAGCGACGTAGAAATGCTGCAGGACATGGTGATGGCTGCCTTCAACGAAGCATCCAAGAAGGTGGATGACCAGGCGCAGCAGAAGATGAGTGGACTGCTGGGCGGACTCGGCCTGCCCCCAGGCCTGATCTAGTCGGGCGCGTTTCCGGTCAGACCCCTTCACGCTATGCCGGATTTTGCCGCACCGCTTGACCAACTGATTCAGGAACTGAAGCGCCTTCCGGGCATCGGCCAGAAGTCCGCGCAGCGGATTGCGTTTCACATTCTGCGCACGAGTGAAGAGAATGTAAGGCGGCTGGTGGAGGCACTGGCTGAGGTGAAGACGGGGCTGGTGTTGTGTGCCCAGTGCAACAACATTTCTGACCGCGATGTTTGCCACCTGTGCGCCGACGACACCCGCGACCGCAGCATCATCTGCGTTGTAGAGGAGCCGCACAACATTCTGCCGGTGGAGACCACGCGACAGTATCATGGGCTTTACCACGTGCTGCACGGCAGCATTTCGCCGCTACGGGGAATCGGGCCGGAACAATTGCGGCTGCAGAACCTGCTGCAGCGGATTGGGGAGGGCCATGCGCAGGAGATCATCCTGGCCACCAACCCGACAGTGGAAGGCGAAGCCACAGCGGCCTATCTGGCACGGTTGCTGAAGCCGCTGGGGCTGCGGGTATCGCGGATTGCGATGGGCATTCCGGTGGGCAGCGACCTGGAGTTCGCCGATGAAGTGACCATGACAAAGTCCATGGAGAACCGCCGGGAGATGTAGGGCACCGGCCCGGGGACTGGCGATCAGCGAAGCCGCAGCGGGCGCTCGCCGAATTCAAACGTGAGCTTTTTGCCTACGCCTGGAATCTGCCGGTAATACCAGCGCTGGTAATCATCCGCCTGGTAGTCCTCAATCACATCCGGCGGGCCGAACTGGATGTAGATGCGGCCTTGCTCTGTGCGCCAGCCCGGAGTGCTTCCCTCGCCGAACCGATCGTTGGCGAAGGTGATTCGCCGGTAGTGTTCTTTTTTGGCCTCGTTGGCTTCTTTGCCGGGGCTCGGGTCACGCCGCCGCCAGAATTGTTCAATGAACTTTGCGCGCTCCTCATCGTTGGTGAGGCGTTGAAAGGCTGCCAGTTCCTCGTCGCGGATGATGTAAGCAACGTCTTCAAGCACCCAGCGCCTGTAGGCTCCTTCCGCAAGGTCACGGCGCATCGCATCCAGCCGCTGCTGGCGCTGCGCGTCGGTAGGCGCAAGCTGCGCACCGGTAAGCGCAAGCTGCGCACCGGTAAGCGCAAGCTGCGCATCGGGCCTTGGCGTCGCAGGGGCTTGGGCAGACCTTACAAGGGCTACTGGTGAGGGAGTCGGTGTCACGACAGGGACAACCTGAATGGCAGCCACGGGCGGTGCAGCAGGCGCGGCCACTGCCGCGGGTGTGGCCGAGGCCGCGGGAGCCAGCGGTGCTGCCGACGCGGACTTTGGTGCTGCTGCGGTTGCGGGTACAGGCGGCGGGGCGGGTTGGGTTGGCGCCTTCGGATCGGGGTACGGTAGCGGTGCCGGGGCGACCACCGGTTGCCAGTTCCTATTCCGCGCGGGCGCAGGCCCGACGGGTGCACGGGGAGGCGAAGGCGGTGGCGGAGCCTCCTGCTGGGCGCCCGTGACGGCCCAAAGGCTCCCTCCTAACAAGACCGCTGCCAGCAGCAATCCGGCGCCCGTCCATGCTGAGCCGAAACTGTCAGAATCCTTAGCGCCCAAGAGGTAACGGATGCGTTCTTCCAGCGCGCCGCGCCTTGCCCCAAGTGCCAAACGACCATCCGCCTTCCGAAGTTCCTCTAGTGCCAGCAGGGCTTCCGCATAGCGGGTTCGATCCCCCACAATGCCTGCCGCAAGCGCGTCACAAGCCTTCTCTCGCTCCCGGCGGATCTCCTGCGAAAGCCACCAAACCGCGGGGTGGAAGAAGAACAGCGTTTCGCCCACCGCCTGCAGCAGGTTTACGAGGCCATCGCGTCGACGGACGTGAGCCAGCTCGTGAGCAAGAATTGCCTCCACCTGGTCTGCTGGAAGGCTGCTGAAGAAAGTGACAGGCAACAGCAGGGTGTAGCGGAAGAAGCCAATGACCACTGGTGATGGGATGTGGGCGCTCACCCGAAATCGCAGAGTGGCGTTTAGTGCAAGGCGTTCTGCAATGGCTAGGACAAACCGCACCTTGCAGTCGTCCAACAGGGGTTTTGCGGCAAGACGCACGAGACGCCAACGTCCAAGCCCGAAGGCGAATCGTATGGAGAAGCCTACCACGCCCATCGCCCACACAGACACCGCATAGGCGGTCCAGGCAATTGGAGCGGGGAAGGACCCCACGCCACGGTCAGGCAGGGCATCGGGAATCGCTGCCAGTTTTGCCAGCGGCGTGATGGGCTGGAAGCCTGTATCTCCGGCCAGGATGAGGAAGGTGGCCACGGGAGCCAGCAGAAGAGCCACAAATAGCGCGGTAGCCATCACATAGCTCGCGTTCGCACCATGGCCAGCGCTTCGAGTGGCGACTACCCGGAAACCCGCATAGAGCAACGCCGCGAGGGCGGCCTGCCAGCAGAAGTGCAACAGCGTCCAGCCCAGGGTATCGATCCACGGCTGGATTGCTTGCAGTAGAGGGTAGGGCAGGAAAGTCATTGTTCTCGTCTCCGTTCCTCGATGAGCTTGCGGATGGCCTTGCGCTCCTCGGCGCTTGCCGGCCGCTCAGCCAGTGCACTCATCGCTATCTGCGCGCCGGAACCGTCGAACAGACGGTCCATCAACTGCCTGAGCATGGAACGTTGTGCATCCGCCTTTGCCATCACGGGCCGATAGACGTGTGCCCGCATCGCGTCATCGCGCTGCAGCAGGCCTTTATCCGTCATGATCTGCATGAGCTTCAATGTGGTGGTGTAGCCCGTGGGTTTCTGGAGTGTCAGCCGTTCGTGCACCTCACGCACAGTGGAGGGGCCTCCGCTCCAAAGGATCTGGAGGATCTCCAACTCAGCTTCCGTGGCGCGGAGATCCACCGACTGGTTCGCCTCGCGCCGGACTCGTTCTGTGGTCATGGGTGCATATCCTTGGCGTGAACTCTGTTGACGCCCTCAGAATATACGAAGACGTTCGTAGTTGTCAACGAAAGAGTTCGTACGTAGAACTTCGGAGAGCAAAGGACAGCCAAGCAGCGGCAGCGCAGCGAGATCGACGTTCAAAAGGAAAGGGCCGCGAAGCGAGGGAATGCTTCGCGGCCTTGGATTGTACAGGCACGCCGATGATGGGTGCCCGGCAGGGTGGGGCGAAGGGGCAGAATGGAATCCGCCCCGAACGCTGTTAGGGCTGCCAGATGGTGGCGCCGATGTAGCGCTCAGAATTTGGCGAATCGTTGTAGTAATAGATGGAAACCACCTTGCCGTCGGGCCGCTGGACGCTGCGCGGATAGCCGAGGTCCCAATTGCCGGCGTCGGAGCGCAGGATGATATCCTCGCTCCAGGTCTTGCCGTCGTCCTTGCTGGTGCGGGCGCGAATCCCGTAAGGCTCAGCGCGGTAGCCGTAAACCAGGGCGAGGCGGCCGTCCTTCAGTTTCAGCATGGAGGCTGGATTGCCCCGTCCAGAATCTGGCACAGGCGTGGCGACATGCTTCCATGTGACGCCGTTGTCCTCTGTCCCATAGAGATCAATGAAGCGGCGGTGGCGGATGGCGGTGAGGATCTTGCCACCTCCCAGGCTTACGGAAGAGGGCATGATGGCGAAGTCGTTACCTTCGGGCTCGGGTCCGACGAAGGAGAGCATCTTCCAGGAGCGAGCGCCATCGGTAGTGCGGACGGCAATCACGCGACCCTCGCGCTTGTCCTGCTTGGCGGCGGTGAGGAAGACGGTCATCTCCTGTTTGCCGGAAATCAGGTAATCCGTGCGGGCGGCGATGCCGGGTTGACCGAAATTGGGGATGATGCAGGGGCCAGACCAAGCGCGGCCGCGATCCTGGGAATAGTAATAGCGAGACGGACCAACGTGGATGTTGGCCATGCGGGCGGTGAAGATGAAATCCGGATTTGAGAAGTCTAGGCCACCCGGACAATCGGTGGGCTCCTTACCACCCTCGCCAGCTGGGACTCCCGCGATCTTCACGCTGGGTGGAGGGCGCAGTCCTTCGGGCCGCTCGATTTCCCAGGTCTCGCCGCCATCCATGCTGCGGGCAAGGACGTGTTCGGCTGGCCGGGTGTAGTCAATCGCATGGCCGCGTTCGGCGTCTTTGAAATAGCCCAGTTCGAAGCCGACCAGGATTTCATTGCCCCAGGACCAGATCCCATGGTTGGCAGGCCATCCGCCGTAGCGGCCCACCTCCTTGTGCACGATGACGTTCTTGTGGGAGGAGCTTTGGCCGCTGGCAGCCACCGCGAAGAGCAGGAGGATCGCCAATAGGTAGTGGTATCGCATTGCTGTGCGCGATTGTATCGAAAAATCACATGCTGTTTCACGAAAATCGAATGAGGTTCCGGTTTTTGATGGATAAGAAGCGGGAAACTAACCCGCTAGGGAACGCGAAGCACCACGGATGCGACCACGGGGTGGTGGTCAGATGCCGTCCTTGCAATGGGGGTGGTATCCACTTCGATGCGATCAACAAGGAACATGGGACTTAGAAGGATATAGTCGATGCGGTTACGCGCGGGTTCAGAGGGTGAGGCCGGGCTGGTGAGGCCAGGGCCTTTGCCTGCAAGTTGCCATGCGTCACGGAGCGTGCTGAGAAGGTAGGCAAGTTCGGGGTCACCTGGCCGCGCGTTGAGGTCACCCATGAGAATGATGGGGGCATCAATGGCGCGCAGTGCTTCGTGGATACTCTTTGCCTGCAGCATGCGATCCTCGGGCTTTGTGTGCAGATGGGTATTGGCCAATTGCAGCGTGTGGCCATCGACGTTGATGCGGGCGAGTAACAGGCCGCGTTGCTCCGCCTCGGGTGTGGCTTTCGGCTGCGGCAGGTTGCGGCAGCCGGTGATGGGAAAGCGGCTGAGGATCAGGTTGCCGTATTCGCGATTGCGCCCGCCTGGGAGGTCAGGCGGCAGGTTCAGATTGGCGCCGTAGCAGGCGTACATTCCAAGGACGTGGGCAAAGACGGCGGGCTGGTCTGACCCCGCGCTGCGGAGCCAATTGCGGTCAACTTCCTGGAGGGCAACGATGTCTGGGCGGTGCCGTTTCAGCACTTCGGCCACGCGCTGCAGGTTGAGGCCGCAGTCAGCTCCTTCGAGAGGGGCGGGAGCGTCAGCACAGCTATCGTTCCCAACGCCGTGGTGAATGTTGTACGTTACCAGTCGCAAACGGGGTTGCTGGGCCTGCAGGGAAGGCGGTAAGAAGTGAGACACCAAGATCCAGGCCGCCAGCCACGCCATTAGCGGCACCGCCGATGCCAGTGCTGGCGTATGCCGCCTTCCCTGCGCAGACGGTACATTGCCGATTCTTCTCACCTTCCTTTACCGTACCGCAAGTGTGGGGCAAAGCCTCCAGTGCCGGCGCGGCAGCGTGGTTCTACCGCTTGCGGTGGCTGCCATCTCAAAGGCTTGGGACGCTCTGGGGCGAGGCTGGAATTGCCTTTGGAAGGGGATTGCGCAACACTTAGCCGGGGGATCTGCATCTTATGGGCATGCCCGAAACGGAAGTGCAGCGGATTGTGGTGGTTGGCGGAGGCTTTGCGGGAGTGACGCTGGCGCAGAAGCTGGAGCGGCTGCTGAAGCGTGACGTTGAGATTGCGGTGATTAGCGCGGAGAATCACATGGTGTTCACTCCCATGCTGCCGGAAGTGGCAGCGCGGACGGTGAATCCCCTTCATATCGTGGTGACCGGCCGCGAGATGACGCGGCGCACGCGCTGGATGAAGGCCAAGGTGACGCGCGTGGATGCGGCACGCAACTGCGTGGTGTATGAGGATGGCCGGGGGAATTCGCATGAGTTGCCGTACACGCAACTGGTAGTTGCCTGTGGGGCCATCGTAAACATGGACGCCATCCCTGGAATGGCGGCACACGCGAATCCGCTGAAGAGCATTGGCGACGCACTGCTGTTGGGCAACGGGCTGATTGGGTTATGTGAGAAGGCGGCGATTGCCCGCCCGGAGGATCGCCAGGAGATTCTGAGCGTAGTGGTGGTGGGTGCGGGCTTCTCCGGGGTGGAGATTGCCGGCAATATCGCGGATCTGGTGGAGCGCGTGAAGCGCTACTATCCGATGCTTGCGGGCATGCGGCCTCGTATCCACCTGCTGCAGCGCGGCAAGCGGGTGCTGCCGGAACTGGCATACGAAAGCCTATCCCAGTTTGCCTACACGAAGCTGCGTCAGCGAGGTGTGGAGGTAATGCTGGGCACCAGCGCCAAGGAGGTGACTGCCGACCGGGTGATCCTGGGCAATGGGGAATCAATTCCAGCCGGGCTGGTAGTGTGCACCATTGGAACGGCGTCGAATCCGTTGGTGGAGACGCTGGGCGTACCGCTGGAGCAGAAGCGCCTGCCCACACATCCGGACATGCGCGTGAAGGGCCTGGATAATGTGTGGGCCATCGGCGATAGCGCGCTGGTGCCGAATGCGAAGACAGGCGAAAACTCGCCGCCGACAGCGCAGTTCGCTTTGCGGCAAGCCGCGCAATTGGCGACGAATTTGCGAAACGAACTGGAGGGCAAGCCTACGCGACCATTCTCGTTCCGGCCGCTGGGACTGATGGCTGCAATCGGCCATCGGAACGCCGTGGCGGAGGTGATGGGGCTGAAGATCTCAGGGTTTCTGGCGTGGTTCCTGTGGCGGGGCGTGTATCTTTCTAAGCTGCCAAGCCTGGCGCGCCGCTTTCAGGTGGCAGTGGACTGGGCCTGGGAGCTTCTGTTCCCTCCGAATACTGTGGAGCTTAGCGCGCAAAGCGACCGCAAGACGGACCTGGCACATTTCGCTGCAGGCGACTACATCTACCGCAAGGGCGAACCGGCGCAGCATTTGTTTCTGATGCAACGTGGACGTGCGGCCATCTATCGCGACGAGGAACTGGGGCCATTGGGCTCACTGGAGCCTGGCGACCATTTCGGCGAGGGTGCGCTGCTGAACGAGGATGGAACGGGACACCGGAGCGTATCGGTGCGGGCGATTACGCCGGTGGATGTGCTCCGCCTGGGGCGGCAGGACTTCCGTCGGCTGGCTGACTCCATGACGGTGCTGCGGGAAGGAATGTCGCGCGAGTACATGCAGCGGCGGGGCGCCACCACGGTGATGGAACTGCTGATGTCGCAGCCAGACCTGTTCGCGTTCGAGGTGCGCCGCTTCGTGAGAGACGAACTTAGCGCGATTGAGGACAACGCGACACTGGGCCAGGTGGTGGACCTGCTGGGGAGCAACGCTGCTGGCTTCAACGTGGTGAACTCTGCCGGACAGGTGATCGGCTATGTCAGCCGCACGGAAGTCTACCACGCGATGCAGCGACAACTGCCGCTGGATGCGGCGGTGGGATCGTTCATGCTGTCTAACCCACCAGTGGCAACCATGGACGACAACGCGATAGCCGCCACCCTGCAGTTGGTACGGCATGACATGGAACTGCTTCCGGTGGTGGACAGCACCCAGAACCGCAAGTTGATCGGCACGGTATGTCCGCTGGACGTCTTCAAGCATGTGTCCGCCGCCCAGAGGAACGAGGCCGTGCCCACTGCGGACTGAGTGCCCATCGCGGATTCGTTAGTCCGTCGCAGGTTGGGGGCTGTCTGCGCTATGCCGCGGCACGGGCCTTGCGGGCGTTGATGAAGCTGCGGACGGCGGCAACCAGGAACACGGTAAGCAGTACGGCCATGACGGCGCGAGAGACGGCTGCGGCTGGACGGGCGACTTCAGCGCCGGAAAGCAGCGCCATCGCTTGCGGAATGCCCTGAAGACTGCCCAGTAGTCCCAGCACTGCCAACAGTGCTGCCACGTGCATGAAGGTCTTGGTACGGGTGGGATTCTTGGCCACCTGTCCGCAGGCTGCCAGAAGGATCCCAAACACGGAAGGGATGAATGCGGTAAGGCTTGAGGTGCCACTGGCAAAGTAAGCTCCTGCGCCCAGGAGAATGAGGAGGACCCCGGTGGCTACGGTGAAATTCTGCATGATGATTCCTTTCGTCCTGTTGGATGCCGCTCGCCGCGTTGGCGATGCGACGCAGAGGGGTGGTGGCGGCTTGGGGTTAAAATGAAGGTGTATCCGGCCTACCTATGTCACCCTGGAAGCCCATCCTTCAAGCCCTTGTTGTCTCTGCGCTGCTGTTGTCAGCAGCCAGCGCCGGTTTTGCCGCTGAAGAGTTCCTGCACGCCCTGTATGACCGGTTGCACGATAGCCCTACCCAGCAGCGTTTCAAACAGATCCGTCCCATGCCGTTTGGGGTGGTGTTTCTGCCCTGGAAGGGGATGACCGAGGAGCAGATGCGTGGGCATTTCCGTCTGATGAAGCAGTTGGGTTTCCACAACCTGAAGCAGACCATGCCGACGCCGGAGTGGCCTGAGCGACGGATCTTTGAGATCGCATTCGAAGAAGGCATCATCCCCTTCTGGTATGGGGAGGGGGGCTGGGCACCCATCACGCCGGAGTTGCTACGGGACCTGGGAATTGCGGCGGGGACGCCCATGGCGGAGGTCCGGCGGCACCCGAAGATGCAGGCTTACCAGACCGAGGTGCTGAAGAAGGGCATCGATATCGGCAACTCCGGATTCCTGCAGGGGCGCGCGGCCAAAGGGGCGGACGAGTTCCGCCATACACCGGACCCGTTTCTACGTCCGGGCGATGTACGGCATTTCAAGCAGTGGCTGCGGAGCGCGTATGCCTCGCCTGAGGCGGTGAACGCAGCCTGGAACCTGGGCGAGGTGGGCATCGTGCCAGACCCTTTCCAAAGTTGGGCGCAAGTGGATGCGGAGGTAGACCGCATGGCGGTGAACGCGGAAACCTCAGGCACCTATGGACGCGAGTACGGTCGCATCCGTGATGTGCTGCGCTACAAGGCGGACTTCCACACGGCTGAGATTGCGGAGGCCATCCGGCAGCGGCCCATTGGCAACCCATGGGCGCCCACCCGCACAGGCGGCGAGATGGGGCTGTTCCTTCCCTTCGCCTGGCGTGCCACGAAGATGGAGGACCTGGCCCAGACGCAGTTGGATGTAGGCAGCTTCTATCCGTCCATTCACTTTGCCTGGCACTATGGGGAGGTTGACTACGAGGTGGCCCGCCCGATCTACATGCAGGCGTCGTTCGCGAATGACCTGTTCAAGGGCGGATGGAGTGCACCCTGGGAGAGTACGGGCGGCCCGCAGCAATTGACGGGGTCAAGAGGCTGGGACGCGAGAGAAGCCACCACGACGCCTGGCTTCACCACCAACGCGGGCACCATGACGCAACTGTTCCTATCGTACCTGGCGGCGGGTTTCAAGGGCGCTGGCGTGTGGACGTGGAACTTTCGTGAGGCAGGTTTCGAGGCGGGCGAGTACGCGCTGCTTGACCGTAACCTGCAGCCAACTCCCCGGGCGATTCGCGCGGGCAAGATTGCCCAAGCCGCGGAGGGCTTGCGCGATGAATTATGGGAAGCGCACAAAGAGCCCCAGGTGGGCGTGTTGGTGAATTGGGATAACGATGCCATCTGGGCCGCCATTAGCGTGCGGCAGAGAGAGCACTACCGGCACTATCCGATGCGGGCGCGTGTGGGAGTGAGCCGGGCGCTGATGAATGCCAATGTCCCCTGGGAATACGTCACCGTGGACGACCTGCGGGCGGGTTTGGCTCCGCGCTACAAGGTGATTTACCTCGCTGGACAACTTGCCTTCAGCGATGAACTGCTGCAACTGCTGCTGGATTTCGCCAGGCAGGGAGGCCGGGTGGTACTGGATGCTCCGGGTGGGGCCTACACCGAAACCGGCAAGGTGCGAAAGAGTTTGCGGGGCAGCCGGTTTGAGCAGTTGTTCGGTGCAGAAATGGCTGACTTGCAGTACTCTAACAACGTGCCCCGCGTGTTACGCGGTAAGCGGCTGAACGGCTTCATCGAAACCATCAAGCCCACATCGGCTAAGGCTATCGAGTGGTTCCAGACGGGAGAGCCAGCCGTTGTCGAGAATCATGTGGGCAAGGGAAGCGCGGTGATGCTGGGCTGGGACGCCTCGTTCGCGGTGTTCCATCCCGGAAACGACGAACTGGAAAGCTGGCTGGTGCAGGCCGCGATGGGTGGATTACAGAGTCCGTATGCATGCCAAGGGGCTGTGGTCTACCGGATTGCTCACCCCACCGCGGACCACTACTTTTTCATCAACGATGACGAAGCGAAGAAAGTGTACCTGGATACCAAGGGCTACGCCTACCGGCGGGCAATGGATCCGGTGAGCGGCGAGGTGTTGCCGTTGGGCGCTGCAATTGCCCTGGAAGCTTATAGCGGCCGCTGGCTGCGGCTGGAGAAGCAAAACCCTAGATGATGCGCTTGAAGACTGCCTTACTGTTGCTGCTGTTGTTTCCCTCACTGGCTGGCGCGGCCATTGAAATGCACCCGCGCCTTGGCCTTAAGCCTGAGAAGCGGGAGGCCATGCGTGCGGCTGCCAGAAACCCGGAGGACCCACGCTATGCGATCTTCCAGTTGTTGCGGGCGCGAGTGGACCAACCGGACTCGTGGTGGAAGCGTGAGGAGCCGAACTGGAACTACGGGCGTGCTTATCTGGCCACCGCGTCTTCCTTCGCCTATCAGGTGACGGGCGAGACGCGCTACGCGCAGCTAGCCTACGACACATTGCGGGCCGTGTATGAGGACCCTGACCCTGATCTCCGGCTGCCGCACGAGGGCTACGGCCTTTCACGAGCGACGGTGGGCCTTGGCTTGGCCTACACATGGGATTGGGCCCGCGATGCTTATTCAGGGGAGCAGCGGGAATGGTTGCGCGGGCGCATCCTGGAAGCGCTGGACGCCTGGCCATCCTACCGGCACGCCAACCTGGAAACTGAGCATCAGGGTTCCAACTGGGTGAGTGTGTGCCGGGGTGGGGAACTGATCCTAATGCTGGCTGCGGGCGAAGAGACCGCCCGGGCCGAGCGTTACACGTTCCTGAAGCGCAGCCTGCAGCAGCATATGCGCAATTTCGATGAGATCGGAGTGTCGCAGGAGGGAATTGGCTATACGGGCTATGGAGGTATCTTCCTGTTGCGAGCCCTGTTGGCGTTGCGGGACGCAGGCGACCTCGAACTGGAGGAAGAGGCCGCGCGGCACGAGTGGTGGAAGCAGGCGATGTACGCGGGGTCGTTTTCGACGGTCTCTGCATCGGCGGGACGGGCATGGCTGATGTCCGGCGTGGGCGGCCCGGGAATTGGAGACGAGGGTTGGGCCAGCCTCCTGCTAGGCTTCGTGCCGGAGGCCCATCGGCCGCACTTCCTGTGGTGGTACAACCGCCATCTGGGGGCTAGCGCCGTGGGTCCCGCGGAATGGCGATTTGACCCTCGCCGCGATGGCCAGGTGTGGGCGATGTTGCTGTATCCAGCCGATGTGACTGAGCAGGATCCAACGGGGGTGTATCCCTCGGGCATCACGGGATCGGCAGGGCAGGTGCTTCTGCGCAACCGTTGGCGAAACCGGGGTGACGTGCAGGTGTCAGTGCATGCGGACCTGCGGCATCATTCGCATGCCTGGGACCAGCCAGAGGCGCTTAGCGTGCATGTGCTGGCGCATGGCGAAACCTGGCTGGGCGGGCCCGGTAAGGAACGGGAGCCGCAACACTTCAGTACCCTGCTTGTGGATGGGCGGCATGCCCGGGAAAATTGGGGCGTTCCCGATAGTGGCGCCATGAAGAAGGTGCTGTTCTTCCCAACGGGTGCGCTGGTGGCCATGGAAGGTGGGGAGCAGTACCGCCAGTTGGGCGTCAAGCGGGTGGAACGCCAAGTGCTGGTGCACTTCCATGCCAATAGCGACGATCTGCTGCTGAGCACGCTGGACCGTATCGAAAGCGATGTACCGCATACGTACACGTGGCAGGCCAACATGGGAGAGCCGGGGCAAACCCGTATGGTGGTTCGTGACCGCCGCTTCCGGCCGGTGCTGAACCAGCCCTTTGTGATGATGGGTGGTGGCTGGCCTGTATGCAGCCTCGTAGGCGAGTTGCCGGGGGCATCCGAGACGGAGGGGTTTCGCATTCGCTATGGAGATCCTGTGCGGATTGAGCGAGACGGCACCGACGCAGAGATATGGGTGCAACTGTCATGGCGGTGCGTAGGAGGCCGGCAGGACCAGCGCGGGGCGATCATTGAGTCACCGCACTTGAATGGAACGGTGAGCCGGGATGCTGAGGGCAATCTCGCGCTGCAGTTTGGCGCGCAAATATCCCCTGCGACCGGAACGAGGGAAGAGAAGTAGACGCCAAAGAACGTGCGAAGGGAAATCACGCATACTGGGGAGGGGAGCCATCATCATGGACGAATCATTGAGTTATCCCATCGGCCGCTTTGCGTTCGACGCGGAGGCCGCGCCTGCAAAGCGGCAGGAGGCAATTGCTGCGATTGGGCGGCTGCCGGAAGATCTGGAAACGGCGCTTGCCGGGCTGAACGAGGAGCAGTTGGATACGCCCTACCGGCCTGAGGGCTGGACCGTCCGGCAGTTGGTGCACCATATTGCCGACAGCCACATGAACGCCTATATCCGCTTCCGTTTGGCGCTTACCGAGGATGGGCCCGCCATTAAAGCCTACGACGAAAAGCGCTGGGCGGAACTGCCTGACTCGCTCACCATGCCCGCGGCGGTTTCGGTGCAAATGCTGGCGGCGATGCACGCCCGCTGGTCAGTACTTCTGGCCAAGATGAAGCCTGAGGATTTTGCGCGCAGCTTGCTGCATCCGGTGAATGGCCCCGGGACGCTGGAGCGCTACACTGCCCTCTACGCCTGGCACGGCACGCACCATGTGGCTCATATCCGCCGCCTGCGCGAACGGATGGGCTGGTAGTGCGCCACCGCTACTAGCCTCCCAATTGCACCACTTGCACTGTCCCCTCGCCTGAAAATATGCCTGACTCGATCCCCCCGTCGCTGCCCGACCCTAAGCCGGTGCTTCAGATCATCGATGGCTTGCGGCTGTCGAAGGCCGTTTTCGCCGCGCTGGAGATCGGCGTCTTCGACCTTCTGGAGACTGAGGCATTGGATGCTGCCGGCAGCGCGGAGCGTTTGCATCTAAGCGTGGACGGCGCTGAGCGGCTTCTGGATGTCTGTGCCTCACTGGGCCTGCTGGTGAAGGAAGATGGCATCTATCGAAACACCCCGCTTGCCAGCGCTTATCTGGTACGTGATTCGCCGCATACGCTGTCCGGCTACATGCTGTACTCCAACCGGGTGTCATGGAAGCTTTGGGGGCATCTGGAAGAAGCCATCACAGAAGGCACTCCACGGTGGAACCAAGCCTTCGGCGGAGACGTGAACCTGTTCGATCACTTTTTTCGGACTGAGAATGCAAAGCGTACGTTCCTGGCGGGCATGCATGGGCTGGGAATGTTGAGCAGTCCCACGGTGGCAACCACGTTTGACCTTAGCAGCCATCAAGTGGTGGCTGACCTGGGGGGAGGTACCGGGCACCTCGCCGCGGCGCTTTGCGAGGCGTACCCCCACATGCTGGGGATTGTGTTTGACCTGCCCACGGTGATTCCAGTCACTGAGAGCTACTTAGAACGCTCACCGGCGCGGACGCGCGTTCGGGCGGTGGGGGGTGACTTCTTTCGGGATTCCTTGCCGCCTGCTGACCTCTATTGCCTCGCTCGCATTTTCCATGACTGGGGAGAGGAGAAGATCCGCATGCTACTGCGAAAGATGCACGAGACTCTTCCCGCGGGTGGTGGCGTTTTGTTGGCTGAGATGCTGCTTTGGGACGACAAAACCGGACCTACCTATGCGCTGCTGCAATCGCTGAATATGCTGGCGTGCACAGAGGGGAAAGAGCGCAATCTGGCTGAGTACCGGGAGTTGTTTGAGAGCGAAGGATTCTACGCCGTGGAAGGGCGGGTGACCGGCCAGGTGCTGGATGTGATCTACGCTAGAAAACGAGAGTGAGCGATTTTCCCGCTGAGCAACGGAAGCCAGGAGAGAATCTCGCTGGATGTCTTTCCTGGAACTGTCGGCGCTTACTCACTTTGCGTGGAGCGCATTGACTGACGCCAGGATGCCGTGGCTGGCGGCCTGATTGACGGATCCGCTTCAAAGGAGAGCTTCAGGTAGCTTTTCGGCCGAAACTCAAAACGCAAAGGCAAGCCGGACCGGTCACGACGATTCTTCCAAAGTGTGAAGGCGGCTTTCTTGCCGGCGTCGATTTGCTTTGACCGGCCCTCGACGCGCATGACGTCATCCGGCGAGGCTACCATGCTCCGCTGTGCAAACTCCTTGCCGGCGACTGCGTCTGGTTGCTCCCAGGTTTCCAGCTCAAATTCATGGCCGTGATAAATGTACCTCAGCGTATTGCGTTCACTTGGCTGGCGCAGGCTGCGGGCAACCGCGTAGAGAAAGGTGATGGGGATTTCCCAGCGCGCGTCGGCCTCGGCCTTTTCCTTCACCTTGCTGCCTTGGTCGCGAAGCGCACTCTTCATGAGTTCATTCAATGGGGGATGCGACCCCCAAGTATATGCCCCGGACGAGCGGAAGCCGGCTTCGGTGCTGATGCTCTCTGACGCCTTCAAGTATCCATCGATGGCGGAGTAGTAGGCGTCCTTCTTCCCGGCTTCGCCAAGGGCACTGCGGGCACTGTCAAAACTCTCTTCGGGAGAAGATGTCATTACCCCGAAGTAAGCCGCCTCGCGGGGAACTGAATGCTGTTCCACCACCACTTCCTCAATGTAGCCAAAACGGTTCACGCCACCTGCTTCTGTTGGGTTTGAACCCGCCAGAAACGAGATTCCAAGGGCTTGCTCAGAGTCCTTACGGTACTCCCGAACGCTGGCCACAGCTCCACCCACTCCACGACGGCGGAAGAGCGGGACCTTCAGGATCTGGATGGTAGCGTCAGCCCGGTAACACAGCTCATGGTCACTTTCCGGAGCCGGGAAGCGCGCTAGCAGCTTCTCCACGAACAACGGCCGATCCGTGTTTGCAAGCGCCACCCATGGCATTGCCGCCCACGCGCCACTTGCCAGTAAAACCCGCTTCAGCAGTTGTCTACGCGTCCACATCCGTGCGATTCTCACCAACCTTCAATTTCCCTTCGTGGCGCACTCAGCTTCCCAATGTGGGCCACATTCCGTAGAGCGATGGCTCCTTCATCTCCGCACAGGCGGTGTCTGACGAAGCTCTCCCTTTCATTTCGACACATCCAAAGCGTCCGGTGAGGGAAGGCGGAAAAGCTCCAACCATTCCGGAAAGAGCGAGTGCTATTTGGGAAGGACCAATCAAAAAAGCTGTAGCCCGAGGGCTCCATCTGTCATGTTCAGAATAACATACGTGCTCTCGGGTAACCCCGGGTACCCGGTCCTGCCATTTTCGCAACCCAGGGCCGGAAATGGGTGCCTGGAAACGGCTTATTGACAGTGATTTGCATAACGGACTAAAATAGCCCCTGTTTGATGGATTCTGTTCCGACATCCGCAATCGCTGGGTTTTGCTGGGATATGTGAACCTCATTCGCTACCTGGACACCTGACCGGGGCTGCACCAGTAACCCGGTATGACAAAGCTTTGCAACTGTGACAGATGATTGCTCGATCGCGCTGATTGGTGCCTAATGAAACTATTCCGTCGCATTTTGTTCTGGACCCACCTCGTGGGAGGCCTGCTGGCGGCCATGCTGATTCTGCTGATGAGCGTAACGGGTGTTCTGCTGACCTACGAGAAGCAGATGATTGCGTGGGCGGACCGCGAGTTCCGCCTCCCGGCCGTCCCCGCCAACGCGTCCCGGCTTCCGCTTGGCGCGCTGGTGGCGAAGGCAACTGAGGCGGGGAAGCCTGCCCCATCGGGCATCGTGGTAGAGCGCGACCCAGCAATGCCTGTTGCACTGCAGTACGGCCGTAACCCGTTGGTGTATATGGACCCTTACTCGGGTGTGGTACTGGGCGAGGGCCGCCAGGAGATGAGGGCGTTCATGTCGAGTATGCGGGAGTGGCACCGCTGGATGGCCGTTTCGGGGGAAGGGCGTGCCGATGCGCGAGCTATCACGGGAGCGGCCAATGTTGTTTTTCTGTTTCTGGTGATCACAGGGATGTATCTCTGGTGGCCAAGATCGCTGACATGGAATCACCTCCGTCCCGTGCTTTGGTTTCGCGGTGGTCTTCGCGGAAAGGCGCGCGACTTCAATTGGCATAACGCTGCCGGCTTCTGGTGTGCGATCCCCCTGTTCTTCGTGGTGTTTTCCGCAGTGTTTATTTCATACCCGTGGGCATCGAAGTGGCTGGTGGAAACCTTTGATGGTCCGTCCACGCCCGTCGCGGGTGGGCCAGGCCCGGCACGGCCAGCGACGGGGCAATCTGGTGATGCATTGAAGGCGTGGCCACCGGGGCTGGACGGCGGGTTTGTACACGCAACCAACCGCATGGCGGATTGGCGCACGATTACTGTTGCGTTACCTCGCGCGGCGGGCGAGCCGTTAGGCTTCAGTATCGCCCGCGGGACGGGAGGACAACCCCAGCACAGAGGGACGCTGAACGTGGCTCAGGAATCCGGCGAGGTGATTGGCTGGGAGCCCTTTGAAAGCATGAGTGCCGGGCGCAGGGCGAGGCTCTGGATGCGTTTCGTTCACACGGGGGAGTATTACGGAGTGCTGGGCCAAACCATCGCGGGCATTGCGTCAGCCGGAGGGGTGTTGCTGGTCTATACGGGCGTGGCACTTTCTGTTCGCCGTTTTCTGGCGTGGCGCGCGCGGCGCCGCCGCCCGGGCAATGTGGAGACGAACCTCGCCGAGGCCGCATGATGCGCCGGGGCCGCTGTGATACACTTTTATGGCAAGCATGCTTGCTTTTACTTCTTGCCTTGTTTTCGGCCTGCCCGTAGACGCCTGTTGCGTCTGCCACGCTTGGGTTGCGTTCCCACTCCCCCACTTAGGCTTAGCCCATCGCGCATGCTGAACGGCGTCGCCCAACAGCGGGTTCCGCCCATGGCGGGCTCCGGTCGCCTCTCTTTCCGCCGGCCTCGCAAAAGCGATGCGAATCGCTCTTCAAATTACCCCGTGAACTTTGTTCCCTTGAATCCTGAGGAGGAATATCCCGCTGGCGATTTCGCCGGCTACTAGCCCTATGCGACCACCACGCCCATTCGTCCGCCGCCCTCGCGTTCGTGAGAATGTGAATGAAGCCATCCGATTCCGGGAAGTGCGCGCGGTCTTCCCGGATGGCTCTAACGCTGTCATGCCCACCAGTGAGGCCATCGCCCGCGCCAAGGATCTCGGCCTTGACCTGATTGTGATTGCCCCCACTGCCCAGCCTCCCGTCGCCAAGGCGATGGATTATGGCCAGTGGCAGTATGAAGAGAAGAAGAAGAAGAACGAGGCCAAGAAGAAGCAGCACGTGATCCTGGTGAAGGAAGTGAAGTTCCGTCCCAACACAGACGATCATGACTACGACTTCAAGAAGAAGCACGCGGAGAGGTTCCTAGGTGAGGGCAACCGCGTGAAGGCAGTCGTGCAGTTTCGAGGCAGGGAAATCGCGCACACCGAATTGGGACGGCGCGTGCTGGAGCGTCTGTCCAAGGACCTGGCTCCGATTGGCCAGGTGGAGGGCAATATCCGCATGGAGGGCCGTATGGCCCTGATGATCCTCAGCCCGATCAAGACCGACAAACCGAAGGCCGAGAAGCCGAAAGGCGAGGCGAAGCCGGCTCCGCCTACTGAGTAAGGCAGCGGTTGCAGAAACCACAGACGCCGCGCGCGCCGCCACAACGGGGGTGCGCGGCGTCTGTGTGTTTAGAAGAATAGGTACTTACGCCACTCTTGCACACCGCGGCCCAACAGACGCATCAGGTGCCTGCTGGTGTGTAGTGTGAACGGTCGCGGTGCGCGAGCCAGCTTCATGCCTGCCTCGTCCGGGGTACGGTTGCCTTTCCTGTTGTTGCAGGAATGGCAGCAGGTGGTGAGATTCTCCCAGGATGAGCCGCCGCCGCGAGACCGGGGAATTACGTGGTCCAGCGTAAGGTTTGCCGTACTGCCGGACGCGCCGCAATATTGGCAGGTGTAGCGATCCCGCATGAGGATGTTCTTGCGTGAAAGTGCTCGGGTTTGCTGAGGGATCCGCCGGTATTCCAGGAGGCGAATGACGCTGGGCATGCCCAAGGTCTGGCTGGTGGAGTGAATGTGGTTTGCGCCGAATTCTTCCGCCGCGGCAATGCCCTTGATGACAAGGACAATGGCGCGGCGCGCGGCGCATACGTTGATGGGCTCATAACTGGCGTTGAGCACCAGTACCGGTTGTTGCAAACGGTCCATCACTGGCATACTTCCCAAACTCCCTTACCCCAATCAAGTTTCTGGCGTGAGCAGATCCCGACGCCCGGGAGACGAAGCCGGGCCGAACCGGGTCAACTCACTCCGCTAGAAATCAGGTGATCCGGCGGCGTAGAGCGGAGCCGGAGCCCGCCTGTCTACCCGCGCGATGGTAAGCACCGCCACATAGCTTGCCCCCGCCTGCTTCAGCAGCCGTGCACAGGCCATTGCGGTTGCGCCAGTGGTGAAGACGTCGTCCACCAGCAGAATGCGGCGACCGTCCAGGGGACGCCGTCCTTTCAGAGCGAAAGAAGCTTTGGCGTTGCGCCGGCGTTCCGCGCTGCCCAGCCCTGCCTGGGCGGTGGAGCTTTGGGCGCGGCGCAACAATCGAACCTGCGGCAGTCCGGTGGAGCGCGCCACCTCATCCGCCAACAGTTCGGCCTGATTGAATCCTCGTCGGTATTGCTTCCACCAGTGCATGGGGACCGCCGCAACCATGTCGAGGGGGATGTGCCGGGGTAGGCCGCGCAGCATGTAGCCGGCCAAGGGCTTGGAAAGGGAAGTAACGCCTTCGTACTTCAGGACGTGGATCAACTGGCGCAGTTCACCGGTGTAGTCACCGTACGCAAAGCAGGCGTCGAAGCCCCTGCGTCCGCCATGGCAAAGCCGGCACACACCGTCATCGTCCAGCGAAGCGTCACTAAGGAAAGGGGTGCCACAGCGCTGACAGCAGCACTCCGCCATGAAGGGACGGGGCGCGGCCAGACAGATCGCACACACTGGAACAGCGGTGAACTGGGTAAGGGAATCGCCGCAAATGCGGCAGTCGTCAGGAAAAATGGCCGTAAGAAGGTTTCGCGGAAACGAGACTGCTGCTTCCGCGCTGGCGAGGAGACCCATTCTGTGGGGTCTACTGGGGAAGACTCACCTCCACCTTATCCCTTCAGCGTTGATTCTGTTGTCGCACGAAAACGCCCACGAAAGCAACCGGTTGGGGCGGGATTGTTACAACAAGAAAAAACTAAAATGTTTTGGGCTCCAGAACGTGATTCCGCTCTGGAGCCCAGGTAACTTGAGCTCCGGCTTGGGCTGTTGCGGTTCCGGCTACGCGGATGTGATGCGAGGGCTGCCGTTCTCCACCACGAACCGGGCGTGGGTTTGGAGGGGACTGCCGGGACGGGAAACGTATTCCACGGTGCGGTACTCCGCCAGCCAGCGGTCCGGAGTGACAGTGCAACTTACATAGCCGCGCTGCCCGTTGTAGTGGCGCATCCAGGGGTTCTTGCCCATCACCTTGGCCTTGTATTCGAGGTTCGCGCCGCCATCACCACCCGACGTGATGGAGGTGCCGATAAACTCAGCGGCTACCGAGGGAGACGTGTCGTCGAGAAAGTCCAGGGGTACTTCAGAAACCCAGTTGGAGTGGACATCGCCTGTGAGTACGACCGGGTTGGAAGGCTTGGCGTCCTGAAGGAACCGGGTGAGGCGATTGCGGGCGGCATAGTAGCCGCTCCACTGGTCCATCGAAAAGCTGGGCCCATCCTCAGAGCGGGCGAAATCAAAGCCAGACAGAATCACCTGCTGTGCCAGCACGTTCCACCGCCCTGAAGACCGCACCATACCGTCGTGGAGCCACTGCTCCTGCTGGTTGCCCAGCATCGTGGAGCGGGGATCGTAGAAGCCGTCACAGGGCTTGCCGGTCTTGTCGCCACAGGGCTGGTTGCTGCGGTACTGGCGGGTGTCGAGGATGAAGAAATCCGCCAGGTTGCCATAGCTCATGCGGCGGTAGAGTTGCATATCCGGGCCAACGGGTTTGCTGAACGAGCGCAGGGGCATGTGCTCGTAATAAGCCTGGTAGGCAAGTGCCCGGCGCTTCAGAAACGACTCGGGGCGGTTGCCATCCTGGTCCATGCTGGCCGCGTAGTTATTGTCTACTTCGTGATCGTCCCAAGTCACCAGGAATGGGCAGTGGTGGTGCATGGCCTGCAGGTGGGCATCCGTCTTGTACAGCGCCAGACGGTTGCGGTAGTCGTCCAGACTATAGATTTCCGGTCCGTTATGCTGGCGAGGGGTGTTCTGCTTCGGTCCGCCTTCGTAGATGTAGTCGCCCAAATGGAACACAAGGTCAAGGTCCTTCTCTTCGGCCATGTGCTGCCAAGCGGTGTAATGAAAGTGGTAATCCTGGCAGGACGCAAATGCAAAGCGCAGCTTGCCGGGCATGGCACCCAGGGGAGCCATGGTGCGCGCGCGGCCGATGGGACTTACTGCGTCTCCGGCGGTGAAGCGATACCAATAGGGACGGTCAGGCTGCAGTCCCGCCACCTCAACGTGCACGGAGTGCGCAAGTTCAGGGCTGGCAATGGCGTCGCCGCGCTGCACCACGCGTCGCATTTGCTCATCCTCGCCCACCTCCCAGCGCACCTGTACGGGATCCACTCCCATGCCTCCACCCTGGACGGGTTCAGGGGCAAGGCGGGTCCAGATGACAAAGCCGTCGGCAGCGGGGTCACCGGAGGCAACACCCAAAGAGTAAGGGTTCTTCGAAAATCGGGGCGCAGCCTGCAGCCTTCCGCCAAACTGCCCGCCAACCAGTGCCAGCGCGAACATTCGTGACTGCATAGCAAGAAATGCACGACGATCCATAGATCCCTCCCGATGTGTTCCTGTGGATTGATCCGCCCATTAGCGAGGACGGCCCGCTGCGTTGCGCACGCACCGTTGAGAGGTGCGCTGAGTATGAACACCAGTGTGGCACTCTTCCCACCTCTATGTGGAGGCCCTCCTATGTTGCAACCGTTTCGTCACCCCATTCCCTTCGCTTGGGATGCTGCCAACGCCGTGCCTTGGATTGCATGGCTGAACAAAACGAAATAAGCTGATGGGCACACCCTTTCAGGAGCCAGAACTACCCGTATGTACCGCCGTCAGTTCCTTGCCACCTCTGCCATTGCCGCGATGGGACAATCCGCGATTGCGGCCGTCGACAACGCGCGTGATCCCAAACGATTCGGCCTCGATCTGTGGAGTGTCCGAAGCCAGGGTTGGAACGCCTTTCAGTACATTGATCATGCGGTGGAGCAGAAGTTGCGCGTCATCCAGTTTGCTGATTCCAACCAACTGGGCGGACTGGAACCAGAGCATGCGCGCAAGGTGAAGACATACGCTGACCAAAAGGGCATTCTGCTGGAGATGGGTATGGGGACCATCTGCCCGACGGCATCCGGGTGGGGTCCGGCGAGGGGTCCCATTGAGCCATGGATACTGCGCCACGTGCAAGCCGCGAAGCTGATGGGTTCGCCAATCCTGCGCTGTTTGCTGGGAAGCGCGCGTGAACGCAAAGGCGAGATTCCGCTGGCCAAGCATACCGAGGCCATGCTGCAGACACTGCGCAACATCCGCTCGCAGGTGACTGACCTCGGCGTGATGATGGCCATCGAGAACCATTCGGGAGACTACCAGGGCAGGGAACTGGCGCCGATTGTTGAGGAGGCGGGCAAAGATTGGGTGGGCGTGGTATTCGATTCAGGCAACCCGATCTGGACCATCGAAGACCCTATGGTGGCGCTGAATCATCTGGCCCCGTACATTGTCAGCTCACACCTGCGGGACAGCTACGTATGGGTATCGGATGAAGGCGTAGCCGCGCGCTGGGTGGTGTTTGGAGAGGGTAACGTGGGCACGCCCGAAGTGCTGCGTACGCTACTGGCACGCTGTCCAAAGGCGTCGGTGCTCTTGGAGACCATCACTGTCCGCCACAACGACTTGAAGGTGAAGCAGGCTGACTTCTGGAAGGGCTATGAGAATGTGCCCGCCAACGAGTTCATGCGCTTCTACGCGCTTGCTGAAAAGGGCAAGCCTCAGCCGCCGCTGCCCCAACTCACGCGGGAACAGATGGCGGTGAGACAGCTTGAGGATTCCAACCAGGGGCTGGTGAACGCCCGGCGCATGTTCGCCAGCTAGTGTTTGGGGAGTGCCCCCACCGGAGCGGAGGAAGCAATGAATCGACGTGATTTCCTGGGTCTTGTAAGCATGGGGACCGCGGGGGCGTTCGTGGGCTGTAGCCAGCAATCCAGCAGCCCAGCCCGGCCCAACATGATCGTAGTGATGGCTGACGATATGGGCTACTCGGATCTCGGCTGCTACGGCTCTGAGATCAGCACGCCAAATTTGGATGGCATGGCCAGGCGCGGCATCCGCTTCACCAATTTCTACAACACCAGCCGCTGCTGCCCCACGCGCGCGGCGCTGCTGACGGGCCTGTATCAACATCAGGCAGGCGTGGGGGCAATGATTCAGGACCTCGGCTTCCCGGCATACGAGGGGAAGCTGAACCAGAGTTGTGTCACCTTTGCGGAGGCGCTGAAGCCGGCCGGGTATCACTGTGTGATGTCGGGTAAGTGGCATGTTGGCGAGCAACGTCCTCACTGGCCGCTCGACCGGGGCTTTGAGAAATACTTCGGCCTTATCAGTGGCGCCAACAGTTACTGGAAGCTGAATGAAGGCCGGCAGATGGCGATGGACAATGAACCGTATACGCCGGGCCAAGGCTTCTTCATGACCGACGCGATTGCGGACCATGCCGTTCAGTTTCTCAAGGAGAGTCCGCGCGACAAGCCCTTCTTTCTGTATACGGCCTTCACCGCACCGCACTGGCCCCTACATGCGCGTAAGGAGACAATCGACAAGTATCGCCAGCGCTATCACGATGGATGGGACAAGCTGCGAGAGGAACGCTTCGCACGCATGAAGCAGCAAGGGGTGCTGGCCGCGGATGCGGAAATGTCGCCGCGCGACCCTGAGGTTCCAGCCTGGGACAGCATGAGCCAGGAAGATCGCGATGATCGCGCGCTGCGCATGGCCATTTACGCCGCGATGGTTGAGGAACTTGACGCAGGCGTGGGCAAGATCCTCGCGCAGATCCGCAACATGGGCGTGGAGGACAATACCCTGGTGTTGTTCCTGGCCGATAACGGAGGTTGCCATGAGGATTGGAAGACTCGTAAGGAGGACGATCCCACGCTGCCGCACGACCATCCCGACAGTTTCCGCGCGTACGGAAGGGGATGGTCTAACGCCAGCAACGTCCCGTTCCGGCTGCACAAGCACTGGGTCCACGAGGGCGGCATTTCCTCGCCGCTGATTGCGCAGTGGCCGGCTGCCATCCGCGAGGGAGGCCGCATCAGCGGAGAGCTTGCGCATGTGATGGACATTCTGCCTACCTGCGTTGATCTGGCAGGCTCCCAGTACCCCGCCACCTACAACGGAAACAGCATCACGCCCTGTGAAGGGTTAAGCTTGCGCCAGACATTGGAAGGCGGTTTGCGTGCCGGGCACGACGCGCTGTTCTGGGAGCACATGGGCAACGGCGCGGTGCGCAAAGGACCTTGGAAGCTAGTTTCGGTGGACAAAGGAGAATGGGAGCTATACCAGGTAGAGAAGGACCGGGCCGAACTGCACAACTTGCGGGATGCTGAGCCAGTCAAGTTTGAGGAGTTGCTAGCGGACTATACCGCGTGGGCGGCGCGCGTTGGTGTGAAGACCATGGAGGAGCGGCGCCTTAACCGAGGCTGAGCGTGTGCTCTTGCGCGCTTGTGACGCAATACGATCGCACCGCGCTGGCGCCAAAAAGAAAAGAGCGGGGAGCGCTAGCGCTCCCCGCCCGGTTCGTTCTGTTGAGGAGAAGGTTAGACGGCTTTGTCGACGGCCTTATAGTTCTTGGCGTCGTAGTATTTCACCTTTCCCTCGCGATAGCTCTGCACTGCGGTGGTGATAACAGCCTGTGCACAGGCAGCTGTCTCTACAGGCAGGGTTGGCTGCTGGCGGGTGCGGATGGACGACAGGAAGTTGTCGACATGCGTTTCCATGGAGTCAAACTGCTCCACGGGAATCCGCACGGGCTCAGTTCCCCACTTTGTCTTGTACTCGTCCTTCACCACGCGCTTCTCTGGCTTCACGGTGATGTAATCCACACGGCCCTCGAAGCGGCCTTCCTCCACCATAATCAGCGTGCCTTCGTGGCCGCGGATCAAGCCGGGGATGTGCTCAGAGTTGGCCATGCTGGAGGTGAGCACCAGCGAGTGGCCATTCTTGGAATTCGGACCAGGGCCATACTCAGCAATGAGGTGGAAGGTGTCAGGCACTTCACGGCCATCGCGGAAGACATAGGTGCCGCCGGCGGCCATAACGCGGGTGGGGAATTGCGGCTGGCCCCAGCAGATGTTCATGGGCGCAGCGACGTGGAAGAAAAGGTCAGTGGCGATGCCGCCAGAGTAATCCCAATACTTCCGGAACCGGAAGAAGCGATCGGCGTCAAAAGACCGCTTGGGGGCAGAGCCAAGCCACATCTTCCAATCGATGTAGTCCTCGCCCTTGCCATCGGGGCCGGCCGCGGGATCAATTGGCCAGTTCCACTCGCCTTCTACGGAGTTGCGGTGGTAGGAACCCTGGCTAAGAATCATGTCGCCAATCATGCCATCGGCGATTGCCTTCTTGGCCTTGTGCCATTGATCCGAAGAAGTGGTCTGCGAACCTACCTGTAGGATGCGCTTCGATTCACGGACGGTCTGCGTAAGCTGGCGGACTTCCTCCAGCGTGTGGCACATGGGCTTTTCCAGGTAGACGTCCTTGCCGGAGTCCATGGCCTCAAGAGCCTGCTTGGCGTGCCAATGGTCGGGCGTGGCCACGATCACGGCATCGATGTCCTTGCGGGCAATAATTTCGCGATAGTCCAAATAGCCGTCGCACTTATGGAACTCTTTGTTCCGGTTCACACGCTTCTGATAGACGTCCGATACCGCAAGCACCTGACAGCTATTCTTGCCCGCGCCCACTTTGGCGAAGGTACGGCCCACGTAGGAGCCGCGTCCGCCTACGCCGATGACACCCACCTGGATGCGGTCGTTGGCTCCAATCACCCGGCCGGGGTTCAGTTTGTTGCGGTTTGCAAACGCCTTGCTGGCGACGCCTACGGTGGCGCCCACGGCTGCCGCGCCGCGGACAAAATCTCGGCGGTTCAACGGAGATTCGCTCATAGTGGTCCTTCTCTCAAAGTGGTGGTGGAATGAATTCCACCCAAATTATATCGCCCTTTCGCGTGAAAGGTGCGTGTCTGGCCAATCGGGCACGAAAGTTTGGTTCTGTTCTTAGGGAACCGCGGTCGCTGGTGACGCCTCAGCGCCCATCAGCCAATCCCAAGTGCGCAAGGCCCGCTGGATTTCAGCCTCAGCATCGTCCTCCAACAGAAAACCATCCTTCACCAGCCGGGCGGCAGCGGCGCGGGCTTCGCGTTGGTAGGCGTCACGGCCTCGATAGCGAGATTCCACAGGCTTGCGCGGGTCGTTGTTTGAGGTTGCGTCTTGCTTCGTCTTCGGGAAGGGGATGAAGCTGCCCACCATGCTGGAAAGTTCCTGCGGCGGACCTACATTCTCGCGGAAGGGATTCCATCCGGTGTAGGTGGCCAGAGGCGCCAGTAGTTCCACGGTCCGGATGCCGGCCACCTCATTGCCATCGGCATCCACCTGCGGAACCAGCAAGGGAAACTCCTTGCCTACCACCGGCGGTTCGTTATCAATGATGCCGTCGCGCCAGAACTTAGGCCCATAGTCAACGCGATAGGCTTGTTGGATGCGCGTGACGAGCGGGGCGTTTGGGATTCGTGGCCAGCGCAATCTCTCGGGTGGAGTAATGCTACGCGCCTTCCATGTGGGGATCCTGCTTTCCGGCGGAGCCACGTCATCCTTAACCCAACGCAGCAGGTGGCCCAGAAGTGCGCGCATGGCAGAGCGATAGTCATTGGGATTGGCCAGTTGCTGGCCCTCTGTTTGCTTCGGGGGCCAAGCCTGCGGGCCATGCTGCCCACCCGCCAGGAGATAGATGCGTGTGGCGGGGTGAGGTGTGAAATCCTTGCGGCCATCCAGCGTGGTGTGAATTTGCGATGCCGCCCGACCCCAGTATTCGTAGGAACTGTTGGTGTAGAAAATCTTGGGCAGAAGGTCCTCGTCATCGGCAACCAGCCGGCTGAGGATGCCTTCCTCCAGCTTCGTTTCCGGGTCTTCCTGAGCCTCGTCGCTAAAGGGATAAATGTCCGTAGGGTACAGCAGATTGATGAAGGGATGGCCATCACGCGAGGGCTGGGCAAAACGCAAATTGAAACTGCCACGTCCGCCGCCCGCCACGTGCACCAGCATGCCATCGAACACGCGATTGCGATCTTCATCCTGGTTCATGCCGTGGTAAAGCATGGTGCGTAGCAGGCGGCCGCTTTGCGAGATTCCAAACGCGATGGCGTGCTGGAAGCGATACTCCTGCACGCCAAAGAGCGCTTCGTCTGAGTGCTTGGCGTAGGCAGCCGCATCGCGCAGCGCCGCCAGGCCCAAGCCCGCTACGGGCGGATTCTCAGCCACGTAGACAAGCTCATAGATCTTGTGAGGCTCAAAGCCTCCATCCAGAAACACCCGTGTGGGGTCAGGCTTCACTTCGCCATCCTCCATGCGCGCGAAACGCCAACTTGCGCGCGGGATGATGCGGCGGACGCCATCGCGACTGTCGCGCACGGTAAGCACATTCTGCTCGTCCTCCGCGTCAGCAACGGGATAGGCTTTGTGATCCCGGTCCGCCAGGGTGTGGCTGAGGACGCGATCAGCCACCAGAATCTCTGATCGCACCAGGCCGCGGATGGGGGTCTTGTCTACGTTGCGAGCCACGGGCAGGTAAGCCCGCAGCCTGTCCTCGCCATCGGGGACATCAAATTGCCAACCCACCCACAGCAGGGAGTAACCCTGCTTCATGAGGAAGCCATCGCCAAACTGGGCAGCCGTTTGTGGATCGTGCGCGCGCTGGGCGTTCTGGAAGAATTGCAGCGCCAGCTTGTTGCCGCGATTCACCACCTCACAAAGCAAGGTGCCGTTGCCTTTGTTGGGGTCAAGTGGCCAAAGCAGGTAGAAGTCCGCTGAGAATTCCACATCGCCGTCGGCGTTTTTGGGCGCCAGATCCAGGTCGGCGATCTCCCCGTTGGCATGGTCGTCGGGATCGACGACGAAGAAGATCTTTCCGCGCATTGCCTCGTAGGCGCCCGCATCTCCGAAAGGCTGGCCGTTTAGCACGGTGCCGCTCCAGGTAACCTCCACATGGTCCACTTTGGCGAATAAGGGAATGGCCATCAGCATGGCCACGAAGGGGAGGTACAGGAAGATCCGATTCAAATGATTGCTCCTTCAGGTACGAGGCGACAGGAAGCGCCGCTCAGTATAGTGGCGGCTTAGCCGCAAGTTCTCCGCAAGGCTCCGGGAAAGCCGCGTGGCGGATTCCCAGGCCAATTCCACCATCAGGTAGCCCTGGTAGTTTGTCTCGCGCAGGTGGGTGGCAAGCGGACGATAATTGAGATCGCCGTCATCCAGGTTTTCCCACCAAACCCCCTGGCGTGAATTGCGCAGGTGCAAGCTCTCCAATCGTGGACGACATTCCCGCAAAAGCGCCATCACGTCCTGCCCGGCGCGGTGTGCCCAATGGGTATCGAAGCAAATTCGCGTATCCGCCGCATCGGTGTGCTGAAGCCAGTAACGCCAGTTGCGTGCATCGTCCATCATCTCGGCGTCGTGCTGATGCAACAGAAGGGTTAGCCCCTGGCCGCGCACGACCCTGGCGATCGCGCGGATGGCTTCGGCTTCCACGGCCAATTCGTCGTTGCTCTTGCGTGCCTTTTGTGGCTTCGGTTGCGGGTTCAGATTCAGGAAGCGCGCGCCCAGCTTGGCGGCATGATGGGCGAGCCCCTGTGCCTGTGCAATGGCGTTTGACCGGCCTGCGCGTTCATAAAGGTTCAGCCCTGTGTAGACGATGGGATAGCGGATGCCCTGGATCCGCGAAGCCTCCTGAAGTACGCCAAGGCTCCGGCTATTCAACAGGTCTCCCATCAGTTCGAGTTGACGAATGCCAGCCTGAGTATGGGCTTCCAGCATGGCAGGCAGATGGTGTGCCAACTGTTCGTTCCGGCGCTGGTGAAATTGCTGGAACACATACACCTGGGCACCAATGCGGGTGCTGGCGGCGGACGGTGCAAGACCCACCTGCGCGGTCAGGCGGTCAGCGGAACCGATTGACGCGGACAATGAGATGGCGCCCAGCAATGAGCGGTTGACAAACGCACGGCGATGGAGCCCCATGGGCAACATGCTATCGCAACCAGCATCTACGCACGTTGCGGCTGCCACACAATCGGGCTACCGGAGGCTGCTCCAGGGCAAAATGGCCCTAGGAGCCAGTGACTTCTTTCAGCCGCGTGAAGAAACTGCGCTTCCGATCTGAACTGATCCCCCAGTTCACGGGCGGGCACTGGTAGCCGTCTTTGTAATTGCTCTCGCCAGGGTCAAAGTATCCCCATCCGGCGTACGAGCGTACTGCGTTCAGCATGTTGTTCACGGGCTGCTCAAAATCGAAGTGGTCGTCCTCGTTGAACAACACGGGCTTGGGCGAGTAGCCCGGGTCAACCCGGACGCGCGATACCATGTTGGTGATGATGGCAGGGTCCTTCACGCCGTTGCCGTGCAGCAGTACGAAATCACTACTGTGGATGAGGGCGGAGGGGGGAATGGCGCCGCCACCCATGCTGACACTCACCAGTAAACGGCCTTTGCTTCGGGCGCGTACGCGCAGCACCAGGTCATGCGCGCGGTCAGTCATCATCAGCGGCTGTTGATAGGCGCGGACGTTTGCCTCGTTCACAACATCCAGGATGACGTTGGTATAGCCGTGGTCCAGGATCCAGTCAACGGTATTGTCCACAGCCTTCCACACGGCGGCATCGCCGTCCAGCCGTTCATCCTGCCCGAAGTAGAACACGTTTACCATCGAGACCATGCCCAACTCATCGCTACGATCGAGGATGCGTTTCAGCCGCGTCATGTAGTCCTCGCGTAGGCTACCGTTTGCCTCGAAGGGGTTGTTTTCCCATGGCTGCTCTTTGCTGTAACCCTGCGGGCTGCCTCCCTGCATGCCCACGACGAAGCACAGCATGCCATGGGCCAGCCAGACAGGCATGGCTTCGATGAACTCGCGGGTATTGCGGTCAGCGTCCCACTTTCCCGTATCCGGGTATGCCCAGCGGCCAGCAGTTTGCGGGTTGCGGTCATCAAAGATGCCTTGAATCATGCGCGAGTTCATCAGCAGGCCTTGAATCTTATGTCCCTGCCAAATGCGACCGGCGTAAGTAGGCTTGCCGTTGATCCAGAACTCGTCGCCGCGGATAGCGGCAACCGTTTGCCGGCGCGGGGCGGCACCCGCCTGCACGCGTGATGCCAGCGCGCTTCCCACGGTAGCGCCGGCAACTGAAAGCAATGTACGTCGGTGCATACTCGGATCCTTTCCGAAGCGTTAACGCTGCTATCCTATCGCAGGTTAGGGTTGTGGTTCGGCCACCAGATTGGGCTCGCGGTTTTGCTCATCCATTGGCGAAGCTGGCGCCAATGAAATAGAATCGGCCCTGTACGTCTCCGTTACCTTGAAGCCTCTATGACCGCACAGCACATCCTTTCCCTTGACGAGGGCACCAGTAGCGCGCGGGCTGCACTCTACAACCAGCAGGGTGCCCGTGTCGCCATCGCTAGCCGTGAGTTTTCCTCGCACTATCCGCAACCGGGATGGGTGGAGCAGGATGCGAACGAGATCTGGCGTCTCCAACTGGAATCAACTCGCGACGTCTTGCAGGCTGCCAATGCGGAGGCGGGGTCCGTTGCGGCTGTCGGCATTACGAATCAGCGGGAAACTCTGGTGGTGTGGGATCGTCAAACCGGCCAGCCCATTGCCCCTGCCATCGTGTGGCAGTGCCGCAGGACCGCGGACGCCTGCGCCGCCCTGAATTCCGGCCCGGATCGCGATTGGATTGTGAAGCGGACCGGCTTGGTGATTGACCCTTACTTCACTGGCACCAAACTGCAATGGCTGCTGGATCAAATACCCGGCGCCAGGGTGCGTGGGGAAGCTGGGGACCTGCTGTTTGGCAACATTGACACTTGGATTATCTGGAACCTCACCGGCGGCAAGGTGCATGTCACTGACCTCACCAATGCCTCGCGGACGCTGCTGATGGACCTTGCCACGGGCGAGTGGGACAACGATTTGTTGCGCGTGTTCGGGGTGCCGCGGGCGATGCTTCCGCGCATCGCACGGTCTTCTGAGGTTGTGGGCCTAACCAGTGGGGACATTTTGGGTGCGGAGATCCCCATCGGTGGTATCGCCGGCGACCAACAGGCGGCCACCGCGGGGCAGGCCTGCTTCTCGCCTGGCATGATCAAGAACACCTATGGCACGGGCTGCTTCTGCCTGCTGCACACGGGCGGGCAACTGGTGCATTCCTCCAACCGGCTCATCACCACCCGCGCGGCATCCACCAATGCAGAGGCACAGTATGCACTGGAGGGCAGTGTATTCGTGGCTGGTGCGGCCATCCAGTGGTTGCGCGACAGCCTGGGGATACTGCCCGCGGCGCCAGCGTCTCAGCAGATGGCCGAGAGCGTGGCGGACTCCGCTGGAGTTTACTTCGTACCCGCCTTTGTCGGGCTGGGCGCGCCGCATTGGGACGCGAATGCGCGAGGTGTCATTAGTGGCTTGACCCGCGGTGCGACTGCGGCGCACATTGTTCGCGCGGCACTGGAGAGTATCGCCTTCCAGAGCCGCGAACTCGTGGACGCGCAGAGTGCTGACGCGGGAACGCCCATCGCGGAGATGCGAGTGGATGGCGGCGCGGCGTCAAACGACTTCCTGATGCAATTCCAGGCCGATATTCTAAACTGCCGCATCGTACGGCCAGCCGATACGGAGACCACCGCGCTAGGCGCTGCCTACCTCGCCGGTCTTGCCGTTGGCTATTGGGAATCTGCCGAGGAGATCGCCAGTTTCTGGCGTGCCGAACGGGTATTTGAGCCACGCATCCCGGAGGCGCAGCGGGTGCGATTGTACGATGGCTGGCGGGAAGCTGTCGCCCGCGCCCGCAGTCAGCAGAGCCCCGCGCAATGAGGGCGGGCGGAGAGCTCCATCTCCAAACTGTATTTCGATCCACACGACGCAAAGGTTAACCCATCATGAGCAACGCCATCGAACGCATCACACCAGCCGGGCTGCCCGCACCCAAGGCGCCATTTTCCTACGCCGTGCGCGCCGGAGGATTCATTTACGTCTCCGGCCAGGCCCCCATTGATCTGGACACCAACCAGTTTGCCCTTGGTTCCATTGAAGAGGAAACGCGCCTTGTGTTCCGCAATGTGCAGCGCATTCTGGCCGCCTGCGGGGCCAGTCTCCAGGATGTGGTGAAGTGCAACGTGTATCTGCGAGAGGCGGAACGTGACTTCGCGGCCATGAACGCGGTGTATGTGGAGTTCTTCGGCGATGTCCGTCCTGCCCGTACCACTGTGGGTACGTCATTTGGTGCGCCGGGAATGAAGATTGAAGTGGACGTGGTGGCTTACAAGCCCGAGTAAGGCCTAGGATGCGCGCGCTGTGTTCTGTAGCGTCCGTGCCGCGCGCACCACGGTGGCGATGGTATCAACAAGCGGCCCGTCACCCCGCACGCTGATGTCAGCCAGTGTTGCCGTGGGCTGCACATACTTCAGGAACATCGGCAGCACGGTTTCCTGGTACTGCCGAAGTACGCAATCGGGCGTGCGGCCCCGTTCCTGGATATCGCGATCCATCCGGCGTCGCAGGCACTCCTGCGACTCCAGTTCCACGTACACTTTTAGCGCCATCAACTGGCGAATCTCGGGCCGGTGCAAGGCCAGGATCCCTTCCACCACCAGAACGTGCTCTGCACGAAGGGTGACGGTGCCCTCGGCCCGCGTGTGGCTGCTGAAGTCATAGCGCGGGATAGCCACTTCGTCGCCGGCAAGCAGCCGGTGCAGTTGCCCCAGCAGCAGGGGCCAGTCAATGGAGTCTGGATGGTCAAAATTCTGTCGCGCGCGTTCCTCAATGGGAAGCTGAGCCAGGTCACGGTAATAGGCATCAAGGCTCAGCAGCGGGGCGTCCAATGCGTGGGCCACTCCCTCGGCAAGACAACTCTTGCCAGATCCGGAAGCGCCTGCAATCCCAATCAACAACAGGCTTCGCCCAGTGCGGACGGGTTCGGGAAGGGGGAAGGTTTCCATGGCGGTGGCGGAACTAGCGGGCAGAATAGCACAGCAGCAGGTTCCTTAGCTGTTCGATTCGGCTTGCCGGATGACAAGTGTCGATATACAATCGTCACGTGATTCAAGGCTTCAAACATCGAGGACTAAAGCGTCTCTACGAAACCGGGGAGGGCAAAGGTATCTCCCGGGAGCGGCTGCCCGCGGCGGTGCGGATCCTTTCCCTGCTGGATGTTGCCAGTCACCCGAAAGACCTCGATCTTCCCGGTTTCCATTGCCACGCTGTGCGTGGCGAGCAGAAGAGGACCTGGACGTTAACCGCTAGCGGCAATTGCAAGGTGGCCTTCCGCTTTGAACAAGGGCACGTTCTCGACGTGGAAATGGTGGAAGCCTGAATGGCGAGATTGCCGTCATCATCCCCAATGCCATGCTAAGCCGATAGCGACACCAGTCGGAGGATAGTTAGATATGCCCATGAAGCAGCCCGTGCACCCAGGAAGAATTGTTCGTCAGGATTGCCTGGAGCCTTTCATGCTTAGCGTGACAGAGGCAGCCGAGGTCTTGGACGTATCCAGGCAGACCGTCAGCAACCTGGTGAACGAGCACACAGCAATCTCACCGGAAATGGCCATCCGCCTCGCGAAGGCCTTTGGGAGTACGCCCGATGCATGGATGCACATGCAGGCTGCCTACGACCTCTCTCTCGCTATGCAGCAGGCCGATGCTATCCAGGTGAGCCGCTACACGCCAACCAGCGCCAAGTAGGCGCAGTTCCATTCGCGGCGTCCGGCGCCTGTTTCTGTATTCGCGAAACGGGCTAGCCGCTGTGATCGTCTTCATGCTTATGGACTCGCGGGGGAGCCTGTTTGATTGCTTGAGACCGTGTGATCCCGCACTTCTGTCCGCGGGGACAGCGAGAGTTTTGTGAATGACTCTACTTCGCATTGTTAGTGGCCTTCTTGCGTTGGCGTGTACCCTCTCCTTGCCTGCACAGCAGGGGGGCTGCACGGCATCGTCCCCATTGGTTTCATTCAAGCTCTATGTGAAGCCCCCCCAGCACGCCGCCTATCCGTTGCGGGAAGTGAACGAATTGCATGCTGGTATGAAAATTCAGTACCAGCCACTGCAGGTGCCGGGCAGTGACCCGGACGATGCGCGCATCGCCCTCATTCTGGCTGAGAGCGTCCAAGGTGCGGAAAGCCAGCGCTTGCTGGTAATGCAGCCGCAACGGGCTGACCATGTGGCTGAATGGGAGGTGCCCTTTCGCACGGGAATTGTGGCCCTTGTGTTCGGACCGCAGGGCCTTAGCGAGTCCAAAGTAGGAAGCCTACTGAAGAAGGATGGCTCGCTGGTGAATAGTCTGGCCAGCTTTGCTGAGCAGAACCAGCGAATGGAAGATCTCATCCAGATCCTGGCGGATCAGGAGAGGGGTTCGCGTCCCGCGGAGTCGTTTGACGCGGCGCTGTCCGGCTTTGCGGCCCGTCACGGCATGGCTGCTACGCAGTGGAACCGCGAAGCGCCCACCAGTGAGCAGGCGATGGCGCTGATGCGTGCGCTAAACCCTACCCTTTCCACGTTTGACCCGTTAGCCCCTAGTCCGGCGCAGCGTCTTCAGCAGACCGCGGGGCTGGCGGCAAGCGTTGCGGGGCTTTTTTGGGGAAGTCACGTGGCTCTTTATGCTGGTGGGGCTGGGCTCTTCCTGAACATGCGTAGCCTGATGTTTCCTGGAACGGACTTCCGTTCCGCGCTTCTGCAGGCGCAGGAGGACGAGCGCCTTCTGCTGTGCGCTCGTCCTGACCAGAGCCGTTCCCGAACGCGCATGGCCTATTTGTGGGCCACGCGAATCACAGATGCCGGCGCCCCAGCGGTGACGCTCACAGAGACGGTGCATGCCGCCGCGGGATTGCCCGCAGTGCTCCCTGCCGCGCTGGGTGCAAACGCCGAGTGGAGGCATGTCGCGCGTGCGCAGGAATGGCGGCTGCTTTCGGTGGATGGCCTGCGGGAACTGCCCGTCGCCGTGTCTCCTGACGCGGCGTCGCGCGCGCTGCAGGTTCAGGTTCCCGCTCACGCGCCACCCGGTCTGTATCAGATGTTGGCACGTTGGGATTGGGAATTGATGCGCCCGAATGGAGTGGTGCAGATCCACCAGTTAGCTAGCGGCCCCGGCCCGTCCTTGAGCCAGCGGAGCCGCAGCCAGTTGCTGGAGGGTGCCAAGGATGTGGAGGTGGCGCTGGAAGATGGCGAGTTTCGCTTTGTGCAGCAAGTGACATTGAAGCGCAAAAACGACCCCTACTCGACACCGCGTACACTGCCCCATCGGTTGGTTCGGGATGTAAAGGCAGATTCCGTCCGTCTGTTCGTGATGCTGAACGGACAACCGCTGGAGCGAGGCCTATGGCAGATGGCGTTGAAACAGACGGGAGGACAGGAATTGCTGGTGGACGTGCCAGTATTGCCTCAGCCTCCCGTGCTAAGCAACCTGCCCTTGCGGGTGAATCGTGATGCCGGCAAGGTGAGGCTGCGACTGGAGGGACAGCGGCTGGACCTGATCGATGCGGTGGAAGCGGACGGCATTGGGCTGGCTCTGGCTACATCACCGGAAATCGGCGAATCCGCAACAGTGCGCTGGCTGGAAGCAGACGCAGGCCAAAGCTTAAGCCCAGGCGCGAAGATCGACTTGCGGCTACGTTTACGGGATCGGCCAGACCCATTCATGTTGCCCGCGGCCATTGAGATTCTAGGGCCGCTGCCCGAGTTGCTGTCCAGCCGGATGGCCCATCGCGAGACGAGTGGCGTGGCATTGCGAGAAGGCGAGTTCGCTGTGGGCGGGTTGGTGACAGCGGTGCTAAGCACGCGCCACGCCACAACCAGCCCGTCCCTGCTGCTGGCCTGCCGGGATGGATATCGCCAAAGCGAGGCCCTTACGTTGACGCCGGGCCAAACCAGCCGCGACGCACGATTGCAGCTTACCGGGGAAGATCGCTTGTACCTCACCTTTGACCCCGGCCGGGTGGGCCAGCATGGCTGTCATGTGGAGGCACGCCTCCAGACAACCCAGGGCGTTTCCGCTCCGCTTGAGCTGGGCCGGTTAGTGCGTCTGCCGAAACTGGAAGCCTTACAACTGAGCGATGAAGCGATGGGTGAAAACCGGTTTGCAGCCACGCTGATGGGGGAAGATCTGGAGGCGATTGCCGCCGTCGGCTGGGATCCCGATGCCCCAGTTCCGGTGAACGCCATCCCGCGCCCGCGCGACGGGGACAGCCGCAAGCAGGAGCTTCGCGTTGCGCTGCCATGGCCGTCTCCCACACCGCGCGCGCCCATCTTCATCTGGCTGCGCGACGAAACCGAGGGCCGCCTAACGAGTACGCGATCCGGTGCCTGAGCGGGTTTCCGCAATCGCGGGTGTCCGCCATCGACAGATCCCCAATGGAACTGGCCTCAGAGCCACTACCAGCAAGGCCATTGAAGCGAGACCACGATAGGGGATATGCTGAAACCAGTTTCCACGTCCGGATGCCGGAGGCGGGGGCAAGGAAGAATTTGCAGCGAGAGGACGGTTCCCATGAATATCAGTAGACGGCATTTCCTTGGTGCAACCGCGCTTGCCTCCCTGGCGGCGCAGGTGTTGGCCTCCACGGAAGTGGATGCGAAGACCGGGATGCCTACGCGGCTTCTGGGTAAAACCGGTTCCCGGGTGTCCATTCTTGCCATGGGCGCGGGCAGCCGTTGGCTGATGTACCGCGACGAGCAGGAGGCTCTTCAGGCGCTGGACATGGCTTTGAAGGCCGGAGTGACGTATGTGGATAGCGCCGCGCAGTACGGCAATGGCGAAAGTGAACGGCGATTGGGCCTCTTCCTGAAGGAGCGTCGCAAGCAAGTTTGGCTTACCACCAAGATTTCTGAGCGCAGTTACGACGACGTGATGCGAATGGCCGAGCTCTCTCTGAAACGCCTGCAGACTGACCACGTGGATTTGCTGCATATGCACAGCCTGTCCGGCGCAGCGGATCTAGCTGCCATTGAAGCACCTGATGGTGCCTTGAAGGCAATGTACAAACTGCGCGAACAGAAGGTGGCACGCTTCCTTGGAGTCACCTCGCATACTGACCCTGTAACGTTGCGGACATGCCTGGAACGGCACGACCTGGACTGCACGCAGATGGCGCTGAACGCGGGTAGGATCGGCGCAGCGGCACCCAGCAATGTCCGCGGCCATGCCCAAAGCTTTGAAGAGACGGCCCTGCCCATGGCCCTAAGCAAGGGGATGGGTGTGACGGCGATGAAGGTATATGCGCAGGACAAGCTATTGCCGGATGCTTCGCCAGAGCAGTTGGTGCGGTACGCGCTTTCTTTGCCCGTTGCGGCCGCCGTTGTGGGGATGCCCAAGCCGGAACACATCCAGCAGAACCTGCAGTTCGCAAAAAGCTTCAAGCCGTTCTCGACCCAGGAAATGAAGTCGCTCTCTGGAAAGCTTGCCGCCAGACGGAAAGCGGAGATTGATGATTATTTCGCCCACCACGTGGATGCTTGTGACGCCTGCGGCGTAGATATCGCTTAGGGAAAATGGACTGGGCCACAAGTGAGAATACTCCACTTGTGGCCCAGCACCTCGACAGACCTTCCGGCCCCGAATCTAGCGGGCCGCCCCGGCTTGTGTGGCCTCTGGTACTTCAAGCAGCCGTCCGCTGCGCACGTCGTAAATGTAGCCGTATACGGGAATGTTTGCGGCCACCAGGGGATGTCCCTTGATCCTCTGGACGTCCTCGACGACACTTTGCGCAAGGTCTGCGATGGTGTGCCAATGCATGAACTTTCCGGCCACTGAGCCTGATCCTTTTCCCACGTCCTTCCACCCCTCGGCGCTCAGGCTGGCGGTTTCCAAACTGCTGGAAAGCAGGTTGCCCATAATTTCATTGGTGAAGGTTTCCATACCGCAATCTGTGTGATGGATCACGAACCATTCGTTGGTGCCCAACAGCTTGTGGGAAATTACCAGGGAGCGGATCGCATCGTCGCTGGCGCGGCCCCCCGCATTGCGAATCACGTGGGCATCCCCTTCCGCCAGCCCGGCAAACTTTGCCGGGTCCAGCCGGGCATCCATGCAGGTAAGCACTGCAAAGCGCCGGGCAGGGGGCATTGCCAGCTTCGACTTCTCGCCAAAACTCGCCGTGTAGGCTGCATTGGCCTGTAGAACTTCGGTTAGCACTTGGGATATAGTGAATCTCCTCCCGAATCGGATCACAGGGATGTGGCAAAAGATCCAATACTCGATCAACTAAGTGGACATTGAGAATGGCGTCGCACTATTGTCTGGCTGGACAGGGATCCCGATGCCGCCGCGGCAGTGCGCTATCACGGCTACAATCAAGGAGCAAGGGGGGATTATGGCAGCAGCGGATAAGCCTCATTCAGCCGGCGGCAAGAGCTATCACACCCAGACGGGTCATGGGGACCTTGCCCCGCTCTGCCTGATTGTGGGCGCGCCGGGACGGGCGGAGATGATCGCCCAGCGCTTTTTCGAAGCCCCGCAACGCTTCGGTAACGTGTATCGGGGACTGCTTAGCTTTACGGGCAGCTACCGGGGCGTGCCTGTATCGGTAACCACCTCCGGGATGGGTGGCGCATCCATTGGCATCGTGCTGCCGGAAGCAGTCCGTAGCGGTGCTCGTGTATTTGTGAGGGTGGGCTCCTGCGGCAGTTTGCTGGAGCAATCGAAGGTGGGCGATCTAATCATCGTACGGGCGGCGATGCGTGAGGATGGTGTCTCACAGACCTGGGCGCCCCTGTGCTATCCAGCGGTGGCTGATTGGCGAGTGGTGGAAGCCCTTCATGCGTCAGCGCAGCGGGTCGTACCGGGAGCCTTTCATGTAGGGATTGAGTGCACCACTGGCGACTTCTACGGCGGGCAGGGGAGGCCGAATCTGTTTGACGAGGTACCCACACACCTGGCTGCCAAGCATGCCGAGGTTTTGCGCCTGCGCGCTGCGTGTTATTCCATGGAGGCAGCCGACCTCTTCGTATGGTGCGCAACGGAAGGCGGGGGATTGCCCTGCGGAGCTGTGAACGCCGTGTTTGCCAACCGCATTACCAACGATTGGGGGGCCGCTGGTGAGGAGGCGGCTGCGGAAACCGCGCTGGAGGCCTTCCGCTCCCTTGCCGCCCGACAGGACTTCGCGGGCTATCTCACTCGCTCGCTGCCCGCCTATCCTTTCCTGGATGAATCGGCTCGGTAGACCTGGGGTACCCGGCACGAGCGCTGACAAGATGAATGGCCTCTCAGCCCGTGATCCTACCTAGTCTCCATCCCCATTCGTACTGCCGCTGGCCACTAAGGCGCGAAGTTCAGGATAGTGAATCTCTCGCGGCGCAACCTCAGTGAGCGTTGGAGCTTCGATGACTTCGCTTCCTGCTGCTCCCAGTTCCTGGAAGCGTCGCGCACTCACCAAGACCCGCGATTCCATTGATCCTGCAGCGTCATTGTAGGCGCGCATGGTGCTTTCAAGGCCGCGCTTGATGCCATGGAAGTGGCCCGTCAATACACGCAGGCGATCGTACATCTCCTTGCCCAAGTCACTGATCTCGCGGGCGTTCTGAGCCACCTTTTCCTGACGCCACCCATAGCTTGCAGTCTTCAACAGGGAGATCAGTGTAGTGGGCGTGCTAAGCAGTACCCGGTTTTCCATGCCATATTCCATCAACGAAGGGTCCTGCGACAGCGCGGCAGCCAGAAAGCTTTCCCCAGGCAGGAAGGCAACCACGAAGTCCGGCGCTTCGGCGAAGAGATGGAAGTATGCCTTTTGGCTGAGGGACTGGATGTGCGCACGTACCTGCGCGGCGTGTTGTCGCAGCTTGGCTTGGCGTTCGGTGTCGCCGTCGCATTCCATCGCTTCCAGGTAAGCGGCAAGCGGAACCTTCGAATCCACGATGAGGGAGCGGTCTCCCGGCAGGCGAACGATCATATCAGGCCGTCGCTGCCCGTTCTCGCTGGCGACGCTCACCTGAGTATCGAAGTCGCAGTACTCAACCATGCCGGCGAGTTCCACTACACGGCGCAGTTGCATTTCGCCCCAGAGCCCGCGCTGGACAGGAGTGCGCAGTGCATTCACCAGGCGGCCTGCCTCGCTGCGTAGGGCCTGTTGGGTCTCGCCTAGCTCCTTTACCCGGTCCAGCAAGCTCTGGTAGGCGCCGGTGCGGTCCTTCTCAATCGCGCGCAACTGTTCGTCCACCTTGCGCAGGGTTTCGTCCAGCGGCTTCACAAGGCTTTCCATTTCCTTGTTTTGCAAAGCCATGCCCATCTGGCCTTCTGTCTGCTGGCCCGCCAAGGTGGCCCGGGCCAGTTCCAGGAAACTCTCGTTGTTGGACTTCAACGCCCTGGCGGAGAGCGCCTCGAAGCTTTCGACAAAGCGCTTCTCGGTCTCGTTCAGGACTCGCTGCTTCTCTGCCGCCATTTCGCGTTCACGCGCCAGCTCTGCCTGTAGCTGTAGGTTTCCTTCGCGATGCCGGTTAAGGTCTAGGCGCAGGGTTGAGACCTCCTGCTCGTAGCTTTGCCGGGATTGGAGCGCTTCCTCACGCGCAGTGGCGAGTGCGCCATTCAGCTCAGTGTCGCGTGCGGTGAGTGCCTGCACTCGTTCTTCCAGGGCCGCAATGGTGGCTAGGTTCTCACCTTGCGCGGCGCTCACAGCCTGCTGCGCCTGACCCTCCTTCGAGAACCACACCAGGAATGCGCCAATTGCCAGACCCAGCAATAGCGTGACGAACGCGATCATCATTTCCATCATTCGGCTCCAGTTCCCATCCGAGCATTCCGTGGTCACCCTCAGGTAGCGTCATGCGGCGGATGGGCAGTGAATTGCAGGCCAATGGCTCCAGGACGTCTCTTACCTTGGTGGCGACACGTCCTGCTGGCCTTGGCCGGAACCTGCTGAGCCACAGTCAGGCGCAGGGCATTCGGCTCCCTGGCCTTGTCCAAGGCCGCATCCCGTGGGTATTGGCTTGGGCTGGCTGCGCGCTTGCTTGCAGGTTCTCTTGTTCGGACTACCTGGCAACAGGTTTCTTCTGTTTCGCCTTTTGTTTTCTGCTGCGCTCCCAATTTTTGCAAAGTCGCTTGAGCGAGCTCACTCTTGATTGAGTAGCAGCTATCAGAAACGCTAGGCAGGGACTCGATGAAGTTCTCTCTGCCGGTAGGTCCGTACTCCTAGAAAAACCTACAACTGGCTTTATGTCAATCCCTTAGAGCTGAGATTTCGTCCACTCACCTTGCGTTTCTGGGAATTTACATATTTCTTGAAAAGTACTGTAAGTTTTACGCGAGGAAAATCTACAGCGGGCATCTGAGATAGACCGGTGTACTTTACCTATCATGTACAGTTTTGTACACTTTAGATGCCTTGACGCGACCCTTCAGTGACCAGCCGTTCTCGTCTCGACCCCAAACAGGATACGATAAAATAAGCAAATCAGGTCTGAATATTATAGTTTAGTCCAATCGGCGTGATCAATTTAATTTGAAACCGCCTCGGGCCTGAATCCGATCTTTCGATCTTTATGAGGTAAAAGTGACAGACATGACAACGAAGGAAGTCTCATTGCATGCCAAGACCAAGAATGCCAAGCTGATTGCCTGGGTGAACGAACTGGTTGACTTGTGCAAACCAGACAACGTGCACTGGTGTGACGGCTCTCAAGAAGAGTACGACCGGCTCTGCCAGGAGATGGTGGACTCGGGTACCTTCATTCGGCTAAACAAACAAAAGCGACCCAATAGTTTCCTCTGCCGCTCTGACCCGGGTGATGTAGCTCGTGTGGAGGATCGCACCTTTATCTGCAGCCGCCGCAGCGAGGACGCGGGACCAACCAACAATTGGATGAATCCGGACGAAATGCGCGCGATGCTGCTGAAGCTATTCGCGGGCTGCATGCGCGGACGAACGATGTACGTGATTCCGTTCAGCATGGGGCCTATCGGCTCTCACATTGCGCACATCGGGGTTGAGGTTACGGACAGCCCCTACGTGGTGGCGAACATGCGCATCATGACGCGCATGGGTCAGAAGGTCTTGGATGTGCTGGGTGACAGCGGCGAATTCGTGCCCTGTCTGCATAGCGTGGGCGCGCCTCTTGAGCCCGGACAAGATGATGTCCCGTGGCCCTGTAACGCGGAAAACAAGTACATCGTGCATTTCCCGGAAACGCGTACCATTTGGAGCTATGGATCCGGTTACGGGGGAAATGCGCTGCTAGGCAAGAAATGCTTTGCGTTGCGGATTGCCTCCATGATGGCCAGGGACGAAGGCTGGATGGCGGAGCACATGCTGATTCTGGGCGTGGAGAAGGACGGGCACAAAACCTATGTGGCCGCGGCTTTCCCGAGTGCCTGCGGCAAGACGAACTTCGCCATGCTGATTCCACCGGAGCAGCTAAGCGACTACAAGATTTCAACCATCGGTGACGATATTGCGTGGATCAAGCCAGGGGAGGTCGGCCGATTGCATGCCATCAATCCCGAGTTTGGCTTCTTTGGCGTGGCTCCGGGGACCAGTTACAGGTTAAACCCCAACGCAATGGAATCCTGCAGGGCCAATTCCATCTTCACGAATGTAGCCATGACCGATGACGGCGACGTGTGGTGGGAGGAAATGACGGAGACCCCACCCGCGCACCTGATTGATTGGAAAGGCCAGGATTGGACGCCCGATTGTGGCCGACCCTCCTCGCACCCGAATGCGCGTTTCACCGCGCCCGCAGGGCAGTGTCCCACCATTGATCCGGCGTGGGAAGATCCCAACGGGGTGCCCATCAGCGCCTTCATTTTCGGCGGCCGTCGCATGAGCAAAGTTCCGTTGGTCTTCCAGGCCTTTAACTGGAGCCACGGCGTTTACATTGCCTCAACGATGGGCTCTGAGATGACCGCTGCTGCAGCGGGTACCGTGGGCAAGGTGCGCCGTGACCCCTTCGCCATGCTGCCGTTCTGCGGCTATCACATGGCGGAGTACTTCAACCACTGGCTCAACATTGGGAGGCACATCCCAAATCCCCCGCGCATCTTCCATGTGAACTGGTTTCGCAAGAGCGCTGAGGGTAAGTTTCTGTGGCCGGGCTTCGGCGAAAACATGCGGGTGCTGAAGTGGATTGTGGGCCGCGTTCACGGCGGAGCCTACGCGATTGAGAGCCCGGTTGGCTGGATGCCGCGCTACGAAGACCTTGACATGACTGGACTGGACTTCTCATTCGAGAAGTTTTCAGAACTCATGGAGGTGGAACGCGAAGCGTGGAAGGAAGAGGTTCTCAGCCACGAAGAGCTGTTCCTGAAGCTCTACGACAAGCTGCCCAAGGAGTTCCTGCATGAGTTCCATCTCTTGCTAAGCCGCTTGAACCGGTCACCGGTGCTTTGGCAACAGCACGAGAAGATCCTGGATTAGGTGTCCCGGCGATTCGTTGCACTGGACAGTCTATTGCATTTGGGAGTCCAGGAGCGGGGGCGCTACCGCCTCCGTTCCTGGCGTCGTTTTGTTCCCAGCGCGAGGTAAAGCCTCACCAAGGGCCAGTTTGGCAGAGGGGCAGGCGGACCGTACTGAGACCCGGTTCGCTCCTCCCACTTCCTCCGGGAAGCGGCCCCTCCGCCATTCACGATCCTTCGTTGCAAGGGCCCTCTCCGGAGTTGCCTACCGTCGCCAATCTCCGGCAAGCCCACCGCCGGGTTTTACACCGCGTTACCTTCCTTGACGCATTGCCTGTGCCGTTGTTCCGTCAGCGCGCGTCATTCTATTTGCCTTCTGCTGAAGAATCAAAGGCGTCTGTTACACTCAAACGGTCATGCCGTTCTATTTGGTTTTGTTGGTCATCGGGATAGGCGCGGGAGTCTGCGCCGGGATGTTTGGCATAGGAGGCGGCATTGTCATCGTACCTGCCTTGATCTTCCTCGCCAAGATGGGACAGACCGATGCGATAGGCACCAGCCTGGCAGCGCTGATCCCTCCCGTGGGCATCCTGGGCGCGCTTGAGTATTACCGCAATGGCCATGTCAATATTCCGTATGCGGCTTTGCTTGCCACAGGCTTGGCCATGGGCGCCTTTTTCGGGGCACGGATCATGGTAAACCTTCCCCCGGGTGTTGCCCGAAAGCTTTATGCGGTCTTCATGATCGTGATTGGCATTCAGATGCTGTTTGAAAAACGAGGCTGATCCATTCTGTTTTGAGCCATAATGTAACAGGTTTTCGCTTGCCTTAGCACCAGGAACTTATCCGCACCAGGAATGCCGCGGGATCGCGTCGCGGTTTCTGGAAGTCACCGGGTCATGGCACAGAGACGCCGGCCTTTGCAATTTTTCCAAGGAGACCACCATGGGCACACCGAATCAAGGGAATTTTCCGAATCCGGGAGGGGGACCTCCGCCACCGGGTGGCTATCCACCCCAAGGCGGCTATCCACCCCAAGGCGGCTATCCACCGCCGCAAGCTCCAGCCTCCAGCGGCTTGGATGACAACATCGTCGGCCTGTTGTGCTATCTTCCATTCGCCATTGGCTTGATTGCCAGCATCGTCTTCCTGGTGCTGGAGCCCTACAACCGGAAAGCTCTCATCCGCTTCCACGCGTTCCAGTCAATCTTTCTGGCCGTGTCATTGCTGGTGATCTCTGTTTCGCTTAGCATCATCAGCATCATCATCGGCATGATTCCCATGGTGGGCTGGATTGCAGGAATATTGGGAATGTTGCTTTCCGTGGGCATTGCCTTCGGTGGTTTCTTCCTGTATCTGTTCCTGATGTACAAGGCCCACAACAACGAGCGAGTGATGTTGCCCTTGATTGGGGTGCAGGCGGAGAAGCAGGCAACAAAAGCCTAGTAGCCGAATGGGCGTCAGGCGCGTCTACAGCGTTTGGCGCCCTGCGCCGTGTATCCGCATGTTCCCATCATTTAGCCCGCATGTGACGCTAGCGGTGCTTGCCTTGGCTGGAACGCTCAGCCTTTGCGCGCAAGCCCCGCGCGTTTCCCTCATTGAGACCTACGGCCAGGAGAAGCTAAGCCCGGAGCGGCTAGTGCGCTTGTCCGGCGTCCGGATGGGGGATCCATTGCCGCAGTCCAAGCAGGACGTAGAACAGAAGATTGAGGCCTCCAATGATGTGGTGCGCGCGCACGTGGAGGGCCACTGTTGCCACGACGATGGCATCGTGTTGTACCTGGGCGTGATGGAGGCCGGCGTGCGTCCCTTCGCGTTGCACTCACCGCCAGCGGAAGACCTGCAGATTCCGGTGAAGTTGGAACTCGTGTACGAGCGGCTGCTACGAAGCCTTGAAACAGCGCACGAAAGAGGTGTAACGGCGGAGGACGACAGCAAAGGGTATCCGCTCTCAGCATTTCCCGCAGCCCGCCGCGCGCAAGAAACTCTCGCCTTGTTGGTGGACCCCTACGTAGAAGAACTCGGCGCCCTGCTGCGGCGAGCTGCCGACGAGCAGGTTCGCGCCGCCGCCGTCTATATGCTTGCCTACTCAAGTAACCGGCGGGCCGTGGAGGGCCATCTTCAGTTTGCCTTGCGTGACTTCCATCCCGATGTTCGCCAGAATGCGCTTCGCACTCTCGAGCTGGTCCGTCGGGTTCCCGGCTCTGGCGCCAACGCCGCCGCGGAGATTAGCAGTACATGGCTGATTGAAATGTTGCACTCGGTCACATGGGCTGACCGTGTGGAGGCTTCGCGAATGCTCGTGCGCCTGACGGAATCACGGCCTGAGGGGGTGCTGTCCACCTTAGAGGAACGCAGTCTAACTCCACTTGGCCAGATGGCGGTCTGGACTACACCCGAGCATGCGGAGGCCGCCTATCTGCTGCTGGGGCGAATTGCATCGCTTCCGGAAGCGGAAATCCGCGCCTCATTCCGCGCAGGCGATCGCAGCCAAGTGTTGGACGCCATTCGAAAGCGCGCCCAGGAGAAGCGCCGATTCCTTTTCTTTTAGCGGGAGACACGATCCGACGAGGGCGGGTGCCTGATTCATGCCCATTTACCGCGGAATGCCCTCGGCGCCGCGCAGCTTCACCTCGATACCGGCAGGTTCTTGGGGATACCGGCAGGTTCTTGGGGATACCGGCAGGTTCTTGGGATAGCTGAACCGGCAAGTGAGCATGGCGGCGAACTGGCTGAAGTCCGGAGGTCGCGCGAATTGCGCTCACCACGATGCCGTTGAGCGGCAGGCTTACACCAGACTCATGGTACAAAAGACCCAGATATGACCGAAAATGCCGGGGACTCTATTCATGACACTCATCCGCCGGAATGCAATCGTCCTTGGGGAACTGATCTCACCCAATCAGACGAGTGCCTGCCTTGCGGAGGGCGGTAGGAATCTGAATTGCGCGCGAGTGTGTTAGCCTATTGATCTTCGAAGGCCGTTCTGGCCGGGGCCACGCTCTCCTTGGCACGGGACTTCCATAGACCTCGGGTGACGGTTGGACCGATCGCAGCCGGCTACGTCCGTACGAATCGTTCAAGGATGTTGCGGGCGAGCTAAGCGCCCAGTGGAGTCGTGATTGGGACTGAGGTATGTATGCTTTCGGGACAGGAAATTCTGAATCTCGCGTCAAGTGGACAGTTATGGCCGGATGGCCGAAGGTTTGCCTTTACGGTCTTCGACGACCCGGACTCCCAGACTACGAAGGTAGGTCGAGAGATTTACTCGTTTTTGCATGATCTTGGCATCCATACGACAAGGGGGTGCTGGCCGGCGGCAACGGTTCGTGAACCTTCCGACATTGGTGAGAATTGTAGTAATCCGGCTCACTTGGAATGGCTACTACAACTGAAGTCCCAGGGTTTCGAACTTGGGCTTCACAACGTCACCAATCACACTTCTTTCAGGCAGGAAACCATCGACGGGTTAAACCGTTTCCGCGACTTGTTTGCAAGTGATCCCGCTACAATGAGTAATCACTTTGCAAATGAAGAAGGAATCTACTTCGGTGATGCGCGGTTGACTGGAATTCGTCGTCTCCCCTATCTACTAGCGAACTGGATATTTAGTCGGCGTCGGTACTATGGTGAGCAGAAAGACCACCCTTTATTTTGGGGGGATTACTGTTTGAAAAGAATTCAGTATGTCCGAAACTTCGTCTTCACTGACATCAATACTCTAGTTAAGTGTCCGCTGATGCCCTATTTTGATCCAGCGCGCCCGATGGTACGTGCATGGTACGCATCTGCGGAAGGAAGTGACGCGAAACAGTTTCTTCGGACCGTTACTGAGGAATCGCTGGACCAGCTTGAAGCGCAGGGTGGTTGCTGCATCATGTATACCCATTTTGCGAAAGGCTTCTGGGAGGACGGAACGCTCAACCCGGCGTTTCGTGCGGTCATGGAGAAATTAAGTAAACGGAACGGTTGGTTTGTGCCAGTTGGGGTGTTGCTCGACTACCTTAAGCAGCGTCGAGGGGGAACTCACCAATTGACGCCAAGTGAAAGACGCAGCCTGGAATACCGATGGATGTTTGATAAACTAAGGGTGGGTTCACACTAACCTATGCCTATTGTGCCCTTCGATCCGATGTTGATTCCAGCTATCGAACGATTCAACGCCCGGCTTCTATCTGGTGGTTCAGATCATGCCTTTCCGGCAAGCTCTCACATCCACTCCTGGTTTGGAACCAATGAGATCTTTGGGCCAGATGCGGATGCGTTTCGCGTAGATGGCCCAGGCTTTATCTGTTGGGAACGTCATCTTTATTTACATGATGGCGAGGTGCGTGGCGCGTATATGCTAATTCGACAGCGCGCCATGGTAAGTGGCTCGCCAACCGAAGTGCAGTTTTTGAAGTTCCCAATCTCTGAGGGGATTGTTGATCCTAAGTTCGGGTTAGTTGGGGTTTCACTAGTAAAGGATTCCCTCAGACGGGCGCCGAATTTGTTTGGCCTGGGGATGGGTGGATTGGATAACCCCCTTCCCCGGGTACTTGAAAAGCTCGGGGCCAAGCTTCGCCCGGTTCCATTCTTCTATCGGGTGCTAAACGCATCGAACTTTTTGCGCAGTTTCAGATCGCTGCACGTTACCCCTGCTCGCTCAACGGCGATGGATCTGGTCGCCGCATTGAAGTTGGGTTCAATTCCACTTGCTGCGGTGAACGCTTGGCAAGCCCGACGCCGACCGTCAGTTGCGCACCTGAGCGCTGAAGTCGTTTCATCCTTTGGTGAGTGGGCCGACGTCCTTTGGAGACGTACTTCGCCCGAGCATTCCTTCGCGTGTTTTCGTGCTGCTGGGGAATCAAACGATCGGTTTCCGGTCTCGGATGAGCGGTTCATCAGGCTCACTGTTCGGGAGGGGGAAGAAATTGTAGGATGGGCGGTGCTGACCAACACCCAGCTTGACGATCACAAGTACTTTGGTGGAATGCGTCTTGGCGCGATTGTAGATTGCATGGCAGTCTCTGGATACGAGCCTGCCGTCGCTTGGCTCGCCCAGCGGCACCTGCAGGAAAGTGGTGTCGATTTGGTTGTCAGCAATCAATGGCATTCTGCATGGAAGGACGCGTTGCGTGCATCAGGATTTCGCGAAGGCCCCACCAATTTCATCTTCGCTACGGCACCTGCCTTGGAGAAAGCGATTGTTGCCGGCGACCCATCCCTGACGCGAGTGCACATCAATCGTGGCGATGGCGATGGTCCGATTAACCTTTGATCATTGCCTTCGAATTCGATCTCTTCACCCCGAATCCGGCAAAGCTCCACAGAGCACCAAGGTTAGGATTCAGCCTGCCCGAGTTGGTGGTCCTGCCAAGCTATTCTTTCGTCAACCTTACAGGCATAGGCTGGTTCGGCTCTCGGGCGCCGGCCACGGCTTAGGCGGGTAATCATCGGCAAGTACTGGTAAACTCAGTAGGCGTGAAGCTGGCTGAAGCCCTGAAGGAACGGAGTCTTGCGCCGAAAGAGGCCGTCCCGTTCAACGTGTTCCTCGCCTGCGGCATGTCGCCTCTCCATTTGCAGACCTTTGCGCAAGCACACCTCCAACGACTATTGCCCTCTCGTAGAGTCCTATTCGAAACGGGACTTTATAACGATCTTCCGAATACTCTGGAACGAGCGGCCTCCCTGGACTCACTCGATGGTGTGGCAGTCGTCATCGAGTGGAGTGATCTGGACGTCAGGTTGGGATATCGATCGGCGGGAAAGTGGGGCAATTCAGTTGCTGCGGATGTAGTCCAGCAATGTCAACAAACCCTGAACCGGCTTACAAGGTTGTTGGGCCTTTTTCGTCCGAACTCCCGCATTGTTGTCATGCCTCCAGCGATGGCTAGCGCCCCGGCCTTTGGCGGACCCGCGATGACCGCCTCGACTGAGCAACTTGAGGTTGAGCTTGCGTTGAGTGAATTTCTGAACGCCATCGCGGCACGCCCGGGGTTAACTCTGGTGGATAGCCGTAGACTGGTTCACGAAGTGGGAACCGGTCGAATCCATGATGCCAGGTCGGATCTGGCTACCGGGTTCCCCTATACATTAGATTTTGCAGAACGGGCTGGCGCAACCCTTGCACGCCTCCTTTTCCCTGGCTCCGTGAAGAAGGGAATCATCACTGATCTTGACGATACAATGTGGCATGGAATCGCGGGTGATGATGGACCCGACGCGGTAAGTTGGAGCCTGGAAGAACACCATTCGATCCACGGGCGATACCAGAGGGTTCTTGCGTCTCTGGGTGAACAAGGCACATTGCTTGCCGCTGCGAGCAAGAATGACATCCAGGTGGTAGAGGCTGTTTTTCAACGCCAGGATATTCTGCTGGACAGAGGACTCCTGTTCCCGGTAGCGGCGAATTGGGGACCGAAGTCAGAGTCGATTCGAAGGATCCTGACAACCTGGAACCTTGGCCCCGAAAGCGTAGTCTTCGTCGACGATAATGAGCTTGAAATCGCAGAAGTTCAGCGGGTATACCCGGATCTTGTTTGTTTGCGATTCCCCAAAAGTAACGCGAGTGCCTTCACCACCTTTGTTCATCAGCTGCTCGACCTATGTGGACGGGTTGCCGTAACGGATGAGGATAGAATGCGCGCCACGTCTATCCGCAATGCCGCCGGCATGGCAAGCGAGTTATTGTCTACTGGAACAGTGGCGGATGCCGAGGAATTTTTCCGTTCCCTCCAGGCGCGGATCCGGTTTGATATTGCTCCAATCGCAGACGACAGCCGCGTGCTTGAACTTGTAAACAAGACAAACCAGTTTAACCTGAATGGTAGAAGGTATAGTGCCAATCAATGGTCAACGCTTTCCCGTGAGCCGGGAAGCTTTGTGCTTGTGATTAGCTACGAAGATCGCTTCGGTCCACTGGGTAGAATTTCAGTGATTGCCGGAAAACACGAAAATGAGATATTATCTATCCGCACTTGGGTAATGAGTTGTCGTGCCTTTTCCCGGCGTATCGAATATCAATGCTGCCGCTTTTTGTTTGACTACTTCCCCGTAGACCAAATCCGGGCTGATTTCGTAACAACCGAAAGAAATGGACCTATAAGAGAGTTTTTCGATTCTATTGGATTATGGACTAGCGAAACTGAGGTTTGTCTGACTCGTAGTGCCTTTTTGACGACATCGCCCAGTCTGTATGCAGAATCCATCGTTGTCCCAGCGCCTTCCCCCGCCACAGCATGACTGTGCTAGGCTATCGCTATGGATGAACTTGAAGCGCGACTTCAAGGCTGTTTTCAAGCCGTTTTCCCAGCGATGGGTCCTGATGAGATTCTTTCTGCCTCTGTTGAATCTACTTCGACGTGGGATTCCATCGCCACGGTGAATCTCATCAACCTTATCGAGGACGAATTTGGCATCCAATTGGATCTGGATGACCTCTCCCAGTATTCCAGCTACTCCGCTTTCGTGGAAACGATCCACCGCTCGCGCTAGGGTTGAGCATACCTACATGACTCCAATAGACTCCGGTACATGGCACTTGCATCACCATGGAGTGGTAGTGAGTTCCATAGACGAAGCCGCCAGTAGCCTGGCCGGTACGTTAGGAGCGCATTGGGATGGAAATAGGTGTGAGGACCATCGGCAAAAGGTTGTTGTCGCATTTCTTACGCTAGGTCACGGGAATCCCTTCTTGGAACTCGTCCAGCCCCTTACGGTTGATTCTCCGGTCCAGAACTTTCTGAAGAACGGCGGAGGCATTCACCACGTTTGTTATGAGGTTGACGGCTTGGAGGAAGCCCTGCTCAACGTGAGGGCGGCGGGAGCGATCATTACCAGACGTCCCGCACCGGCGCCTGCGTTTGGCGGGCGGAATGTGGCTTGGATTCTCACCAAAGAGCGACTACTAGTAGAACTGTTCAGCCGGCTGTGATCACCTTTGGCGCTGGAGAGCGTGCCGATTCGCCAAGTGGTGCGCTACCTGGATTTTGCAGAGGATTGGAGCTAGCTGCCGCACGTAGAACCTGGCGAAATGGGCGTACATCAGCCCTCCGGTGGCAATTCTGTGTGTTCGCCTCAGTCACTCGTGGAACTGCGAATGCGTTCGAACTTGGCGGAACTCCAGCAGGTTTTGTGAGTTTCCGCACTACCCCTTGCGCGCCGTCGATCTCCTATACTAGGAAAAAGTACCCTGCCTTCGGCCTCGGTTGGATGGGACCCGGTTAGTCCAGCAAGAGATTGAGGCGTTTTCAGGTGGCCAGGTGATTGCTTTTGTTTGCAATTGAGGCGCGCCCGTTATGTTTGGTCGTTGTTTTTCATTCGGATTTCGCCGGACTCTCTCCCTTGCTTTGTATTGCGCGTTTCTCTCGCTTGGCTCGCCTGGTCAGGACATGCTGACTCCCGCCGAGTACACCGGCATCAACATTCCTCTGTCTGATCTCGCCATTTTTGAAGCGGATATCCCCCGCGACGACCTTCGCTGCAAGGTGGTGCGCACGGAAACGGCGCTCGGTTTCGACCTCAACTACCACACCGGCTATCAGGCGGAGGTTCCGTTGGCAGATCTCCTTAATGGCGAGAACATCCTCAGTGTCCTGTTTCGCATTTACCCGGTGGATCAGCCGAAGCAGAAACGCTACTTCGTCCAGCGCTTTCGTGTCCCAGACCTCCAGATTGGGGAAGATGACGATCCGCCGAAAGGAAGCGTCATGCTGGAGGGAACCGTCCTGGCTGGCACGGGTAAGTATCGCTTGGAGTGGCTGATGCGCGACAGGAGCGAACGGGTTTGCGCCAATTCGTGGGTATTTGACGTTACCCCTGACACATCCAACCTGTTGCCCGTCACTCTGGGCCCAGGGCTAGTCCGGCAGGCCCCGGCGCACCCCTTCAAGAACCCTCAGCAACTTGATGTACCGAAATCGGACAGTACAGCGTCCCTCCATGTGAAGGTTCTCGTGCACTTTGCTCCGCTAAATGTACGGTCAGCGGCGCTGCAGCCCGTGGACCTTGCCGCCTTGGCTTCAATCCTGCAGAGTATTTCGCAGGACAGCCGTGTCGGTAAGGTGTCTGTAGTGGTATTCAATGTGCGGGAGCAGCGCGTGCTTTATCGCCAAGACGCCAGCAGCGAGGTGGACTATCCGGCTATCGGCGAAGCCATCGATACCCTTAACCAGGGAACGATTCGGTACAGTTTGTTGGCCGACAAGAACAGCGATACGCGCTTTTTGACGCATCTCATCACCTCGGAGATGTCGAGGGAGAGCGATGTCGATGGGGTTATTTTCGTAGGCCCGAAAGTGATGCTTGAAGCGAATCCGCCTGAAGATCTGTTGGGTGAGGTAGGAGCGGTTGACTACCCGCTCTTTTATGTGAACTACAACCTCAACCCGCGGGAGAATCCTTTCCGTGATGCCATTGGCCATGCGGTGCGTTTCTTTCGCGGCCAGGAGTTCACGGTCTTCCGGCCGCAGGACCTGTTCCCGGCTGTCCGGAAGATGTTCACGCAAATCGAGGACTACAAATCCAAGAAGCAATTGGCCAACATGGGCACGCAATGAAGGTTCTAGCAATCACGGCCGCATTCGCTTTGTTTTTCGCCTCCAGCCCCTTGGTTTCGGGCCAGTCACGTGGCGGTTCATCCTCCAAGGACGCGATGAAGAAGAGCCTTGCGCCTTACGTTTCCAGCCCGATGAGCGTGGTGGAGCGCATGCTGGAACTTTGCAGTGTCGCCGAGGATAAGGTGGTGTATGACCTTGGCTGTGGCGACGGCCGGATCTTGGTGACAGCCGCAAAGAATTACAAGGCGCGCGCGGTGGGCGTAGAGCTCTCTCCTAAGTGGGCGCAGGTTGCCACCGACAAAGTGGTGGAAGCCGGGATGCAACACCGGGTGCGTGTGCTTCAGCAGGACATGATGGAGGCTAATCTCGCTGAGGCGGACATCGTTACCCTCTATCTGATCTCGGACGCGAACACGGTCCTTCGTCCCAAGCTGGAAAAGGAACTGCGTCCTGGCGCCTGCGTGGTGTCCCACGATTTCGAGATCGATGGCTGGAAGCCTACCGCCGTCGAGACGATCAAGGTCTTTCAGCGTCCACACATGCTGTATGTGTACAAGATGAGTGGGCGTCGCTAGGTGCGCCACGGCGGCCCATCCGCCTGACACTCCATCCATGGCCAGATCCCATCTTTCTGTACAAAGTTTTCCGTCCAAGCAGGGTGCTGCTGCCGGTACGCGGAAGTCCCGGCGGTGGCTGCTGGCTAGTGCTGTACCTGCTGTTGTAAGGGCTCGCGTTTCAGCACAAGAGGCCCTACAAGCTCCACAGCCGGTTGTGCCGCCCGGCGCATCGCCGCGTGCCGCAATACACATCGCGAATCTCCAGTTGGATGTGCCGCCGCCCGTGTCTGTCGCTCACAGCATCTCTTACCGTCTCGCCACACGTGAGGATGCCGACAGCCGCCGTTTGGACATCTACCGCAATCTCAACCACGGCAAGGCCCCGGTTCTTGTGTTCTTCCATGGTGGCGCCTGGCGCAGTGGTCACCGCCGCCAGTACCTGCCGTTGGGCGTTAGCCTTGCTCTAGGTGGAGTTACCTGTGTCATTCCCAGCTACTCGAAGGCGCCCAAGTATCCTTTTCCTGAGCCCATGAAGGATGCCGCTGCAGCCATTACCTGGGTGCGGGACAACATCCATAATCTTGGCGGGAATCCTGACCGTATCTTTGTTGGCGGTCATTCTTCCGGCGCTCACATGGCAGCCCTGCTTGCACTAGATTCGCGCTACCTGGAGTTCCACTACCAGCACCCCTCGGCATTGCGCGGTGTGATCGCCATTAGCGGCATGTTCGCCGTGGGCAACGGCTTTGAGTATGCTTTCGGCAACGACGCCAGATACTGGTTGGAGGCCTCGCCGCTCTACTACGCACGCGAGATTCCTCAACCCCGCACTCCGCCCTTCCTACTGGCCGTGGGAACTGAGGATGCGCCAGGAATTCTGCCGCAGAATGAGGCGCTGGCCGAAGCGCTTGCTGCACGGAAGGTGCTGGTGGAGAAAGAAATCTATGAAGGTGAGGATCACAGCGCGATGATCGCCTTGGCAAGCCTGCGAAACTCAGCCCTTCAACAGCAAATCCGCAGGTTCATTAAGGAGCACGGGTAACGCCGGGTCCTAGGCTGGCTGCCCGCTGCTCTCCGGCTTCAGGAATACGGCTACGGCCTCAATTTCTACCAGCAGGTCTGGCCGGCATAGGATCGCTTGTACGCCTACAGATGCGGGATAGGGGTCAAGCCCCTGCTCCGCATAGAAGCGGGTCCGCTCCTCATTGAATGCCGCGTAGTCACGATCAATGTCGCGCAAATAGCACGTGGTGCGGACGATATCCTTCCATGTGGCGCCCTCTGATTCCAGTAGCGCGCTGATATTGGCGAAGGTGCGTTGCAGTTGGGCCCGAAAATCGCCAACATGCACGGTGCGCCCGTGGTCATCAATGCTTGCGGTGCCGGAAATCAGCAGCGCCACCGTGTTGCCGAACTCCAGCCGCAGCCCGCGCGAGAACGCGCTCCCATACGCAATCGCCTCGTTCAGCGCGCCAGGCGCATGGATGGCGCGACGATGCACCTGGGTAGCGGACGCAATATCGGCAAGGATTTCTGGCTGCAAGGGACCAATCTCCTGAAGGCAAGCGCGACGTCTTCCCATTGTAACTGGCAATCCAGAGCCCGGGTTGTATCCCGATGGCCCGCGTGGATGGCCCGCGTGGATGGCCTGCGTAGCGCGTCGCCGTTATCCTTCCGCGGGGACCGCACCCGCAAGCAAGCGGTTCAGCACATCCGCCGCCGTGTACTGCACGCCGGTTTCTGGAAGGAAGCGGTGAAGATGCTGGATGTCATTACCAGCGGTGATGATGCCCGGTTCTGCCCACTTGCCGTTTCGCGTCTGGCCCAGCTCAATATTCGCCATTAGCCCGTTGCAGAGGCATTTGCGTCCAATGGTCTCTGCCGGGTCTCCTCCCTTGGCCACGAAGGTGGTTTCTGGCTCAGCCGCGCAGCGAAAGCCCACCGCGCCATCCGCCGTCCTGTAAGCTTCCCGCAGGTAGCCAAGGTCACAAATGCGGGGGCGCAACGCGTACACCTCCGGGTCTGAGACCGTGCCTTCCACCGGTGCCACCTTGAATGGAAAGCCGGTAGGTGACGCTACAGGATCAGTGAACACGTGGGCGTCTCCCTCGCGCGCACTCTGAAGTACGCTTAGCCGGTGGTTCTCCGAAAGTCCTGACTCGGCGCAGAACGCAAACGGTGTGCCCACTTGGACGCCGGCAGCTCCGGCGGCGAGTGCCTGCCGCAACATCTCTGGACTGCCATAGCCGCCCGCCAGCCAGAACGGGACATCCAGTTCCTTTAGCTTGGCAAGGTCCACCAGATCCCGCTCCCCATACACAGGTTCTCCGTGGCTATCCAACTCGAGTTTTCCCCTTGGCGGGGCGTTGTGGCCGCCCGCGATGGGTCCCTCAACGATGAAGCCGTTCACCGTTCCGCTGGCCCTCTTCAACATTGTGGTAGCTAGGGTGTTGGAAGAAATAATGGCGAGAAACTGGGGACGCTTGAGCGCGGGTGGTTCGCCCTCCACGAAGTCAAGCGGCCGGAACGAGGCGTAGAAGGCATCCGTGGGCGTCGCGCCTTTCACTGCAAGAGGGTAAGTGGTGGGCTCATGCCGAGCCAAGGCATCCATGGCTCCGGGGATCTTGAGTGGGATGCCAGCGCCCATCAATACGTAATCCACTCCAGCCAACATCGCCCCGTACATAGAGGCCAGATGCGGCAGCTGAATCTTTTCCAGATAGTTGATGCCCACCGGCTGGGAATGGCCCTCCTTGGCAAGCCAGACCTCCACGAAGTTTGCCACGATGCAAAGCGCCTGCACTTCGGGCGGCCCGTCCGGAGTGTGAGACGGAGTGCGCGGATAACTCGCCCCTTTCGCCCTGCCTCCGGGGATGTACCAACTGGCTATTACCTGCTCGGCCAGTCGAGGGAAGGGGAAATGGCGCAGGGCGCGAAGCATGTGCCCACCAGGGTCGCCGTCCTGCAGACGCCGTAGCAGCACCTGATCAAGCGCTGTTCCCGACACCACCCCAAGTTGGCCGTGGGCCGATACCGCCCTGGCAAGCTTCCAGTGGGACACGCCCACGCCCATCCCGCCTTGAATGATCACTGGCAATTGCATAACCACATTTCATTGTTTCAGAACCGCATAGCTGGAAATGTCCTTTTTTTGTAACTGCGGTACCGGATCAGACAGATTGTGGCGTGGGCATGAGGCAGCCTTGCCCTGGATGGGCGCTAAGGCACCAGGGTGAACAGGCGGACCACGGCGGATTCAGCAATAGACGTAGGCTTCGGTAGCGTTAGGACTTGCGAACAACTGCGGCGTAGCGCTCCTTCAAGATGGCGAGGTGGTGCCGCTCATGGCCGCAGATAAACCACGCCAGCGCCCGTACCGTCACTGTACTGCCTGACGCTGTCCCTCTTCGGCTCCAGTCCTCGTTTCGCAATGTCATCAGCAGGCTAAGCGTGGCGGCTCTCACGGTGCGTAGTTCCTGCACCAACTGTTCAGGAGTCCAATTCTGATAGGGTGCATTAGCCGCATAGGCATCCTCTTCAAAGCCCGGCAACGGCGTGGAGTCGCCACGGGCTATCCGCAATGTGCGGTAGGCAAGGATGCGCTCAGTGTCGCAGATGTGCCCGATAACGTCGCACAGCGTCCACTTGCCGGGCTCGTAGGCCCATGTCCGTGCTTGCTGAAGGTCAGCTTTCATGACAAATGCGATGGAATCGTCCAGGCTTTGCTGCAGGGCGGCCAGGATGTCTTCCTCCGGAACGCGTGCCAGGTACTTGGCAGCATAAGCGGGATGTTCGTCGGCGGCAGGCCTCCCGGCAGCGTAGGTGGACATGCCTGCAGTTTACCAGCACCGCCTGACACCGCTTGATGCGAAGCGATTGTTCGTTACAGGTATCCCGGGCGGCGACACAGGTTACCTTGGTTACCGGTGAATCGTCTTCTACGGTGTCGTCTTTGGGATGTCGTCCACCTCAGAGGGGGCTTTTCTGCCTGCTTGCTATGCTGATAGGGGCGATCGGCTCACCAGAAACTCCATGGCGCTCAAGCTCTTCAATACCCTCTCCCAGCAACTGGAGGATTTCGCTCCTCTTGAACCGCCCGTGGTGCGGATGTACACCTGCGGGCCCACTGTGTATCACTACGTGCACATTGGAAACTTCCGCACGTTTACCTTCCAGGACATCCTGCGCCGCTGGCTGCGATGCCGCGGCTACCAGTTGCAGCACGTGATGAACATTACGGATGTGGAGGACAAGATCATCCGCAGCGCGATGGCGCACAGCCAGTCAATCGGCGAATACACCGCGCAGTACGAAATGGCATTCCTCGATGACAGTTCTCTGCTTCGTCTGGAACGCCCGGAGCGCATCGTCCGCGCCACTGAGCACATCCAGGAAATGATTGACGCCATCAGCGCTCTGGCGGCGAACGGCCACACCTATCAGAGCGATGGCTCCACTTACTTCCGTATCGCCAGTTTCCCGGAGTACGGCCGTTTGTCGCGCCTTCATCTAGAGGGCATGCAGGCCGGGGCACGCGTGGATGTGGACGAGTACGAAAAGGACGATGCGCGTGACTTTGTCCTGTGGAAGGGCCGCAAGGATGGCGAACCTTACTGGGACTCCCCCTTCGGTGAGGGCCGGCCGGGTTGGCATATTGAGTGCTCTGCCATGGCCAACAAGTATTTGGGCGAAACCCTGGATATCCATACTGGCGGAATCGACCTCACCTTCCCGCATCACGAGAACGAGATCGCTCAAGCGGAGTGCGTCAATCACAAGCCCTTCGCGCGATTCTGGCTACATGCTGAGCACCTCATTGTTGAGGGCCAGAAGATGTCGAAATCCCTGGGTAACTTCTACACGTTGCGCGATGTCGTGGAGCGTGGTTACAGCCCGGAGGCCATCCGATACCGGTTGGCTGCCGTGCCTTACCGCAACAAGCTGAACTTTACATTCGCTGACCTTGAGGCTGCGGAAACCGCCATTGAGCGCTTGCGCAACTTCCACCTGCGTCTACGAACCGGCAAGTTCAGTGCCGGCAAGTGCCCGGAGGTATGTGCCCGCATCCTGAAGGCCCGCGCCGATTTTGAGGCACACATGGATGAGGACCTCAACACTGCAGCGGCAATGGGCGTGATCTTCGAATACGTTCGAGAAACCAACGCTGCCATGGATTCCGGGCAGTTCTGCGCGGGCAACGTGGAGGATGCGGAGGGATTACTGGCCCTATTCGACGCTGTCTTCGATGTCTTGACGCCCACTGCGAAAGAAGGTGGGTTGTCCGATACTGCGGTGGAAGCGCTGGTGGCTGAGCGCCAGCAAGCCCGCTCCGCGAGGAACTTTAAACGCTCTGATGAGATTCGCGATGAACTTGCAGCGCAAGGCGTGGTGCTTGAGGATACACGTGATGGAGTGCGCTGGAAACGCAAGTAAGCGATGGCCACCATCAAGGAAGTCGCGGCGTTGGCGGGTGTCTCTGTAGGCACTGTGTCCAATGTGCTGTCCGGCCTTGCCACAGTGACGCCCGAAATGCGCCGCCGGGTGAAGCGCGCGATCAATGATCTTGGTTTCCAGCCAGATCACATTGCCCGCAGTCTGAAGACCCGCCGCACCAAGACCCTGGGGATTGTGATCTCCGATATCGTGAATCCCTTCTTCGCCGACGTGATTGACGGGGCTGAGGATGCCGCATCCCGTCAGGGCTATACGCTGTCTATCGTCAACTCCCGGGACTCCGCGGAGCTGGAGAAGCGGGCCGTCGAAACCCTAACGGGCCGCCGGATGGACGGGCTTCTGGTGGTGGTTGCCTTGGAGCGTGGCTGTCATCAGCACCTGAAAGCCTGTATGAACGGCGGAATCCCCGTTGTTTGTCTTGATCGTGAACCCAATGACATCCCCGTGGACACGGTGTCGATTGACAATGTAGGTAGCGCGCGCCAGGCGGTAGAGCATCTGCTTTCCCTGGGGCATCGCCGGATTGCATATCTGGGAGGCCGTGCCTCCATGTACATTCCCGCTTTGCGGATGCAGGGCTACTTTGAGGCGATGGCGTCGGCTAAGCTGCGCCCCGCGGTTTTCGAGGGCACCTTCGATCGAGCGGGGGGCAGGCAAGGGGCCGCGGTGATGTTCTCCAAGCGAAATCCACCCACAGCAGCTTTGTGCGGCAATCTTCAGGTGGCGCTTGGGGTCCTGCAGGAAATGACCGCCCGCCAACTGCACACCCCGCATGATCTGGCACTGGCAACCTTTGATCACTTTGACTGGCTGGATGTCTTTCACCCTAGACTTACCAGCGTGGTGCAACCCGCTTACCAGATTGGGTACTGTGGAGCAGAGTTGCTGATTCGGCGGATTCGAGGCTTGGTTGACGGGGAGACCCCGTGCCGCTTGGTGCTCCCCACTGAGTTACGCATCGGCGAATCGACATGTAGATTCTAGTGAAAAAAAGTTAATTAGCGAGGGCGTTCTATCTTCTGGAATTCTCCCATCGGCTGAAGTATCATCGTCGCAAGTAGACTTTCGGAGCAACTAGCGCTGAAGATGAATCGGTTCATATCAGCGTATGTTGGACTTTTGGGGGTTGTGATGAAACTTATCGTTCCATTCGCTCGCCGCGCATTGTGGCTGCTGGCGGGCACGCTTTTTCTTTGTGCCGCGATACAGGCTCAATCGAATTTTGGCGCCATTCGCGGTACCGTCACTGACGCAAGCGAGGCGGTGATTGCTGGTGCCAAGGTTGTGATTACTGACTTGGGCACGAACGCGAAGACTGAAGTTGAAACCAGCTCTGACGGTCGCTATGCGGCGCCAGCCCTGCGGCCGGTAATGTACAGTGTTTCCGTCTCGCTGGCAGGCTTTGAGTCTGTTACCGTCACCAATGTCAAGGTGGACACCAATCGCGTGTCTACAGTGAACGTCTCATTGAAGCTTGGCCAGGTAGCCACTACGGTGGACGTTTCCAGTGAAGCGCCACTTGTGCAGACCTATACCGGCGCCGTGCAGCAAACCGTTGACCAGCGCACCATCAACGACGTGCCGCTGAATGGCCGAAACACTTTGGAGTTGGCCATGACCCTCCCGGGCGTAGGAGGCTCCCCAGGGACCGAGTTCAGCGAACTCACGACCAACGAACCCGTGCCCGGGCGCGAACTGGCGATCAACGGTGGCCGCGTGGGGTCGACGATCTTCATGGCCGATGGCGCCAACGTTACCAGCGTCGCGCTGGCCCGGATGAGTATCTCCTTTTCACCGGACACTATCCAGGAGTTCACGGTGCAGCAGGCCAATTATTCCGCGCAGTTCGCGCAGGCCGGCGGAGCCATCATCCAGCAGACCACCAAGAGCGGAACCAACGAACTTCGTGGCACCCTGTTCTGGTTCCACCGCCAGCGTGCCTTCTCTGCGAATCCCTTCGACAGCCAGCGCACCGCGGTTACCAACTTCGACAACCGCCCGCCCCTGCGCCGCCAACAACTAGGCGCTGTGGTCACCGGACCTGTAGTGATCCCGAAAGTCTATGACGGGCGCAACCGCACATTTTTCATGGCCAGCTACGAACCCACGCGGCAGCTGGCTTCCAGCCCAGGTGGGCCCACCTTCATGCGGACACCCTCCGAGGCGGAGCTCAACGGAGACTTCTCCAATAGCTTTGTCTATTTCCGCAGTCCAGACGGCAGTGTGCGTACTGAGCCTTATGCGCTTCTCTACAACCAGTTTTCCCGCGCCAGTGACGGTACCCTGTCGCTTTTGCCAAACCCAACGTTCAATCCAAATACGGCTCCCAGCGCCACGAACGCTACCTATCAGTTCCGGAACTTTCCCCTGATGAACCCAAATGACCCCAACCCGGCGCGGCGTGGAAGGGTGCTGGTTGACCAGTTCGGCAATAGCCTGGTGAATCCGGTGGCGCAGCGCATTGCCCGCGAATTGTTTCCCGCACCAAACATTTCGGATCCCGCGCAAATTGCGGATCTCCTCGGCGCCAACTACGCCTTCTTCCGGCGTACGGAGTATCGCGACGACCGCTACACCGTGAAGATCGACCACGACATTACCCAGAACCATCGCCTTAGCTCGCGCTGGACTGAACAGCCCCAGTATGGCGACCGCTCGCAGCGCGATGCGTTCACCAACGGACTCATCAGCGATGCCAACAACAGTCGGCAGCTTGTTACTTCCCTCACCAGCGTGATCAGCCCTACGATGACCAACGAGTTCCGGGCAAATTACGTGTTTGGCGACTTTGGACGTAATTTCCCCAGCGTGCTGCTAGACAAGGACTGGACCAGCGAATACATGAACATTGGTGGACCCGGTGCCGGTGCGGTGAACCTGTTGGGTTACGGGATGCCCCGCTTCTATGACGGCGGAGCACCTTTTGCTGCCACAGGCCAATCCAGCGGCAATGGGTTTGGGGCCTTGGGCTTTAACCAGCCACAGGATGTGGGCAAGAATACTGAGCACAACTACGGCATCAGCAACGATCTCTCCTGGGTCCGCGGGAATATGACCTGGAAGGTGGGCTTCTCCGCGCAGCACCTTCAGCTAAACCAATCGGCCTTGGGCGTCGGCAGTCTGGTGGGCGGACGCTTCTTCTGGGACCGCGCACAAACCGCGGAACAGAATTGCAATACCACTCCGTTGGGTGGAGTGAATCCGGGCTGTGCGGCGCAGACTTTCGGTGGAGACAAATTTGCCAGCTTCCTGCTTGGGGTGCCCACTGGCGTTCAGGTTCAGACAGAGAACCTGGCGGTGCCGTACTACTACCGCTGGCTGAACCTGGGTGGCTATGTGCAGAACGATTGGCGCGTGAGTTCTACGCTCACGCTGAACATCGGTCTGCGCTATCAGTTCCAAAGTCCCCGGTGGGAGAAGTTCAACCGGCAAGGACAACTGAACATGGACCGCCTGGAACCGAACCCCTTTCTCTTGCGTGGTGGCGTCGCCCAGCCCGCGCCCATCTTTGAATACGCTGGTGTCAATGACCGCAGCCGCTATCTGTATCCAGCCCACAAGGATGTCTTTGAGCCGCGGTTTGGCTTCGCCTGGACACCGGGCTTTGGCTGGAACGCTGAGAAAAGGCTGGTTGTTCGAGGTGGCTACGGCATTACCCATGCCACTTTGATGGGCAATGATCGGGAACCCATTCCCAACCTCGGCTCACAGTCCGCTACTGGATTCCGCCAGATCAGTTACCTCCTGGGCGCTAACGATGTGTTGTCGCCCACCAACAATCCGAACTGCGGATTGGCAAGGTGCAACGATTCCGCCGTTCCCATGCAGTTTGGATTCAATAACCCCGTCCTGGCCCCGGATTCCACACTCTTCCAGGTGCCCGCCAGTGGCGAGATTCGTCCTGGCGATCCTGGCCCTACATCGCAAACCGGGGCTACTCGTCCCAACGTGCTGTATCAGTCCACGGGCGTCGTGACTGAGAAGAACTCCCGCATTCCCATGATTCAAAACTATTCGCTGCAAATCGAGTATGGCTTTGCCTCCAACATGGTGGCCCGTATCGGTTATCAGGGTTCGCGCGGAACCGGACTTTTCGGAGCACCGTACAACATCAACCGGGTGGATCCCTTTACGGGAGACATTCCCTTGCCGGGCTTTGCGGGACGATTCTCCAATTCCATCTTCGTCCTGAATCCGAACAACACCGCGTCCACCTACCATGCGCTAACCACCGAAATGGAGCGCCGCTTCTCCAGTGGATTGCAGTTCCGCTTCAACTACACCTTCTCCAAGGCGATGGACAATTCCAGCGGAGGCATTAGCTTCCCCATCCCGAACAACTCATTCAATAACTCGTCGCTCGACCTGCCAATTCTACGGACGCAGAATCCTTACGACGTGCGGGCGGAGCGGGCAGTCTCTTCCACGAATACACCTCACATCTTCAATATCGTCAGCCTATGGGAGGTGCCTATGGGGAAGGGAAGGAAGTTCCTCAACCGCAGCGGCTGGGTAGACTATGTGCTGGGTGGATGGAGCATTAACGGGCTTAGCCGGATTCGCAGCGGCTTCCCAGTAAGTGTGCCGTTGGGTGTCGGAAACTCGCTTGACCTTGGCACTCCAGGCGGAAGCCTGCGCCCGGATGTCATCAGCGGTGTCCCGTTGCGCAACCCGGAATGGACATGGGAGAATGCGCAGTTTACCCCCTTCGTGAACCCCCGCGCTTTCGCCTTTCCTGAGCCGGGCCAATATGGCAACGCTGCCCGTAACTTCAACCTGAACTATCCATGGGTGCGCACCTTCGACATGAGTCTGTTCAAGCGCATCACACCTTGGGAGGACTCGCGTCGCGCGATTGAGTTCAGGGCGGAGTTTTTCAACGTCCTGAATGCCAAGAACTATGTGCCGAACTCGAATGTCACCAGCCTGTTGTCGGGGGGTGCGCAGCATCCTTTGTTGACCGGTACCTCACCCAACTTCACGCCGGTGGCGAACGTCAACAACCGCTATGCGAACCTGAGGGCGCCGGGCGTGTGGGATGCTCTCATTGCCCGCAGCCGCGGCGTGAATGTGGATCAGGCGATTGCCGCATTACCCGGTCCCGGAGCGAATGGATTGGGTTGCCCGGCCAATGCGGCGGAATTGGGTGCCGGCAACCGGACGAACTCGTTGAGTCCGGCGTGTACCGCACGTGCGCTCACGCTGCCAAACAACTTCGCAGTGCTACAGGCGAACAACATCCAGGCACGCGTGGTTCAGTTTGCACTGAAGTTCTATTTCTAAGTGTCAGTACTCCGTTTCCTGGCCGAGCGGCCTCACTGCTCTGCCAAGGCTTCCTGGCCGGCTCCTTTGCGCAGCAGAGGAGCCGGCCGATTCGTTGTGAGGTCACCGGGAAGCTGTAACGCTACGGAAGCACCCGCGCCTTCACGATCTTGTCTAGATTCGGAAAGCTCCGTTCCAAATAGCTTTCGCCCTCATCCTCAATGCGAGGCTGTTGTGGTTGCTCACCATAGCGGCTGTCAATGGAATCCACCGCGTCCATACCACGAATCACTCGGGCAAAGGGCGCGAATCCCATCCCGTCCAGGCGCGCGTTCTCGCCAAGGTTGATGAAGATCTGAGAGGTCCGCGTATTAGGACCCGCGGTAGCAAAGGTCATGTAACCGCGCTTGTTGCTTTGCAGCACGGGGTCGTCGCGCAGGTTGGCGTCTTCCCACTTGGCGGTAATCAGCGGATTTGCCGCGATTCCAAATTGCACCACAAAGCCAGGAACCACGCGGAAGAACCGCGCCCCATCGTAGTAGCCGGATTCCACCAGTTCGCGAAAACGCGCCGCCCCAATCGGAGCCCAGTCAGTGTGGCACTCAATGTCGATGTCGCCCTTGGTGGTCTCAAAACGCACCACAAACACATTGGGGTCCTTCGGTGGAACGCGTGCGGGTTCAGGCTGTGCGGGACGGGTGATGGTGGGCGGGGTGGATGTGGCAGCCGCGGGCTCTTCGGCCACGGGCGTTTCGGTGGCTGGTGCTTCTCCCGCCGGCCCCGGACGCTGTACGGGAGTGCCCTCAGTGGTCTGCGGCGGTTCAATGGTTGCAGGCGGAGGTGCTTCCTCTTTACGCGCACACGCGGCCATCAGCAACAATGCGCAAAACAGCGCGGGGAGAAGCCAACGAAATCCATTGCGATTCATCCGGTATCCTGCCTCTATGGGGAACGTGGAGGTAGCGCCGCGAACACCGCGACGCTGAAACTATGAGGATACCCGATCACCCGGACTTCCGCAGGTGCTCCACTCCTGGTGATTGGTGCGGGAACGCGGGTAACCGAAGGTGGAACCGTCCACTTCGCCACCAGTCGCTAGGCAGGCAGTTCTAGGAAGACCGCCCAGGCATGGGCATGTTCAGTGCCATCTTCCCCGCTGAGAATGGCCTCTGTAACGATTCGGCGCTTTGCCTGTTCATGCACCCATCCTCGAATAAGGAGAGTTGCAGAACTGCGAACAGGATTCCGGAATCGCACCCGTAGCTCCGCCGTCAGGGCTTCGCGCGGCAAACTGGCAACGGCCTTGGACATGGCCTCATCCAGCACTGTGCTTACCACGCCTCCGTGGACGATACCGCGAAAGCCTTCCCACTCTGGCGTTGGCTTCCAAACCGCCGTCACGTCTCCTCTGGATTCCGTTCGGAAGCGGAGTCGCATTCCGCGCGGGTTGCCCTCTCCACATGCAAAGCAGCCGGGGTGCGTGGATGCTCGCAGCGCGCTGCTACCGTTGCTGCTTTTCTGGCATTCCACTGACGGTTCTCCTCTCGCGGGCCAGTGAATTGCGGTGCTGCCGCGCACTGAACCCATGGGTAGATGCTGTTCATCTAGTGGCAGGCGTGGTCCTTTCCGTCGCAATGTCTGCCCGAACCGGTACACGTGTGGGGCGCCTGCAGCAACGAATCGTTCAAGTATGCCCGCACCAGCGCATCCGCAGTGTCTACAGGTGCTCCGGTGATTGCTCGAATTTCCAGTCTCTCAAGATGCGCTTGCGCCCGGACTCCCATATTTCCGGCAATCACCACATTCACTCCCAGTTGCTTCAGCCAGCGCGGCAATACGCCATGCTCATGAGCGGGGGCGCCCAGAACCCTCAGCGCGTTAATCGAAGCCTCAGCTTCATCGCAGTCGGCGATGGTCACAGCTTCGCAACGGCCGAAGTGTTCAGTTAGTCGCCCATCCGTGGTTGGAATCGCAATCCTCATGGGCTCTCCTTTCAGTCGCTAGATAACAGTAGGATGTCTCTACATGTAAAACACACCGATAAGAACGGATGTGGCTATCGGGTTCAACTCTCTTCGCGAAACGCGCCTCGTTGCGGATCTAACGTTCTGGCATCCAAGCCCGGGCGCCCGGGTTCAGGAGGGCCTATCGTCATGCGGGAGGTAATGGCGACATCACTCACCATCACCGTCTTTGTTGCTGCCGCCATGCTGCTGGTGGAGTATTTACATCTGATGCGGCCATTCCGAACAGAAGCCCCGGTTAGGAGGGGCATCTGGAGTGAACATGTCATCGCTGCACTGCTTGGCGCAACGCCCGGTTGCCTGGGTGTGTTTGCCGTCGCCTTTGCCCTATTCGTGGTCGTCAGCGCGCCGGAGCACTTTCTGGAGGAGCACCTTTGGAACCACATCCTGAAGAAGCACCTTCCCGCTGTCTTCCTATGGACCTTGGGTTCCCTGACCGCCATCCACGTGCTGCTGCCTACCCCGGGCGCTCAGCAATCGCTGAATCAGCAGCCTTGGGCGCTATTGGTTATCGAATGTGCGCTGGGTCTTCTTCCGCAGTCCGGACCACATCTCGTATTGGTGATGCTGTATAGCCAGGGACTTGTGCCGCTTAGCGTTCTGATTGCCAATTCCGTGGTCCACGATGGCCACGGGATGCTGCCGCTGTTGGCGCTATCGCGCATTGACTTTTTGCTTGTGAAGTTGATCAATCTTGGCGCAGGGTTAGCCCTAGGAGTCATCCTCATGGCGTCGGGCTGGTAGGTTCTCGCACGAAACCAACGCATGAGTACGCGGTGGAAAGCAAGGAAATGTTCTTTGGTAGTAAGAAAGGATTGCACGCCATGCCGCATCGAGAGTGTCCCCGACAACTCCACGATTACCCCTGCACCTGCGGGATGGGGAACCTCTATCGCTTCGTGGAACCGGTGCTGCTGTTACTGCTGAAGGAGCGCGGATCCGCGCATGGTTATGATCTTCATCAAGCAGCGGCGAGTCATGCCCTTACGGGCGCTGAGATAGAGCGGGCAGTTCTCTACCGCACACTACGCACATTGGAGACGAACAACTACGTGGTGTCTGAATGGAATACGGATGCGTCAGGCCCGGCGCGCCGCATCTATCGGCTCACCGCGAGCGGTGAAGAGCACTTACAGGAATGGGCGGCCATCTTGCAGCACATGTCGCGATCGATGGCGCGCTTTGCACGCAAAGCCCAGCGCCTTGGAGGCGGCTGAGACATGGCAACGACACTACACGCATCAGGCAAGCAACTGCTTTACTACGTTGCCATGTACGTCGGTCAGGCGGAAGTCGCGTCCCTGGAAGCGGTAGGTGAGCTTCTTGTGGTCGAAGCCCAGCAGATGTAGCAGGGTGGCGTGCAGGTCGTGGACATGCACTTTGTCCTTCACCACGTTGAAGCCTAACTCGTCGGTTTCGCCCAGCATCAGGCCCGGCTTCAGTCCACCACCTGCCATCCACATGGTGAAGGCGTTGGGGTGATGGTCACGCCCGTCGGGCTCGCCGTCCCCCTGCACCATGGGGGTTCGTCCGAACTCACCGCCCCAAAGCACGATGGTGTCCTCCAGCATGCCGCGCTGCTTCAGGTCCTTCACCAGCGCGGCGGATGCCTGGTCGCAATCCCTGCAATTCTGTGCGAGTTCCTTTTTCAGTGCGCCATGCTGGTCCCAAGCTTCGTGATAAAGCTGCACGAAGCGCACGCCGCGTTCCAGCAGCCTCCTTGCCAGCAGACAGTTGTTGGCGAAGCTGGGCTTACCCGGTTCCGCGCCGTACATCTCCAGGATGTGTTTTGGCTCCTTGGACACATCCATCAGCTCCGGCGCGCTTGCTTGCATCCGGTAAGCCATCTCAAAGCTGCTGATGCGCGTTTCGATCTCAGGGTCACCGGTAGCTTCCAGGCGCAGTTCGTTCATGCGCCGCAGGCTGTCCAGTGTCTCGCGCTGGAGCCGGTCATCGACGCCATCCGGATTCGAAAGGTACAGCACAGGGTCACCCGAACTGCGGAACTGCACGCCTTGATAAACAGTAGGTAGAAAGCCGGAACCCCAGCAGGAGTTGCCCCCCGATGGACCTTTCTTGCCGCTGGAAAACACCACAAAAGCCGGCAGGTCGCGCGTCTCCGCCCCCAGACCGTAGATGGACCATGCCCCGAAACTAGGCCGTCCGAACTGCTGCGATCCCGTGTTGATGAGTAACTGCCCGGGCGCGTGGTTGAACGCGTCGGTCACCATCGACTTCACAAAGGTGAGGTCATCGGCAATCGAGCCAATGTGCGGGATCAACTCGCCCAGATAGGTTCCGGACTGTCCGTAATGCTTGAATCCGAACTTCGGCCCCATCAGCTTGGAATTCGGGTTGATGAAGGCTGCGCGGTAGCCCTTCAGCAAGTCAGCAGGGGGCAGGGAGCCATCAAACTTCGCCAGCTGTGGCTTGTGGTCAAATAGTTCCAACTGGCTTGGCGCACCGGCCATAAACAGATAGACGACGCGTTTGGCTTTGGGTGCGAAATGCGGCTGCTTGGGCGCAGCGGGGTCCAGCGCGGAGCCCAGCAAATGATGCGTTGCCAGCGCGCCCAAGCCGACGGGACACTCGCGAACAAACCAGCGGCGGGAAATCATGGCTACTCCTTGGTAATTGTCTCGTCGAGGTTTAACAGTAAGCGCGCCAGGGCGATCCAAGCCTTCTTGGGATCACCGAATCTCTGCTGCTGCAACTCCAGGAATCGGGAGAGCTCAGCGTGTTCTGCCGCAGTAGGCTGGCGTGACGTGCAGCGCGCAAAGGCCCATCGCAGGCGGGCGTCGTCCTCGGTTCCGCCGTCTGCCAGTGTCTTGGCAGCCAATGCCTGGGCAGCTTCGTAGAACAGCGGTTCATTCAGCGTTGTCAACGCCTGTAGCGGCGTGTTTGAGCGGTCCCGCCGCACGCAGGAGGTATCGCCGTTGGGCACGTCAAAGTTCGTTAGCACAGGGTAGGGAACACTGCGGTAACGGAAGGTATAGAGCGCTCGGCGGTAGCGCTGCGCGCCCTTTTCTTCGTTCCAGATTTTTGGCCCGTAGCTGGAGGGTGGCTGAAACAAGAAGTCCGGTGCGGGTGCGTACACGCTTGGGCCGCCCACTTCCGGATGAAGCAGCCCGCTTGCCGCCAACGCGATGTCGCGCACCGCCTCCCCATCCACCCGGAGACGTGGCGCCCTCGCCAGCAGGCGGTTGTAGGGATCTTTCTCGCGTGATTCCGGCGTCTGCCGCGAACTCTGCCGGTAGGTGCTGCTATTGACGATCAGCCGGTGCAGGTCCTTCACGCGCCAGCCGTTCTCCATGAAGTCAACAGCTAGCCAGTCCAGCAGTTCCGGATGCGAGGCTGCCGGGCTCTGCTTGCCCAGGTCCTCGGCGGTTTCCACAATGCCCGTGCCGAAGTAGGCCTGCCAGATCCGGTTCACAAAACTGCGCGCCGTGGTGGGCGACTCGCGCGAAACCAGCCAGCGCGCGAA
>DAISIM010000008.1:0-59103 GCA_036821995.1 Bryobacteraceae bacterium
TGGTGACTCGGGCGGGGCTCGAACCCGCGACCCTCTGATTAAAAGTCAGATGCTCTACCAACTGAGCTACCGAGTCAAATGGTCTGCCAGAAGGCCGAAACCTCCCATCTCTCAGGGTAACATAGGCCTTCTGCCGGACCGGTTGCACGGGGCGAGCCAGGAATGGCCCCGCCACCTACAGCGCGAGAGCCGCGAAATTCCCTACAATGGAGGGATCACTATGCCTTTACCTGATGGGGAGTTCTACCGGATTAGCAAACTGCCGCCCTATGTGTTTGCCGTTATCAATGAGATGAAGGCAAAGCTGCGGGCAGCAGGCCAGGATGTCGTTGACTTCGGCATGGGCAATCCGGATGGCGCATCGCCGGAACCCGTCGTGGAAAAGGCCATTGAGGCCATTCAGAATCCGCGTAACCATCGTTATTCCATGTCGCGCGGCATTCCGCGCTTGCGGCAGGAGATCGTGGCACACTATGCCCGCGAATATGGCGTGGCGCTTGATTCTGAAAAGGAAGCCATCGTCACCATGGGCGCTAAGGACGCCCTCGCCCATCTACTGTTCGCCGTCATTGGCCCGGGCGACCTTGTGATCAGCCCGAACCCCTGTTACCCCATTCACCAGTATGGGGTGCTGATGGCCGAGGGGCACAACTACATGCTGCCGGTAGACAACCCTAACGAGTTCCTCAACCAGTTAGAGGATGCCTTCCGCACCATCGCCCCTAAGCCACGCATGGTTTTGGTGAGCTTCCCGCACAACCCCACCGGCGCCTGCGTGGATCTCGATTTCTTCCGCCACCTCATCTGGCTGGCGAACAAGCACGGCACGATGGTGATCAACGATTTCGCCTACGCCGACATCTACTTCGATGGCTACAAACCGCCCAGCATCCTGCAGGTGGATGGCGCCAAGGACGTTGCCGTTGAGATTTACTCAATGACCAAGAGCTTCAATATGGCCGGCTGGCGGGTGGCCTTCTGCCTGGGAAACCCCAAGATGATCCACGCACTGTCGCGGATCAAGAGCTATTTGGACTACGGGATCTTCCAGCCCCTGCAGATTGCCTCCATCATTGGACTGCGCGAGTGCATGAGCTACAGCGCGGAGATCCGCGAGACGTATCGGAAGCGGCGTGACTTGCTGGTGAAGGGATTGCAGGAAGCTGGCTGGCCAGTAGAGGCACCCAAGGCCTCTATGTTCTTGTGGGCAAAGTTACCAGAGACCTATGAAGATATGGGCTCCCTGGAATTTGCAAAGCTTCTGATGAGCGAGGCGCTGACCGCGGTCTCCCCGGGCGTCGGCTTCGGCCCCGGCGGCGAAAACCACGTCCGTTTCGCGCTCATCGAGAACGAGCATCGCACCCGTCAAGCCGTGCGAGGCATCAAGCAATTGCTGCGCTCGTCCAAGAAAGTGGCGGTATAGGAAATTCAGCCTCATCCCTCCAGCACGCAGTGGTAGGGGGCGAGTGCTTGATCGCAAGAAGAAACGGGAGCAGGCTGCCCGCGCTTGGGCAGCCTGCTCCCGTTCTTTTTTTGACTTGCCTGTCAGCCAACAGGGCTAAGCGGTAGGCGGAGTTACGCGCTCTTGCGGCGACGCATCATCGCCAAGCCCAACAAGCCAAGGCCCATGAGTGCGTATGTGCCCGGCTCTGGAACTGCTACATCTTCCGGCGTGAACAACAGAGACTTTACCGCATAGTCGGAGTTGTTGTTCGTGCCACCGGGCTGGGAAATCGCCGTGAACTTCAGATTCGTCACTTTCTTATGGAATCCGCCTTGCTGTCCGAATGGGAAGTTGTAGAAGAGGAACCATCCGGCATTGTTATTGGTCATCGGCGAGATGTTGTCCACATCTCCAAACCCAGTCCAGGTAAGTTGATCGTTAATTGGTTCCGCGACCGCGGTGAAGTCAAAGGTCGCAGTGCTCGAATCCGCGAACGTCGCGGTGACTGAACCCTTCTCCAGTGGATCGCCAAACTCAGGACCGTTGTAGAACACGATGATCTCAAAGGCTTCCAGCGTGACGCCACCTGGCTGTGTAAACCCAAAATTCAGCCACTGCCCAGGATCGATCTCTCCAACCGTCCCGGCGTTCGTTCCCAACCCGTATACTGTTCCCCCAGGAAGCGGCTCAGCGTAGCCTTTCGACTTGCAAGCGAAACCGTTACTGGAAGTGATGTTCACTCCAGGAGCCGCAGCGCCCACAAACGACCCGCTGGGACACAACTCAAGTGGTGATGCACTGGTGACCGCTGCGAACACAAGGCAAGCGATAAAACCAGATAACCATTTACCGACTTTCAGCATCTCTCCTCCTCATAACCCATTCAATCCAATTTTCTAGGCTCTTTGCCCTACGTAAATCAGTGTACAAGGAGAACGGCACTCTTCAACCCTATTTCGTGGAGAATCGCAAAAATGAGAGTAACTTTACCCATAGTACTATTTTGTCTTTAGGGCTTAGTTCCATGAGAGGTAATTTTAGGGAGGGACGCAGGAGGCCTAGGAGTGAGAGGGAAAAGTGGTTATAAAGCAAGTACTTAGACTGCTACCTGCAGTTTTCCGCGGGATCCGGCTGGTGGAATCTTCGTGGCCCTCCATATGGCAAACGACATGCTCGTTTGGCACTGAGTACTGCCCACGTAGCGGAATTTTCGACCGGACCTGAGAGGCTTCTAATTCTGGATAGGATTCTTAGGCCGTATCTCAACTGGGAGGGTTTCGCAGGCCTGCCTGCATCGCTGCACCGTTGTGGCCCATGTCGACGGAAAGCTGGATGGCGAATGAAGCACTCTGGGGCCGGCGCCAAGTACCGATCGTGCCCGGCAAAGGGCGTGAGGCAAGGAGAAAGGACCGATCTGCGGATTCCGCGAATGCTACCCGTTGTGCTGTCCGTAGTACGCGGCAGCCCCGTGCTTGCGGAGGAAGTGCTTGTCGTGAAGACAGCCGGGAATGGCGGAGCAGTCATGACGCAGGGCAACCGTTTGCAGCGCCAGGTGCGCCACTTCTTCCAGAATTACGGCATGGTAGGCCGCGTCCGCGGGGTTTGCACCCCAGACGAAGGGGGCGTGGCCCGCCACCAGCACTGCAGGGATTGCCAGAGGATCCAGCCCCGCGAAGCGCCGCACGATGGCGTGCCCGGTATTGGCCTCGTAGCCGTTCTGGATCTCCTCGGCGCTCAGCTCCGGCGTAACCGGAACCGCCCCATGGAAGTAGTCCGCGTGGGTGGTGCCGAAGCAGGGAATCTCACGCTGCGCCTGCGCCCATGACGTGGCCGCTCTGGAATGGGTATGGACAATGCCGCCGATCCCCTCAAATGCCCGGTACAGCACCAGGTGGGTGGGGGTATCCGAGGAAGGACGGTATCGACCCTCCACCACCTTGCCGTCCAGGTCTACCACCACCATGTCAGTGGCCTTCAGTTGGCTGTAGTCCACGCCGCTGGGTTTGATCACCACCAGCCCGCGCTTGCGGTCAATCCCGCTGGCATTGCCGAACGTGTAAAGCACCAACCCGCGCCGCACTACCTCCAGGTTGGCTTCCAGCACCTCTTCTTTCAAGCTCTTAAGCATGCCCATTCCCCTTGCGCGCCGTTTCGGCAATCAGGCGCAATTCCGGCAGGATATCGCCAAAGCTGGCTGCGGCACTATCGCGCCTCCCCATTCCAAAGTACAGCTTGCGATAGAGCTCATACAGCCGCTGGTAAGTAGCAACCGCAGCCGGCTCTGGCTGCACCACCCGGAACTCCGGACACAACGCGTCCTGCGCTTCCTCCACCGTGGCGAAGGTCCCCGCCGCCAGAAACGCGAAGATTGCTGAGCCTAAGCTGGTGACCTCACTCGAAGGCACAAGGACCGGCTTGTTCAACACATTTGCGTAGATCTGGTTCAGGACTTCGTTGCGTTGCGGAATTCCGCCGCCGTTAATCACGCGGTGAATGGGCGCACCATACTCCTCCATCCGTTCCAGGATCACCCGGGTATGGAAGGCCGTGCCCTCAATGGCTGCGAACAGCTCGTCCTGCGGGGTGTGCGTGAGCTTCCAGCCCAGCGTCACGCCACCCAGTTCGGGGTTCACCAGCACGGTGCGGTCGCCGTTGTCCCAGGTCATCCGCAAAAGCCCAGTCTGTCCTGCCACGTAGGAGCCCAGCCCCTTTGAGAGAGCGACAACCGTCGAACCGGCGCGTCGTGCGATGGCATCAAAAATGTCGCCCGTGGCCGATAGACCCGCCTCAATGCCGGTCTTGCCGGGATGCACGGATCCGGGCACCACGCCGCAGACACCCGGCACCAGCCGGGTATCGTCGCTGATGGCGATGATGCAGGTGGAAGTGCCAATCACATTCACCACATCTCCGATGCGGCAGCCCGCACCAATCGCGTCCCAATGGGCGTCGAAGGCGCCCACTGGTATCGGGATACCCGCCCGCAGTCCCAAGGTATCCGCCCACTGGGCCGTCAGATGCCCAGCCAATTTGTCAGAGGTTTGGTACTTCCCGGCAATCTTGGCGCGGACGCCCGCCATCACCGGATCCAGCTTCACGAGGAAGTCCTCCGGCGGCAGCCCACCCAGCGAGTCGTTCCACATCCACTTGTGGCCCATCGCACAGATGCTGCGGGGGAGGTCCGCTACGTGCCGGATGCCGCACAGGACGGCGGCAATATAGTCACAATGCTCCAGTGCGGTGGCGAAGCGCTCCCGCTTATCCGGGTGATTGCGCAACCAGTGCAACAGCTTTGAGAATCCCCATTCCGAGGAGTAGACGCCGCCGCACCACTCGATGGCCGCCAAGCCATACTCGTGGGCTTTTGCAGTAATCTCCAGCGCCTCGCGCCAGGCCCGATGGTCGCACCACAGGTAGTAGTCCCCCAGTGGCTCCAGGCATTCATCCACTGGAATTACGCTTGATCCCGTGGTGTCGATGGCCAGTGCCTCCACGGCATCGCCTGCCACTCCAGCTGCCGCCAACGCTTTCCTCGTCGCTTGGGCCAACGCTCTCAAATGGTCAGCATGGCTTTGCGTGGCGTGGTCCGGGTCCTCTGGTCTTCGGAACAGCGGATACTCAGCAACTCCAGAGCCCAGCCGTCCCTTGGCGGAATCTACGATCGATACCCTTACCGTCAAGGTGCCAAAATCCACGCCCGCTACGATGCTCATTCTCTTCCTCTCCCCGATTGGCAAGCCGCCCGACTTCAAGCTGTCGTCCGGCTCTAGGCATCGTGCCGGTAGACATCCCAACCCAGATAGCGCGTGGCGGCCTCATACACTGCAGAGGCTGACCGGCTGAGATTAGCTGCCACGTGGTGCTCAAAGCCCTCTTCGCAAATGTAGCGCAACAGCTTCTGCATCCCCGGAATCCGTACCACTCCAGCGCCGCCAAAGGTTTCCAGCGAATCCTCAGTGAACTCGCCCTCGCCCACATAGCCGCGGATTCTGCCCGTCACGTCATCAGTGGAAAACCGCGCGAAGCTCATCGGCGAGGCTTTCACCCGGCCCACACAGGTGCCGAAGGTGTTCAGCTTGCCTACGGTTCCGGCGATAATCTCCTGGTAATCCATCTTCACATCCGCGAAAAAGCTCTTGGGCAGATTGGAGCAGTGAAAGCAGACGGCCTTGTCGGGGTCGCCTCCATAGTTATTGTTCCAATCCAAGAGGGCGCTGGGGGACTGTGAGGCCAACTGCAGGGCGTGCATGCCAATCACACCGGCAATGTCCACCTCGCAGGCACTCGACATCAGGTTCTCGCTCATCTGGCTCATCACGGTGCAGGGCACAACGCCGAAGTATTCCTCCATCGAGGTCCAGCATTGGATGGCGGAGATGGCAAGGTCGTTCTGCTGCATCCACTCGGCCACCACCACTCCCAGCTTGGCCATCTTTAGCAGCGAGGCCGCGGGAACCGCAGTGGTGTCGACATAGCTCTGGATGCTGGCCAGCTTCGCTTGCACGGCGGGTGCGTCATCCGCCAACCGGGCAATGCGCCCAAAAATCTCTGAAAGGTCAATGGGCTCCACCGTAATGCCGTTCCGTTCCAGGATCTTCTCGCTGTAACGGACGGTGTTAAAGGCCGCGGGGCGTGCGCCAATCGCGCCAATCCGCAAGCTCTTCAGCCCGTTCACCACGCGGCACACACTGGCAAACCATGACAGATCACAGGCAAACTCCGCGGAGCCTGGCGCCTCGCAGTGTAATGAAGTGAGCGAGTACGGAATCCCATACTGGCGCAGGTTGTTGCACACAGACATCTTGCCGCAGAAGCTGTCCCGGCGGTCACTGATGAGCATCTTGCCCGGCGTATCCGGGAACGCATGAATCAACACCGGCACGCCCAAGTCCGACAGCCGGAGGGTTTCGGCCACCGTCTTCTCGTCACCAAAGTTAGGCAAGGTGACAATAACGCCTGCAATTTTACCCGCGTGCGCACGGAACAATTCCGCGCAAGCCTTGGCGTCCTGACGGCTCTCCACGGCCCCTAACTTGGTTTGCTCGGGCGTGGGGCACACCACGCCGTAGCCCGCTTCGCTGAGCGTCTTGAGCATCTCCGCACGGCCACTTTCCACCAAGTGCGCGGGAAAGAACCCGCGGTTAGCTACCAGCAATCCAAAAGTGAGGGTTGTCGACATCGTTGTTCCATTCCTATCCGGCTGGGAACTGTTTTCCCGCCACAATGCCGCATCGCAATCCGCACGCGATGCGCGGCCCGCGCCCGTGCCCAACCGCCCGCCGCTGCTACAACCAGCAATCTACCAGAAGTAGATGTTCAAGGCGGCCAACACCACTGCTACCACAATGGCCCAGAACATGGGCCGCTCCACCAGCTTCAGGTGGCCCTCGGAAGGGAGCTCCGTGCAGCCATACACCAGTCCGTTCAACTGCGCCTCCGGCAACGGTCGCGTAAGGTAGCTCACTACCACCGTCACTGCGACGCAAATCAACCAACTCCACAGCGCCCGGTACATATTCTCCGCCATGTCCTGCGCGTTGGGCGAAAGGGCGATATAGCGCAGCGCGGAGGGGTCTGCCTTCACCCAGGCCCACATGCCAATCGAGGCCACGGTGCCGCTAAGCAGGCCCCAGAAGCCTCCCGCCGGTGTGGCGCGCTTCCACAGCATGCCCAGAATTACCGTGCCGAATAACGGCGCAATGAAGAAGCTGAACAATGCCTGCACGTAGTCCATAATGCTAAGGAACTGCATCACAAGGTAAGCCGTGCCAATGCTCACCAGCACGCCCACGATGGTGCACCAGCGGCCCATGGCCACATAGTGTTTATCCGTGCCGTCCTTCTTCATGAAGGCGCGGTAGATGTCGTAGGTCCACACCGTCGCGAACGCGCTCACGTTGCCGGCCATCCCGCTCATGAAGCCGGCAATCAGCGCTGTGATTCCCAGCCCCAGCAATCCTGGTCCGCAATAGCGCGCCAGCATTAGCGGCAGCACTTCGTTGTAGCTGTGACCTCCCGTCGCCAGCGCCTCGGCCTCGCCGGTTAGCTCCATCGGCAGCACTGCAAGGGCCAGCAATCCAGGTAAAATCACGATAAAGGGCACCAACATCTTGAAGGCTGCCCCGATAATGGGCGCCATTTGCGCGGCCCGCAGGTCTTTGGCCGCCAACACGCGCTGCACCACCAGGAAGTCCGTGGTCCAGTATCCGAAGCTGATCACCCAGCCCAGGCCCAACACAATCCCCGTCCAATGAATGCCCATCGGGTTGTCGGTAAACGAGCCCAATGTACTCCAGAGGTGAGTATAGTCCTGCCCCTGCCACCGCTGCTGAATCTGCGCCTGCAGGTTGGTCCAGCCACCGGCTTCAATCAGGCCCAGTATAGGGATCAACAGGGCCCCCAGCCAGATCAGAACAAACTGTAGCACTTCGTTGAAAATCGCTGACCGCAGCCCGCCTAGCGCCACATACACCGCCACCGTGATGGAACTCACCCAGATGCTGAAGTTGATGTCCCAACCCAGCACCACTTTCATCACCAGCGCCATGGAGTACATGTTGATGCCGCTCATGAGCACCGTCATGAAGGCGAAGGTCACCGCCGACAGCCCGCGCGTCCCCTCGCCAAAGCGCAACTGAAGATAGCCGGGCACAGAGTGGGTTTTGGAGATGTAGTAGAAGGGCATCATCACCACGCCCAGGAAGAGCATGGCCGGGATGGCGCCAATCCAATACCAATGCGCGGCCAGGATGCCGTATTGATAGGAGGCCGCCGCCCAGCCCATCAATTCCAGCGACCCTAAGTTTGCTGAGAGGAAGCTTAGACCCGCAATCCACGCCGTCATCTCCCTGCCGGCAAGGAAGAAGTCCTCCCCGCTCTCAGCCATTCCCTTTAGATAGAAACCGATCGCCAGCACCGCCACGAAGTAAATCGCGATGATGGCGATGTCAATGGTTCCCAGCGAAATCAACGTGTCGGTTGCCGCAAGCAGCAGGGCGGGGACAAAACTCATGCGCGCAATGCCTCCAGCATGAAGAAAGCATCGTATCACCGGGCAGCGCGGGCCGTATAGGGTCATGCACTAATCGTTGAGAATGGCCTGCCTGCAAAAATGGGTGTCACCGGCGCGCCATGCTAAAATTGCGGTGTTTACCCGATGGAGTCTGCCCTCAACATCCTGAATCGTTCGCTGACCCTGGATGGCGTTGAAGCCACCCTGCAGCGGCTGCAGCGCTGTTGGAAGACAGCCGTGGGTAGCCGCATTGCTGAACACAGCCGGGTGATCCTATTGCGCGGTGACGTTGTGGTGGTTACCGTGGATGACGCCGTCTGGCGGTCCCAACTGCATCAGATGCGCTCCCTGTTATTGGAACGTTTACAGGCAACCAGCGGCGTGGAAGCGATCGGCAAGCTGGAGCTCCGGGTCTCGCCCGCACGCCGCAAGCCCAAAGCAGAAACGGGGCCCCTCTTTCAGCAGGATGAGGCAGACCGGATCGCGGACCCCCTGTTGCGCAAGATTTACAAGAGTTCCCGACGGAAGGTGCAGGCGTGAAGCTGAACGAAGAGCAGGTGCGTTACGTAGCGAATCTGGCCAATCTGGCGCTCACTCCGGAAGAAACTACCCATTTCGCTGAGGAGCTTAGCCAGATACTCACCTACGTGGACAAGCTGAACGAATTGGACACCACCCATGTGGAGCCAATGGCTCAAGTCCTTTTCGACGTTGACGATACGGCGACCCTCCGGCCCGATGCAGCCGGGGAAACGCTTCCCGTGGAGGTGGCCTTGGGCAACGCTCCGCTTTCAGGCGCCGGACACTTTAAGGTGCCGTTGGTGATTGAGCGATAGCCGTCACCCACCAGCTTCGGCCACGCTTTGCCCCCTGTGATGTAGGACAGGGGAGACTGCAGGAACATACCGCTGATGAACATTCCCACGCTCACCATTCCCGAAATCCGCCGCGCGCTGCTCGCCAAGGAATACTCTGCTGAGGAGCTCTGCCATCAGGCGCTTGCCCAAGCGGAAGCGGGGAACCCTACCACGAACGGCTACCTGCACTTCTCGCCGGAACGCGCTCTTGACGCCGCCCGCCAGGTGGACGCCCGCATCGCAGCCGGGGAGGATCCCGGCCCTTTGGCAGGGGTTCCCGTGGCCGTCAAGGATGTCATTGTCACCAAGGGTCTGCGCACCACCTGCGCCTCTCGTCTCCTGGAGAACTTCGTCCCTCCCTATGACGCCACTGCCGTGGAACGCCTAGAGGCAGCAGGCGGACTCATCATTGGAAAGACCAATTGCGACGAGTTCGCGATGGGCAGTTCGAACGAGAATTCCGCCTTCGGCCCGGTCCGCAACCCGGTTGCGCTAGACCGCGTCCCGGGTGGATCCAGCGGAGGCTCCGCCGCGGTGGTCGCCCAGGGAACGGCGGTGGTCTCGCTCGGCTCCGACACGGGCGGCTCCATTCGCCAGCCGGCGTCGTTCTGTGGCGTTGTAGGCATCACCCCCACCTATGGCCGGGTCTCCCGCTATGGGTTGGTGGCCTTTGCCAGTTCGCTGGACCACATCGGGCCATTTTCGCGGACAGTGGAGGATTCCGCCACGCTGCTGCAAGTAATTGCCGGCCGCGACGAACGCGACGCCACGTCCGCCCTAGCACCCGTGGCGGATTATGCCACCGCCATGCAACAGGATGTCCGCGGCATGAAGATCGGCCTCCCCCGCGAGTACTTTGCCGGTCTGGCCAGCGAAACCGGAGACCTCATCGCCAAGGCGGTTGACCAACTGAAGTCCCTCGGCTGCCAGCCGGTGGAGATCAGCCTGCCGCATACTGACTACGCCATCGCCACCTACTACATCATCTGCACTGCTGAGGCCAGCTCCAACCTCGCCCGCTACGACGGCGCCCGCTACACCTTCCGCTCCCCCAATGCTTCCACCTTGGATGACATGTACTGCAACACTCGCGGTGAAGGATTTGGCGCCGAATGCAAGCGGCGCATTATGCTGGGCACCTATGTCTTGAGCGCCGGGTACTACGATGCCTACTACCGCAAAGCCCAGAAGGTGCGGAATCTCATCACCCAGGACTTCCTGAATGCGTTCCAGCAGGTGGACGCGATTGTGGCTCCGGTGAGTCCCTTCCCCGCCTTCAAACTAGGCGAAAAGATGAGCGACCCCTTGGAGATGTACCTTTCCGACATCTACACCATCACCGGCAGTCTAGCGGGCATCCCCTGCATGAGCGTACCAGCCGGCAAGACCAGCGATGGCCTTCCCGTAGGCATGCAAATTCTCACCCGCCACTTTGATGAAGCAGGCATGTTGCGGCTTGCACGCGCCTATGAGCGGGCCACCACCTAGGCGACGCACCCTGGCTCCCCCGGGATGCGCCTGCATCCCCGCCGCTGTGTGAAACATCCTTTAGAAGGAACCCATTTAACCGAGGAGGCAAGAACGATGGCATTCACCCTACCTGATCTCCCTTACGCGCACGACGCGCTGGAACCCCATATCGACAAAGCCACCATGGAAATCCACCATGGCAAACATCACGCTGCTTATGTCACCAACCTCAACAAGGCCCTGGAAGGCGCTGGCATTACTGAGACGTCCCTGGACGCCCTGCTGGCCAATGGCTGCGCTGCCGTTCCCGAGAGCATCCGCACCGCAGTGCGCAATAATGGCGGTGGCCACTGGAACCATTCCCTTTTCTGGGAAGTCATGAGTCCCAAAGGCGGTGGCGATCCGGTGGGTAACCTCGCTTCCGCCATCAACGGCAAGTTTGGCGACTTCGCCTCTTTCAAGGAGAAGTTTGCCGCGGCCGGCATGACCCGCTTCGGCTCTGGTTGGGCCTGGCTGATCAAGACTGCCGATGGCGTGGACATTGTTTCCACCCCCAACCAGGACAACCCACTGATGGAGGGAAAGAAGGCCATCATTGGCGTGGACGTCTGGGAACATGCATACTATCTGCGCTACCAGAACCGTCGCGCGGACTACCTGGCTGCCTGGTGGAACGTCGTCAATTGGACCAAGGCCGAAGACATCTTCAACAGCTAGAGCTTTCCCTACAGGCTACAAACGGGATGCAGGAAAGGGGCGGGCCATCAGTGCCTGCCTCTTTCGCCGTATCATGGAAGCGTGCCAGTCCAGGTTGTGGAATCGCAATTCCGCTGCGCGCCAGAAGGCCATGCTGCCCGCCCGCGCGTCGTTTCGGCAAGAACGCCGCACACTCAACCCCCCGTTGCAAGCTGGCAGCCTAGTCATTTGGGTTAAGTTCCCACCACAATGAAGCCATTTAGCCGCCGCAAATTCCTCGCCGGCACTGCCTCGACGGTCGCCAGCGTCGGCCTCGGCGGCTGTGGCGCGAATGGCTTCCGCACGCTGTACGTTCTGGATTGGGTTCACTACATCCCCGTTAATGTCCTCCAGCAGTTTGAGCGTGCCTTTCAGGTTCGCGTCCGCTATCGCGCCTACGGGAGCAATCAGGAGATGCTCGACCGTCTCCAGCGCCACGAGTTCCCCTGGGACGTCTCCTTTCCATGCCAGCAGTTTCTGCCCCGGATGCGCCGCCAGAACCTCATCACTGAGCTGGACCACTCCCTGCTGCCCAACCTCGCGAATCTCGGCCCATCCTTCCAGAAACCTGCTTGGGACCCTGCCTTGCAGTTTTCCGTCCCCTGCACTTGGGGCGTCACCGGCATCGCCTTCAGCCGCCAGCTGCAGATCAAGATCCGTTGCTGGGCTGACCTTTGGGACGAGCGACTGCGCGAGCGCCTGACGATGCTGGATGATCGCGACGAAGTGCTTGGAGCCGCACTGTTGAAGCTTGGCTATTCCGTGAATTCGGCTGACCCCCGCCAGTTGGCCGCCGCCAGCGCCGAGTCCATCAGCCAGAAGCGCCTCGTTCACTCCTACGGCATCAATGAATCTAAGGACCGCCTGGTGTCCGGCGAGTTTCAGGTCTCCCAGCTCTGGAGCAACCTTGCCGGGCAGGCCATCTCCGCCTCCCCAAACCTCGAGTTCGTCTTTCCCGAGGAAGGGTTCCCCATGTACACGGAGAACGCGGTGATCCTGAATGGCGCAAAGGAGCCCGTGCTCGCTCACGCCTTCATCAACTTCCTGCTGACGCCGGAAATTGCTGCCCAGATTTCCGCAAACGCCTACACCTCCACCACCGTGCCGGATTCGCGCCGCTATCTCCCCCTACGCCTTCGCGAGGACCCCTTACTCTTCCCCAGCGACGAAGTACTGAAGCGCGGGCAGTGGCTGGAAGCCCAACCGGATGAAGCGCTTGTCCTGCGCCGTGCAGCATGGCAGCGCATCTTGTCGGCCTAGCCGCCCGTCCAGTTCTTCCCCCAAAGGTTCATCGCGAGTGGCCGATCTGGCTCTTGCCGAGCTTCCCATCGCAGTGGTGGCGATGGACGACAACCGTACGATCGTGTACACGAACCACTGCGCGGCCAAAGCAGCAGGGATGTCTCCCGAAGCATTTGCCGGCAAGAAGTTCTGGGACGTGCCGTACGATCGTCTGGCCAGTCAGTCGCTGGCCCCCATTTTCCATCTGGCGGCGTCACTCTTAGGGCAGTACCGGAGTGGGTGTGAAGCAGATCAGGAAGATCACCATCGCGACAGTCGCTACCCTTCTCCGGCCCCTTCCCAGCGGTGTCTGGTCATACACCGGCGGGTGTCGCAGCTTGAAAACGAAGAGCAGCACCGCCCAGAACCACCAGCCTTCCCACAATAATCCCATCGGCAGCAGTAGCAGTACGAATGCCCGCGCGATCAACAATTGCCGCCTTGGGTTGAGTGCGTACACGATATGGCCGCCGTCCAACTGGCCTACGGGAAGCAGGTTCAGCGCCGTGGCCAGCATCCCAACCAAGCCCGCGCGCGCCATCGGATGCAACAGGATATCCTGGTCCGGCACGCCCGGAAACAGTATCCATTGCACTAGCTGCAGCAGAGGCGGCGACCCCATCACCATGTCGCCCTGATGGCCAATCCCCGGAATCACCTTCGAGAGCGATACACCCACTAGTAGCACGGGGACAAGAAATACAAACCCCGCAATGGGCCCTGCCACACCCACATCGAACAGCTGCGCTCGGGAATGGATAGGTCCCCGGATGCGGATGAATGCCCCTAGCGTACCGATCAGCGTTGGAGCAGGTAGAAAGTAAGGAAGGGTAGCTCGGATGCGATAGAAAACACAGGCCAAATAGTGGCCGAACTCATGGGCAGTAAGAATCAGCAACAGCGGAACGGAGTACCACAGGCCGGGCAGCAGGCGAAGCGGGTCCAGAGCATTATTGCCCACGATGGCCAAGTCCCGGGACAGTAGAATGGCCGGTTGGTTATTGTCAAAACTCCAGTAGAAGCTGGAACCTACCAGGCTGGCGCTCCATACCGTAATCAGAAACAGCAGTGCCTGCAGCGCATGCACCGGACGAAGCCGCCGCAGCTTGGGCCGCGCTTCAGGGACCGCTTGGGAGGGCAGCCCGGAACTGGCCGCACTCCAATGGCCGTTCAGCCCGGAATGGTCGTCGATGGCCACAGAAACACTACTGCCGGCCGAACCCTACGGCAGGCTCTGCAATTCCTTGCCAGGCTTGAACCGCACTGCTTTCCCGGGCGGAATTTCTACCTCGTCACCGGTCCGCGGATTGCGTCCAATCCCGGTCTTGCGAGGGCGCACATTGAAGATCCCGAAACCACGCAACTCAATGCGCTCCCCCTGGCTGAGGGCACGCTTCATGCTTTCGAATACGGTTTCCACCGCCATCTCCGCCTTTGTCTTGGTGATGCCGGTGCGATTCACTACTTCATTGACGATGTCGAGCTTAATCAATCGTTCACTCCTCGTTCGGTATCCTAAACCAAGAAAGGCGTTTCGAGCTTCGGCGGAACTGTCCGAGGCATCCATGCCGCGAGATGGTTGACGGTTTCCGTGGCTTCCTGGACGTACAAGCTGCGGCCTCGAAGTACTCAATCAAATCGCCATGAGTGGCGCAAACGCTATGATAGGATTGAATTTAGCTTCGTGTCAAGCCGTATGCCCCTGGCCTCTCCCCTGATTGATGCAACTACCTTCCGCGACTTCTGCGCGCGTTTTGCCTCTGGCGTCACGGTTACCACCGTACGCGACGAGGCGGGTAATCCCCATGGACTCACCGCCAGTTCCTTCACCTCTGTTTCGCTCAATCCGCCCCTCATTCTGGTTTGCATCAACCACAACTCCGGTGTCCTTCAGCATTTCCGGAGGGCCTCTCACTTCGCCGTAAACATCCTCCACGCGCAACAGCAGGACATCTCCAGCCAGTTCGCACTGAAGGCGCATGACCGTTTCGAAGGGGTGCGATGGCATGCCGGCCCAGGCGGCTCGCCGTTGCTGGATGAGTGCTTGGCCTGTATAGAGTGCATCACCCAACAGATTGTGGATGCGGGCGACCACGCCGTTTTCTTCGGCGAAGTGATTTCGGCGCACGTTAGCGATGCCGCACCGCTACTTTATTATCAGCGCGGGTATCATGTTCTTGGAGGCGCTCCCTAGTTGATTGAGATTGCGCGGTCGCGCACTCTCCCGAAACCTGGGCCGTCCCCTACGCGTTCTTTCAGACAGACGCATCTTCCAGGCTGGGGGTCCCTTTATGTCTTGCCATCTCGCGCAAGCTTCGGTCCGCAGGTTACCGCTCGTGTTTTGGCTGACCCTTCTAGGATCAGCACTTGTTTCGCTTCCCTTCACCTTGCCGGCGCAGGAAACCGCACCGGAAGCCACCAAGCCACCTGCCGCCTCCGCCAGACCGGCAGCCGCCCAGGACGAGCCCCGGCCGCAACTGCAAACCACGCGCCCGCAGGTCACCGGGCGTTGGCGCAGCGCTGACGAGATTGCCGGTGCCGCAACCGAAACGGCCCCTGCCGACGGACCCTGGACCGTACCCACCGGCACCCGGATTCCCCTGGGACTCATCAATAGCATCAGCACCCGCAGCGCCTCTCCAGGAGACCGCGTCTATCTGGAAACCGTATTCCCCATCGTCGTGGAGGGCAAAATGGTGATTCCCGCCGGATCCTACGTAATGGGAACCGTCACCTCCAGCGTGCGACCCGGCCGAGTGAAGGGCAAGGGCGAAATTCACCTGCGCTTTGACTCTCTCACGCTACCCAATGGAGTAACGCGTGACTTCCGTGCCCGGGTGGGTGGCCTTGATGGCGGTCTGCGCGAGGGGCTCGATCGCGAGGAAGGCTCAATCAAGGGCGATTCTGATAAAGGAAGCGATGCGATGACTGTCGCCGGCACTACCGTCACTGGTGGATCCATCGGAACCATGGGCGGCTTGGCCGCTGGCAATGTGGGGCGAGGCGCGGGCGTTGGTTTGGCTGCCGGAGCCGCTGCTGGATTGGCCACTGTCCTTCTTACGCGCGGTCCCGACGTGGTGCTTCCCGCCGGCTCCACTCTCGAACTCGTCACGGACAGGCCACTGGAATACTCTCCCCAAGAATTGCAGTTCGAAGGAGGTGCGTCCCGCGGTGTCATCCGCACCAACCCAGCGCCTACCGTGAACCAGCAGCGGCGAGGCATCGGACTGCCGGGAACAGGCTTTCCGCTTCGCCGGCGCTAGGCCGTCCCGCTCTACTACGCGGCGTCCCGGCCCAACTGCAGATAACGCCTTCCACTGATTGGCGGTAACATGGCGAGGTATGTCCCAGCCACATGTGCCCCTCTACTTTGAGCGGCTAAGCCCCGAACGCCAACTTGAGCGTAGCAGGGAGTTCCTCTCCCGCTGGAGAACCCGCCGCACCGTGCGCGCCTTCTCCAGTGACCCCGTCCCCTTCGAGCTTATTGAGAACGCTATCCTTGCAGCAGCAAACTCACCCTCCGGCGCCAATCAGCAACCATGGCACTTTGTCGTCGTGAAGGATCCTCAGCTCAAGCACCGTATCCGTGTTGCAGCGGAAGCTGAAGAAAAGCAGAACTACGAGGGACGATTCCCCGACGAATGGCTGCAGGCATTGGCCCAATTCGGCACGACATGGCAAAAGGACTTCCTGGAAATTGCCCCCTACCTCATTGTGGTCTTCCGCATTGACTATGGCCTGGAACTGATCGACGGCGTGGAGCACAAGCGCAAACACTACTATGTTCAGGAAAGCGTGGGCATCGCCTGCGGCGCCCTGCTGTCTGCCCTGCACCTCAGCGGACTCGCCACCCTCACGCATACTCCCAGCCCAATGGGTTTCCTTACCGACCTGCTAGAGAGGCCCAGGAACGAACGACCTTTCCTTCTGATCCCGGTTGGATACCCAGCCTTCGGCGCCCAGGTTCCCGCTATCCAGAAGAAGCCGCTTTCTGAAGTGCTCACCATCCGATAACGCAAGTCTGGCCGATTTTGGCTCCTCGGTTGACTGGATCTTTGCTAGCAAATCGCGCCGGTTACGGGCATCATAGAGTTAAGGGACCGGCCTTCTGGAATGTCGCGCAGATACGCATTGCTTGTGTTCGCGATGGTGCTGTGTGCATTGGCCATCGGGATCGTGATTGGCACGCTTCTGGATGACGATGTGCGCGCTGTCCCCCGTGTGGCTGCGCCCGATGCGGCACCGCTCAGCATCCCGGACCCCGTCCAGCTATCGAATGCCTTCAGCCTGTTGGCCCGCCGCGTGGAACCGTCGGTCGTCAATATCACCACCAGCAAAGGGCGCGGGCGCGAAAACGCCAGCCGTAGCCAGCCGGATGACGACCAGAACTCCTTCCGCCGCTTCTTTGAGCCACCGTTTGGCGATGGCGGCCCCTTTCGCAGCAATAGTATCGGTTCTGGCGTCGTGGTGGACAAGAACGGCTACATCATCACCAACTGGCACGTTGTGGAAGAGGCCACCAACATCCTGGTGAAGGTGCATGGAGATCGCAAGGAATATGAGGCGAAGCTGATTGGGGGTGACTTCGAAACCGACATCGCCGTCATCAAGATCGACGCTGGGCGCCCCCTGGAAACCGCCCCCGTAGGCAACTCTGACGCGGTCCAGGTGGGGGACTGGGTGGTGGCCATTGGCTCCCCCTTTGGGCTGGAAGCCACCGTCACCGCCGGGATCATCAGCGCCAAGCAGCGAGAGCTTGCGGACGCACAGGCCTTTCAGCGCTTCCTACAGACCGACGCCGCCATCAACCCTGGCAACAGTGGCGGGCCGCTGCTAAATATCCGGGGGGAGGTCATCGGCATCAATACTGCCATTGCATCCAACAGCGGCCGCTATCAGGGCGTAGGCTTCGCCATGCCCATGAATACGGCGGTGGGTGTCTACAACCAGATTGTACAGGGCGGCCGCGTCACCCGCGGCTCTATTGGGATCTCTCTCAACCGCAGCGACGATCCTGAGGTCTTGCGCGCCTATGGCGTAGACGAAGGCGTGATCGTTGCCGGCGTGCAGGCATCCGGACCGGCTGACCGAGCGGGCATCCAGGTGGATGACGTCATCCTGGAGATTGCCGGCCGCAAGATCAGCAGTGGAAGCGCCCTGATTGATCAGGTATCCTCCCTGCCGGTGGGCAATGCGGTGCCGGTGGTCGTTCAACGAGGTGGCAAACAGGTGAAGATGAACGTGCTTATAGGCGATCGCGCCCAACTGTTTGGAGATCGCGGCCGCAACGGCCTTCCGACCGCCCCTGGGGAATCGCCCGAGGCGCCAGCCGTGCCGTCGGCTGATGTCAACCTGGGCATCTCCATCCAGAACATCCCGGCGGATCGCCTCCGAGGGTGGAACTTCCCCGAAGACCACGGCGTGCTGATTAGCCGCGTGGAGTCAGGTTCACTGGGAGAGGCCATTGGACTTCGCGGCGATGACGTGATTGTCTCCGCGGGCGGCCAGACGGTTCGCTCCGTTGAGGATATTCGTTCGTATCGGGAGCGCCTCCGCCCCGGTGACGCCGTCGCCTTCCGCGTCTATCGCAAGCTGGGCGCGCCTCGCCCCGACGCCACCACCTGGACGCGCTTCTTCGCCGCAGGCACGGTTCCCAGCGGGCAGCCCCAACAGTAACAACCCAGGCAGCCAACCTTAGGGCAATTCCGTAGTAGCATAGGGCTTGGGCCGCCATGTCCTGGTGGCAGCTTGTTTGCTGGTCCGGAATCGTAGCGATGGACTTACGCCACCTAGTGTCAATCCGCAGGATCCGGCTGTCAGTCCGCCTGCTTCGGAATTTGTGTCTCGGCGTATGCCTGGCAATGTTTGCTTTGTCCCTTTCCACCGCGCTTCCCGCCCAAACCGGCGCGGCTAAGCCCAAACCCGCAGCGAAGAAGTTAGCGGCCGCGGCAAAGAAACCAGTTCGTTCGGCAAAGCGGAAACCAACGTCCGCAAAGAAACCAGTCGCAGCAGCCAAACGGCCCACAACGGCTTCCAAGAAGCCTGCCGCGCGCAAACCCGTAAGGTCCGCGAAAAAGGCTGCCCCATCCAAGTCAAAGGTTACCCGCACAGCCGCGAAGCGTACACCGGTTCGCAGGACCACCCGCCGCCAGCCAGCCCGCGCCGCCAGACCGCGCGTACCCCAGCAGCCAGGCCCCGAACGGCTCACTGAGATTCAGTCCGCCCTGGCCAAGGCGGGCTACTTGCAAGGGGAGCCTACTGGCAAATGGGATGACGGCTCCATCGCGGCGATGAAGCGCTTCCAACAGGAACACGCAATCCCGGCCACGGGGAAGATCAATGCCCTGTCGCTGATTGCGCTGGGCCTTGGCCCGGTGCGCGGACCAGCCCCCGGCGTCGAGAGCGTTCTTACTCCACCCGCCCCAGATACGCCCGCGCCCACAAGTCCTACGGCGGATCGCTAACCAGCCACTCCGCCACCCCTACCTCTGGAGAACACCATGATTATCGGAGTACCAAAAGAGATCAAAGACCACGAAACTCGGGTTGCCCTTGTCCCGGGCAGCGTCCGCTTCCTGCGCGAGGCGGGTCACGAAGTGCTGGTGCAGGCAAGCGCGGGCCTGGGCAGTTCCTTCAGCGACGAGGAGTATCAGGCTGCCGGCGCGGAGATCGTCCCCACCGCCAGCGACCTTTGGAAGCGAGCGAATCTGGTCACAAAGGTGAAAGAGCCCCAACCAGTGGAGTACCCCTTCCTGCGGGAGGACCTGATCCTTTTCGCGTATTTGCATCTGGCGCCGCTTCCTGACCTCACCCAGGCCTTACTGCAATCCGGCTGTGCCGCTATCGCCTACGAGACCATGCGCGAGTTGGACGGCAGCTACCCCCTTCTGGCCCCTATGAGCGAGGTGGCTGGGCGCCTTTCCGTGCAAATTGGAGCCTACTATCTGGAGGCCCCTAACGGCGGTCGCGGCGTCCTGCTGGGCGGCATCCCCGGAGTGAAGCCTGGCCGGGTGGTGATACTCGGTGGCGGCGTCGTGGGCACCAATGCGGCCAAGATGGCCCTTGGCTTGGGTGCGGATGTCACCATCGTCGACCGCAACATCAACCGCCTAAGGGAGTTGGAGGACATCTTTGGCCCGCACATCCGCACCATCGCATCGCACCCCTGGGCTGTAGCTGAGGAGACCGCGGCCGCTGACCTCGTCATTGGAGCCATCCTCATCCCCGGCGCATCCGCCCCGAAGGTTGTCCGCCGCGAAGTAGTGACCGCCATGAAGAAGGGCGCAGTGATTGTGGACGTCGCCATTGACCAGGGAGGCTGCATCGAAACCGCCCGCCCCACCACGCACACCGACCCCATCTATTTCGTGGACGACGTGCTTCACTACTGCGTCAGCAATATGCCCGCGGCGGTCCCCAACACGTCCACTCACGGGCTCACAAATGCCCAGTTCCCTTATCTGCTGGCGCTTGCCAATAAGGGCTTCGCCAAGGCTGTCACCGAAAGTGAAGCCCTTGCCACCGGAGTGAATACGTATCGGGGCACCTGCACTCACGACGGCGTGGCCGAAAGTCTGCAACTGCCGTACCGCCCCTTGGGCGAAGTGCTGAATTGCTAGGCGATCCATCGCGAACCGCCCGCCAGCGTGGGTGTCCTAATGGAACTACATTGGAGTTACTGCGCGGCGGGCATCGCCACATTCCGCATCGATTCCCTCACCACCTGTTGGACGGCTTTCGTGAGATCAGCCGGCAAGCGAATTTCCTTCTCCGCTCCGCCCAGGGCCTTCACGGCATGCCCGATGACATCGCGGTTCAGCGGCGACCGCCACCGGAAGGGATTTGTCACCAGATAAGCTACCTTTCCAGGATTTCCTGGCCGTAGAGTTTCCAGCGCCGCTGGGGGCACCTTGTCCGACACCGGACTGCGAGCGCCTACAAACAGGATCAGGTCAGCTTGCGTCAACCGGGATTCCCGCTCCCGCAATACATCCGCCAGGAACTGCGCCTCACTACCTGCGCTTAACTGGCTGAGGTCCACCTGCCCCGGCTTCATTTGCCGAAAGGCTACGCCCAGCCGCCGGAAATCTACGATTTCCTGATAGGGTTGGTCAAAGTACACTTCCTGGTCTTCCAGGCTGAAGGCAGTGAGGGCAACCTCGCGCACGCGTTCATCCTCCGCCACCTTCCTCAAGGCTGCCGCCAAAGCAATCATGTTGTTGGAATCAGTCAACACCCGCCTCCAGGAGCGGTTGTCTACATTCAGCAGCACCGCTACGCGGATGCCACTCTCGCGCTTAGCCACCGGCCGCTGACGGGCAAACGCGGTCAGCCGCGGATCCATCGCCTCTCCCGGCTTCAGTACCAGCTCGGGCAAAAGCGCTTTCTCTGGCTTTGCCTTCACTCGCCACTCCTTCACACAGCCAAGCCCTTGACCATTGTCCACCGAAAGGAAGTGCCAGTACTCCCCCGCACCCGTGGCTACGGATCCATTCACCTGCAGGAACTGGTTCCCGCTTTGCCGTAAATCCGCAAGGGGGATGCGGCTGGCCAGGAAGTTTGTGTTCCGCCGGTTCGCAAAGGGCTTGCCATCCAAGTCTTTCGTGGGTACCGTCCACACCCGCACGTTTAAGTGTTGGCTTTCCTTCAATGCTTTGACGGGCAGGGTAACCACAAACGGAGAGTGCATCTTGAAGTCGAACAGAAGCACGGGAAATCCGGTGCGCACATTGCAGGATAGCGACTTCCGCAGGTTCAATTGCTGCCGGATCGAATCCCGGGAAACCGGAAGGTCCTGCGCCTTGGCTGGCATTCCGGACAGGCATATCCCTAGGAGTGCGAGGCACAGGAAACCCTGTCCGCCACCGTGTTGCCATCGCGCCAATGCACGCAGAGTCCTCATGCCATGTACTTATTAGACTCCAGCCACGCCATTCGATTTCCAAAATCGCACAGCGCGGCCCATATCCCGTCCCTCAATCGACCGCAACCGCTGCTGAGGGCATCGTGGATCGCCGTGTGTGAAACGTGCATCCCCTAGATGCCACAAACTCATCGAACCCAGGGTATGGTGCCATTAGCGGAAGACGAGATCTACGCCCACATTGGCGAACAAGGTTTTACCCAGCTGGTGGAGGCCTTCTACCGCCAGATTCCGGGCGACGACGTTTTGGGACCGATGTATCCCCCGGACGACCTTGTTGGCGCAGAGCGGCGTCTGCGACAATTCCTCATCTTCCGCTTCGGCGGGCCGCAAACCTATCTGGAGGAGCGGGGGCATCCCCGCCTCCGTATGCGCCATGCCCCCTTCGTGGTAGACCGGCGCGCCCGCGACCGATGGGTACTACTGATGGACCGCGCCCTCGACGAAGCAGCCCTAGCTCCGGAAGCCGCCGCCACCCTGCGGCCCTTTTTTCACCACGTTGCTACCTTCCTGATGAACCGTGGAATGGACCAGCAAGGCCAGGCCTAGCGACCCGCTTCCTTCAACCAGTGGCGCAGCATGGCCGCACAGCCTCGCACCAGCGCATCCCGGCGGAGATCTTCCACGCCAACAGCCATCTTGCGCTGCCAGTTGGGGTACTGCCACGTACTGCCCGGTAAATTCTGCTGGTCAAGCTGCTTGATGAGATCTTCCTGATTCACCTGGAACATCTTGGCCGGGGTCCGCGCCAGGTATCCAATCACCGCGTTATGGAGTTCTCCTGTGAGTTCGGGGATCTCGTGCGCCCGGCGGGTGTAATGGTCTGGCATCAGTCCTTCGGCAAATAGTGCGTCCAGAATCTGCTGTTTCAAGTCACGCCGCGCGGCCCATTGCTGCTCGTAAACGGAATGGTCAGGCAATAGCCCCGCGTAGTCTCTCGCTTCGATATCGCGGCCAATCCAGGAACCCGCAATCGTCGGCAGGTCATGTGTGGAGGTCGCTACCAGCGCCTCCGCGGGATAGTGCTCCGGCAGCTTCATTGCGCCCGCGTCATCTCGCTCAAAAAAGAACAGGCGGTAGCTGAGGATGCCAAACTTCTCAAGGGTCTCCCGGGTGGCCGGTTCCACGGTACCCAGGTCTTCGCCAACGATTAGCACCTGGTTGCGAACGCTCTCCAGAGCTAGAATCCTGACGAGGTTGCTGGCGTCATCACGAACATAGGCTCCGTCGGCGGCGGTAAATCCAGCAGGAATCCAATAAAGCCGGAAGAAGCGCATTACGTGATCAATCCGCAGCGCCCCGCCTGCCATCATGTTGCGCCGGATAGACTCGCGGAACATGCGGTAAGCGTCGCGGCGGTGTCTGTCTGAGCTCGGGGGAGGAAAGGCCCAGTCCTGCCCCTCGGGCGAGAAGTCATCCGGCGGTGCGCCCACCCGGCAGCCCGTCACGAAGAAGTCGCGTTGCGCCCAGACATCGGCGCCACAATTATCCGTTGCGAGAGCAAGGTCGTGATAAAGGCCAATTTCCAGGCCTGCAGCCTTGGCCGCGTCACCCGCTTCATGCAGTTGCTCAAACACCAGCCACTGCACCCAGCAATAGAACTGCAGCAGGTGTTTGTGCTGCTTGGCGAACCGCTCCACTGCGGGCGATTCCGGATTCTGATACTCCTGTGGCCAGTCCTGCCACACCCACACATCGGGATTGCGCTTGTGGAGGTGACGGTCCAGCGCACAGAAGTTGGCAAAGGGTGTCAGCAAATCGTGCTGCGAGGCGCACCACTCCAGGAAGGCCAGAGCCCGCGGCGACCGCGCCCGTAGTTCATGGCGGAACTCCAGGAAGCTCAAAGCCAGCAAGCCCAGTTTGAGGGCCGCCACACCCTCGTAGTCCACCTGCTCCTTCAACCGCAGCTGCAAAATACGCTGGCGAATGGCGGGATCCTCCATCCGTCTCTGTACCCAGGCTGATCGCTGAAATTCCGGAATTCTCTCTAAGTCAAGATAAATGAAGTTCTTAAAGTAGGTACTTACAGGCAGATAAGGGCTTGCGTTGTAAGGCAGACGGTTCGCAATCAGGTGCAGAGGGTTTAGCGCCACGAATGCGCAGCGCAACTCCTCAGCCGCCCAACCGCAGAACTGTGGCAGATCAGTGAAGTCCCCACAGCCCCAGTTCCGTTGGCTCCGCAGGCTGTAGAGGCTGGCTCCCACCCCGGCGCACTTCCTCCCGTCGCTGATACAGGCCGGCTGGTAGGCCTGCTCCGGAGTGACAATCAGCTGGGTTCGGGCCTCGAACTGCCGCTTGCCGGGCAGCCCCCCCTCGACTGTCATCACGTGGTAACCCAGTGGTGTTTCCGCAGGCAACGGAATACGCAGCCGGACGAAGCGCTGCTTGCCAATGCAGCAGGTAGCTAGCACCTCCATGGAACCGGCTGCGTAAGTGAAATCCGTCCCGCCGCCTTCTTCCCACGCGAGGTAAACGCGCAAAGGGATGTTGGCGGCATCAGCAGGAAGATTCACCCAGGCGGGCGCATCCCCGCGCAGGCCAACCACTTCCACCTCCGGCAGTTCGCGACTCCACTCCTCAAGCAGGCGCTTCTCTGCAGCCGCGTTCAGGCTTGCCACGTTGTGGGCATCTACTCCCAGCGCGGCAAGGATACCCTTGACTACGTCCGCTGACACCTCATGTCTCCTGCCAAAGATGTCCCAATAATGCAGGTCGATACCCCAAAGCCGGGCGGCACGGTCCAATGCGGCAGGGTACTTCTTTAGAGTTTCGTGGGTGATTGAAGTGGGGTTCATGCTGGCGGGTGATCCGATTCTTCCATCTTATCGACCATTCCGGAGCCGGTCCCGTTTCCAGCTTCCTGCGAGGAAGCGAGGACTGGGCTAGCTTCAGCCTGCAAGGTCCATCGACACCTCGTCGAGGCGGAGGAACTCTTGCACGTGCGGATGGTCAAACGAGTACAGTTCCGGCAGCGTGCCGCTGAACACAACGCTGCCGTCGTGGAGGAAGACGACACGGTCAGCCACCTTATTCATCAGGTCGAGGTCGTGGGTGACTACCACGGAAGTGAGTTTCAGTTGGGTCTTCAGGCGCAGCATCAGGTTGCCGAGATGGTCGGACATGATGGGATCCACCATGGTCGTGGGCTCGTCATAGAGGATGCAGGCGGGCTGGGCGGCCAATGCTCGAGCGATCGCCACCGCCCGCTTGTAACCGGTAGAGATGTCCGCGGGATAGAGGTCAAGCGCATCTTCGAGATCCACCAACCGCAGAAGGCCGCGTACCACGTCCATCTTGTTGCTCTGGTCGTAGTCATCGCGCAGTTCCAGGGAGAACAGAATGTTCTCTCCAATGGTGAGCGAGTCAAACAGGGCGCCCGACTGGAACACCATGGTTACTCTCTTTCGCACTTCACGCCACTGATTCTCCGTGAAGGCAGCAACATCCTGGTAGCCCACGACAATCCGGCCTTCATCCGGCTTCATGAAGCCCATAATGTGCTGCAGCGAGACGCTCTTCCCCACTCCGGACCTGCCAATGATGGCAACGGTCTCGCCGTTATCAACGTGAAAGCTGACATCGACCAAAATGGGTCGATCAAACGTCTTGTATACGTGCTGGAATTCCAGATAGTGCTTGAACGGTTCCGCCATGGTGATTGCGTACGGCGCGGGCACGCGCCCCTTCCCAGGGCGATGCTCTCCCTATTGTGCCCTGACGGGGCGCGGATTCCCAAACCGGGGGTGACCCCCAGGCACTCCCTGGCGTCAAATGGGAGACGAAGCGCCAAGGAGGGCAGCCAGATAGTCCTGCATCGTATTGAGATTCCGGAGCATGGAAGGGTCAGCGGGTTCCAGCGGCTGATGGGGAAGTGCACGAAGGAAGCGGTGCATCGATGGCGCACGTGGAGGCTGAACGGTGCCGCGAACCGGGGTGCCAACCAAAGCGTGCTGGGCCAAGATTTCCTCCAGAGTGGACACCGCACGGGAATGATAGACGCCGCAAAGGGGATGAAGCTGGCCATCGGGCGAGCGGGCAACCACTGCATCCACACCGTCAGACTGATTCGCGTAGGCAAGCAACTCCCGCAGGAAGTCAACGGTAACGAACGGAGTATCACAGGACAGCAGCACTCGCCAGTCATCCCCAGGCAGCCGCAACGCACTCAGCACGCCCCCCAAAGGCCCTATGCCCGGAATGGCGTCACAGAGACGGACGGTGGTGGCTGCGGGAATATCCAAGTCCCCCACAACGTAGGTCTGTTGGCAGAGATCTCGAAGCACACCGCAGAGGTGGGCGGCAAGCGTGGTGACGGCCGGAAGGGATTGGGAGGGAGAAGGGTACCAGGGCAGGAGCGCCTTTGGACGACGCATCCGGCTGCTAGCCCCACCAGTCATGAGAAAGCCCAAAGCCATTCCAATCGCATGGTAGCATTGGGGTTGCGAGGAATTTGCTTGGGGCTGGCTGGAATCGCTGGTAAAGTGGAAACAAACAACTTGTTGAGAATCTGTTTAATTCTGGCAGGTTTTGCGTTGTTGATGCCGCAGGATCTCGTTGTAGCGGCTGTGCCTGAACGGCCCGCAGCCTCGAGAAAGGTGACCACCGTGGGCGTAGACCCAAACACCGGACGTTTAGTGCGCGTGCGTCCCAGCGGCGTGAACTCAGCGGGTGTTTTGAAGAAGGCCCCCCAGAGCCAGGAAGCCATCAAGAAGCGCGTGGCCCAAGCTCAGGAAACGGCGCGGCAAACCAAAGATGTAGAGACTTCAGTCATCCGCGAGATGATTGACGAGACCGCGAAGCGGCATGGGATGGATCCCACACTCGTTCATTCCGTGGTGAAGGTGGAGAGTAACTACCAGCAGAAGGCGATCTCGCCCAAAGGTGCGCAAGGCTTGATGCAGCTGATTCCAGCTACGGCGCAACGCTACGGTGTCGCCAATCCCTTTGACCCAAGCCAAAATCTGGAGGGTGGGGTGAAGTATCTGCGGTACCTCACGGAACGCTTTGGTGGCAACCTGAGGCTTGCGCTGGCAGCCTACAATGCCGGAGAGGGTGCGGTGGATCGCCATCAAGGAATTCCGCCCTATACCGAGACTCAGCAATATGTCACTAAGGTGACCCGTGTACTGGAAGGGCAAGGCGTGGCGGTTCCCGTTCTGGCTGACGGTGCGGTACCGGCTGCTGAAGGGTTGGAGGCAGCAAAGACGGAATCCAAACGCGAGCAGTTAGCACCCCTCCGGGTGTACACAGATTCTGAAGGCCGGTGGCATATCGAAACCGTGAGCGTTCCGTAGGCGTCGGGCTAGCCATCGAGCCCTTTGCGGAAGAGGCGACAGCGAGATCATGCCGGGACGTCTGCAAATCCCGTCGACTGGGGGGCTACGTGCCCTTACGCTCCTGTTGTGTCTAGTGGCTCTGGTTGCTGGCGGCGCGTGCGCCACTGGGCTACAGGAGATCCGCTTCTGGAGTTTGGGCGACGTCACACGCGTGGTGGTACAGGTGGATGGCGAGTTCACGTACAAGTGGAACCGGTTGGAAGATCCTCCCCGCGCTTTCTTTGACCTGCCGAACGTAGACCTCACCCTCATCAAGGGTGCGCGGGATCGCGGCCGCGTCCAGACCATCGACGTTAACGATGCGCTGCTGCGGCAGATCCGCTATGCGGAAAACAGCCCTGGCACCGCGCGGGTAGTACTGGATCTGAATGAGAGCTGCCTGATCAATACGTCGCAGCTTGCCAACCCTGCCCGCCTCGTGATTGAGCTGCGCACGCGGAAAGAGGCTCGTCAGGAGATCCAGGTTAGCCGCAGTGGGGTGGTGAACGGTGCCACGCCAGCGCCAGCGGAAGCGATCGAAACCAACAGTCCGGCGTCTGTTGCCACAACTCCCCCCGCGAAGAAGGAAGAATCCGCGCGGATGCAGAAGAGTATTGGTACCAACGAGCCACCACGCCAGCAGGTGCGCCCTCAAGCTTCAGAAGTCCGATCACCGGGTTCACAGTCAAGCCCCGTCCAGCCTCCAGTGGCAGGTGTAGTCAGTGCCTCTGAGATAGCGACGTTGGCGACCAACCAAGGCCTGGAAGGTTTAGACAGTTCCGCTTCCAGTGCCGCAGAGAAGTCCAGATCAGGTGCGACGGCCAATCCGGTCGAATCCCCTGCCACAACTCCGGATGGCGGGGCGAACCCCGAGGTGGCCCTGGCAAAGCCTGCGACGCGGACGGTTAACGGCCGGCAAAGCCTCGTGCGGGCGCTGGGGCTGAAGATCGGGCGTGTGGTGATTGACCCTGGGCACGGAGGCAAGGACCACGGTACGACGGGTGTGTCCGGGCTAAAGGAAAAGGATCTTGTGCTGGACATCTCGAAGCGGTTAGCTGACCTTGTCCGCGATCGCGTAGGCAGCGAGGTGGTGCTAACCCGCGAGGACGATATCTTTGTTTCCCTGGAGGAACGCACTGCAATCGCGAACCGCCATCGGGCGGACCTGTTTATTTCGGTGCACGCAAACTCCTCTCCCTATAAGCTCGCGTCCGGTTCCGAGACGTTTTTCCTGAACTTCACCACTTCCAGGGAGGCGATGGATGTGGCCGCTCGAGAGAACGCCAGTTCGGAACGGTCAGTTGCGGAGTTGCAGGACATCGTGCGCAAGATCGCGCTGAAGGACAAGCGGGATGAAAGCGAAGACTTCGCCGCAAGGATCCAGAATGCGCTATACCGCACCCAGCGCACGAAAGGACTGGCGAAGAAGAACCGGGGCGTGAAGGCAGCCCCCTTTATTGTGCTGGTGGGGGCGGAGATGCCTTCCATACTGGTGGAGATTGGCTTTTTGAGCAACGCCCGAGAGGAGGCTGAGCTGAAGAAGGCCGACTACCGGCAACAGATTGCGGAAGCATTACTGAAGGGCCTGGAGACGTACATGGACTCGCTAAGCCACTTTGAGGGTAGCGAGAGGGCCGCAGCGCGGGAATAGGCCCATCGACTGGAGGGGCAGCAGGTCTACGGCGTTTCCACGGGTCGCAGGCTGGCCACATACAGATCAACCGGAAGGGCCGAGACGCGATTGCGCCCTTGGCGCTTCGACTCATAAAGCGCCTCATCGGCTGCGCGCAAGAGCATCTCCAAGGAGTGATCGGCACCTGGAACGGACGCTGTGCAGCCCAAACTGATGGTTACAGGTACCTGGCCATTGCCATGTTGAATGGAACGTGAGGCGACGGCAACCCGCAAGCGTTCGGCGGCGCTGATGGCCTCATCGAAACCGCATTGCGGTAGCACCGCGATGAACTCCTCGCCACCAAAACGGCCGATGGAATCTCGGGGCCGAAGTGCTGACTGGAGGGCCTTTACGGTTTCCAGGAGAACGTGGTCGCCAAAGATATGGCCGTATGAATCGTTAATGTCCTTGAAGTGATCGAGATCCGCAAGGATGATACCCACCGGTTGCTGCGAGGTCTTGGTAGCTCGGAGTTCGGCTTCCAGGCGCTGGAAGATGGTGCGGCGATTCCAAAGGTGGGTAAGTGGATCGCGCATCGCTTCCTCACGGAGAGCCTCCTGAGCCTTGACCAGTTCTTCCTGCAAATGGAGGATGCGCTTACCGGCCCGGATTCTGGCTGCTAACTCGTCAAGGATATACGGTTTGGCGAGATAGTCGTCGGCCCCGGCGTCCATGCCCTCGATGATGCTTTCCTTATCCTTACGGGCAGTAAGGAGGATGATGTAGGTGTAAAGTTTTGCGCTTTGATCCCGGATAAGACGGGAGAGTTGGGGGCCGGAGTAGCCGGGCATCATCCAATCGAGGATAGCCAGGATGGGGCCTTCTTCCTGTTGCAGAAGACGCCATGCGGATTCGCCATCGCGTGCGCTCAACACCTGGTAACCCCACTTCGTGAGGGTAACCTCAAGCAACCGCAATTGAACCAGATCGTCTTCGGCTACCAGAACCTTCATCGTCTACCTGCTCTGAGCGATGCTCCAAATAAATCAATGCGGGAGCATATCCCACATCGGGCCGCAATCGGCAAGAAATCCATCGCGCTCCGCGTCCAAGTCCTCTAATGGAGGGGACCATTGTTGAGCCCCCGTTGCTCCACGAGGCCCACTGCTAGCGGCAACCCTGATTGGGGTTCCCGTCTTGGCAGATCCGGACCTTATGGAGCGTCTGCCTTATCGTAATCGGAAATGGGGGAGTTCTGGAATGGTTTAGAGTACCCACAGGACTTTCGTGCGTGCTGATTGGGGGAAATTGCGTGATTGTTACTTATTTTCTCCCTTTCTTCGTTCTATCAGTACCCAGCTCGATTCAACCGTACTACACCTATCGGCTAGAGCATGGAGGGACATTAGCACGCACACTTGGAATCAAGCATGGGTGAACCCAGCGACGTTGGACCGCATGTTTCGGGACACTCGGTCGTGCTGCTGGTGAACGCACACAAGTTGGGCTAAGGAGGCAGTTTCCCTCATGGGAGCTTGCGCCAAAGCGTTTCGCCTGGAGCCTCAGTGATTGCTGCAAAAAAATCCTGGCCAACGATGCACATGGCCCTTTCGCTGACGGAATGACAGTGTTACCCTTTTAGGAATACAGGAGTAAATGATCCACTTCCCTGAAGGAACTGCTCAATGATTTACAGCCGATCTTCGGAATACGCCATTCGCGCCTTTGTGCATCTCGCGCAGATTTCAGACAGCCGCTATGTGATGGTGAAGAATATCGCCGAGCAGGAAGACATTCCGTCGCACTTCCTGGCAAAGATTCTTCAACAACTGGCCCGCAAAGGGCTCTTGCGGTCGAGTAAAGGACCCACCGGAGGGTTCAGTTTGCGCCAGCCAGCGGAAGACATTACGCTCTTCTCGATTGTGGAAGCGCTGGATGGCATGGGCGACTACGAGAAATGCATCAGTGGCCTCGCCGAGTGTAATGATGAGGCGCCTTGCGGCATGCACGATTCGTGGAAGGACCTCCGATTGCGTATATTGGATTATTTGGAGGGAACTTCCATTGCAGACCTCGCGCGAGCGCTTGAAGAGAAGCGAAAGCTTCTGGAAAAGCCTCGCAAGGCGCGCAAGGCAGTCGCTCGGAAGAACTAGCCTGACCGCCCGAGCAACGGGCAGCGAATTGGCAAAAGGAGCACTCGATGAGCAGTTCGGTACTCGTCCCCATGGTGGTCGAGCAGACCTCCCGTGGAGAGCGGGCGTTTGATATTTATTCCCGCCTCCTGAAGGAGAACATCATCTTTTTGGGGACGCCGATCGACGACCAGGTGGCAAACCTGATCATCGCGCAGCTTCTCTTTCTGGCCGCAGAGGATCCGCAGCGGGATATCTCGCTCTACATCAATTCCCCGGGTGGCAGCATCACGGCCGGGCTGGCAATCCTGGACACAATGCGGTTTGTTGAGCCAGATATCGTCACGATTTGTGTGGGCCAAGCGGCCTCAATGGGCGCGGTGCTGCTGGCTGCGGGAACGAAGGGCAAACGGTACAGCTTGCCGCATTCTCGAATCTTGATCCACCAGCCCTCCATGAGCGGACTGGCGGGCCAAGCGGCTGACATCGACATCTACGCCAAGGAAATTCTGCGGATGCGGGTGATCTTGAACGACATCCTGGCGGAGTCCACCGGACAGCCAGTAGAGCGCATCGCAAGAGACGTGGATCGCGATTACATCATGGAAGCCGAGCAGGCAATGGAGTACGGGATGATTGATCGCGTGATCACTTCTCGCGACGCTGCCGCATTACCGCGCTAAATCAGTGACCAGAACGATTTAACCATCAACCAGACCAGCGAAGAGGCCAGACGGAACGAAAGGTTCCGCCTGGCCTTTTTCTATCGCGGCGCCTCCGGTTGTCCGGTGGCTGGCGGCTGGCTGAATTCGGCAGGGTTCCTGCGCGAGGATCGAGGGCGATTGGAGACGGGGAATTCCGACAACTGCGATGATTTGGATGGATCCGGCGGATCCGACACTTCCGACAGCTTTGTGGACTCGTTTGCCGTTTGCTTTCCTCCATTTGCTAGAAGCGCACCGCCGAGCGGGAAATAGCGCTCTTCGGTGCCGAGCTGCGGACTTTGGCGCGCTGCGTGCATACAGTTGTTCGAAAACCTCTGGAGTGCGCCATGACCAAACCTGCCATTCACATCTCGGAATCTGATATGACGAGGCTTCGCCAGCTTACCGGAGCGCGCCTCCTGGCCCATAGTGCCCAACTGGAATTGCTTGCACGGCTTGAAGAAGAACTTGACCGCGCGGAGATTGTGGAGCCGGATGCGTTGCCCAAGGACATTATCCAGATGGACTCCCGCGTTCTAGTGCGCGACAGCGATAGCGGCAGGGAAGCGGTCTATCACCTTGTCTACCCATCCCAATCCTGGGGTAAGGCCGATACACTCTCGGTGCTGGCACCGCTGGGCATCGCACTCCTTGGCTATCGGGTTGGTGACCTCGTGGAGGCGATAACCCCGGGTGGAGTGCGCCGGGTGAAGGTCCTGGCGCTGCTCGACAAGCCTGAACCCGACGTCACGCGCCGCATCGCCTAGCCTTGACTGACGAAGAGTGCACGTGGTTACCGTCGGAATCTGCCCGTGTGCCTTGCCTGAAATGGGGCACCCCTGCCCGAAATGGTCCACCTTCCGTCTGCACACAGTCGGGCGATCCTGGCTGTCACCTTGCGTTACTAGCGGCTAGATGGCATCGGCGCCGGTTCCTACGGTTTGGCACCCTGATTGCCTATTGCCGTTGCGATCATCCCAAGGAAGGAGGAACACGGATCGTGAAAACACTCACTCGGGCATCTTCCCAGTCTTTGCACCGCGGCTTGAACGGCCTGTTCTACATGGTTATCATAGCGGGCACATGTTATGCCGCATTTAACTTGCTGCTTATGTGGTCACAGGAGTTCACCGCAACTGGTTCGGTTAAGCCGCTCCTTCCATGAGCGGGGTCCGGTTGTCCGAGATCCGCGAGGATGGGGCGGCGGCAGGTCAGCGGCTCCCCAGCAGGCTGATGTGGTTTGGAGGCTGGCCGGAGGAGTTGCTCCTCGTGCCTAGACCTCAGGATCTGCCCCAGTTTCCGGCACCGCAATCCAGCCACACCGTCATGGATTCAAGCCGTTGCGTCCTGCGGGTAACCGGGCCGTCCGCGCAGCGTTGGAGACCGGCAGATGGCTGGCTGTCCATGCTGCGCCGCTTCTTGCATCCCGAGGGCGCCCTCGCTCTATCCGGATGTTCATCTGGAGCACGGCGCCAATGACCTTCAGTACTGGCCCAATGCTGAGCCGCTGGTTGATTCCCGGGCTGCTTGCCCTGGCTGCAACAACACTAGGGTTATGGGGCGGATACGGTGGCATGGATGGCACGCAGGCGCATGCCCTTCTGGCGCGACTGCAGATCGTTCCCGTTTTGGCAGCCGGGCTACTCTTGGGTTGGCGCTGGGGGCTCGCGCTTGGTGTCAGCGCGGCTGCTTCCGTATTGGTTGGCTCAATGATCGCCCAGGCTGCCTTGGGAGCAGTTCCGGACCGGGAATTTCTGTTTTGGCTGGACCTATCCCTGTTGGCTACAGCTGGAATCGTGACGGGCTTGCTATCCTCCCGCCATCACCGCGACACGACCGAGCATCGCAAGTTAGCCGCGCAGCTCCGAAAGGCACACGCCGACATGCGGGATACCTTTGAGGGGATGAAGCGGGCAGAACGGTTGTTTGCTGTCGGCCAGCTATCCGCCGGGCTAGCCCACGAAATTCGCAATCCGCTGGCCAGTATTTCCGGGGCGGCTGGTATTTTGCGCCGCAACGCCTCTACCAGCAGTCAACACGCCGAACTCCTCGAGATCATTGAGAGGGAGTGCCTGCGTCTCAATGGAATGCTTACCAACTTCCTGGAGTTTGCCAAGCCCAAACCGCCTCAGCCCAAGGAAACTGACATCGCGACGGTACTCGACCGCGTCATCAGCCTCGCCAGCCACGCTCCGCGGCGTTGGAACATCCTTATCCGGAAGCATCTGGCCGCGGGCGTGCCCCCGGTGGTGGTAGACCCCGAGCAGTTGCAGCAGGTTCTATTAAACATGGTGATGAATGCCGTCCAAGCCAGTAGCGACGGGGACGAAGTTGTGCTGGCTGCGTGGACGGACGCGAAACGTCTTTGGGTGGATGTCCGCGACCAGGGCAGCGGGGTGAAGCCCGAGCACACCGACCGGCTCTTTGATCCGTTTTTCACCACCAAAGAGCATGGAACCGGCTTGGGCCTCCCTGTTGCCCACGAAATCGTTCGCTCCATCGGTGGGATCCTGAAGGTTAGCCATAACGAGGGCCGCGGAATGACGTTTTCTGTCGGCTTGCCGCTTGCTCAAGGCCCGGAATCTCATGAATAACCGTTCGATCCTGCTGGTGGATGACGACGATAGTCTGCGCCGTGTGATGCAAATCCAATTGGAGGAGGCCGGCTATGCGGTGGATACCGCGCCGGATGCGGAGGCAGCTCTGGCAGCCCTGGACTCCCGTGCCTACGCCCTCGTGATTACTGACTTTCTGATGCCCGGGATGTCTGGCCTAGATCTGCTGCACCGCATTCGCGCGCACAGCCCGGATACGATGGTGATCCTTATCAGCGCCTTCGGCACCATTCAGGGAGCCGTGGCGGCCATGCGTGCCGGAGCCTTCGACTACATCACAAAGCCCATCGATTATGAGGAACTCGTGCTGTTGTTGAAGCGCGCCATGGAGCACCATCATCTCCGCGAGGAGGTGCGGCAACTGCGCGCCAGCATTGATCAGAAATACGGCTTTGAGAACATCATCGGCCAGTCCAAGCCGCTACTCTATGTGCTTGACCTCGCATCCCGGGCGGCCCGAGTGGACTCCACGATCCTCATCCAGGGCGAGACCGGCACCGGCAAGGAGCTTCTGGCCCGCGCGATCCACTTCAACAGCGAGCGCCGGAGCCGTCCGTTCGTCACCATCAACTGCGGGGCGATCCCACGGGAACTGTTGGAGTCGGAGCTTTTTGGCCACGTGAAGGGCTCCTTCACTGGCGCAATTGCGCACAAGCCCGGGCGGATTGAGTCAGCCAACGGCGGCACGGTCTTTCTGGATGAAGTGGGAGAAATGCCGTTGGATTTGCAGGTGAAGCTGCTGCGCTTGGTGCAGGAACGGGAGATCGAGAAAGTGGGCGCCCCCGCACCCATCCCCGTGGACGTGCGCCTTCTTGCTGCTACGCACCGGAATCTGCTGGCAATGATCGAGGACGGAGCGTTTCGGGAGGATTTGTACTATCGCCTCTCCGTGGTCCCTTTGGAATTGCCTGCGTTGCGACAGCGCCACGAGGACATCCCGGAACTGGTCAGCCATTTTTTTGTGAAGGCGAAACAGAAGCTGGGGCGACCCAATTTGCGACTGCCGACCGGTCTGCTGCCGTACTTCCAGCGCTACTCATGGCCGGGCAACATCCGGGAACTGGAAAACATCATCGAGCGGCTGGTGGTGTTGACCCCAGGGGACGAGATCTCGCTTGCTGACCTCCCGGAGTACTTGCGTCAGGAGCGCTCGCCTGCCGAAGCCACGCTCCTGCAACTACACCCTGACGGCATCAGCCTTGATGCTGTCGAACGCGACCTCATCCAAAAGGCCATGGAGAAGTTTAGCTGGAACCAGTCCAAGGCGGCGCGCTTTCTCGATATCAGCCGCAAGACCCTGATTTACAGGCTGGAGAAGCACGGAATTCGGCGCGAGTAGCCAAGCCTTTGGGTGGAAGGTCAAGCCTTACCGAGCGGCGGCGGTTACGCCGTTGCAGGAAAGCTGGAAGCTTCCGCTGGGGTGGCTGCCCTGAACATGATTTGCCCGGGCCAGATGGTGATGATTGCGACACGGGACTAGGGTTCGAATTCCAGAATGCGTAGAAAGCCGGCGCGGGGGCCCTTTGCAGCAGGTTCGTAGCCTACGCGCACCCGATCAGGTTGCTGCGGACCGCAGCGGAAATCGTGGTTTGGCTGGTGCTGGTGGCCTCGCGTGATGAGGATATTGGACGGATCATCAATAGCGAACGTCATGGAACCATCGGCTGTGGCGACTACGAGCAGAGCCTCTGATTGTCCGCAGCGCAGCTCCTTCAGCGTACCGTCCACGACTTTGCCACCGCGGTCGCGAACAAAGACGTCGAGGGTTTGCTGGAGGCGCTGGTCATCGATGGCAACGTCCTTAGAACGATCAACATCTTCAGCGAGAGCTTCGGCGCTGTCAGCCCCTGGTTGGGTCGCATCAAGGCCAACGCTGGCTGCCACGCGGTCAGCAGCCCGAAGGCGGTCAATCGCGGATTCAATGTTCGCCAGGAGTGCTTCCGCCTGCCGTGTCTGCGTGGGTTCCACGGCAAGCTCCCGGGCGCGTTCGGCGAAGTTCCTGGCTTCGTGAGGATTGCTGGCCCGCAGTTGCGCTGTGCCTGCGGCAAGGTGGAACTCGAACGAGCTTTGGGCTGGCGCGGATTGGAAGCTGCCTGCGTAGGCTGCACCTTTGTCGTAACGCCGGTGCCGCACGGCCCATTGCAGGGCGGAAGAGCGAAGCTGCCAGTTATCGGGCGCGTTGCGGACCGCGTCGTCGAGGAGTGCGAAAGCCCGCGTAAGATCTCCTCCACCTTCAAGCCCAGCTAAGTGCAGATATGTATCCGGGTTCCTGCTGCCCTTGCCGATGGCAGAACGATAGTAACGGGCGGCCATGACGCGTTCCCCGCGCAACTGCTTGAAGGAGCCAAAGGCGTCATCTACTTCCGGAACCTTGGGAAACTCGCGCTGCATAGTGGTGAACTCTCTTTCAGCTTCAAGGTCTTTGCCGAGGCTCACGAGCACTTCGGTAAGGACGATGCGGCTTTCCCAGGGTTCGGCGGGAATGCGCACGTAGCTTGACGGATCCGCCGCAGTGTTTACCGGTTCCGCTTTCCCGCTGGCCCCAGGTTGCTTGATGTGGAGCAAGAAATCCTCGCGGAGTTGGACTGCGGTGGTTTGGTACACCGTTGCCAGTGCTTCATGGGTGGCTTCGCCCGAAGCGACAGCGCGGAAGAAGTCAGGGAACTTGGGGGCGAATTTCGGATTTGTTGCCAACATGTGTACAACAGCCCAACCTTGCACGTAGAGGGCGTCCATGTGGTGGCCGGGGAATGAACGGCGATCCTGGTAGGCCATTTGGAACAACTGCAATAAGCCGATGAGCGGGAAACTCTTATTTCGCAACAGCTTCAGGTGCTTCTCATGAGGCTTACCGGTGACCATCTGGCCATCTTGAAACTCGAGGGTTTCGTAAAAAGAGGCCAACCCTTCCTCAAACCAGATCGGAAGCTGCCAACGGTTCTCGAAGGATACGAGGTGGCTGAACTCGTGGTTCATGACGCTGATGGATTCCTTGTCGAAGCCGCTGATGACGATGAAGTTCCTGGTGAGATCTCCCATCCGAGGTGTGGCAAAGTAGGCCTTGGCCATCCCTCCGGGACTGTAGTAGCCGAACTCGTTGAACCCGTTGAAGAGGATTACCCGGACTGGGGGAAAGCTTCGGTTCGGATTGGAGCCAGGCTGGCGGAAGGCATGATGCAGGCGCTCCAGGTGTGCAAGGGCCTCGCGGCCAGTTTGTTCTGGTTGAGACGTGAACAACTCAAAGTGCGGCGACTTGAGCTTCACCCATTCGGCAGCTGACGCGAAAGGAGACGCTAACGAGAATGCCAAGATAACTGCAGCTAAATACGAGAACTTGGACGGCGTCATACGCCTCCTAAAGGGAACTCCTTCCCAGTTTGCTTTCCCGCACCCAGTTTGACAAGCAGATTGTTTAGTTTTGATGAAGATTTTCGGATATTTCGCTACCTAAGTATGATGATTGTAACTGTCCTTGACTTCAGCGGTATACGACTGTTGTTGAGGAATCGTGTCTGGGAATGGAGGGCGGAGATCCGCTCACAGCCGGTGCCTCAGATGTTCGGCGCTGAGCGGCTGGTGAAGTGTAATGAATTTGGAGAGACCGGGTAGGAGATCTCCCGGCTTGCTGTGTACAGAGGCTTGCGATAGGGCGGCGGCCGGAAGAGGCGGGCTAATTGTCTTCCAGATCCTCAAGGGTTACCAAGCCTCGCTTGAGCGCCTTCACGATCGCCTGAGCTCGATTCTCGACGCGAAGCTTTGCCAGGACGTTACCTACGTGGGTTTTCACCGTTTCCTCGCTGACGAACAGAACCGATGCGATTTCCCGGTTGGAGTGACCGCGGGCCAAGGCGCGCAGCACTTCCACTTCGCGCGCAGTGAGATCGTCGACCGGCGCGACGCCTCGGGCGAGCTGGACGGCCAGCGAGGAGTCAACGAAGGTTCCGCCCGCAGCCACTTGGCGGACAGCCGCCAGCAGGGTTTCGGGCTGCGCATCTTTCCTGACGTAACCGGAGGCCCCCACACGCAGGATTCCCACCATGCGGGCCTCATCAACAGTGGCGGTTAGGGCAATCACCCTCACACCAGGGAATTGCGCCAACAGCCGCCGCGTGGTTTCGATGCCATCCCAGCCGCCTGGCAGGATGAGATCCTGCAACACAATGTCGGGCGCCCACTTGGCAACGTGCTGAAGGAGTTCCTCGCCACTGCTTGCCATGCCGACCACAGCCAGATCGGGGAATGAATCGAGGTAAGCTTTCAGACTCTTGGCCACCAGGCGGTGGTCATCGGCAAGGACAATGCGGATGGGCTTCATGTGGACGCCTTTGCGATGGTTTTGGCAACCCGGAGAGCGCGGAGATGATACCCGAGCACCATGGCGATAGGGAAGGCGAGGAACAGAACGGGATAGAACGGCTCAGCAAAACCGTACCCGATACTAAACAGCAGGCAAGCCGCCTGGATGAAGGCCTGGCGACGGTGCTCACGAACATCAATCTGTTGGATGGGCACGCGGAAGCGGATGCGGGTGCCATGGTTTGGCTGGCTCCACAGCTCGAAGACCGCGCCGGACTCAACAGCTCGTTGTCTCATGTTCGGCAACCCCATGCCAAGTGGCTGCTGTTGGATGGTGTTGGTATCGAAGCCGACGCCGTCATCTTCGATCTCCAAGGTGAAGTGGAGCCCCTCCATGCCAAGCCGGACATGCACCTGGGAAGCGCGAGCGTGTTTGGCAACGTTTTGAAGCGCCTCCTGGCCGACACGGTACAGGTTCTCATAGACGCTGCTGGGGACGACTCCCGCATCGGGCATGGCGGTGGATGTAAGCAGAACGCGTGCGCCGGTGCGGTGTTCCAATGCCTCGCACTGGCGGCGGAGGGCCTCGGCCAGACTCGTTCGCTCGACGGGGGCCGTGCGGAGTTGGGTGAGCAGGGCATCCATTTCGGTAACGGCATTCCGGGACGATTCGCGAATCCGTGCGAGTGCCTCGCGGGCACCCTCGGGATCCGATGCGAAGCGCGCCTCGGCGGTGGCGGCGGCAGTCTGGACAATGAAGATCTGCTGCTTGATGGAATCGTGGAGATCACGTGCGAGGCGATTGCGTTCCTCCTGCTGCGCTACGCGCCGGATGCCTTCCTCATAGGCGGAACGGAGTTGCTGGGCGGGGATCTCCTGGGGATGGAGGAGGCTTTGTGCGGGCGGGTTCTCATTGGCGATCTTGACCTTGCCGCGCGACCACATCCAGAGATAGCCAAAGCCGAAGGCCAGAATGACGCAGAGGCGCAGGATATCTCCCATCAAGTCGTTATTCCATACGGTGTATTGCTGATGAAGGACGGCAATGGCTAGCAGCAGGTGGAAACCGGCGAACCAGGGCAGCGCTTGAACGCGCGTACGCGGATCCCCGGCAAGTGACAAGGGAGCGGTAATGGCGGCCAGACCCACCAAGGCGACTCCGCCCAATCGCAACAATGAGCCGAACTCTGTCGATTGCCATTCCTGCCCTTGGGGTAACCAGAGGTGTCCCCAGGAGAACAGCGCCACGCCCATCGCACCCGTGGCGATGACATAAGCCAGGTAGGCCACTTTCATGTAGATGGACAATAAGCCGCCGCCGCGCATGGCGTGGGATCCATTTTGAGCAAACTGTAGTTCTGTCACTTGGGTAGGCTCCTTCCACAGCCTGAGTTTAGAGGGAAATGCGAAATGATACATCCCGCGAAAGGAGGATTTGGGATCCCCTAATCGGGGGACGCTGATCGAACACCGGATCCAACTGCGGGGCAGGCTCATGCGGCAGAGTAATCGCAAGCCATCCATTGGGCGGGGCGCCGCCCGGGAACACTGGTTGCTGACACCATGGCGGGGCAGCATCGGTGAGGGGGTGGAGAACCAAGGCGAATTGCCCTGAAGTCCAGTCTGCTGCCGCGCTGACCATGATGAAGGCCACGAGGATCCATGCTTGCCTACTGATGACCTTTCCCCTTGCGGCGCAAGTGGCTGCGGAGCCAACGCGGACAACGGGTTGAGCTGGGAGCGGGAGTAACCAAGCGGGATGCTGAGTTAGACCTGGAGAGGAAGAGAGTGCGAGACGATGTGCTGTTAGAATCTCGGGCATGAATCGTCGCGCGTTCCTTGCGGGATTGGCAAGTCCGCTACTTGCCCCTTCGGTTGTGTCAGCGAATGGCGCATTGCCCAATGTGGTGGTCGTTGTTGCGGACGACCTAGGGTGGGGTGACCTTTCCATCAACGGTGCACCGGACATTCGCACGCCGCATATCGACGGTATCGCGAAGGCGGGGGTGCGGTTTGCGCAGTCGTATGCCAATGCACCGGAATGCACGCCTACGCGCTGCGCGCTGCTGACCGGGCGCTACCAGCAAAGGGTTGGGGGATTGGAGTGTGCGATTGGAGTGAACAACATCGGGCGCTACGACGAAGCCGCATGGCTGCAGGAACGAGGCGAGTTGGGGCTGCCGGCATCGGAGAATACCCTGGCGATGCAGTTCAGGGCACGGGGCTACGATACGGCGCTGATGGGCAAATGGCATCTCGGATACCTGCCGCAGCATTCACCCGAAGCACATGGATTTGACGAAAGCTTTGGCATTTGGGGTGGAAATGCGGACTACTACACCCATGAGGAACAGGGGGATGGCGCGGGAAACGTGCAAATGTTCGCGAACGGAAAACGCACAAGGCGCCCGGGCTACATGACAGACCTGATTAAGCAAGGGGCAGTGGACTGGCTAAAGCAGCGCACGGCAAAGCCGTTTTTCCTGTATGTGGCCTTTACCGCTCCGCATACTCCGATTCAGGCAAAGGAAGATTTTGATCCGGCAACGGGGACGGCACCTCATCGGCAGCGGCACCGGCCGACGTATGCGCGCATGGTGGAGCATTTGGACACCTGCGTTGGCGATATCCTGCGGCAGTTGGAAGCAATGGGTGCGTCATCACGGACCATTGTCGTGTTTCACTCCGATAACGGCGCCGATGCCAATGGGCGCAACCTACCCTATCGCGGAAACAAAGGGGCGCTGTGGGAAGGAGGCATCCGGTCACCGTTGCATATCCGATGGCCAGGCGTGATTGGGGCGGGCACGGTGACGCAGCAGGTGGCGATGACGATGGATCTGGCGCCCACCCTGCTGGGGGCGGCAGGCGGGGGAACCGGCAAGTTTGATGGCATTGACCTGATGCCCACGCTGCGAGGAGAGCAACCTGTGGCGGATCGTACGGTCTTCTGGCGTTACAAGCGCGGGAAGAATGTGCGAAAGGCCATCCGGGATGGGCAGTGGAAGTACGTGAACGACAATGGCACGCGAGCCTTGCACGATCTAGGCATGGACCCTGGCGAGCGAACTGACCGTTTGTCAACGGAACCGGAGAGGGTGGCGGCCTTGGAGGCGAAATTGAAGCAGTGGGAGCAAGCAGTACAAGCTGCGCGGCTGAAGGATTTCCGGCCCGCGTGAACACGGACGGGACAGGACACGCTGATGGGGGTGTTGCACACGTGGGGCGGGTCTTGTCAGCGAGGGGGTTGAAGGCCCGCTGGTACAATAAGGGTTCATGATCCAAACCCTTTTCGGTTCTGTTCCGCAAGAGCCTACGTTTTTTGAAAAGCTCCAGCAAGGCCTGAAGAAGACCCGCGAAGGCTTCTCGCAGAAGCTGGAAGACCTTTTCGCGGGCCGCAAAGAGATTGATGCAGACCTGTTGGACGAATTGGAGTACGTGTTAATCAGCGCCGACATCGGGGTGCGTACCACCAACGAGATCCTGGAAGTGGTAAGGCAGAAGCTGGACCGTAAGCAACTGAAGGATATCGATGAGTTGCGGACGGTGATCCGGGAGCACTTACTGGAGGTGTTGCGGATGCCGGAAAAGGCGCTGCCACAGGTGGCGACGCCTCCGGCTGTGGTGCTGGTGATTGGCGTGAACGGTGCGGGGAAGACGACGTCGATTGGGAAGCTGGCAACTCGATACCGGAACGAAGGGCACAGTGTACTGCTTGCGGCGGCGGACACGTTCCGGGCAGCAGCGATAGAGCAACTGGAAGTGTGGGGCCAGCGAGCAGGCGTGGACGTGATCCGGCAGAAGCAGGGGGCAGACCCTAGCGCGGTGGTGTATGACGCGATCCAGGCTGCGAAGGCGCGCGGGGTGGACTACATCATTGTGGATACGGCAGGGCGGCTGCACACCAAAGACAACCTGATGGCGGAGTTGGAAAAGATCACGAGAACGACGAAGAAGCTGATTCCGGATGCGCCGCACGAGGTGCTGCTTGTTTTGGATGGCACCACTGGGCAGAACGGGGTGGAGCAGGCAAAACGATTTACCGCCACGGCGGGGGCGACGGGCATCATTCTGACTAAGTTGGACGGAACCGCCAAGGGCGGGGTGGTGGTGCCGATCGCGCGGGAGTTGAACCTACCGATCCGGTATATCGGCGTGGGAGAGAAAGCGGATGACCTGCTGCCCTTCGATGCTGAAGAGTTTATCCGGTCGATTTTCAAGAAGTAGCGTGCTCTAAAGAGAGAGCGTGGATGCATGATGGACGATGCTGCGTATTTGCGTGAAGCGTTGCGCCTGGCTGCGCTGGGAAAAGGACAGACAAGTCCGAACCCCGCGGTAGGCGCGTTGATTGTACGCGACGGACGGGTGGTGGGCAAGGGCTTTCACACCTGGAGGGGCGTGCATCACGCAGAGGTACTGGCACTGCAGGAAGCGGGCGATCAGGCACGGGGCGCGACGGCGTACGTATCGCTGGAGCCATGCGGACATACGGGGCGGACTCCGCCGTGCGCACAAGTGCTGGTGGATGCGGGCATCGCACGGGTGGTGTGCGCGATGGAAGACCCCAACCCTTTGGTTAAGGGGCAAGGCTTTGCCGCCTTGCGGGCGGCTGGAGTAGAGGTGGAGTTGCTCGCTGGATTTGCGCAGGAGGCTGAACGGCTGAACGAAGCGTTCGTCCACTTCATGCGAACGGGGCGGCCGCTGGTGCTGCTGAAATCAGCGGTGACGCTGGACGGGAAGATCGCGGCGCCTTGGGACAACTCCGGGTGGATTACCAGTGAACGCGCCCGGGCGCATGTTCAGGAAGTACGGCACCAGTATGATGCCATCCTGACGGGGATCGGCACGCTGCTGTCGGATGATTGCCTGCTGACGGACCGGTCAGGCATTGAGCGTCCGCGTCCGTTGTTGCGGATTGTGGTGGACTCCCTGTTGCGCACCCCGGCGGAATCGAAGATGGTGAAGAGTTGCCAAGGGGACGTGCTGATTGCGACGACGTCCGCGGCGGATCCAGGGCGAAAGCAGTCCCTGGAGAGTGCGGGCGTGCGCGTGGTGGCTTTCGATGGAGCGCGGGGCAGGGTGAGCCTGCGGAAGCTGGTGGACTATCTGGCTAGCCAGCGGTATCTGTCGCTGATGATTGAAGCGGGCAGCAAGGTAAACTGGGCGGCGCTGGAAGAAGAGATCGTGGACAAGATCCTCTTTTACTATGCGCCGAAGATCCTGGGGGGATTGCAGAGCCTGCCCGTTGCGGGCGGCATTGGAAAGATGAGCCGCGCGGAAGCGATCGTGTTTGAGCGGGTGCAGGTTCACAGCATCCCACCGGACGAGTTCGCTGTGGAAGCCTACGTGGTGAAGGGATAGCACGCCACAGGGAGACACTAATGTTCACAGGGATTGTCGAAGAGGTGGGGAAGATTGAGCGCCTTGAGCAGCGTGCGGCAGGGGCGGAACTGCGCATCGGCGCCTCGATCGTAACAGCGGATGCGAAGGAAGGCGATTCCATTGCGGTGAGCGGTGTGTGCCTGACGGCGCGCAACGTGACTGCCGGCGGCTTCAGCGCGGATCTATCGCCGGAGACGCTGCAGAGGACGGGACTGCGTACGCTGCGAGTGGGGTCACCGGTGAATCTGGAGCGGGCGCTGCTTCCTACCACGCGACTGGGTGGCCATATCGTGCAGGGCCACGTGGATGGAGTGGGGAAGGTGGAGGCGCTAAAGGAACTGGGCGACGGAAACTGGTGGTTGACGATTGCGATCCCGGATGCAGTGGAGCGCTATTGCGTGTTCAAGGGATCCGTTTCAATTGACGGGGTGAGCCTGACGATTGCGTCATTGGAAGGCCGGATGCTGAGCGTAGCGGTGATTCCACATACCTATGCGCATACCACGATGCGGGCCTACACGAAGGGGCAACCGGTGAACCTGGAGATCGACATCGTGGCGAAGTACGTGGAGAAGATGATGGGCGGACATGCCCCGCGGGCGGAGTCGAAACTGACCGAGGAGAAGCTCCGGGAGCTTGGCTACTAGCCCTCGAGACAGAAATGGCCGGCGGCGATCGGGCAGAGCCGGAAGCAATCTCTTGCCATCACTCCAGAGCTTCACCCCGTGGATAATCATTGCGGCATGCAGGTGTGGCTTATATAATGGCAGCACTGATTCAGGAGGTCTGCCATGATGCTGAAACGACTAATCTTACTGACATTTTGTTGCTGCGCTGTCTTGTTTGCCCAGAATGCGGGCGTTCAGGGCGTGGTAACAGATTCCTCAAAGGCCGCCATTCCCGGTGCGACCGTAACCCTATCCAATGTGGAAACGGGTGTGACCGCAACATCCACGACAGGCCAGGATGGGCGCTACGCCTTTCCGAGCGTGAATCCGGGACGATACCGGATGGAGTGCTCAACAGCCGGGTTCGCCACCCAACAGTTATCTGAGTTTCGCCTGGAAGTTTCGCAGGTGGCTCGCCTCGATTTTGAACTGAATCCCGGAACGCTGACGGAAACCATCCAGGTTTCGGCGGCTGCTGTGCTGATCAATTCAGAGACCACGGAAGTGGGACAGGTGATTGACGGAACCCGCATTCTGGAGATGCCGCTGAATGGCCGCAATTATTTGCAATTGGCGCGGTTCACCGCCGGTGCCTTGCCAGGGGGCGGAGGAGGCACGGGCGCGCGAAGCCGCGGTGAGGGCCAGTTTGCCGCCGTGGGCATGCAGATGGCCCAGAACAACGTGTTGCTGGACGGCAATGATAATTCTTCGCGCACATCGGGCGGACCACTGGGCTTTGAGGCGCAGCAGGTAAAGCCGCCGGTGGATGCGGTGGGTGAGTTCAAAGTGGTCACCAACAACATGAGTGCGGAGTATGGCTACCGTGCGGGAGCAAAGGTACTGGTAACCACACGCTCCGGAACGAACGAGTTGCACGGCTCTGCTTACGAGTTCTTCCGGAATGAGAAACTGGACGGCACCAACTTCTTCGCTAACCGCGCTGGCAATGCCAAACCTACCTACCGCCAGAACCAGTTTGGCGGATCGATTGGTGGACCGGTGTACATCCCGAAGTTCTATGACGGTCGTAACCGGACGTTTTTCTTTGCGTCAGTGCAGGCGACGCGGATTCGCGAGGGGCAGAGCTATGTGCAGTCCGTACCCTCACGCGACATCATCGAACGCCGTGATTTCAGCAACCAACCGGCTGTGCGGAATCGCATCTACGATCCGCTTACCACCACAGGCACTGGGGCGGCGGCAGTCCGTACTCAGTTTGCGAACAACATCATTCCGATTGGCCGTCTTGACCCCATCTCGATGGGCGTGCTTGCGCTCTATCCTGCCTCAAATATTGCCGGGCTGGATAATGCGCCGAACAACTACTTTTTCTCTCCTTCGAACTCCAACGATGAGGACCAGTACGACTTCCGGGGTGACCACAACTTCAATGACAACCACCGGATGTTCGTGCGCTACTCACTGCGGGACAACTTCCGCAATCAGCCGGGGACGCTGCCCTTCCCCGCCCTGGGTGGACAAGGGCAAACGGTGGACATTCTGGGCCACAATCTTGCAGCTGCATTGACCAGTTCGATTACACCGACCGTGCTGAATGAGTTCCGTGTGGGCTGGTCGCGCTTCAATACGGCTTTTGACGTGCCGGAAAGTGAAAACCGGAACACTTCGCTAGGAATTTTGAACGCACCCATTGAAACGTACAATCCAGGCGCGATGCGCGGCATGTCGCGGTTCAGTCCTGCTGGCTTTGCGGAAGTAGGTACCCGCAGTTTCTGGCCGAACGTGAACAACCTCTACAACACGATGTTCAACAACAACACGACGATTTTGGCAGGTCGACATGCCATCAAGTTCGGGGGCGAGTACCGGCGGCAGACAATCTTCCGTGATGCTACCCGGCTGGGGCGCGGACAGTTTGGATTTGATACCCGCTTCACGGCGCAAAACCCCAATGCGGGACCTTCCCGAGCCAATTCGGGCAATGGCTTAGCCACGATGATGCTGGGCTGGGTGAGCGGTGGAACCTACGGCAACAACCAGGGCGAAAACGTGTTCGTTCCTTACTACGGGTTCTACATCCAGGACGACATCAAGCTGGGCAACCGGCTCACGTTGAACATCGGAATGCGGTATGAGCTGTTCTCTTTGGGCATGTTCCCTGACCACCAGAACCAGCAAATTGCCCGCTGGCTGACAGCGCCATTCAATGTGGCGAACATCGCGGATGAGCGGCTTGTGCTCCCATCGTCAGACACCGACATCGGCGGACAGAACGACCGCAACAACTTTGCGCCGCGCGTGGGCTTAGCGTGGAGCTTGAACGACAAGACGGTTATCCGGACCGGTGCGGGCATCTTCTATGGGGAGCCTAATTCACTGTCGACCGACGGAACGAACTATCGGTCCAGTGCGCCACGACACACAGAGATCGGCATCAATACCACTTTTGTGGCCACGGATGTGTTCGTCCGAAATGGTTTCCCGGTGTTCGACAACAGCACGATTCGCCCCGGGGTGACGATGTTTGCGTTCCCAGAACGGCGGCGGAATCTGCAAGCGCACCAGTGGTATCTTGACGTGCAGCGGACGCTTCCGGGCGAGACGCTGCTGACCGTTGGATATGCAGGTACGGCGGCGCAGAATTTGTTCTCCGCGCAGAACGTGAACCTGCCGTTCACGCCCAGCGCCACGGTGCCCACCAACCAACGCTTTATCCGGCCGCAGTTCAATAACGTGTCGTGGCACGACACCTTCCTGCGGTCCAGTTACCATGCGATGACCGCGAAGGTGGAGAAGCGCTTCTCCGCGGGCCTCACCTACCTGGCGTCGTTTACGTGGTCACGCAACATGGACCAAGGTAACGAAGACCTCTTCGATGGGGGCCAAGGTGCCGTGAACCCGTGGAACCTGGGGCCGGAGTGGGCGCGATCGAACCTTGACCGGACCTTGGGCTTCATCAGTTCCGTGGTGTACGAACTGCCGTTCGGCAAGGGCCGTCCATATCTGCAATCCGGCCCCGGTTCTTGGCTCCTGGGTGGTTGGCAGGTAGGTGGGATCGTAAGTGCCTACTCAGGATTTCCGGTGCCGCACACCTTTAACGTGAACAACCAGAACCTGGGGACGGTGCGGGGCGACTTCGTTCGTAGCCCGAATCTCCCGGGTAGCGAACGCACGATCGACCGGTGGTTTGACACCGGCTTCGTGACCGCATCGCAGCCGGGCGTGTTCTCAAACGCGGGACGCAACATGATTATCTCGCCGGGCCTGAGAAACCTGGACCTGATGGTAGCGCGCGACTTCCCGATGCCGTTTGAAGGGCACGAGATCCAATTCCGGTTTGAGGCCTTTAACGCGACCAACACCGCGAATTTCGGGCGACCGGCCACCGGGGTAGGCACGCCCGCCGCCGGTACGATCAATAGCGCGGACGACCCGCGCAGGATCCAGTTCGCGTTGAAATACGTGTTCTAGGACGCAAGGTCCGGGACTGAAATGAAATCCGGTGGGGCGCTCTCAGGGGCACTCCACCGGATTTTTTCATGTTGGGGATGGAAGGGCCGGGAGGATCGTTAGAGAAACTCGACGCGGCGGGCGGAAACCTCAGGGAGGATTGCTTCCGTTTCCTGACGATTGGCGAAGCTGAGACCTGGTTTGGTGGCTGAGGCGGTGCCAGCGGCGACGCCCCAACGGGCGGCCTCGGTAATCTCCATTCCCTGCGACATGGCCCAGACGAAGGCGGCCGCCAGAGCGTCGCCAGCACCGACCGGAGAGACAGCATCGACGCGGGGAGGCTCCACTTCCCAGAGTCCAGCGGCGGTGGCAAGGACGGCCCCGCGACCACCGACGGAAAGAAGCACATTCTGGGGACCCATCTCGCGGACTCGTAGCGCCGCGGCGGCGAAGTGGGTGCGGGTAATGAGAGCCGTATTCAACAAGCGTTCGGCCTCGCGCTGGTTGGGAGTCACCACCATGGGGCCAGCATCGAGACCTTCCCGGAGTTCCTCGTCATCGGCGTCTAACAGTACGTGGCAGCCAGCTTCGTGCCCCAACCGGACGAGTTCCCTGTAAAGCGAGCCCGTTACGCCGGGGGGCAGACTGCCGCAAATCATCAGCCAGGAGGAGGCGGGCAGGTGACGGCTGACGGCCTGAACGACGCGCTCCACCTCTTCGACGGTGAGGGTGGGACCACGCTCATTCAGCTTGATGGTGAGCCCCTGGCGGTCTGTGAGGTTGAGATTGGTGCGGATTTCGCCGGTGATGGGCACGGTCTCGTAGGGGAAGTCACCAGCATCCAGGTGACGGCAGAAGCGTTCACCGCTGGGACCACCAGCGGGGCAGAGGGCGAGGGTGCGGGCACCGAAAGAGTTCAACACGTGAGAGGCGTTGATGCCGCGGCCACCAGCGGCGTTTTCCGTGGAGCAGATATAGCCACGGTCTTCAAACGCGAGACGGTCCACAGACACGTTGCGATCGATGGCCGGGTTCATAGTTAATGTCAGAATCACCGGTTTTAGTGTAGCGGATCCGTTTGCGGACTCGGCAACGGCAAGGATACTGCGGCGGGTTAGTGGCGGCCAAAGCGGATAGGTGCGCTTGGTTGAGGTGGTACCCTGTAACTCTTGCAGGAGCGACAGCAACCCGAACGCGCGCAGCCGATGCCGGAGCCTCTCTCCGCCAGCGGAGTGGCGGAGCCGCCTCCGTCGCTCACCAAGGCCTATGTGGCCCTTGCGTCCGTGTGTTTCTTTTGGGGAACCACCTATCTTGGCATTCGGATGGCGTTGGAAGGCTTTGCACCGACGGTGCTGATTAGCTTGCGCTTTCTGTTCTCTGGCGGGCTGCTGCTGGCGTTCCTCTGGTGGAGGGGCTACCGATGGCCGCCTTGGCAGGAACTATGGCGGACCGCGGTTGTAGGCGTCATCATCATTGGCGGGGGAAATGGGTTCCTGACCTACGCGGAGCAGATCATCCCCAGCGGGCTGGCGGCCATTTTTATTACACTGGCGCCATTCTGGTTTGTGGGGCTGGATTCCCTGCTGCCGAACGGGCCAAGGTTGCACGGGCCGACGCTGCTGGCGATGGGTATCGGTCTGGTTGGGGCGGTGGTACTGGCCTTGCCCGGAGAAAGCTATCCCGTGGCAACACGGGACGTGATTTTGGGCGGGCTCATGCTGCAGGCTGGTAGCGCGCTGTGGGCGGGCGGATCTGTGCTGCAACGGCGCATAACAAAGGCAGCCCATCCATTCATGGCAGGGGCTATCCAACAGCTTGCGGTAGGGATAGTATTCGCGCCGTTTGCGCTGACGGCCCATCTGCAGAACCCGGTGGAGTTTGAGGCACGGCCAACCTGGGCGTTAGCCTATTTGGTAGTGTTCGGGGCAATTGTGGGATACAGTTCCTACATTTACGCGCTCAGCCATCTCCCGGTATCGGTGGTATCCATCTACAATTATGTAAACCCAGTGGTTGCTGTGGCGCTGGGTTGGCTGTTCTACCGGGAGCCATTCGGGTACCGGGAAGCAGCTGGAATGGGGATTATCTTCCTTGGCGTGGGGCTAGTGAAGCGGTTTGCGGCCCGAAACAAGTCAGGCTAACGACTGTTCCCAATCGTTAGGGGCGAAGCTTGGTGGCTTTCGCGCAGGTGGTGCAATTGAACCACAGCAGTGTTCCCTTTTTGCCGCAGTTGAGGAAACTCACCGAATGCGGCCCGCGTCTTTCGAGGCAATCACCGGCAGCGGTGGCGCGTTACCGGAAGTTGAGGTAGACGGCACCGGGGCGGTAAATCGAAAGCAAAGGAGGAAGGGCGATGCGGATCCAGAGAAGTAGGAACTGGGGCATGGGGTGGCGCTTGGGCGTGACCCTACTCGGGCTGGTTGCGCTAAGCGGCAGCCTAGCTGCGAATGTACAAGAGATCCGCCCACGTCCGAATTCCAATTGGGGTCGGGACGACGGGCGGGGGGAGATGAACATCCGGCTGCGGGTGGACGAGGAAGTGGAAGTGGCGGTGCGTGGCGACCGGATGTTCATCCGGACGCTATCGGGCCGATGGGCGCAGGAGCGGGGCAGCGATATGTCCGCGCCGATGCCGATGCGCAACGTTGTCGTGGAATTCAAAAAGCGAAGCGGACGAGGACGGGTGTGGCTGGTGGAACAGCCTAGCCGGAGCAACAAGTTCACGTTGCGGTTTCGGATAAGCGATCCTCGAGGCGGGGATGCGAGGTATCACATCCGGCTACGCTATGCCACCGATAGCTGGGGATGGGAGGACCGAACTGCCAGTTCGTCCTGGCAGAGGAACCCGGCCACGCTGCGGCCGAGCCCTGCTCCGGTGGTAGCAGTGAGTTGGAGAGAAGGCGCATGGGGACGCCAACCTAGCTGGAGGAGCGGGCTGCCGGGGCGCGCGCTGGACCCGCGACGCAGGGAGCGAGTGGGCGACATCCACGGGCGGAACGGCGGACGGTTTGAGTTCCGGGGCAGGGTTGACGATGAGGTGCTTTTCTATATCCGTGGCCACGAGGTGACGGCGCAGACGCAGTTCGGGCGGCGGGTAGAGGTGGAGCGTTGGTCGTTGGATGAACCATTCCCTGTAGGACGGCGGTTGCGCCTGCGCCTTGACCGGCGGGATGGCCGCGGCGATGTACGCCTGCTAGAGGAGCCTAACCCGCGGAATAACTATACAGCGGTGATATTGGTGAGCGATCGCCGGGGAGGCCGTGACCGCTACCACTTCCGGCTGGACTGGCGGCGCTGACCGAGGCTGCACCATTGTTGCAGCGATGTGACATTCAAGGAATGCATCGGGTCTGAGCAAATGGGCATTATCCCAGGTGTACGTTAAGCGCATCTGGTTTGACGTCACCATCTCTTCCTGTGGTGGCCGTACCGCAAGGAGAGGGAGGGGGCCGTCGTGCCCCCTCGTTCTCTTTATGAAGACCGCACTGCTGTGGTTGGGTAGCGAAGGACCTCTACGCGGAGGATGTCCAGCGCCCACTGGGTGGCGAAGGTACGGACGCGTTCGCGGTCGCCGGGAAAAGTTAGACGCTCAGTAAGCAGGCGGTCTGGGCTCGCGATGCCGATGTAGACGGTGCCGACAGGGTCCACCTCAGTGCCGCCATCCGGACCTGCATAGCCAGTGATGGAGATCGCGAAATCAGCGCCGGTTCGATCACGGGTTTCGCTGGCAAGCGAGGCGGCCACCTCCGCGCTGACGGCGGAGTGGGCTTTCAGAAGAGCCGGATCGACGCCAGCCAAGCGCTGCTTCATTCCATCGGTATACACCACAAATCCGCCGAGAAAGACCGCTGATACCCCTGGGACCGACGCCAGGCGTGAGGACAGCATACCGGCCGTACAACTTTCGGCGACAGCCAATGTCATGCCGCGTTCAAGGAGATGGCGGGTAAGAGTGGTTTCCAGGGAGGAGCCGTCTTCGGAGTAGATGCGATGTCCCAGTTCCTGGCGAATAGGGTCCGCCACCATGGCCAGCAACTGGTCTGCTTCGGTGGTAGTCCCGGCGGTAGCGCGGAACTGCAGAGTGATGTCGCCGGCGGAGGCCAGAATGGTGGTTTCTGGATTGGTGAACTTGGTGTAGATGGGTGCGGCACGCTCATCGACTTCGGATTCGGGCATACGAGCGATGCGGAAAGTGAACGTGCGCAGGACGCGGGACGGGAAGAAAGCGGCCCAGATGGGAATGCAGTGATCGTGCACCATGGGCTGCAGTTCACGCGGGGGGCCGGGCAGAAGAAACACGAGTTTTCCATCAATTTCAACGGCTTGGCCGGGGGCAGTGCCGTGGGGGTTTGGCAGGACACGTGCGCCATCCAGGATATAGGCCTGACGGCGGTTCCGTTCCGTCATGATGCGATTGAACTTGCGAAAGCGGGCGGTAATGCCTTCTAGGACCTCGCCATCGAAGTGCAAGGTGCGGCCTAGGGCGAGTGCGGCACCGTCACGCGTGAGGTCGTCTTCGGTGGGGCCAAGTCCGCCAGAGACGATCACGAGATCAGCGCGGGTGAGACACTGCTGGATAGCCTCAGCGATCTCGTCGCGGCTATCGCCGACGATGCGTTTACCGGTGACGGCAATCCCCAGAGTGTTCAGTTCCTTGGTGAGGAACAGGGAGTTGGTATCCACCTTCTCCGGAGTGAGCATTTCGGAGCCGATGGCGATGATTTGCGCGTTGGGCATACTAACGGACGAGCCGGCCGCGGATGTCGGCATCCACACGGTAGATGGCATTGGTGGTAGCCACGATCATGGCGCGTGTGGGTGAGAATGCCAGCCCGACGATGTTGGGGCCAGAGACGAAAAGCTCTGCGTTGGCCGAAGGGTCAATCCGAACGATACCCTTGCGACCGCGTAGGGAACCCGCGACATAGAGATTGTCGTCTTCGTCGAAGGCAAGGCCTTGCGGGCGTCCCAGACCGCGGAAGAAGGGAGTGACATCGCCGTGGGAGTCAATGCGATAGACGGCATCGTAGCTGGAGGTAGTGGGACCGGTAACGAAGAGATCCCCCGCGGAATTAAAGGCCAAGTGGTAGGCGCTGACCGACTGCTCCATGGTGGCGTAGACGTAAATCTGGCGGTCCTGGCTGATCTTGAAGACGGTGCCACTGCGGTCACCCACAAAGAGGTTGCCCTGGACATCAAAGGCAAGGCCGGTGGCAACGCCCATGCCCTCTACCCATTGGGTCATCTGGCCGGAAGGGGAGATCTTGTAAATGACGCCGTCAAAGCGGCTGGATGCGTAGAGGGTGCCCTCATCACCAAAGGCAAGGCCGGTGGCATTCATTAAGTCACTGACAAATGGCTTGGTTTCGTAGGCGTGGTCAATTCTATAGATAGAGACGGGCGTCTTCTGGCCGCGGCTGCCGCTAAAGGTGGTAAAGATGTTGCCGAAGGCATCCACGGCGGGGCTGGTAACGGGGTGGAGGCTATCAGCAATCTGGATGCCGATGCCGCAGGAGAAGGATGTGTGCTGATCCTCGCCCGTCTCGACCACCAGTTCGCCGACGGTGGCGTCCTCGGGCACGCGGACCATGAGATAGGAATCAGAGCTGACAATCAGGGGAGCCGCCACGTTGCCGAAGCGCACGGCAGGTCGGTCAGCATGGAAGAAGTGCTCTCCACGGACCTGGAACTCTCCGCCAGTGATGGCGGCTGTGGGACTTACGCTGGCAATGAGGGGCCGCATATAACCTATTATCCTTCGCTTTTGGCGCAGTTTACGGTGGAATTGCAGGCAGGGGTGAATTTGGAGGCTAGATGATCCCGAAACGTCCCGCAAGATGGAGGCAAATCCCCGCGTACAGACCGGCTACAAGGTCATCGGCGACAATGCCAAGTCCTCCGGGAAGACGCTCTGCACTCCTTGCTGGAAAGGGCTTTGTGATGTCGAAGAGGCGAAAAAGGGCAAACGCGAGACCGAGGGAAGCCCAGGACAGATTAACGGCGAAGACCAGCGTCAGCCACTGGCCAAGGGTCTCGTCCACGACAACGGCCTGCGGATCTTTGCTGGAAGTGAGTTGGGCATAGCGTCCAGAGGCCCAAATGCCAGGCAAGAGGAATCCAGCGGTTAGAGCGATAACCCACAACCGCCAATGGGTAGAGCCACCATCCACGAAGGGCAACAAGGGGACCAAGGCCCCCAGGGATCCCGCGGTGCCGGGACCCCAAGGCCACTTGCCACAACCAAACCAAGTGGCCAGGATGCGGGCGGTGAGGTTGGCGGGGCTATTGCGGATCACGGCGTTGGGCGTCCTCGGCATCGAAATCCTTTAGCGGCTCAGGAATCCGATACGCTTCATCGGCCCACATACCCAGGTCAATCAACCGGCAGCGTTCGCTGCAAAAGGGCATCTCGATGCTGTTGAGAGCGACGGGCTTCCGGCAGATTGGGCAAGGAATCGTCTTCTTGCTGGTCATCTCACCTCCAGCCTATCCTACGGGAGCCAGCACGGAAGGCGTGCCGGGTTTTGGGGAGTTACCGGCCTTCAGGCTTTGGCTTACACTGCGTCCGCGAACGGTCTGGACGCCGGAACCAGAGGGGAGGATATTGAACATCACCTGTGAAGCCGGAAGGTGCTGATTGCCGGGCTGGTCAACGATGGCGCCGACGAGATCATAGTCGTGGCTCTCTTCGATGCGGACGCGACGGATTTGGCCGGGCTGGACATCGGTTTCGTTGAAGTCGTTCAGATAGACGACACCATCAATCTCAGGGGCCTGGCCCATGAATCGGCCTTCCCACAATAGTTCTGTCTCTGGGGATGGCCCTTCCACCAGAACCGGCAATTCCTGGCCAATGTAGCGCTTGTTGCGCCTGGCCGAGATACGGCGTTGGATGGCCATGAGGCGGCGCTGGCGATTGTATATGGTGCGCTTGTCCACCTTGCCGTCAAGCAGATAGCTCTGCGAGGTGTCCTCATCGGAGTAGCGGAAAACGCCAAGGTTATCCACTTGGGCAGCCTCGATGAACTGGCAAAGCTCTTCGAAGTCAGCTTCCGTCTCGCCCGGGAAGCCCACAATCATGCTGGTGCGGATGGTGACACCGGGGATGGTGGCGCGCATGCGTTCCAGCAGCTTCATGAAAATGTCGCCGTTGGCGCCACGCTTCATGCGCTTCAGCACCGCGGCGCTAGCGTGCTGAAGGGGGATATCGATGTACTTGCAGAGACGGGGAGATTCCGCAATGGTATCCAACAGATCCTGCGTGACTCGATTGGGGTAAGCGTAGAGAAATCGTACCCAGGTTTCCTGGGAGGTGGGAATCTGAGCAAGGCGCCCAAGCAGACGGGCAAGACCGTCCTTGTGACCGAGATCGCTGCCGTAGCTGGTGGTGTCCTGGCCGATCAGGTTTACCTCGCGCACGCCTTGGGCGAAGAGGCGAGTGACTTCACTTACCACGCTCTCGAAGCGGCGGCTGCGGAAACTGCCCCGGTATTGGGGAATCACACAGAAGGTGCAGGGATGGTCGCAACCTTCGATGATCTTGACGTAGGCGGAGTGGCGGGGCGTAGTGAAGACCCGGGGGGAGAGATCGTGATACAGATAGGGCTCCACAGCGCCACTTCGAGGGGCGACCCCCTCGCAAAGGGGAACGATCTTGTCGAGCTCGTTCGTACCAAGGACAGCATCGACCTCCGGGATCATCTGCTGGATCTGATCGCGGAAGCGCTCCACCAGACAGCCTGCCACAACGAGGCGCTGGGCCTTGCCGGACTTCTTGAACTCGGCCATCTCCAGAATGGTGTTGACAGACTCTTCTTTTGCAGGATCGATAAAGCTGCAGGTGTTCACCACCAGGACATCCGCGTCCTCAGGCGTGGAGATGAGTTCGTGGCCCTTGGACACGAGATCGCCCATCATCACTTCGGAATCGACGAGGTTCTTGGGACAACCCAAGCTGATAAAGCCAATTTTCACGGGAAGGGACGCACCTTTGGCGGCGACAAATTGGGGACTCCTTTCAGGGTATCACGGGGCCTGCCCACGACCGTCAGGTAGTTGCGGGTTCTGGTGGGTGCGTCCCATGCGGGTCTGGATCCCCGCTTGGCTGATGACCCGAGTGAAAGAGAATCTCAGCAATCGGAGATGCCAGTCAATACATCCATGGCATGATTGAGATCGACAGTGCATCGCCCACAAGCAACCACGGGAGGGAAATCGAATGGGGAAACCGCTTTCGGAGTGTGACACTGAGGAACTCTTGAGTAAACGCAAAACCCTGCGAGCGATTGGCAAGACGGTGCTGGGTATCGGAGTTGTCTATGTGACGGTGATCGCCTACTTCCTCACCACGGGAAAGTGGGGAACTGAGAAACTGCCGCTGATGGTGCCACTGCTGGGGATGCTTGCAGCGGCAATCAACCCATTCGTAGTGGCAGGTAGGATTGCCGAGGAGCTTGCGAAAAGGGGAATCGGCAGCGACTGATCGGCCTCTAGCCACCAAGTTTCTGCTGGTTGGCTATTGCTTGGTCACACCGGATGATGGCGGCTTCAGCGTCACCAAGGCGCTGGCGAGTTGAGGCGGTTTGCGGACGCCAGTGCTTCCATCGCGCTACGTTGCGCTGGTACATCTGGCGGGCATGTCCGTAGTGACGGTTGGCCAGCAGCATGTCGGCATAGAGCTGGTCGCGGTCAGACACGGCTTCCATGGCAAGCAGACTGGGCCGGCTGGCGGCGAGTAATTGCTTGGAAAGCGGCTGACCGTCGTTCACTAGCCGTGCGGCCTCTTTGGTGCGGCCAGCAGCAAAGTGAGCACGTGCCTCGCGATTCAGGGCCTGCAAGCGCGCGGCAGCTTGAAGATAGGCTGGCTGGAGGACGGGGTCCGCGCGGGGTTGCGTAGATTGCGCCGGTGGGGCACTCATGGGAGTACAAGAGACCGTAACTCCCAGCAGAAACAGTGAGATGCAGGCCAGCGCCGGCCGGAAGCGAGTTGGCGTCCTGGAATGGTTGGGATTCGCCAACGGCCCTACCCCAACGTCTGCACCGCAGTGACAATCGCGCAGTGGTAAGCGTCCTCTGCGTTGCAGCCGCGCGAGATGAGGTTGGCGGGCTTCTCCAAGCCCTGCATCACCACCACAATGAGCGCCGCGTTACCTAGGCGCTCCACCAGCTTATAGCCGATGTTGGCGGAATCAAGATTGGGGAAGATGAGAACGTTGGCGTAGCCGGCGGCCGGCGAGCCCTTGGCCTTGCTTTGGCCGACGGATGGAACGAGCGCGGCATCGGCCTGGAGTTCACCGTCGGCGTTGAGGTCAGGGGCTCGCTCGCGGACATAGCGCATGGCCTCGATCACCTTGTCGGCATCCTTGTGCTGAGCGCTGCCCTTGGTGGAGAAGGAGAGCAGGGCAACATTGGGCGTGGCACCGGTCAACTGGCGGTAGGTGCCGGCAGAGGCAATGGCGATCTCAGCGAGTTCGGGCGGTGTAGGATTCGGATTGATGGCAGCGTCGCTAAAGCCCAGAAGTCCTTGATGGCCGTAAGACATATCCTGGACCGCCATCAGATGGAAGGCGGAAAGGCGGCGGAACTGGAGCTTGAGCCCGATGCATTGCAGATAGGCGCGGACGGTATCAGCAGTCGTGTAGACGGCGCTGCCCACTGCGCCGTCGGCCTCGCCCGCGCTTACCATGAGGGATCCAAAACGCATGGGGTGTGTAGCAGCCTGACGGGCTTCCTGCCTGAGCATGCCTTTGGCTCGGCGGCGCTCAAAGTAAAGGTCCGCAAGGCGGTCACGCCGGACGGGGTCCTCGGGGTCAACCCATTGGATGCCAACCGGCGCATTCATGGGGGCTTTGCCCAGGAGGATCGGCGCGACCAGACCTTCCTGGGCGAGGCGGGCAGCAGCGGTTTGCACGCGGGTGTCGCCACCTTCGGGAAACACGATGACGGGCCGCTTGCCCGATGCACGGAGACGCTGCTTCTGATGTTCGATGTAGGCGACGGCGGATTCGGGCAAAGCCATGGTGGATGATCGTTCTAAATGGAGCAGGCAAGAGCCTGGGGATCCTGGTAGGCCCGGCAGGACTCGAACCTGCGACCCTCTGCTTAGAAGGCAGATGCTCTATCCGGCTGAGCTACGGGCCCGTACGCTCTATCCTATCTTAGCGAAGGAGGGAGACGGGCTTCTTCCGGCGCTTCGCTTACGTTGCGGGTGAGCTAACGTCCGGTGGCGGCGGTGGGGGTTGGCATGGGTTCGGCACCGGTATCGTGAAATCGCATCAGTTCCAGGCGGATGGCGTCCGCAAGGGCTTTCCAGCTTGCTTCAATGACGTTTTCTGAGACACCAACCGTAGCCCAGCTCTTTTCGTGGTCGGTCCACTCCACCAGCACGCGTACCTTGGCGGCGGTGCCCTTCTTGTTGTCGAGGACGCGAACCTTGTAATCGGTAAGGGCAACCCGCTTGATTTCCGGATAATGCGGGGACAGGCAGCCGCGTAGACATTCATCCAGGGCATTCACAGGACCGTGGCCGATACCAGTATGCGAGTGCAGACCGCCATTCACCTTCAGAGTGACGGTAGCGGTGGTGAGCGGCGATAGCGAATCTGACATGCGCGTGGTGGTTTCGATATTTACCACCTCAAAGAACTGCAACTCCGGCTGCAATGCCTCGCGCACCAGCAACTCAAAGGTACCCTCAGCGGCTTCGAGTTCATAGCCTTCGTATTCAAGTTGCTTGATCTGCTCAAGCAGGACGCGGCGGTGATCGTCAGAGAGACGTTCATCTAGGCCATGTTCCTTGAGTTTGTAGAAGATATTGCCGCGGCCGGAGAGGTCGCTCAACAGTACGCGCTGGCGGTTGCCGACGGTTTCCGGGGATACGTGCTCATAGGTGGCGGCGTCTTTAAGCACTGCGGCCACATGAATGCCTCCCTTGTGGGCAAAAGCACTCTGTCCCACGTAAGGGAGGCCATTGGGTAAGGGCAAGTTGGCGAGATCGGCAATGAAGCGGGCCACGCCGGTGAGATTGCGCAGATTCTGAGCGCCGAGGACGTCAAATCCCATCTTCAATTCCAGGTTGGCGATGACCGCCCCTAGATTAGCGTTACCGCAGCGTTCGCCATAGCCATTCAGACAACCCTGGACGTGAGTGGCTCCCTGCTGGACGGCCGCCAGGGAGTTTGCAACACCGAGACCCGAATCATCATGGGTGTGGATGCCGATGACGCCGCCAAAGCGGCTACGGA